>NZ_JALNTI010000001.1:0-600405 GCF_023161925.1 Pseudoalteromonas sp. 2CM32C | reverse complement strand
CCAATATTTTTATCCTTTCAAAATATCTACATTAAAAAGCATAATTCAAACCTTTATTACCTAATTTTTCCTATTTGTAATATGCAGCATTCAGGCTTTGATTATTTGACGTTATCACTTTTTGCGCAGAGCCAGCTTTTCATTAATAAAGCGATATTTTATCCTGAGGTCATATAGTTGAATTAAGAGGGGGGGGATATTTTTTGACTGAGAAGTTTTGAAATTTCAGTTAAAGCAGCTCACCTTGAATAGTTGCTATAATGCGCCTTGCGCCACCAACATCTCGGTGTTCGCCTAAATAAATACCCTGCCAAGTTCCTAGGGCTAAGTATCCATTTGAAATTGGAATACTTAACTCACAACCAAGTGTGCTGGTTTTTATGTGGGCAGGCATATCGTCGTCGCCTTCATAATCATGACGATAATAAGGCTGTCGCTCAGGTACAAATTTATTAAAGTGGCTTTCCATATCCATACGCACAGTAGGATCGGCATTTTCGTTAATCGTTAGACTTGCTGATGTGTGTTGAATAAATAAATGCAGTAAACCTACTTTGTAGTAGGCAATTTCGGGAAGTTGGTTTAAAACGTCATCATCAATTAAGTGAAAACCCCGAGAACGAGGTTTTAGTGCAATTGTTTTTTGTTGCCAACTCATAGTGTATCGAAACTAACTTCTATATTAGCTGTGCCAGCGTCGCTACTAAATGGCATTATGATTTTTTTGCCCTGGCTTTTATGTGTTATTGTATGGCCCGCACCTGAAACAACAATAGGTGTAGCCATATCAAAATCAAACCCTTTTTCGCCTAACAGGTTTTTTGCACCACCGGTTACCATATTAGTGATTTCACCCACCATGTCTGTGACTTCTTCATTAATAGTATCTGGGCGCTCGCCAAGCATACGTTCCATAATTGTAAGAGCTAGGCTTTCGTCAAAAGTAATTGAGAACGACCCACGCGTTTGCGGGCCAACCATACCAATTAAACCAGATACATCGCCACAGGCGACTTCATCAGTTTTAATGCGCGGTTTACCAGGTTTCAACTGTGTTTGTGCCATGGTGCTTAACACGTTGATTAATGATGATAAAAAAGGATTGATAAACTCTACATTCATACTGAATACTCTTAAATTTGTGCTATTGAATGGCTACAACTTACTAGTATAGCCATAAAGAATTATTTTGTTTTTATAAAGCTCTGCAAGACTCACATTTACCATGAGCTTCAATTGTTTGCCCTGATACTACAAACCCACTTTCTGCCGCTAAGTTGTTTAGCTCATGAGAGATAACGGTAGAGTGAAGTTCTTTAACGTATCCGCAGTTATCGCAAATTAGCAATTGTACAGGATGAATATGATCAAAATGATGACACAACATAAATGCGTTGGTGCTTTCAATTTTATGAATAAATCCTAGTTCGGCTAAAAAGTCTAATGCACGATAAATAGTGGCTGGCTTGGCACCAGACTCAGTAATTTTGAGTTGTTCTAGTAGATCATAGGCACCTACACCACCTTGTGCACTGGCTAATAAGCGAAATACTTTTTCACGGATAGGCGTAAAACGAGCGCCACGGTTGTCACATACTTGCTTAGCTTTACTAACTAGTGATTCTATATTCATCATTCTCTTATCCTTACGCTACCATGATATACTAACATACTGTGTTGTAGTTGCAGTGTTTTTATTAGGCGCTTTTTATTTAGGAAACCCCGAAATGAACGAATTATTAGCCATTTTTATCTTCTTTTTTGCGGTGATAGACCCAATAGGAACTGTACCTGTATTTATCGCAGTAACCCGAGGAGAAGATGATAAATTTAAGCGCAAAGTCATCTTTAAGGCCGTTGGGGTATCGGCTGTTGTGCTGCTATTTTTTGTTGTAGCTGGTGAGCTTCTATTAAATGCGATTGAAATTCCATTGTCGGCTTTTCAGATTGCGGGCGGCATAGTGCTGCTGCTTTTTGCACTGTCGATGATTTTTGGTGAAAGCAAACCCGAAACTGAAATAAAAAGCGTACGTGACAGCACTGAAACAGCCATCTTTCCATTGGCTATTCCTTCAATCGCGAGCCCAGGCGCTATGTTAGGTGCTGTGCTTATGACGCGTAATGAAGAGTTTACTTGGATTGAGCAACTCATGACGTCCTCGATGATGCTTGCTGTTTTAGCTTTGGTACTCATATTACTTTTACTTGCAACACATGTGCATAAAGTTATTGGCGATAGTGGCGCGAGTATTATAAGTAGAATAATGGGACTTATTTTAAGCTCTGTTGCAGTAACTAATATTTTAAATGGTATAGCGCATTACTTTGGTTTGCAGGTATATAGCTAATATTGCTGCTAGTCGGGGTTTTGTGTAAAATGCGCCTCCTTTAAACGCCTTGCTTTTATACCCACTAGGGTTTTACATTTGGATGAATATATTTTGGATAAACCAACTTTAAACAGACGCTTTTCTGTCGCGCCAATGCTTGATTGGACTGACCGTCATTGTCGTACTTTTCATCGTAAAATGACAAAGCACACCGTGCTATACACAGAAATGATCACCACGGGCGCTATTTTGTTTGGCCGAGGCGACTACTTGCATTTTAACCAGCATGAGGGACCTGTTGCATTGCAATTGGGTGGTTCTGATCCTGAGGCATTGGCAAAATGTGCAAAGCTTGCCGGTGAGCGTGGTTATGATGAAATTAATTTAAACGTAGGTTGCCCGTCAGATCGGGTTCAAAATGGTCGCTTTGGTGCGTGTTTAATGGCCGAACCCGAATTGGTTGCTCAGTGCGTTGCGGCAATGAAAAATGAAGTTAGTATTCCGGTGACTGTCAAAACGCGCATTGGCATAGACGAGCAAGATTCGTATGAGTTTTTATGTGCGTTAATTGAAGCAAGTCATAAAGTAGGCTGTGATGACTTTATTATCCATGCGCGCAAAGCATGGCTAAATGGTCTCAGCCCTAAAGAAAACCGTGAAGTCCCGCCACTTGATTACCCGCGTGTATATCAACTTAAGAAAGATTATCCGCAACTCGATTTAAGTATTAATGGCGGCGTGAAAACGATTGAGCAAAGCCTTGAGCATCTTCAATACATTGACGGGGTTATGGTTGGGCGCGAGGCCTACAGTAATCCGTTTATGCTTAACGAGGTTGATGAAAAAATTTACGGCGATACAGCTAACACGCAAACCCGTCATGATGTTGTACGCTCAATGTATGATTATATTGAAGAAGAAATGCGATTAGGCGCTAATTTTTGGCATGTTGCACGTCATATGCTGGGTATTTTTCAGGGGCAACCTGGTGCGCGTGGCTTTAGACGTCACCTTTCAGAGAACGGCCATGGCAAGCAGGCTGATTTATCTGTAATGGATAAAGCACTTAGCTTTGTTCCCGAGTAATTTTTTCAAACGTAATATATAAAGCCACTTATACAGTGGCTTTTTTGATCCTAAAAATTAGTCAAAAACATAATTTATTGGCCAATTATACTTAGCACTATTCAGTGTGTGGTCATTTTAATCTTATCTTTTTCATTTCAACTCTTTGATAATAAGCTTCTTTTATTAATATAAAGTGACTTGGCATAACTCTTGGAATCTACTTGTTGTAATTAATTAAAAATCAACAGGAGAATACAATGGGAATAGTTAATCGCGTAAACGATGTTATTCAATCAAATATAGTGGCAATGCTTGATAAAGCAGAAGATCCTCAAAAGCTGGTTAACTTAATGCTTAACGATATGCAGGATGCATTAAACGAATGCCGAAGCACAGCCGCTGCGCTTTTATGTGAAGAAAAAGCAATTAACCGCCACCTTGATACTAAAAAAGCAGAGCTTGCGACATGGCAATCTAAAGCTGAGTTAGCAATTGAAAAAGGACGTGATGATCTTGCAAAGTCAGCACTCATTTCTAAACAAGCTGTAAGCGAAAGCATTGAAAAGAAGCAAGCTCAACGTGAGACTTTACAAGAGTCTTTATTAAAAATTAGATCTGACTGTGAACGCCTTCAACAAAAAATAGCAGAGGCAAAAACAAAGCAAGCTCAACTAGCGCAGCGCCATGATGTAGCCGTTGCCAGGTCGCATATAAATACTCAGTTAAATAGCGATAAAGTAGCTCATGCACTCTCTCGTTTTGAGCAAATAGAGCAACGTGTTGAGGGTATTGAAGCACAAGTCGAGGCGTATGAGTTAACTGATAAGGCTAATTCGACGGCAACTCAAATCGAGTCACTTGTTAAAAACGAAAAAATTGAAACAGAGCTGGCTAGTTTAAAAGCACGCTTAAATGTTAGTTCTAAACAAAGCGCCTAGGGGGAATTATGAGTCGATTTAATCATCAGCGTGGTTGGTTTAAAGACACGCTAAATAAAAAGATATCTGGCGTATGTAGTGGCTTAGCTTACCGATTAGATTTTCCGGTGTGGGCAACACGTTTGGTTACTATTTTACTGTTTTTAAGTTTTCCGTTTGTAGTTGCGCTTAGTTATTTTATTGCGCATTGCTGTTTAGAAGAAAAGCATATTAAGGAATTTTAAAATGAAAGCTATAGCTGTTTGTATACTCATTTATTTGGTGTTTTTTACTAACTCATTCTCATTTTTAAACTTTGACACGTGGCAGTTTCCATTGTGGATTGCAGATATGAGCTGGGTTGGTGTTGAATTAGTGAGTGTACTTATAGCCATTGTAGCCGTTGCCGCAATTGCTGCGTTAGTGACTTTAGGTTTGATTGGTGCAGCAGCAGTGGCTGTTATTGGTACTGTTTTGGCTTTGCTATTTGGCTCAGTGATGATTGCATGGCCATTATTATTTATTGCCGTATTGTGCTGGTTAGTGGCTGATAACAAAAAAGTGGTTTCTTAATCCTTAATTTAACTCACTATTCCCCGTTAACTATGTTAAATTTAACGTGTGATATTACGTTTTTACAAGGATTAAAATGATGACAAAATTGTGTTTATCTTTTGTGTCTGCATTGGCTTTTAGTTTTTTTTCGTCATCTTTGGCTGCGCACTCTGGCCATAACCATTCAGCCGATACCGCACAACTTGAAGTAAGTAACGCGCAAGTTAGAGAGTTCTTACCTGGCGGTAAGGCAAGTGCCGCCTACTTAACTATTTCCAATCATAGTGGTACAAATGCAATATTAACAAAGGCCAGTATTGACGGACTAGCACGTGTTGAAATACATGAGCATGCACATGTTGATGGTATGATGAAAATGCAAAAGGTCGAATCGGTCATTGTGAAAGCGCATGAAAGTGTCGATTTTCAGCCTGGAGGCTATCATTTAATGGTATTTGAGCCACAAGAGCCTTTAAAAGCAGGGCAAGAACGCAAACTAACGCTATATTTTAGTGATGGTAATCGCTTATTTACAAATATTGAGGTGGTTACGCTAGAGTCGCAAATAAATAAAGCTAAGTCGTCAGCACAACATTCTCATCATTAGGAGTTTACATGTCGCAACACAAAGGAAAAATAGCAGGCATTATAGTTATACTGCTTATTATATTTTACGCCATTGCCGTTTACTGGAGTACTGAGCCTTCACGTTTTGATGTGGTTGAAAGTGCAAAAGAGCAAGCACAACTTCGAAATGAAACGATGGTGACGGGTTACATTACTACATCAACACTTATCACTGTTGCAAATACGCTACTTGATAAGTCAGGCGGATATTTATCAAACGACGTTATACCACCTAGCATTATTATGGATGATATGCCTGCTTGGGAATATGGCGCACTTGAAATGGTTCGTGATTTATCACTTTCTATGAGAAAAGATTTTAGCCGCTCTCAATCGCAATCAACTGAACACGAAGCGCTTAAAAAAGCACAACCTCAATTTAATATAAGTTCTGAAGCTTGGGCGTGGCCAAGTGCTGAGGGCGAGTACCAAAAAGGGATTGATTACTTAATTGTTTACCGTACGCAAATGGCTCATCAGCATGAGCGCGATAGTCAGTTTTATGCCCGCGCTGATAACTTACGTAGTTGGTTAAAAGAAGCTGAAAAACGTTTAGGCAGTCTAAGTCAGCGTTTAAGTGCAAGTGTTGGGCAAGATAAAGTTAATACTGACTTAGCTGGTAATTCTTCAAATAAGCAAGCAACGCTTGCTCCATTGCAGCAGCAAGTAAGAACACCATGGCTTGATATAGATGATGTGTTTTATGAATCTCGTGGTGCAACGTGGGCGTTACTGCATTTTTTACAAGCTGTAGAGTATGACTTTAACGATGTACTTGAAAAGAAAAACGCACGCGTTAGCTTACAGCAAATCATTCGTGAACTTGAAGCCACGCAAGAAACTGTATGGAGCCCACTAATTTTAAACGGAAATGGTTTTGGCTATGTTGCTAATCATTCTCTTGTTATGGCAAATTATATTTCTAGAGCCAACGCGGCTTTAATCGAACTTAGCGAACTATTAGCGCAAGGATAAAAAATGAAAAAGTATTGTTTAGCAGCTGCCTTATCTATGGCATGTTTAGCACCTGCAGCTCAGGCTGATACCCTATTAGGTTTATATGTAGGTGTTGATGGTTGGCAGTCGGATAATGAAGGTCAGCTTTCTTACAAAGCAAATGCACCTCAAGATTTTAACTTTGAAGATGAAACATACATAAGCTATTACGCCGCGCTTGAGCACCCGGTGCCATTAGTACCTAATCTTAAATTAAAGTATACAGAACTTGAGCTAAATGGCTCTACTGTACTAAATGATACGTTTAGCTTTAATGGTTCAGACTATGTAGTGGGTACAACCGTTAATTCTGTAAGCGATTTAACGCATGTAGATTACATTTTGTATTACGAAATATTTGATAATGACCTGATTTCTATTGATTTAGGTCTAAACGCAAAGCAGTTTGACGGTGACATCATTGTTAATGGTACAACGCAAGATGGCGGCGCAAATTTTACTGAAACGGTTGAGTTTTCTGGTTTTGTGCCACTTGCATACGCGCGTGCAGAAGCAGGCTTACCACTTACAGGTTTAAGTGTGTTTTTTGAAGGCAGCCTTTTGGCAATTGACGATAGTAAAGTGCAAGATTATCAAGTAGGTGTTGCTTGGGAACTTGTAGATAACTTAGCTGTAGATATTGCTGTTAAAGCAGGTTACCGATCAATGGTATTAGAGCTTGACGATATTGATGATATTACTACTGATATTGACGCATCGGGTCCGTTTGCAGGTATTCAGGTTCATTTTTAATTAGTGCCTTCTAATTGAACAAAGCGTGGCGTCCTATTTTGTAGTATGCCACGCTAAATCAAACTCTCCCTCTAGTGCCGTGTTTACCAGCTGCTTATATACTTTATTTACAGGAAATCGTATGAGTTTAGATAGTTCATCGCCGGTTTGTGTGAATTTGTAATAGCTTAAAACCAAATCACTATTTTTTGCTTTAAGCGTCACCTTTTGAGATAAAAACGACAACGTGAGTTCTTGGCCAGCTTTAAGCACCGCAGATTCGATTTCTTTTCTGTAAAGCAAATTCAAATCCATTAAAGTTAAAATATCAGGAAAGCCTATTCCTGTTTTACCTAAATTTAATGACACTTTATTTCCCTTACGAAGTAGGTCAAATAAAGACGGTTTTTTATAAAAGCCAAGTAAAATAAAGTGGCTATCGTCTTTTTCATTATAACCTGACAAAGACACGCATTTTTGCAAAGAGTCGGCTTCGCGCTGAGTCATGTGTTTTAGTGTTTGTAAGCTTTTAATTGAAAAAGTCCCCGGGCTTAATGTTTCACCGGTTAAAATTTTTGCCCACAATGCTTGCATAGAGCTATTTGAGGTGTCCTCACATAAAGCAATAAAGTGTTCAACCCAATCTGCATCAGGGTGTTTATTGCTAGCTACATCGGGGCAAAACTCCATTGCTTTGGTTAATATAGCTTCTATATTTTGTTGGCGCTTAATAGCCAGTAAATCTTGTCTTTGCTTTGCGCGAGTCAGCAAAGGGTGTTCGCTATTTATATGGTACTGCGGTTTTACTTGCCCTTTTGTATTGTAACTTTGTTCTGATGATGGCGAAGTGTCGTTGTTGGGCACCTTAGTCACAGGGTAGCCAAGTAACGATTCTATTATATTAGCTAGATTAATCCGTGCTTGTGCTGTTTTTACTGTCATGGCTATTTGCTACGCTTTGTATATCGCTTAATTGTGCTACGGTTTTTAAATTATTTAACCCAAGCTCTAGAGTGTTATTTAAAATATACTCATATACGAGTGCCATATAGCCTGAAATGAGAAGAGTCGTTGATTGTCCCTCAATATAACAGGTCACGATATTGGCATTTGCCTGCGGTGAAAATGTAAGTGTGCCTTCAATAATGTGTTCATTATTTAGCAATATGTTGAACGACATTTCATCATCACTTAGGGAGGTTATAGTCATTTCACCATATCCCCATTTTCCTATCCATGATTGATGAGCGCCTACACCAGCACCAGGTTCATTAACAATAAACTCAATGGTGGGGTCTACTTGCTGCCAAGGTGACCATGTGTGCCATTGGTTAAAGTCGGCAACAAGTGTTTTTATTGTACTGGTATTGGCATTAATTTCTATGTGTTTACTTACACGATAATCTTGAGGCAGCAGTAATCCGACTACGACTACTATAAGTAGTAAAACTAATACGTATTTGAACAGTACTTTTAATAATTTAATAACCATACCTTTGGTAGTTTTTTTAACTATATATATAACAACTTTTTGTTAATCGACTATAGTATGAATTAGATCATAAGCCAAAAACTAAATTTATAGCTTTTTAAACATTACGTTAGAATATTTAAGCATTAAGCAGTATCAGAAAAAGGGTAAATATGTCGTCTGAACAAAATGATTTTCTATTTTTAGACCCACAGCAAGACGACGAAATAGTTGTTGAGCCATCTCGTTATTGGGATATTTTAATTGTAGACGACGACGAAGAAATTCATACGGTTACAAAACTCGCATTATCTGGACTAGAGTATGGTGGTGCTAGGCTTAGGTTTCATCACGCATATTCTGGCGCTGAGGCCAAAAATATACTTACTCAGCCCAATGATATATCTGTTATTTTTTTAGACGTTATTATGGAAACTGACGATGCCGGCTTTCAGGTGGTTAAACATGTCAGAGACACTCTTAATAACAAACGCGTTCGCATTATTTTACGTACGGGCCAAGCCGCTAATATCCCCGAAGAAAAAGTTATTCGTGAATACGATATAAACGATTACAAAACTAAAACAGAGCTGACACGCTCAAAACTTGTGACAACGCTTATTGCTGCTATTCGTTCTTACGAACAGATATGCCTACTTGAGTATCAAGCGCAAGCGATGAATACTATTTTATCTGCCTCTAAATACATTTTGGGGCAAACAGATATAAAAGTATTGTGCAATAAAGCACTTGAATTTATGGGGGTTATTTTAGGTTGTAAATCTAACGGATTAATTTGTACCAAGCTTGATGGTGAAAATTTTATTCAGGTTCTGGGCGGGTGTGAAAAGTACGAAGAATATTTTGGTGAAAAATTAGTTAATGTTAACCAAACTGCGTTATCTCAGGTTGAGGCCTGTTTTGGACAACTCACTCATCAATATACAGATAACAGCATCACCTTTATTTTAAAAAGTAAGCACCGCAAAGCTGCTTTATATATTGAGAGTGGTGGAGCACCGACAGATATTCAACTGCAGTTTGCTGAAATATTTTTAACTAATATTAGTATTGCGCTCGATAATATACGGTTGTTTGTAAAGCTAAGAGATGCAGCTTATAAAGACCTACTCACTGGTATTTCAAATAGAACTGATTTTATTGAGCGCATAGATGATTTTCAAAACGCCAGTGAAAACAAATATGTGTTTGTTTTGTTAGACGTTATTAACTTCTCAGATATAAATGATGGCTTAGGGCAAGATGTAGGTAATAAGCTACTTATTGCTATTGTTGAGCGTTTGAGAGCAATTGTCCCCACAGCTCAATTACTCTCTCGTGTAGGTGCTGATGTATTTGGTTTTTTAATCCCAAAAAGTGAATTTGTTTTAACTGATTTTAATGAAAAGTTAAGTCCGTCGTTTTCTGCTGCGGAACATGTGTTACCCATCGATTTTAGAATTGGCTTATGCCAACAGCAAGACTTTCAAGGCTCTGGTTTAGAAACATTAAAAGTGGCTTACATTGCTTTAAATCATGCTAAAAAAATAAAGCACAAGGAAGGTGTTTATTACAGTATTGATATGCAAGAAAAAATGGAGTGGCGATTAGGTTTAATTAGACAGCTGCGCCATGATTTTGCCAGAGGGAAGCTCGAAGTATGGTACCAACCGCAGTTATCGTTTGATGATTTGTCATTAATTGGCTGCGAAGCTCTTTTACGCTGGCCGTTGGAAAATGGCACCTACATTTCACCCGCAGTGTTCATACCTTTAGCTGAAGACGCTGGACTCATCGTTGATATAGGGCAGTGGGTGTTAGAGCAAGCGTGCCAACAGCAAAAGCGATTAGAAAATGAAGGAACTGAAATATGTATTGCTGTTAACGTGTCGGTTCCGCAATTTAAAGTTAAAGGGTATGCGCAAACAGTAAAAAATACCTTACTAAAATACGGTGTGGACCCAAAAAACATTGAGCTTGAAGTCACTGAAAGCGTAGTAATGGATGAATTAGACACGGTTATTAATACTCTGAGGGAGCTTAAGGCGTTGGGTATTGAAGTTGCTATTGATGACTTTGGCACAGGGTTTTCTTCATTAAGTTATATACAAAGCCTTCCTATCGATAGGCTAAAGATTGATAGGTCGTTTATTAAAGATCTTAATAATGGTGATACCGGTGCCGTTGCTGGATTAGTAATATCGTTAGGTGCAAAGTTAGGTTTAAAAACAATAGCAGAGGGTGTTGAAACGCAGGAACAAGCTAAGTTTTTAAAAGACTTAGGATGCGATGAAGTACAAGGGTTTATGTATGCTAAACCTATGCCTGAAAACAAGTTATTAGAGTTCATTAGTAAACGAAAAACATAGATAGTTATAGGCTTAGTGTTAAAGGTATTTCATACGTTGTAATGTTGTATATATAAACAAGTCTATGATGTATAATTTGCGCCTTTTGTTATTCTACGGTCACATTTATGAGCACACTCAAAGCTAAGCGCGCCTTATTCTCTTACCCCAAGTATTGGGCTGAGTGTTACGGCACTGCACCATTTTTACCTACATCACGCGAAGAAATGGATGCACTTGGCTGGGATAGCTGCGACATAATAATAATTAGTGGTGATGCGTATGTTGACCACCCAAGCTTTGGGATGGCAGTGATAGGACGTGTGCTCGAAGCGCAAGGCTTTAGAGTGGGGATTATTGCTCAGCCAAAATGGGATACAAAAGATGCATTTATGGAGCTTGGCAGGCCAAACCTATTTTTTGGTGTAACTGCTGGCAACATGGACTCAATGATTAACCGTTACACAGCTGAAAAGCGTATGCGCCACGATGATGCTTATACACCAGACAATATAGGTGGTAAACGCCCAGATCGTGCGGTGATGATTTACTCTCAGAAGTGTCGTGAAGCATACAAAGGTATTCCTATTGTTATTGGCGGTATTGAGGCCAGCCTTCGTAGGATAGCTCATTATGATTATTGGCAAGAAAAAGTGCGCCGTAGTATCTTGTTTGACTCAAAAGCCAATATATTGATTTACGGAAATGCTGAGCGCCCATTAGTAGAAGTTGCCCACCGCATTGCCGGTGGTGAAACGATGGATACGATTCAAGACATTCGTGGTACCGCTGTTATTCGTAAAGAACCTTTGCCGGGCTGGCGGGGGAGTGATTCAACGGCTATTGATAAAATAGGTAAAATAGACCCCATTCCAAATCCTTACGGAGCCGATGATGTTGGCTGCAGTAAGTCTGAATTTAAACAAGCTGGTATTGATTTAAAAGCAGAAGCTGCAAAGCCTATTACCGTGCAGCCAGCGCGTCCTAAGCCATGGGAGAAAACGTATGTTAAACTTCCAGCGTACGAGCAAGTAAGTGTTAACAAACCTTTATACGCACATGCCTCAAGGATATTACACCAAGAAACTAACCCTGGTTGTGCAAGAGCTTTATTCCAGCGTCATGGCGATCGCTCTATTTGGGTTAACCCACCGGCTTATCCTTTAGAAACACATGAAATGGATGCGGTATTTGGATTACCTTATCAACGAATTCCTCATCCACGTTATGGCGACGCTAAAATACCTGCTTACGACATGATAAAAACGTCGGTGAATATTATGCGTGGCTGCTTTGGTGGGTGTTCATTCTGTTCGATTACAGAGCACGAAGGGCGTATTATTCAAAGCCGCTCGCAAGAGTCCATTATTGAAGAAATTGAACAGATCAGAGATAAAGTGCCTGGTTTTACAGGCGTTATTTCTGATCTAGGTGGGCCAACGGCCAACATGTATAAATTACGTTGTACAAGTAAAAAAGCAGAAAGTACCTGCCGACGCTTATCGTGCGTATACCCTGATATTTGTAAGCACATGGATACGGATCACACGCCAACAATCGATTTATACAAAAAAGCACGTGATGTAAAAGGCATTAAAAAGGTTCTTATCGCTTCGGGCGTTCGTTATGACCTTGCTGTACGCGATCCTCGCTATGTTAAAGAGCTAGTGACACATCATGTGGGCGGGTATCTAAAAATAGCGCCAGAGCATACTGAAGACGGTCCATTATCAAAAATGATGAAGCCGGGCATGGGCGCTTACGATCAATTTAAAGAATTATTTGATAAGTACTCGAAAGAAGCGGGTAAAAAGCAGTATTTAATTCCGTATTTTATTTCTGCGCACCCAGGAACTAAAGACGAAGATATGGTAAACATGGCTTTATGGCTTAAGTCTAACGACTTTAAGTTGGATCAAGTGCAAAACTTTTACCCATCTCCAATGGCCAATGCGACCACTATTTACCATACAGAGATGAACTCACTGCGTAATATCAAGAATAATAGTGAAGTAGTGCCAGTGCCAAAAGGAGCACGCCAGCGCAGATTACACAAAGCTATTTTGCGCTACCATGATGCATCGGGCTGGCCAATGATACGTGAAGCACTTCGCAAAATGGGTAAAGCTAACCTAATTGGCAAAGGGCCAAACTGTTTAGTGCCAGAAGAAGGCCGCGATGAAAAAGCGGGTAAAACCGTAAATAAAGGCCGTAAAGGGGCTCGCCCAGCGCTTACACGTCATACGGGATTTAGTCAGTTTAAAAAGGCTAATACAAAACCTAAAGTGGGTGGAAATAGGCACAAGGCCAGATAGTTATTACCGAGACAATAAAAAGCGCAGCTATAAATTAACTGCGCGTTTTTTTATAACAGCTTTTAAATTTATATTAACAACCAAGTGGCGGTGCCTAAAAAGGCAAAAATACCCACAATATCTGTCACTGTTGTTAGCACTACGCTGCCTGCAAGTGCAGGGTCTATATTCATTTTTTTAAGTAAAATTGGAATACTTGCACCAGCGACCCCTGCCACAACTAAGTTCATAAACATGGCAAAAGCGAGTACGCCGCCGAGCATAAAGTCCCACTGCCAAAGTGCAATTACACCCGCGATCAACAATGACCACAAAATGCCATTGAGTGCTCCAATAGCGAGTTCTTTCATCATTAAAAAGCGTTGGTTGGTTTGATTTATATGACCAACAGCTATACCACGAATAACAAGTGTAAGTGATTGACTGCCAGCAACACCGCCCATAGAAGGAACGATGCCATTAAGCACTGCTAAAATGGGTAAAATATCGAGTGTGCTTTCAAAAAAACTGGCTACAAAGGCGGCCGCAAGCGCGGTTAATAAGTTAACTCCTAACCATACTGAGCGTTTTTTAGAGCTTTTTAAGACAGGAGCAAAGGTATCTTCTTCATCATCAAGGCCCGCCAAACTCAGTAAACTATGTTCGGCGTCTTCACGAATTACGTCAACAATATCATCGATCGTGACACGACCAAGTAGCTGATCGTTGTCATCAACAACTGGGGCCGAGATCCAATTATGGCGCTCAAAAAGTTGTGCGACTTCACTTTCATCCATTGAAATTGGAATTGACTCACATTCTTCATCCATTAAATCGCGAACAATTTTTTCTGGTGGATTAGTTAGCAATGTACTCAGCGATAAAGCACCAATAAAGCAGTTATGCTTATCAACCACATACAGGTCATCAGTGCCTTCAGGTAACTCTCCGCGAAGTCGAATATAACGTAGTACTACATCAATGGTCACATCTGGGCGAATAGTTACCGTATCGGTGTTCATGAGTGCACCAGCAGAACGCTCTTGATAAGATAGCGCTTGTGTTGCGCGCTCTCTATCTTGGGTGTCCATGGCGCTAACAACGTCTTGGTAAACGGTGTCAGGCAAACTACGTAATACTTCACCTAGGTCATCGTGACCCATGTCTTCAGTGGCAGCAGCAATGTGCTCAGGCTCCATTTGGGCAATAATACCCAGGCGCACGTCTTCTGATAATTCTTCGAGTACATCACCTTGAACATCAGGATCAACTAACTGCCATAGCAAGCGACGAATTTTGTGTGGAGATGATTCTAATAATAACGCAGTATCACATGGCGCTGTTTTTGCGAGCATGCGCCTAACTTGAACAAACTGACCACTATTAAGTGACTTGGTCACTTGTTTTAGTTGTTGTAGTGGGTAGTCTTGTTCAAAAGCTTCGGGCATTGGCGTCCTTTATTTATACTGTAACTGTTACCTAATGGGTGGGGGAGTACGACCTAGCAGCCAGTTATTTTGATTATAGTTATTTTATTTAAATGTTAAAAATTAACGTTACTCTTGTTCGTTAAATCGTTGCGAAATAAGTTCTCCAATGGCATTTAAAGCTTGCTCTGCATCAGGCCCTTCACATACCACTTTAACTTCTTTACCTTGGCTACTTTCAAGTAGCATCAGTGCTAATACACTGTCACCAGCAGCTTCTTTATCATCTTGAAACAAGGTGATTGAAGCATCAAATTTTACAGCGAGTTGGGCTAATACAGTCGCGGCTCTGGCATGCAGTCCTAATTTATTTTGTATTAAAAAAGTGTCTTCTATACGCATACATTACTCTATCAAAGCTGAACAGGTTATTAGTTTTGTAAAATTACTTTTCTTGTTCTCTGTGACGTATTTTTACATTGGGATGCGTAACTGCAAAGCTTTCGCCAATTGTTTGCGCTAAATATACAGAGCGATGTTGCCCGCCAGTACAGCCAATCGCAATAGTTAAATAGCTTCTGTTATTTCGCTCTAGGTGTGGTAGCCATGTTTGTACAAAGGTTTGTATTTGCCATGTAAATTTTTGAACTATGCTGTGGCTAGCCAAATAATCTTTTACTGGTTGGTCTAGGCCATTGAGTGGTTTTAGTTCAGGCTCCCAGTGCGGGTTAGGTAAAAAACGTGCATCAAATACGTAATCTGCCTCTTTAGGAATGCCATGTTTAAAACCAAAAGATTCAAATGTAACAATCAGCTGCTTGTCTTTTTTACCTAGTATTTTTTCGCGAATTGATTCAGCAAGTTGATGAACGCTTAGCTCACTAGTATCGATCATGTAATCGGCGCGCGTAATTAGAACATCGAGAAGTTCTTTTTCTTTTTTTATGGCTAAATCAAGCGGAAGTGAATCTATTGATAAAGGGTGTAAGCGTCTGGTTTCAGAAAAGCGCTTAATAAGGGTTTGATCTTCACTGTCTAAGTAGAACAGCGTTGGTTTTGTAAAACCCGGTAAGTATTCGATGATGTGATTAAATTCATCTTGCTCTTTTGGTAAATTTCGCACATCTATACTAACGGCAATTTTATCGTAGTTATCAGAAACGCTTCTAATTAAAGAAGGTAATAAATTTACTGGAATGTTATCTACGCAATAATAACCTAGATCTTCAACAACGCGCAAAGCAACCGACTTACCAGAACCAGAACGGCCACTTATGATAATCAACTCCATTAATCACCCTTTAAATTTGTTACGATTGGTCAACAATAATTTGATACAACTCAGCATCCGATTTAGCACAGCGGAGCTGCTTACAAAATTCTTTATTTTTTAGTTTATCAGCTATCGTTGCTAGCGTCTTTAAATGCTGTTGGTTATCGCCTTCAGGTACGATGAGTGCAACAAAAATATCAACAGGGCGGTTGTCTATAGCATCAAAATTAATCGGTGTTTCACTTACTAACACCAATGCTAAAGGTTCTTGTGCGCCGCTCATTCGGCCATGTGGAATAGCAATACCTCTTCCTATCCCTGTGCTGCCTAGTTTTTCGCGGGTTAATAAAGCGCCCAAAATATCCTGTTGAGATAAATACGGTAATTTATCGTGAGCCAGCTCGCTAATAAACTCTAAAATTCTTTTTTTACTATTAAAAAGGACCGCAGCTTTACTGCAGTCCTGGCATATAAGTGAACTTAATTTCATCATATTAGTGTCGAGCAAGCTTCTCTTTGTGTTTAATTACTTGACGGTCAAGCTTGTCAATCAATGAATCAATAGCTGCATACATATCTTGATGTTCAGTGGATGCGAATAATTCAGCACCACTTACATGAATAGTTGCTTCTGCTTTTTGATTTAGTTTTTCTATATCAAGAATGACATGAACATTATTAATATGATCAGAGTGCCTTTCTAGCTTCGCAAATTTGGTATTTATATAGTCTCTTAATGAATCAGTTAGTTCTACATGACGACCAGTTAAATTTAGTTGCATAAGCATTACCCTCTTTGTTTAGCGTCTTAAATCAGGCTCTTTCGCTGATTTGACGGTGGAATAGCCAGAGATTCGCGATATTTTGCGATTGTACGTCTCGCTACTTTAATTCCTTGCTCAGCCAATATATCCGCAATTTTGCTATCACTCAATGGTTTTGCTGAGTTTTCTGCTGCGATTAATTTTTTAATAAGTGCACGTATTGCAGTAGATGAACATTCTCCACCATTTTCGGTACTTACGTGGCTTGAGAAAAAGTATTTAAGCTCAAATATTCCACGCGGTGTGTGCATATACTTTTGCGTGGTTACGCGCGAAATTGTTGATTCGTGCATTTCTACCATTTCGGCAACATCATTTAAAACCATCGGTTTCATGGCTTCTGGCCCGTGTTCAAAAAAGCCCTGTTGTTGTTTAACAATACAGTTAGTTACTTTTAAAAGTGTATCATTTCTACTTTCTAAGCTTTTTATAAACCATTTAGCTTCTTGTAAATGTGAGCGAATAAATTGACTGTCGCCACTTGATTTAACTGTACGTGACATTGCTGCATATTGGCTGTTTACACGAATTTTTGGCATGCTGTCTGGGTTTAACTCTACAACCCAGCGACCTTTAATTTTTTTAACTGACACATCAGGTATTACATACTCAGACTCTTCTCGTACTATTGTGTCTGCAGGCTTAGGATTGAGCGTATGAATAAGTGTCATTACTTCTTTAAGCTCATCTTCTTTGAGCTTCGTTTTTTTCATTAATGTACGGTAGTCACGAGCAGCTAACAAATCAATGTGCTCGGTTAAAATCATTTTTGTTTCATCAATATAAGGCGTGCCTTTATCAAATTGATTTAACTGAATACACAAGCACTCTTGTAAGCTACGTGCCGCAATACCCACTGGGTCAAATAGCTGAATGCGCTTTAATACCGCTTCTATTTCGTCAAGTTCAACCTCAACGTCATCGTCGTTATCTTGATTAAAGCTCTCTAAAATCTCTTCGCAACTGAGTGTCAGTATGCCTGAATCATCCACCGCTTCTACAATAGCAATAGCAATGGCTTCATCTGTAGGGCTAAATGGCGTTAATTGTAATTGCCACATTAAGTACTCGTGAAGCGTTTCAGTTGATGCGCCCTGATATATAGACTCATCTTCAGGCATTGGGCCTGAAGATGATGCAGGGGCTGCACTCATGTACTCATCCCAGCTAACGTCCATTGCCATGTCGTCACTTACGGTATCTTTAGCAAGCGCTTCACCACTGTCTTGTTCATACTCGCTAGGGGCTTCATCTGCAGATACGGTTACTGTAACTTCATCGTTATCTGCTTTTTGCTCATTTTTGCCCGCAAGATCATCGGCATAGTCTTGCTCCTCAACCTCAAGTAATGGGTTGCTGTCGAGCGCTTCTTGTATTTCTTGCTGAAGATCCAATGTACTTAATTGCAGCAAGCGAATAGCTTGTTGCAACTGAGGTGTCATTGTAAGTTGCTGGCCCATGCGCAGCTGTAGTGATTGCCTCATGTATCTCTAACAATCCTTTTAAGTTGTTATAATTAATACTAGCAGATGCTTATAAATAAGGCGTAAATGTTACAGCCTAAATTGCTCGCCTAAATATACATCGCGTACAGTTTTATCATTTAATACGTGTTCAGGGGTACCAGAAGCAATCAGTTCCCCATGAGAAACAATGTAGGCTTTTTCGCAAACATCAAGGGTTTCTCTTACATTGTGGTCTGTTATTAATACGCCAATCCCACGGTTTTTCAGGTGTTCAATAATTTTTTTAATATCTAATACTGAGATAGGGTCAACACCGGCAAATGGTTCGTCTAACAAAATAAACTTTGGATCTGCAGCTAAAGCACGAGCAATCTCTACTCGGCGACGTTCTCCGCCCGATAATGCCATACCTTTGCTGTCGCGAATGTGTTGAATGCTAAATTCATCCAATAGATTATTTAATGTATCTTCTCTGGCTTGCTTAGTGAGCTCCTTTCGAGTTTCTAAAATAGCCATTAAGTTTTGATACACTGTTAATTTTCTGAATATAGACGACTCTTGTGGTAAGTAGCCAATGCCTAATCTAGCACGACTGTGCATAGGTAAAAGCGTAATATCGTTATCATCGATAGATATTTTGCCTTTGTCGCTAGGGACTAAGCCTACAATCATGTAAAAGGTTGTTGTTTTACCTGCGCCGTTTGGCCCAAGCAAGCCTACAATACTGCCAGCTTGAACTTCTAAGCCCACATTTTTTACAACTTCACGGCCTTTGTAGCTTTTGGCTAGTAGCTCTGCTTTTAATGTACTCATGGTTGGCCTTTGTCATTTTTTTTAGGCTCCACAGGCACTAAGATAGTGTGTACACGGTCAGTTGAGCTTTCATCTTTTTCGGCGCTAATAAGCTGCTGTTCTATATCGTAGGTAATGCTTTTAGCATTCATTTTTTGCCCAGCTTGAGATATCTCTGCATCTCCAATTAATGTTAAAAAACGCGTTGAAACATCGTATCTAACTTCATTAGCGCTGGCGCTCATTATTGTGCCGTCGGCTTGTTTTTCTTCAAAATATGCAGGCGTACCTGTGGCAATTAACAATTGCTTGTTGTCGCCTAGCTCATCGCGCTTGTGAACCTCAAGGCGGTCTGCGGTAATTTTTCTGTCGCCATGAATAATTTCAACATTTTTTTCGAAGATACCTACGTTTTCTTTTAGTTGACCCTCTTGTTTATCCGCACTAATCGAAATTTGATTTGCAGAAATTGGCGCTGTTGGTTCAGCGGCATTAGTACCTAATGCAAGTAAAAATGTTGGAATAATAAAGAGTGTTGATAGTTTATTGGTCATAATAAATAGTTCGCGTATGGTTAATTAATTTTATCACTTCGGTTTTTAAATCGGCTTCTAAGCCTTTACCGGTGATTTTTAAATTGGGCCCTGTAACAATGACAGGCTGCTCTGATTGCATCGTTAGTAATTTTATATCTACCTGAATGTTATCAGCATTAATTTTATCTATCATTGCGTTATCAGTTAAATTACTAGCAACAACGTTACCTTCTAATATTAGTTGTCTGCCTTCGTATAATGTTGCTTCATTAGCGTTAATTCGCCATGTTTGTTTGTCGTTGTATAGCGTAAAAATAGGTTTATCAAAAAAGGTAAACCCTAATTCTTGATATAGCTCCATTCGCGCTGCCGTTACTTTATGGCTGATTTTCCCATTTTCGTCATACGCTGTTTGTTTTAGCTCTATGGCTGTGTAATCGGGCTTTGCAATTATGTCTGCTTCGGTTTGTTGTGGTAAATTTACTTGTGTGAAATAAGGGTACCAAAGCCAAACCATACAGCTGATGAATAAAACGCTTAATATTATGCGCGCTGCATTCATGAACTAGTCCCTTTTGTGGTCAAAGGTTTGTTATTTTCAAGCATTAGCAGGTCGGTTAGTTCTCTCACTGCACCAAAGCCACCTGGCATTTGTGTTGTATAATGTGCTAAACGTTTTATTAGCGGATGTGCGTCATTTACTGCAACAGCAAACCCTACTAACTCCATCACTGGCATGTCTGGGCCATCATCGCCAATGTAGGCAATTTGCTCATCATTTAAATTGAGCTTTGTTTTTAGTTCTTCGTAAGCGAGTAATTTATTTTCTTGGCCTTGGTATATATGTTGTACTGTTAAGCTTGTCATACGCTGTTGTACTATTTTTGAGTGGCGTCCTGTAATTACCGCAACTTCAAAGCCACTATTAATTAGCGCTTTAATGCCAAAGCCATCTTTTGTATTAAATGCTTTGAGCTCTTCGCCTTGGTTACCCAAATAAATGCGACCATCAGAAAACACACCATCAATATCACAAATAAGTAGCTTTACTTTTTTTGCACGTGCTTTTGCGTCTTCACTCAATGGTTGATAGAGCTCTTCAAATTGCATTTATAATACTCCTGCTTTTAGTAAGTCTTGCATATTTAATGCACCAATAGGGTGGTTTTGCTCATTAACGATGATTAAACCATTAATACGCTTTTGCTCCATAATATTAAGTGCTTCAGCGGCCAAAATATCTTGCGTTGCCGTTGTGCAGGACTTGGTCATTACAACATCTATTTGTGTTGTATGTATATCAATTCGTTGTTCTAAAATACGACGTAAATCACCGTCGGTAAAGAGCCCTACAAGTTGTTGCTGAGAATCAACTATGGCTGTCATGCCTAAGCCTTTTGCCGACATTTCTATCAGTGCATCTTTTATAGTTTGCGTAACGTTAATAATAGGTGTGTTTTTACCGCTATGCATGACATCTTTTAGGGTCAGCAGTAAACGTTTACCTAAACTGCCGCCGGGGTGAGATAGCGCAAAGTCATCAGCTGTAAAACCGCGGGCTTCTAATAGTGCAACCGCCATGGCATCGCCCATTGCAAGTGTTGCTGTTGTGCTTGCTGTAGGGGCTAAGCCTAACGAACAGGCTTCTTTTTGTACTTTTATGCAAATATGTACGTTTGCAAGCGTTGCCATTGTTGAGCTAGCGTTGCCTGTCATGGCTATCATTTTTGCGCCGAGGCGTTTCAAAACGGGAATTATATTGAGGACTTCGCTTGTTTCACCAGAATTAGAAATTAGCATAACCACATCATTTTTAGTGATCATACCTAAGTCGCCATGGCTTGCCTCACCTGGGTGTACAAAAAATGCAGGGCTGCCAGTACTTGCTAATGTCGCCGCTATTTTATTGCCAATATGACCCGATTTTCCCATGCCTATAACAATAGTTCGGCCTTGGCAGTCGTATATTAACTGACATGCTTGATGAAAATTTTCATCCACATATTGTGCAATATCACTCAATGCTTGGCGCTCTATGTCTAATACACGTAGGCCTTGTTTAATAAAATTTAGCGTTGCCATTACTTACCCTACTTGACTGAAAATATACCCTTGGTAGCCTAAAAAAGCGATTAATAATAAGCCGCCCTCTACTCTATTGATGCGCTGAGCACCTCTAAAGTTCAATGACATGATAATAAGCGCAACCGTGGCACCAATCATAATAAGTATGTCGCGGTTAGCAACAGACGGGTCAATAACAGAAGGGTTAATAATGCCTGCGAAAGGCAGCACGGCAAGAATATTAAAAATATTAGAGCCAACAATATTACCCAGTGCTAAGTCATCTTCATTTTTAAGAACCCCTGCTATTGAAGCTGCAAGCTCGGGCAAGCTAGTACCTATTGCAATAATTGTTAAGCCAATGACTAAATCGCTTAGGCCAAAATATTTTGCAATATCGACCGCTGAATCTATTAAAAAATGTGCACTGACAGGGAGTAATACCATACCAATAACTAACCAAATGACTGCTTTTTTTGTTGGTACGTCATTGGGTACTTCATCACATGCTTCTGATACAAATGGGTCTGTTTGATTTTTAGCACGTAGCGAAACAATAATCAGCCCACCAATAAAGACGACAAAACCAATTAATAAGGCAACGCCTTCAGCAAGCGAAAAGTAGTTATCTGAAAAAATATACCAAGTAGCTAGAGATACGATAAGCACTAATGGGATTTCACGTTTTAATGTACTTGAAGAAACGCTAAGAGGCCTAAATAAAGCGGTAATACCTAATACCAGTAAAATATTTGTGATATTTGAGCCAATTGCGTTGCCTACCGCTGTGTCTGTTTTTCCAGCTAATGCAGCAGAGGCTGATACCATCATTTCAGGTGCTGATGAGCCCATGGCAACAACAGTCAAACCAACAATTAAGGTTGGTACGCCAAAGTTTTTAGCCAGTGCGGCCGCACCATAAACAAACCTGTCAGCACTCCAAACTAGGGCTGCAAAACCAAGAATCAAAATAACAAACGAGGTAACCATTGTATTAAGCCAGTTATTCAAAATAGGAATGGCGCGAATAGTAACAAATGCCACGATGAAAGTATAAATAAAAGAGTAAGGTCAACTACGTAGACTAATTCATTTTACTAAATTAATTAGTCGGGGCTGTTAGGCTTTCAGTATTAAAGTTTTGCTGATGTATGGGGAATAACTACACCACCTGGTACTGACTTGCCAAAATTCTAAATAGGTTGCTGAAAATTTAACCTTAATAGGTAACAGACCCCAGTTTAAGTGTTGGTTAAGTGAAGATGAGTGAGTCGTAATGTGTGTTTTAAACGTACATTACAAAATCTTACGAATTGTTTTTTCCATATTGGATCAAAAAGATTTAAAATAGGGGCACTAGTGAACATTTTTATGGAGAGCGACTTGTCGCAATCAATAGTAGAAGTCAAGGATGTTAGCTTTTCCAGGGGCGATAGGGTCATATATAAAAATATGAGCTTTAGTGTGCCTAAAGGCAAAATCACTGCGATTATGGGGCCAAGCGGTATCGGTAAAACCACGATGTTGCGTTTAATTGGTGGCCAATTAAAACCTGATTCGGGTGATATTTTATTTGAGGGTGGCAGTATTCCTTCCATGACGCGTTCAGAATTATATGAAGCGCGTACAAAAATGAGCATGCTATTTCAAAGTGGTGCCTTGTTTACCGACATGTCTGTGTTTGACAATATTGCTTTTCCGATTCGTGAGCACACAAAACTAAGTGAAGATCTTATTCGTTTAGTGGTGTTAATGAAGCTGCAGGCTGTAGGTTTACGCGGTGCTAAAGATTTAATGCCCTCAGAGTTATCAGGTGGAATGGCAAGACGTGCTGCTCTTGCTCGCGCAATAGCGCTCGACCCAGAACTCATCATGTATGACGAACCGTTTGCTGGCCAAGATCCTATCTCAATGGGCGTGCTTGTAAAGTTAATTAAATCGCTCAATCAAGTATTGGGTTTATCGTCTTTAATTGTGACCCATGATGTAACTGAAGTAATGAGTATTGCCGATCACGTTATTATTATTGCCGATCAGGGCGTAATAGGCTCAGGTACGCCAGATGAAATGCGCAATCATGAATCTGAGCTAGTTCAGCAATTTTTAAAAGGTTTGTCTGATGGTCCTGTGCCATTTCATTTCCCCGCGCAAGCCTATGCAGATGAGTTGCTTGGAGAAAAAGCCTAATGTTGGATTTGTTTCAAAAGTTAGGGCATAAAACTCTGGGTCGCTTTGCTGCCCTTGGTCGCTCAGCTTACATGTTGTTCAGCGCACTCGCGCATGTTCCTAATTTTAAAAAAGGCACTCCGCTGCTTATTCGCCAGCTTTATATGGTGGGTTCGCAGTCGCTGCTTATTATAATGGTATCAGGCTTGTTTATCGGTATGGTACTCGCATTGCAAGGCTACACCGTATTAGTAGGGTATGGTGCTGAAGATAGCTTAGGGCCACTTGTAGCACTGAGTTTATTACGTGAGCTAGGCCCTGTAGTTACTGCGCTATTATTTGCTGGGCGTGCAGGTAGTGCACTTACCGCAGAAATAGGCCTAATGAAAGCCACCGAACAATTATCATCATTAGAGATGATGGCAATTGATCCACTTAAACGTATTATTGCACCTCGCTTTTGGGCTGGTTTTATTAGCATGCCTTTACTTGCAATTATATTCTCTGCCGTTGCAATTATAGGGGCTCATTTAGTCGGGGTTGATTGGTTAGGTGTAGATACCGGTAGTTTTTGGTCAATTATGCAATCGCAAGTGTCGTTTCAGGCAGATGTACTAAACGGCATAATCAAAAGCTTTGTATTTGCAATAGTGGTTACTTGGATTGCACTTTACAAAGGCTATGACTGTGTTCCAACGTCGGAAGGGATCAGCAAGGCAACTACCGAGACAGTTGTACATTCGTCATTGGCCGTTTTAGGTTTCGACTTTATTTTGACAGCGGTAATGTTTACCAGCTAATTAGGGTATAAATAATGAATTCACGGAAATTAGAAATTTTAGTTGGCTTTTTTGTAGCGCTTGGCATTTTAGCTTTTGCTATGTTAGCGCTTAAAGTGGCGAATGCAGGTATTAGTGGCTCAGGCGAAACCTATTCACTCAATGCAAAGTTTGAAAATATAGGCTCATTAAAAGCACGAGCCCCCATCAAAGTAGGTGGTGTGGTAATTGGTCGCGTTGAGTCAATTTATGTTCATCCAAAAGAGTTTTTACCTGTGGTTGATATGACTATTGATGCGCAATACTTATGTCGTTTTTCAGATACAAGCTCAATATCCATACTTACATCGGGTATTTTAGGCGAGCAATACTTAGGTATAAATCCTGTTATTGCCTCCAGCTCAGCTGAACAACGTTGTTTAGGTGAAACAGTAACCAACAATGAACAAGATACTGCAATTGATGACTTATTTGGCGTAGAAAGTAAGGCGCTAGGGAATGGGGATTCAATTATTGATACCAAGTCTGCCATTGTGTTAGAAGAATTAATTGGGCAGTTTTTATTCAACCAAGGTAGTGAGTAATTATTATGTTGAAAAAGTATTTAGCTATTATAACGCTTAGCGCATTAAGCCTAATGCAAACGGTGAGTGCTGCAGAAGTAAAGTTAGACGATCCAAATAAAATGGTGCGCAAGGTATCAGAGCATACATTTGACCGAATCAAAAAAGATCAACCATTGATTGTTAAAGATCAAGAGTATCTTCGCGTTATCGTTGAAGAAGAGTTGATGCCCTATATTGATTATAAATACGCAGCACTGCGTGTATTAGGAAGTGAAGTATCTAAAGTGCGCGCAATCACAGATGATGCTGAAAAAGCACAAGCAATTAAAGATATTCAGCGCTTTATTGGCGTGTTTAGAGAGTATTTAGTTGCTACGTATGCAGGTGTATTTACCCAATATACTAACCAACACGTTGAATTTGGTGCACCGCAACCATTTAAAGGTCAGGATGTGGTTGTAGTAAAAACAAAGATTATCGAAGATGGTAAGCCAGATATCCGCATTGATTTTAAAGTTCGTGAAGATCGTAGTGGTCAGTGGCGTGCATACGACATGATTGCTGAAGGGATAAGCTTGTTAGATGCTAAGCAAAGTGAGCTACAAGGTATTTTGCGTCAGCAAGGTATTGATAAGGTAAGTGACCTTTTAGAGCAAAAAAGTAAGCTTCCAGTTCAATTTAGAGGCAGTAGCTCGAATGACTAAATTGGCGATAAGCCAAATTGATGATCAACAGTTTCGAGCGAGCGGCGAGCTCTCTCGAAATTCAATTGGCGATGAACAACTTCTGAACAAGCAGCTACAAACTAAGCATAAAACCATCTATTTTGACCTAAGTGGGGTGTCAAGGGTTGACACAGCCGGCTTAGCTTGGTTAATTCACTCTTTTGCAGAATTAAAGCAGCAAGGTATTCGCCTTGAATTGCAAAATCCACCTGAGCAATTGCAAAATTTAATGCAATTGGGTCAAGTTACAACCCTATTTGAGTGAGAGTTATGGAAACTAGCCAAGTCGAAACATTATTACGCGAAGAACTTCAATTAGCAGAAGTTCATGTAAAAGCCAATGGAAGCCATTATGAAGTTGTTGCCGTGGGTGAGTGCTTCGACGGTTTAAGCCGAGTTAAAAAGCAACAGCTAGTATATGGTCCACTAATGAATACTATTTCAGACGGTACTATTCATGCAGTTTCTATTCGTGCTTTTACACCGACTGAGTGGAAACGCGAACAAAAATTTATTTTACCGCAATAAATAGGGCCTCCTAATGGATCAATTTGTAATTCAAGGTGGCACTTCACTTGCTGGTGAGGTGACTATTTCTGGTGCTAAAAACGCGGCACTGCCTATTTTATTTGCCTCACTTTTGGCCGACGGTAAAAGCACATTTACCAATGTGCCACGCTTACGCGATATTGTAACTACTGAAGCTTTGCTAAAAACATTAGGTGCAGATGTAAATTGGCAGAGTGATACCCTCGTCATTGATGGTGCAACTGTTGATAAAACGTTGGCCCCATACGATTTAGTAAAGCAAATGCGCGCGTCTGTATTAGCATTAGGGCCTTTAGTTGCTCGCTTTGGTGAGGCACAAGTTTCATTGCCAGGCGGCTGTGCTATTGGTGCTCGCCCTGTTGATATTCACATTCAAGGCATGGAACGTTTAGGTGCGCAAATTAGCGTCGAAAATGGCTACATTAATGCTAAAGTGGATGGTCGCCTTAAAGGCGCTGAGATCTTTATGGAGATGGTCAGTGTAGGCGCAACCGAGAACTTGTTGATGGCAGCAGCGTTGGCCGATGGTAAAACAGTACTAGAAAACGCAGCCCGTGAACCTGAAATTACCGATTTAGCAAATTGCTTGATTGCAATGGGTGCTAAAATTACAGGCGCTGGAACGAGCCGTATTGAAATTGAAGGCGTAGAGCGCTTATCCGGTTGTGAACATAAAATTTTACCGGATCGTATTGAAACGGGCACGTTCTTAGTTGCTGCAGCAATGGCTGGTGGTGAAGTATTGTGTAAAAACACAGACTTTCATTCACTTGAACCGGTTATTGAAAAACTGCGCGCGACAAATGCCTTACTTGAAGTGAAAGACGATTCTATTTATCTGGATATGCGTGGTCGTGAGCTTAAAGCGGTGAATGTTAAAACCGCCCCGCATCCTGGGTTCCCAACCGATATGCAAGCTCAGTTTACTGCACTTAATGTAGTGGCTAACGGCAGCGCGACAATTACAGAAACTATTTTTGAGAACCGTTTCATGCATGTGCCTGAGTTACAGCGCATGGGCGCAAACATTCGTTTAGAAGGCAACACAGCAATATGTGGTGAGACTAAAAGTTTGTCGGGCGCTCAAGTTATGGCTACGGATTTACGAGCATCAGCAAGCTTAATCCTTACAGGGATTGTAGCGCAAGGTGAAACCGTTGTTGATCGTATTTATCACGTTGATAGAGGGTATCAGCGTATTGAGGATAAACTCAGCGCGCTAGGCGCTAACATAAAGCGTAAAGCAAGCTAACACGTTTAAATGCCGGTCGGTGTGATTACACCGACCTTTTTTTATTTAGAGTTTGGTTTCAAGCTCAGCCACAGTAACCATTATTTTCTCGATTTTCCCATCTCTATACAATTCAAACTCTATTTCTTTACCTGGTTCAGTATTGCCAATTTTTTCGAGTACCTTTTGTGGATTAGCCACTGAAAGCCCTGCAATTTTTATTACAATATCTTGTTCTTCAATGCCAGCTTGCCACGCAGGCCCTAATGGATCTAAATTTGTAATACGCATGCCGCTCACAGGGGTTAAGTTGTCATTAACCTCTTTGCCTGTACTGTCTACAGCTGTGCCTTCAAACCCTAAGTAACCACGCACTACACGGCCATGGCGAATTAGCTTAGACATTACTTCCTTAGCTAGGGTGTAGGGGACAGCAAAAAAGATGCCTTGGATGTTTAAGTTTTCGCGGGTTTTAAATTGCGCCGAAGTAATACCCACTAAATCACCATTTGAATTAACGAGTGCACCACCAGAATTTCCTACATTAATTGCTGCATCCATTTGCAGTAGATTATTAAACGGGCTATCGGTAATTTTTTGTTTACCTGTGGCACTAATAATTCCTTGTGTGATTGTTTGTCCAAGATTAAGTGGGTTGCCGATAGCTAATACAACATCTCCCACGCTAGTCGTATAGTCATCGTTTACGGGAATAACAGGAAGGTGTTCTGCATTTATTTTAAGTAGTGCTAGATCTGTAATTGTATCAAAGCCTATCAGCTGCACATCAAAAAAACGTCGGCCGTCAGTTAAAATCACCATGATGACATCAGCATTATTAACAACATGATAATTTGTAAGTATATAGCCATCTTGCGACATAATAACGCCAGAGCCTAACTCCTGAACGGTGTTTTTTCTTTTGTAGCGGGGCTCCTTGGAAATACTTTCAGAAAAAATAGTAACGACTGACGGGGCTGCGCGCTTTACTGCATCAGAAAAGCTTAAGTGGCTTGCACTCATTGCACTAGGGATAGGAACATTAGGCAGCAGCGCTGCTCTCATATTTGGGCTGAAAAAAACCACCAAAAAAGCAATACTGAGACCTGCAAATAGAGGAGGGAGGACAAATTTAATGAATTTCAGCACAAGTTTCTTATTATTAAAGGAGCAATCCCTTTATGATGGCACAAAAAAAATAACAGCGGCAAGTGCCACTGTTATTTTTATTACACATATACTGCGATTAATTACTGAATTAGGATAAATATAGACTCACGTCCACGTTTAACGCCTAGTACAATATTACCTTTCGTATTTTCGATGATTTTATTCATATCGCGAATTGTCTCAACACGTTGGCGGTTCACTTGAACTATCATGTCACCTTCTTCTAGGCCTACCCGTGCAGAAGGAGAGCGAGGATCGACAGAAGTAATTTCAATCCCCTTTGCGTTATTTTTCTGAACATTTTCTAATTCAGCCCCTTGAAATGCGGGGTGTAGTTCTTCGCCAACCGCTTTAACACCAGACGCGCCGTCGAGTGTAACTTTGAGCGTTTTTATTTTTCCATCCCGGTAAATACTGAGCTTTATTTCTCTGCCTTCACCTAATGTAGCAATTTTACTGCGCAGTTCATGGAAGCCGCTTATATCGCTGCCATTAATGCTTACAATAACATCCCCGGCTTTTATACCTGCTTTACTTGCAGCAGTATCATCCATTACCTGCATTACATAAGCACCTTGTTTAACATCAAGCTGTTGTGCTTTGGCTAAGCCCGCATCAAGTGGACGACCCGATATGCCTAGCGAGCCACGGCGTACTTCACCATGCTCAATAATCTGATCAACCAAGTTTTTCATCATGTTAGAAGGAATAGCAAAACCAATTCCAACGTTACCACCAGATGCACCTAAAATAGCGGTGTTAATGCCAATTAGTTCTCCATTTAAATTCACTAAAGCACCGCCAGAATTACCTTGGTTAATTGCGGCGTCTGTTTGAATGAAATCTTCGTAACCTTCAATGTTTAAACCACTGCGTCCAAGGGCACTAACAATGCCTGAGGTGACGGTGTGGCTTAAGCCAAACGGGTTGCCTATAGCAACTGCAAAATCACCGACTCGTAATTGGTCTGAGTTAGCAAGTTTGATTTCTGTCAGGTCATCAGCGTCTATTTGTAGTAGTGCAATGTCAGACTCTTTATCTGTACCAATTTTAGTAGCTTCAAATTCACGTCCATCTTCGAGTGTAACGATCATTTTTTCAGCATCTTGGATCACGTGATTATTAGTAACCACATAACCTTCATCTGCATCGATAATCACACCTGAACCCAAACCACTAAATTGGCGCTTTTGGCTGCGAGGTTGTTGCTGGCCAAAAAAGAACTCAAGTGGATCGGCGCGGCGGCGAACCTCTTTAGAGCCCGAAACCTGAATACTCACAACACCAGGGGAGATTTGTTCAAGCATAGGTGCAAGAGTAGGTAGCTGTTGCCCATTAACTGCTATTGGTAACTTTGCGTAAGACGCTACCGGGCTCATTAATAAGCTTGTAGATAAAATAGCAGCACTGATAAGTGATAATTTCATTTTCATAGTCAAGGTTTACTCCACTTAGGAAAAACAAAAATTAAAAAAGGCTGCATAAGCAGCCTTTTTTTAGTTTGTTAGTAAGATAAAACAACAAAGCTGTTATATCTAAAGACTATGGGGTCAAAAAAAAGTTCATCAAGATGCTTTAGAGCGGTCCTGTACTTTATTTTCACCAGCAAATAAACCAGACTCACCTGACACAAAGTCTGCCGGTTGCGCCTCTGCTGAAGAGCGATCAGAACGACGCTCTTTTAAAGATGCTTGTAATTGCTCTGTTGTTTCTTTTGAAAAGTAAGGGGCTGCTGGTTCTTTATTTCTATCTTCTAACAGTAATTGATTAGTTTCTTCAACGTGGCTAAGAAGCTGGTTGTAGTTATCTTTCATTTTATTTACAAGCTTGCTGGTGCTTGCTAAATGGTCAGCTACGTCTTGGCGGTATTGCTCAAGTTCGCTTTGCGCTTGTTCCGCTTGCTCTTTTAACTCATCTTGTTTGAACTGTTTTTTAGTAACAAATGCACCAATAAAAAATGCTATAACCGCAACAATAACGATTAAACCTACCCATATAACTGTGCCCATAAACTACCCCTTTGGGAAAATGACGAAAGAATGCTGATTCATTTATAAATCATATTAAGTGTAATATACCCCGAGTTATGATGCGTGTTAATATGCTTTACAAATTAAACTGCGTTTTGACTGAAAATACATATGACTCCTTGGCAAACATATCAACAAGATTTAAAACGAGATGACTTTGTACACGACGCAGCACAAGAAAATGCTGTGCGCCACTTGCAACGTTTATATGATGACCTCACGCAAACAAAACCAAAATCAACAGGTTTTTTCGCTAATTTATTTGGTAAAAACGAACCAGAACCTATAAAAGGCCTGTATTTTTGGGGCGGAGTTGGACGTGGAAAAACGTATTTAGTTGATACTTTTTACGAGGCTTTGCCAAGTGATCGAAAAATGCGCGTGCATTTTCATCGTTTCATGCACCGTGTGCATGATGAATTAAAAAAACTAAATAACACGGCCAATCCACTGGAAAAAGTAGCGGATATATTTAAATCAGAAACCGACATCATTTGTTTTGATGAATTTTTTGTGCAAGACATAACGGATGCCATGTTACTGGGTGGTTTAATGGAAGCGCTTTTTGCTCGCGGAATTGTTTTAGTCGCTACCTCTAATATTGTACCTGACGATTTATATAGAAATGGCTTACAGCGGGCTCGTTTTATGCCTGCTATTGAACTGGTAAAACTCAATACTGAAATAGTGAATGTAGATTCCGGTATTGACTATCGACTGAGAACCTTAGAACAAGCTGAAATTTTTCACAGCCCGCTTGATGAACAAGCTGATAAAAATCTATTTGAATATTTTGATAAGTTGTCAGCTGAACCGGGTCAACTCGATCACCCTATAGAAATAGAAGGGCGCTTAATAAAAACGCGCAAAGTAGCTCAAAGTGTCGTGCTATTCGAATTTAGTGAATTGTGTGAGACTGCACGTAGCCAAGTTGATTACATGGAAATTAGCCGTTTATATAACACGGTAATTATTTCTAATGTAAAACAGCTTGGCCAAAGTAATGACGATGCAGCAAGGCGCTTTATTGCTCTAGTAGATGAATTTTACGAACGCCACGTGACGCTAATTATTTCAGCAGAAAAACCGATTACCGAACTTTACACCCAAGGTAACTTAAATTTTGAATTTAAACGCTGCATAAGCCGTTTACAAGAAATGCAGTCGTTAGAGTATTTAGCAAGAGAACATTTAGCCTAATAAAAATTAGAATGCCGGTCGTTGCGCGCTTCCAACTCTTATTTGTAAATAGCGATAATTTTCTTGTGGGAAAAACAACCGATCGGTAGCAATGTGATTTAAGTGCTGGTATACTCCCGCGTCTGCCACGTTGCGTTCTATGCCTTCATATAGTTTAGCCACTAATGAGCGGCGCAAAAGTCTAAAACTCGAAGGGGTTATAGCAAACTTAGAGCAGTAGTTAATATTAACTACTTGTGGTTTTAATTGAAAAACATTGGATTTTTATAAATGAAAACGTTTGTTGCTAAACCAGAAACAGTAAAACGTGACTGGTACGTAGTTGACGCTGAAGGTAAAACTTTAGGTCGCATCGCTACTGAAATCGCTCATCGCCTACGCGGTAAGCACAAAGCTGAATACACTCCACACGTAGATACTGGTGATTACATCATCGTTATCAACGCTGAGAAAGTTACTGTAACTGGTAACAAATTCAAAGATAAAGTGTACTACGCTCACTCTGGTTTTCCAGGTGGCCTTAAGTCTACTACTTTTGATAAACTTCAAGCTGCAAAGCCTGAAATGATCATCGAAAAAGCAGTTAAAGGCATGTTGCCACGTGGTCCTTTAGGCCGCGCTATGTACCGTAAACTTAAAGTTTACGCAGGTACTGAGCATAACCATGCTGCACAACAGCCTCAGGTTCTAGACATTTAAGGAGCACTATCATGGCAAATCAATACTACGGTACAGGTCGTCGTAAAAGTTCAAGTGCTCGCGTATTCTTACGCCCAGGCACTGGTAACATCGTAATCAACAAGCGCTCTTTAGAAGAGTACTTTGGTCGCGAAACAGCACGCATGGTTGTTCATCAAGCTCTTGAGCTTGTTGATATGACTGAAAAATTTGACCTTTTCATCACCGTTTCTGGTGGTGGTACAACTGGTCAAGCTGGTGCTATCCGTCACGGTATCACTCGTGCACTTATGGAGTTTGACGAGTCACTACGTCCACAACTTCGTAAAGCAGGTTTCGTTACTCGTGATGCACGTAAAGTTGAACGTAAGAAAGTGGGTCTTAAGAAAGCGCGTAAGCGTCCACAGTTCTCAAAACGTTAATCTATACGTTATCAAGAATTCAAAAACCCAGCTTATGCTGGGTTTTTTGTTATTGGCGATAAATTTCTTCTGATTCCTTTGAGCTTTAAAAAATTGTTAGCCTAAGCTGTAATTGCAAATTACTGTTTATGATGATCACACAGTGCAATAACGGCGTATTAATTGAACGAAAGGAAGTAAATAGCCAGATAGGTGCAAAAAAGTTAAATAATTATCGTAATTAGTTTAAATCCATCAGTTAATTGATGGAATTTTTTGCTACAATTGGCGTGGAAGTAAAACGATCAAGTTTTATAACACTATGTGTAGTCTTAAAACTTCCGCTTAGTGGAGTTGATCTTGGTCACTACATCGTTTTTACAGAAGTGATATTATTACTTTTCGGCTCGTGCTCGAACTAGCTTAATCAAACCATTGGTGAAATTAATATTTTTCAAGACCTGAGTTGTTAATAACCTTGTTTTAAACAAGGGTTTTAATTATGATCATTTCTATTTTAAAAATTTCGAATAATTAACCTGCTGTAACTGATGTTCTCAATATAGCAAGTGTTGAGAATCGTAAGTGGAGATAAGTGGATGAGCAATGCGCCTGTAGACAATGGCCGACGTCGCTTTTTAACCATAGCTACCTCTGTTGTTGGTGGTGTTGGTGCGGCTGGGGCTGCTGTTCCTTTTATTGCGTCTTGGAATCCAAGTGAGCGAGCTAAATCTGCGGGTGCGCCTGTAGAAGTAGATATAAGCAAACTTGAGCCAGGACAATTAATACGTGTCGAGTGGCGTGGTAAACCTGTATGGGTTGTATCACGAACCCCAAAAATGCTTGAGCAAATGAAAGAACATGAAGGTCAACTTCGTGATCCGCAATCGCAAGAGCCACAACAATTAGAATCATCAACAAATGACTACCGTTCATTACGTCCAGAGATTTTTGTCGCTGTAGGTATTTGTACGCATTTAGGATGTTCACCTAGCTTTTTACAAGGTGGCTTTGGTGAAAAAGTGGAAGGGACTGATGATGGTTTTTATTGTCCATGTCACGGTTCTAAATTTGATATGGCTGGCCGTGTTTTTCAATCGGTTCCAGCACCATTAAACTTAGAAATTCCACCATATACTTTTCTTGATGAAACCACTATTTTAGTGGGCGAAGAACAAGGGGTGGCCTAATGTTTGGTAAGATTATTGGTTGGATTGACGACAGAATCCCAATGACACGTGTTTGGAACATGCATATTGCACAGTATCCAGCACCTAAAAACTTTAACTTTTGGTACTTCTTTGGCTCATTAGCAATGTTAGTACTAGTTAACCAAATACTGACCGGTATTTGGCTAACAATGAACTACGTACCGTCTGCTGAAGGTGCATTTGCATCAATAGAATATATCATGCGTGATGTAGATTATGGCTGGTTACTGCGCTATCTGCATTCAACCGGTGCATCAGCATTCTTCATTGTTGTATACCTGCATATGTTCCGTGGCATGATCTACGGTTCTTACCAAAAACCACGTGAGTTACTGTGGTTGTTTGGTATGTTTATTTTCTTAGCCCTAATGGCTGAAGCATTCATGGGTTACTTATTACCATGGGGCCAAATGTCGTTCTGGGGTGCACAGGTAATCATTTCATTATTCGGGGCTATTCCTGTTATTGGTGATGACCTTACACTTTGGATCCGTGGTGACTACGTAATTTCTGGCGCAACGCTTAACCGCTTCTTTGCATTACACGTAATTGCACTGCCATTGGTTATTGTTATCTTAGTATTTTTACACATTGTTGCACTACACGAAGTGGGTTCTAATAACCCAGACGGTATTGATAACAAACGTAAAAAAGGCACGGTTCCTGAAGAAGATAAGCCTAAGTTTAAGTTCCATGAATACTACACTGATAAAAAAGACATTATTGATGCGATTCCGTTCCATCCTTATTACACAGTAAAAGATATTGTGGGCGTGGTTGGTTTCTTAATATTGTTCTGTTGGGTTGTGTTCTTTATGCCTGCTATGGGTGGTTTCTTTTTAGAGGCGCCAAACTTTGAAGCGGCAAACCCACTTAAAACACCGGAACATATATTCCCTGTTTGGTACTTCACGCCATTCTACGCAATCTTGCGCGCAATCCCTGATAAATTAATGGGTGTTGCAGCAATGGGTGCGTCAATTGTAGTACTTGCGTTATTACCTTGGATTGACCGTGGTTCAGTTCGCTCTGTTCGTTACCGTTGTGGTTTCCACAAATGGAACATTGCAGGCTTTGTTGTTACTTTTGTTCTTTTAGGTTGGGTTGGTGCTACACCGCAAACTGACTTTAAAACAATTGTTTCGCAAGTTTGTACTGTGACTTACTTTATGTTCTTCGTACTGTTATTTGTTTACAGTAAGAATGAAAAAACTAAGCCATTGCCTGAGAGGTTAACGAAATGATGAAAAAACTAATAATTGGTTTATTCGCTTTATCAGTAAATATGTTACCTGCAATGGCGGCAGGCCCGTCAGTTCCACTAATGGACGCGGGTAACGATATATCTGATCAGCCATCTTTGCAGCGCGGCGCTAAGTTGTTCATGAACTACTGTCTTGGTTGTCACCAAATGCAGTATCAGCGTTATGAACGTACTTTCCGTGATATTGGTATTCCAACGGAAGTTGGCCAAGAGCAGCTTATTTTTGATGGTTCAAAAGTAGGTAGCCATATTAAGAACTCAATGGCTAAAGATGATGCAGCAAAATGGTTTGGTGCGGCTCCGCCGGATTTAACTAATGTTGCACGTGTACGTGGAAGTGACTGGATTTACACGTACTTGAAATCATTTTATAAAGATGAGTCTCGTCCGTTTGGTGTAAATAATACGTTATTTCCATCAGTAGGTATGCCACATGTTCTACAAGAACTTCAGGGTGTTCCTACTCCTATAACTGAAGAAGTAACTGTTGATGGTGTAACAACTGTACATATCACAGGTACTGAAACAGATGGTTCAGGCGAGATGAGTGTAGATGAGTATGACCAAGCTGTTCGTGATTTAACGAATTTCCTAGAGTACGTAGGTGAACCTACTCGACTTGAATCGGAAGCGCTAGGTATTAAGGTAATTGGGTTCTTAGTTATCCTGTTTATCTTGGCATTTATGCTTAAGAAAGAATACTGGAGAGATGTTCATTAAGTTTGAACATATTTAAAGGTAATTTTGCAATAGGGGCTTAAGCCCCTATTGCTGTTTTAGTTATTTAATGGAGGTAGGCATGGCCGTAGCTGCCAATAAGCGCCCTGTAATGACCCTTTTCTCTGGGGCTAACTGTATGTATAGCCATCAAGTACGTATCGTACTTGCAGAAAAAGGTGTAAGTGTAGATATTCATTTGGCTGAAAAGGATAATCTGCCAGAAGCACTTCACGAAATTAACCCTTACGGTACAGTGCCAACACTGATTGACCGTGAGCTTGGTTTATATCAGGCAAATATCATCATGGAATACCTTGATGAACGTTTCCCTCATCCTCCACTAATGCCTGTTTACCCGGTAATGCGTGGTCGTAGCCGTTTAATGATGCACCGCATTGATACTGATTGGTACAGCTTAGCTGCTAAAATCAGTAATAATACATCAGATGCAGCACAAGCTCGTAAAGAGTTAACTGAGGCATTACTTGCAGTAGCTCCTATCTTTAGCGAAGCTCCTTACTTTATGAGTGAAGAGTTTAGCTTAGTAGATTGTTACTTAGCACCACTACTATGGCGTTTACCTGAGTTTGGTATTGAGCTTAATGGTGCAGGCTCTAAAGAGATGAAAGAGTACATGATCCGTTTATTCGAACGTGAGTCATTCCAAGCCTCTTTAACTGAAGCTGAGCGTGAGATCCGTTTATAATGACGCCTAATCGTCCTTATTTATTACGTGCTTTTTTTGATTGGATAGTCGATAACGAATGTACGCCACATATTGTGGTGGACGCTGGTTTTGCGAATGTGCAAGTGCCTACACAATTTGTGCAAGATGGACAAATAGTGCTTAACATTAGCCCATCAGCAGTAACACAGTTTTCGTTAGACCTAACCCAACTTAGTTTTAACGCGCGTTTTGGCGGTCAGCCAATGCAAGTTTATGTACCTTTAGGTGCTGTGCTTGCAATTTACGCCCGTGAGAATGGCGAAGGTACAGTCTTCACTGCAGACGAGTTTGTAGAGGACGAAGACGAGTTTGATACAGGGCTAGAAAGTGTTGATTCATCTAAGAATATAGATGAAACACCGCCAGAAAAACCTGAAAAGAAAAAAGGCTCACATTTACGTGTTATAAAATAATATGTAGATCACAAAAAAACCGCTTAAAAGCGGTTTTTTTATCGCTGTAATTTAGTGGCTTTTAATTAATATATTCAAATACCTTTACTACTCGCTCAACGCCCGACACATTACGTGCAATATCAACTGCACGATTAGCTTCATCTTGAGACACCAAGCCCATCAAATAAACCTCAGCGTTTTCTGTAACCACTTTAATGTTATTGCTACTAATATCTTTAGCTGCTAGTAACTGTGCTTTTACCTTTGAGGTAAGCCACGAATCATGAGTTTGAGTTGTTATACCAATATTTGAACCAATACGAAGTTGGTTATGAATTTTACGAATGCCGGCAATCGCTTCTACGGTTATTTGTGCTTCGTTTTTCATTTCCTGATTAGCAACTTGACCAACAAGCAAAACAATACCATTGACACTTATAGCGTTAACTCGAGCAGACTTTTCTAGGCGTTCAACTTCACTAATAGCAATGCTAGCTTTAATTTCTATATTGTTATCATCGATTTGAGAGCCTATAGTGCGACGGTCGTTTGCAGCGGTTACTGCACTGGCAGTGCCGGCTACAACAGCTGCAGCACAGCCTTGTAATAATACAACGGTACCTAAAATAATAAGGGAGCGTTTAAACATAATTTTCATCCTGCGGGAAAAGCGTTAAATCTATAAGTTCACTTAAACAATGTAAGTTAGTTAAATGCGACTCTATAATACGGCTTGGACGTTTAGACGGTGTTCTTATTTCAACATCATTAGGGCCAAGTAAACCCACTAATTCACCGCCATCGTCACCGACCATTACAATGACCTTCATATCGCGTGTAAGTGCAGCTTCAACGGCTGAAATTACCTGCTTTTCATTGCCATTAATTGCTAATACCAATAGTAAGTCACCTTGTTGAGCGAATGCACGGATTTGACGGGCAAATGTATCGTGATCATCACTGTGATTGTTCTGTCCAAGATTTATATTTTCTTGTGACAAAGCAATAGCAGGCAAGCAAGGACGCTCTGTTTCGTAGTGATTGACCAATATACCCGCTATATGTTGCGCAAGCATATGACAGTTAGCTGTCCCGCAACAAATTAACTTATTACCGTTAATAAGGCTTTGTGCAATTGTGAACGCGGCCGATTCAAGAGCACTGGGAAGGACCTCTCCAGCGGCTATTTGAACTTGAATACTTTCTGTGAAAATTTCTTTTATCGTGTCTTGCATAGCCTACCAATTCTTTTTAGTATTTTTAAAATACGTTTTTAAGCCAATTATATGTAGGAGATGATTCTCCGGTTATGGCTACATAGTCAATTCTTAATGCCTGATTTGTTAAGTTTTTAGCTGCTAAGTAATGATGAATACTACGTTTAAGCCGTGCTTGTTTTTGAGCGCTGAGCGCATAATTAGCACCACCTCGAGCGTTGTTTTTGCGAAACTTCACTTCCACAAAAACAAGGGTGTTACCCTCTTTCATAATAATATCGAGCTCACCAAAGGGGCAGTAATAATTACGTTCTATAGGTTTTAAACCTTGCGCTACTAGGTATTTTTGCGCTTGTAGTTCGTAATACTGACCTTTTTCACGACTATTTTGCCACAGCTCTTTAAACCACGACATGCCGCCCCCTTAATTTATCGTTTTTACACCGCTAGCCGACTGCATAAATAAGGGCACAGGGCGTTGTGTTTTTAACTGCACAGACTTAATTTGGCGATTAGTATATTGAGCCCAATCAAGTACGCGTTGTAGGTGACCATTACTATTAACTGATAACTTACCGCTCAAACCGCTAAATTTATTGCCAGGCATTAAGCTCAACTGCCTAATATCGTTAATAACGAGTACTGCATCGTATGCCATGGCGAATAAGCGCTGGCTAATATCGGCTTGCTCGGGCCAAAGCAAATTATACTGCTCACGTAAGTTATGTTGTGTGATTTGTGAATTAAGCATCCAAGGTAATTCTGTGAAATACAGGCCGTCTAAATCGCCTTTGTCGGTTGAGTCAATTTGCTTACTGTGACTTTTTGAGCTCGCATACAGCGGAATTCGCTCTGAGAATGTACTCACATTTACATCGAGGTAGGGCTTAATTAAGCGTGTTTCTATTGCATCACCTAAAATATAAATCACATCAATATCACTACGTGAGCGTGTTTCACTTTCAACTTCTTGCTTAAATAAGGCTTTTATTGTTTTTATACGCTCTTTAGATTGATCAACTTCTAATAAACTACTAATCGTTTTTGGCATGTCTTGATTGTTTTCATAAAAACCAATTTGAGGTTTAGTCTCGCTGTAGCGTTGCCATTGCTGATTAAAAAAATCAACTAAGCGCTGGCCATTCGTATTTTCTGGAGCGAGTAGCATGGGTTTTTGATATCCCATAGCTAGAAAATGCTCTAAAGCTTGTTCAACTTCGTGCTCTGGGTTTAGGGCAAAATAGTAGTGTTGGAGCGAAATAGTGTCTCCATCGAATGTATTTAAATGCAACGTAGGAATATTAATAAGCGTTTTAGCTGCCGTAAGCTTATCTATGTTCGCTTTAAGTAGTGGCCCAACTACAAAGTCAGGTTTAATTTGGTCAAGTTTTGCTGCAATGTCTGCAGTACTTAAATTTTCATCAATAAAAATAGCTTCATTAATATTTTGTTTATCTAATGCGGCTAAAGCTCCTGCTTTTAAAGCATCACCTAGGCGTTCGTTAGGACCTGATTGAGGGAATAACAAAACTAAGCGGTCAATGTTCAAAGGTGCTAATTCAACAAAGTTTTCATCTTGTTTAGGTAACACGGCTCCAGCAGGGTGCCCCACGTAACGGCGTCGCCAATTATTTATTGCTTGATCTAACTCTACACCGCTACCTGCATATACTTGATGGTATAAAGCAAGATTTACCCAGCCTTGTTGAATAACAGAGCCACGGTTAAAACGCTCCAGCGCATAAGAAGAAAGCTGTTTTAGGTTATCCCATAATTGTTGGTCGAGTTGTGGTATATCAATATTATTTTTTGTAGATGTTTCTGATGCTCTAAAAAAATAGGGAGCCGCTTTTTTAGGGAAATTTTGTGAGGCGTAAATACTGGCTGTTAAAAACTGATGCCATGCAAAGTGTTCAGGTTGTGTCAGTTGACCATCTAACGATTGTAAAATAATCAAAGACTGGTCATTTTTATTTTGTTGCTTTTGCGCGTATGCAATATAAAGGCGATTTTGAGTTTGATCGACACTCGCTGTTAACTCTAGGTCGCTACCAATTTGCTCTAATAATGGCCAGCTCTTCTCAGAAATAGCAGCATCACGTGCGCTATACAATAATTGTATTTTATCTGCACCTTCGCGATTTACGGCCAATTGATAGATAGACTGCGCATTAGTCGCTTGATTTTTTAGCGCATTAGCACTGCTGCTGAAGTTATCGCTTTTTTTAATTGGTTTTTCGGTTGTGCTACACGCCGATAACCCTGACAATATAATTAATAGACCAACTAGTTTAAGTCGCACAATGATTTCCCAATACGTTAACGCGATTTGCTTATATTACTGACTGACGCAGGAGACCTCAATGTTAAATGAGGAGAATTCACATAAAATTGGCACTCTTTACGTTGTTGCCACCCCAATTGGCAATTATGACGACTTAAGTCAGCGTGCTATCGCGACATTATCGCAGGTTGACTTAATCGCTGCTGAAGACACTCGCCATACAGGTAAGCTCCTTAGCCATTTTGGTATTAAGGCAAAAACATTTGCATTACATGATCACAACGAAAAACAAAAAGCACAGCAAATTATCGATCAGCTTAATCAAGGATTAAATATTGCTTTAGTATCGGATGCAGGCACGCCACTCATAAGTGACCCTGGATATGCGGTTGTAAACTTATGTCGTGAGCAAGGTGCAAGCGTAACCCCAGTACCAGGTGCGTGCGCTGCTATAACCGCGGTGTGTTGTTCAGGGCTGCCTACCGACCGCTTTCAGTTTATTGGCTTTACACCCGCTAAAAGTAAAGCTCGCCAAGATTTTTTTATTGATGCGATTAACTCAAGTATTACCAGTATAATGTACGAAAGCACACACCGTATTATGGCAAGCCTAGACGATTTAGAAACTGCGCTTGGCAGTGAGCAGCAGGTCGTATTTGCCAAAGAGCTAACTAAAACGTTCGAAACTTTTTTTAATGGCACAGTGAGTGAGCTAAAGCAGTTTTTAACCGATGATCCCACTAAGCAACGCGGCGAAATAGTCCTCATGCTGCCGGGCAAACCTAAGGTGGTAGACGACATTCCACCAGAGGCTCGTAAAATGTTGGCTCTACTTGAAAAAGAAATGCCAATGAAAAAAGCGTGCGGTGTTGTAGCTGAGTACTTTGGCATGAAAAAAAATGCACTATACAAAACAATTATTGAAGAAAAAGAGTAAATATTACTGCGCTTGGCTTTAGCGTCATGTATACTGCGCGCCGAGTCAGCCAAGATAATCGCTGCCTGTGACGAAAATGATCAGGGGGAGGAAAGTCCGGGCTCCACAGGGCAGAGTGCCAGCTAACGGCTGGGGGGCGTGAGCCCACGACAAGTGCAGCAGAGAGAAGACCGCCAACTTCGGTTGGTAAGGGTGAAAGGGTGCGGTAAGAGCGCACCGGGCCGCTAGTAATAGTCGGTTGCAAGGTAAACTCCACTCGGAGCAAGACCAAATAGGGTTCCTTATGGCGTGGCCCACGTTGGAACCGGGTAGGTTGCTTGAGCCATAGAGCGATTTATGGCCTAGACGAATGATTATCACTTTCTTCGGAAAGGACAAAACCCGGCTTATAGGCTGACTCACTCATTCAATAAGAAGCCCGCAGTTAACGCTGCGGGCTTTTTTGCATCTAAATTTTATTAACTTAAATAATATTCTTTCCTTGTTCAGGATCCCTTGACTGCTCTGCCTGTTCGCGTATTTCGTCAGTATCACTGCTTACATCGTTAAGTGTTTCTGTTTGCTCGTGGGTTTCCGGTGGTTTCTTTTCATTTAAACGCTCTTTTACTGCTGAGCTTGAAAATTCCTTGCCAGAGGCATTTAATAAAATTCGTTCTCTAGCATCATCCGGCATACTTATATTTTGCTCAGTAAATTCATTAACTAGTTCACGCATAAGCTGAGAGCTTACTTTAAGTGGACTATGCTGCTCGCTATTAACCCAAAAATATAAAATAAAGTTTATTGTTGATGAGCCTAAATTTTTTATAAGTACTTGTGCTGGGGGATCGTTTAATACGGCCGTTTGTTTGTTTGCTATATTTAGAGCAAGCGTTTGCGCGCTGCGTATGTCGTTATCGTAGCCTATACCTATTTCCACTTTACCGCGCATTTTGGGGTTGGCCGTTAAATTTTTGATGGTATTTTTATATACCGTAGCATTTGGAATTTGAATGTGATTACCATCGTAATCAACAAGCGTTGTGGCACGAGCCGTTACTTTTTTTATAACGCCTAAACGTCCATCTACTTCAATTACATCGTCTATTTTGAACGGGCGTTGTACACTTAAAAGTAAGCTTGCTATAAAATTTTCTGCGATGTCTCTAAAAGCAAAGCCTAATATTAAGCCTATTAAACCGGTCCCACTCATTATGGCTACCGCAAATTCAGTAAGCCCTGCTAAACGTAAAAACAGATACAGGCCTAATAAAATGACTAAAGTGCTAATTCCGCGCCTTACAACCAGCAAAACTAGCTTACTATCGGTTACTAAATTGATAGGTTTTATGAGCATGCGTGAAAGAGGGCCTGCTGTAAAATAGCTGATAGTGAGTAAGAGTAAACCTAACAACAAGGTGGGTAATATTTGCGCTGTAGCGTGAACTAATTGCATGCTTTGGTCATAAAAAAATTGCCACGAAAACACATTTCCTTCCATTACGGGGGTCAATGAGGGGGTACTGGCAGCTGATGGTACGTCTGATGCTATTGTAGGCATTGGGTTTCTTCCGTGTTTAGTTACTTTTACTTTAACAGCAAGTTTAATACCAAACACCTTTTTTAAGTTGGCAGTTATTTTGCTTCATTAAAGTACTAATTATAGTGAGATTAAGTATGAAAAAGCCAAAAAGAGGTCAACATGCAGAGCAACCAGCACATATTCCAATTAAGGGCTGGTGGGATATTGCTAAGCGTATTTTTGCGCGCATGAGCAAAGACAATTTATCTTTGGTTTCTGCCGGAGTTGCATTTTATGCGTTACTTGCTATTTTCCCAGCTATTGCTGCTTTGGTTTCTATATACGCTTATTTTGCTTCACCTGCAGAAATCAGTGAGCACCTTAGGCAGTTTACAACCTTAATACCAAATAGTTCGCGTGAACTGATTTTATCGCAAATTTCAGAGCTCACGCAAAGCTCTCAGGCGCGGCTAACTTTAGGGGCGTTAGGCACGTTATTACTCACTATTTGGAGTAGCTCTAAGGGAAGCCAAGCATTAATTACAGCCTGCAACATAAGTTATCATGAATATGAAAAACGTTCTTTCTTGAGGGCGCAGTTTGTTCGTTTTATGTTTTCGGTAGGTGCTATTTTAGTCGCTATTTTTGCGCTGTTGATTATAGGTATTTTGCCTATAGTACTAAATTTAGTAGGTCTCAAAGACAGTATTGATTTGTTAATTAAGGTCGTGTCGTGGCCAATACTAGCCCTTACGTTTAACTTTGCATTGGTGCTTTTATACCGTTACGCACCGCATAGAAAAGCGGCTAAATGGCGTTGGATAACGCTCGGCTCTGCTATTGCAACCGTATTTTGGATTATAGCATCTATTGGCTTTTCATTTTATGTATCGCGCTTTTCAAGTTATAACGAAACTTATGGATCCTTGGGTGGGGTGGTTATCATGCTAATGTGGTTATACATAAGCGCGTACATCGTCACCATGGGAGCCGTGATTAACGCAGAAACAGAGCAGCAAACGGCAAAAGACAGCACAATTGGACCTGAGAAAGAGCTAGGTGAACGCGGCGCGTATGTTGCTGATCACCTGGGTATCAAAAACGATTAATCAATCGTTACTCTGCTGCAATTATTGCTGTAAGTTGATCTTTAAATTCTTGTGCTGCAGGGCCTAATCTATCAACATCGTTACACATTAAATATAAGTTAAGAGGACGCGTAATGCCTTGCTCAAGGTTTAGCACCTTGAGTGTATGATCATTAATGAGATGAGTGACTTGATCACACGGAAGCCACGCGTAACCTAGATTTTGGCTCACCATATCAATTGAATTACGTAAGTGGCTAACGGTCCAGCGCATATCTGCGCCTAACCAACCTTCGTCTTGGTTAGTGTGTGTTGCAGAATCGCGCACTACAATTTGTCGATGTTGTTTTAAATCTCGAAAGCTTAATTGTTCTTCATATTTGTTAAGTGGGTGATTTTTATGCGCTACGGCAATAAACTCAACATCTGTCAATTTGCTACAACTAATGCCATAAATAGGAACTGATGAAATAGCTAAATCAACCACCGCATTGTTAAGTAATTCATTGGCGCCGGTTAGCACGCTTTCGATCAAATCGATTTTTAGTAATGGATAAAGCTCACTTGTTTTAGCAAGTGCTTGATACAAAATGGGCTGAGGGAATACTTCATCAACTGCTATTTTTAATGTACTTTCCACTCCTTCACTTAGTGTATTTGCAACAGATTCTATTTTATTCGCTTCTTCAATTAAAAACTCTGCACGGCGTAATATAAGTTTTCCACTTTCCGTTAAAAACGCTTTACGGCCTTTCACCTCAAGTAGTTTTATTTGCAAAGCGGCTTCGAGTTTTTGCACTGCATGATGAACCGTTGACTGGCTTTTAAATACCGCGGCACTGGCGCCAGCAAAACCACCATGTTCTACCACGGCTTTAAACATCCGCCATTGATCTAATGTGGGTTTTGCCATTTGAAATCCTGTTAGAAAGTTATTTGCTTCTTGGACTTGACCGTATAGACGCATTTTTAATTGCATAACAGAAATAGATTAATTTATGTTTAACCCAGCCCTAACAAAACTTACTAATCTCGGTAAGTTTACTTTGAAAGAATCACTTTTTTCTCAGTAATAAGATCCATAAAATCGCTTTTATTTAAAGGCTTGGAAAATAAGTAACCTTGCCCATAATCACAACCAGCCTCAGTTAGTAGCTGATATTGTAATGGTGTTTCAATGCCTTCTGCTATTACTTTTAAACCAAGCTGGTGAGCCATTACAATTATTGCTTCACACAAGGATAGTTCTTGGCTATCAGCTTTAATATTATCAACAAATCGTTTATCAATCTTTAAGTAGTCAGTATCCATTTCCTGCAAGTAGGCAAGCGATGAGTAGCCTGTACCAAAATCGTCAAGAGCCAGTTGCATCCCTGATTTCACAATTTGTTTGAGGCGCTTTTGCGTCAGTTCCTCAGGGTTAACCATTAAGCCTTCTGTTATTTCAGCAACAATAGAAGAGGGGGAAATTTTAGCGGCATCAAGCATGGCATACCAATCATCAATACCACTATTAGCAGTAGATAATTGTACAGGGGAGACGTTCACACTTATTTGAAAATCGTCATCAGTCAATTTTTTTATATCGGTGAGCGTTTCTATTGCTTGGGAAAATACAAATTGGCCAATGGCATTAATTTGCCTTGTTTCTTCAGCAAGTGGAATAAACGCGATAGGGCTTATTAACCCTTTTTGTGGATGTTGCCAGCGTATTAAGCCTTCAGCCTTGTGTATATGTAAATCGTTTAGCGACACAATAGGCTGATAAAATAATTCGAACTGGTTATATTCTATTGCACAGCGCAAGTCTTTGAGTAACAACATACGAGCTTGTGCTTGCTCTCTCATATCACGAGAGAAAAATTCAAAGCCATTACGGCCATTATTTTTAGCCTTATACATTGCCTGATCGGCTGCTTTTAATAGCTGCTCGGTGTTTTCACCATCTTCGGGCGCACAGGCTATACCCATGCTGGCACTTATAAATACTTCTTCATTTTCAACATGTAGCGCAGACGATAAGCTTTGTAATATATTGCTAGCAATCTGGTTTATATGGCGAGTACTTTTAATATGATTAAAAACAATAACAAATTCATCACCACCAATACGCGCAACAAATTCGGCATTTTTAGCTGAATTGACAATACGCTGCGACACCACTTTTAATAGGTTGTCTCCATAGTGGTGGCCTAAAGTATCATTAATATCTTTAAAATGATCAATATCTAGAAGCATCACAACAAAGCTTTCATTATTTGCATTAGAAAACTGTTTATTTAGTCGCTTTTTAAGCTCTAATCGATTTGGTAAATCGGTCAAATGATCGAAGTGAGCTTGTCGCCAAATTGTTTTATTAGCTTGAATTTTTTCAGTTAAATCAGTGAAGATAGCTATTCGGCGTGCCGGTTTGTTATTTTCATCGTAAACAGTGTCTATATTTAGCCACTCAGTAAATAGTACCCCATTTTTTTTACGGTTTATAATTTCGCCTTGCCAGCGGCCAGTGGCATTTATTGATGCCCAAATTTTTTCATAAAACTCTTTTGAGTGCTCCCCTGAAGAAAGTATGCGGGTAGAGTGGCCAATTACTTCGTCTTTAGAATATTGTGTTGTTTCACAAAAGGCAGGGTTTACATCAAAAATAATACCGTTGGCATCTGTAATTGCCATACTTTCACTACTATTGCCGTAAACAAGAGATGCTAAGTGAAGCGAGTCTTCATTTACTTTTCGTTGGCTGATATCACGCAGCACAAGTATTAACTCATCGTTCTTTTCAAGGTGATTGATATGAGCTTCAAAGTAATGAGTGCTTATGCCTGTACTTATTTTAAAATCAAATGTGATGACATCTTTGCGAGTAGATGCTTCATTTAAAATTTGTTCAGTGATGTCGGTTGGTAAAATATCTAATAATTTTTCAGGCAGTTTACTGCTTGCGGCGAATAGCGGGATAATAGTGCCACTAATATTAAGTACCTTACCTAGGTTATTTAACCTAAGGTACATATCGGGGAGGGCATTTAGTAACCCAGTCAACTCGTCGTGTTTGTTTTTTAAATCGGCTTCTGTTTGCAAACGTGTTTCAGCCATGGCTTCAAAGCGCGTATACAAAGCTGATAATTCAGGACTATTAGGTTTTATTTTATGAGCGGGCATATTGCCTTGTGCTAATAGGTCGGTTGCTTGGGCAAGTTCTTCAATGGGGTAAAAAATACTTTTTCTGATAATACGATGCCCAATAAAAGCAATAATTAAAATAGCGCTAAAAAATAAAATAATAGTTTCTAAAAAGTGTTTATTTGCTCGATCAATATATTTATCAGTGGGCGATGTGATGTAAATTTCTAAATTATTGTTATTAATGTCATTATAAATAGTTGCTCGGTGAAAGATTTGATTGACGTTGTTATCGTCTTTAAACATAGCCAATGAGCTATCGCCATGTAAAAAGTGTTTGTTGTTAATTTTTTCCCCTAAAGGTAGCAATGAGTTTGGGTAACTTGCCAGTACAAGGCCATTAGAATCAGCAATAACAGCGTTCGAACCAATTGGGAATTCGGCTTTGTCTAAAGCTGCACTCCACCAGTCAAGTGCAATCACTGTAACAACAACGCCCTTTAATTGCTCTTGCTTATCAATAATAGGGTGAGCAAAGTTAACACTGGGTGCTTGAATGCTTCTGTCGTATTGAAAATACCCAATTGAAAAGCTTTTATTTGCTATGGCATTTTTAAAGTATTGCCTATCACTAATAGACACATTTTTTACTATGCCATTGGTTACACAAATTAAGTTTCCTTTGTCATCAACTACACCAATATTGGCAACGTTTGTGTAGAGCTCTTGTATTTGGTAAAAATAGCTAGGGCACGTGTCCGGAAGGTTGGGTTCTGCAGCAATTGTGTTTGCTAAAAACCGAGTGAGTTGCTCAGTCTCTCCAATCATTGCTGTTTGTTGGTGGGTTAAATGCTTAGCAATATTAACGACTTTTTCTTCGCTTTTTTCAATCGCAGCCTCACGTTCTGCCCAAAGGGCTAAAAATGTCACAAGAATGCCCGGGATACTAATAATGATTAGTAACCTATAAAATTGACTTTTGAGCGATGAAGTTAAAATACTCTGTCCCTTTTTTGAGTAAATCTAATGGTGATTGTAGTCAATAAAATATAAAAAAACCATATTTTATAAGTTGTTATGAAAAAATATTTTACTATCAAATTATTCTAAAAAAACGAATGGTTAGCGCGATATAAAGACATGGTTGTTTGGTTTTATCAGTGCTTTAATAAGTATAGATAACATTTCAGATAGTGATTTAAAAAATGAATATAGCAAAAATATTAACGTCCTATGCAACTCAAGATGGTGATGGTGTCAATATAAGTCGTATCCCTGGATTCGATGGTAAATACCTTGACCCGTTTTTAATGATCGATGAGCTCAAGTCAGATAACGAGGCTGATTATATGGGCGGTTTTCCTGCGCATCCGCACCGAGGTATGGAAACGTTTACTTATATTATTAAAGGAGGATTTGAGCACAAAGATCAAATGGGTAATAAAAAAGCGATCAGAGCAGGCGATGTGCAATGGATGAGTACAGGCAATGGAGTGATTCATAGCGAAATGCCTCTGCCTGATGCCAAAGACGGACTCCATGGTTTTCAAATTTGGATCAATATGCCAAGCAAAGAAAAAATGCGCGATCCCATTTATCAAGATACAACGCAAAGCCCAGCTCCAACCTTTAAAAATGAAAGCGGTGTTACATTAACTGCCCTTGCTGGTTCATGGCAGTTTGAAGCAGTTGAATTAACATCAAGTATTCAAAAGCTCTCTGCAAATGCCGCTTTAGCCGATGTAAATTTACCTGCTGGTAAGCAGCTAGAGCTTGCTCCTTTAAAACAACAAAATGTGATGCTTTACATACATTCGGGATCCCTTATCACGCCAGATAATCAAACATTCAAGGCGGGTAAGTTACTAATTTTAGAGCCAGGTAGCGATATTGATATAGTAACGCAACATGGTGCAGGTGTATTAATTTTAGCGGGTGATCCGCTCAAGCAACCCATTGCACACATGGGGCCATTTGTTATGACAACACAAGCCGAAATACAGCAAGCCGTTCGTGATTACCAAAATGGTCAATTTGGCACACTTATTTAATTTTTGAGGAGCAAATAATGGGATTACTTGTTAATGGTCAATGGCAAGATAAATGGTATGACACAGATTCAAGCGACGGAAAGTTTGAGCGTGAGGCTGCGCAATTACGAAATTGGATCACTTCAGACGGTAGCGCAGGTGAAACTGGCGAAGGGGGGTTTAAAGCTGAGGCTGGGCGTTATCATTTATATGTTTCGTTAGCGTGCCCTTGGGCACACCGCACACTTATTTTTCGTACGTTAAAAAAGCTTGATGAGCTTATTACTGTATCGGTTGTAAGCCCCGACATGTTGGCTAATGGCTGGGAGTTTGATCAAAATAACCACAGCACGGGTGATGCCTTATTTGCTAGTGATTACTTACACCAAGTTTATACTAAAAATAATTCTAATTACTCAGGGCGAGTAACTGTTCCTGTCTTGTGGGACAAAAAACAAAACAAGATAGTTAGTAATGAATCTGCCGATATAATACGCATGTTTAATAGTGCGTTTAACGAAATAACAGGTAATAAAGACGATTACTACCCTGAATCACTTCGTAGTGAAATCGATGAACTTAATGCGTTAATTTATCCAAATATTAATAACGGTGTTTACCGAGCAGGATTTGCAACGGCAACGCACGCTTACGAACAAGCATTTGATGATGTGTTTACAGCTCTAGACAAAGTTGAAAAAATACTGAGTAAAAAACGCTACCTTGCGGGCGACAAAATAACGGAAGCAGATTGGCGCTTATTTACAACGTTAATTAGATTTGATTGTGTGTATGTAGGGCATTTTAAATGCAATTTGCGCACAATTGAGAGTTTCCCTTCGTTGAGTGGATACTTAAGGGATTTGTACCAAGTTGAGGGAGTTGCAAATACGGTTAATTTCTATCACATTAAGCGGCATTACTATTTTAGCCACACTATGATCAATCCCACCCAGATTGTACCAAAAGGGCCAGAAATAAATTATTTGCAAGCACATGGCAGGGCATAGTTAACTAGCTAACCAATTAACCTAATTAGCCAGCCGTATTTTCTTATAAGGCTGGTTTCACTTTTACCTGATTGAACGGCAACGCCAGCTATAAATGCGCTGCTTAAGCCTACTTTACTGGCTGCAAAACGCTTTAATCGATATACAAACGCGGCTTGGTGTTGTCGCTTAAGCTCGCTTTGTAAATCCATTTGTTTAGTCAGTGCTTTTACGTTTGCATCAGGGTTTTTAATCAATATATCAACTAACATATTAATGTCCTTGTAAGTTTAATAATTGCTTTATGCTTTTAAGGGTTTTGCTAAAACCTATTTTGTTGCTTAAGTACGCAACGCTTTTCCATAGCCAAAACAAACATGCGACCTGTAATAGTGTAACGGTTGCAATACTTACCCACACAGAACCAAATAGGTCGTATATCGCATAACCTGCCGCACCTAATACGCCCGCCCACAACAAAACCAAACCACTGGCAAAACAGCCTAAAAATATAGAGATCAATGCAAGCGATCTTAACGATAAGCGCCATTCAGCCTTTGCAAGCTGGTGGGTGATCTTTCCTTGAGTATGATAATCATCCTTGAGCTGTTTTGAATACGTTAAGAGTTTTGCAATATGATCTTGCCAATCGTCCTTTTGATACTGTTGATCAGTCGTTTGGTTTTGCGCTTTACCATCCTTGGTTGTGCTCGAGTGGAAATTTTCCATCAGGTTTTACTTACGACGGAATAATGAAGTAATTAACATACCCGCTGCAAATGCAATCCCTGCTGTAGCTAGAGGGTTTTCAGATGCGAAGGCACGTGTTTTAGCTGTGCACTCGCCTAGCTTTTCGCGAGCAATCAATTGCTTTTCGCTAAGTGCCTCAGCAGAACTAGATGCACCTTTTCTCACACTACTTTCAGCTGTTGCTGCTTTTGTAGACAGTGCATCAACCGCATCATGAGCAGCTGATGTTGCTTTTTCTGTCAGTGGGGCATCAGTCGTTTGTGCTTTAGTGTCAGACTTAATATCTGTAGTCGTATTTTGTTTAGTCGTCGTAGCAGTAGCCATGATCAATCCTTAATGAGTAAAATTATTTAAGTAGTGCATTAACTGAAGCAACAATTAAACCAGACTGTGGTTTTTATATAAGGTATTGATTTTGTTTGTTATTTTATTTTATTAGTGAAGCATTTTGAATATATAATAAAAACGAAGTAGTAACTCTTACTGCCGATCTAAGTAAATATTACAAAGTGAGTAAAACCCGCTAAAAAATTGTAATTATTCACTGTTTATTCAGTAATCAAACCATGTAAACAAAAAGTTATTAAAATGGATAAAAATATTTTTTTGTTTGTATCTCCACTTTTTCCCACTTAATTCAACCGCTTCGCCTGAACCCTTATTTTTTCTAGCTTAGAGACTCGTTAAAGGAGGTCAGCTTACTTGACAAAAAGGCTTGTCAAGCCCTAAACTGGAGCACTGTGGTAAAAAGTGGTTTTTAGTGGATCAAACTGGATCAGCATAGATTAATAGCTGATTAAAATAATTTAAAGCAGGCTAATTATGTTCCGTGGCGCGAGTTCACTGAGTTTGGATGATAAAGGACGTTTTGCGGTGCCGACCAAGTACCGAGAATCGCTGCTATCTGAAGATCAGGGAACAGTGATTTGTACCGTCGCGTTAAATGAGCCCTGCTTGTGGTTGTATCCATTGGCTGAATGGCAAGAAATAGAAAGTCGTTTAGCTAAGATTTCCAATATGAATCCACGCGCCCGTCGAATGCAACGCATGTTGTTAGGCAATGCGACAGAGTATCAACTTGATAAAAATGGTCGGATTTTGTTAGCGCCGTCGTTACGTGCGCATGCAGACCTTGGTAAAAAAATAATGCTAGTTGGGTTAATGAATAAATTTGAAATCTGGGATGAAGCGCGTTGGAACGAGCAAATGCGCCAAGACACTGAGCTTGAGAGGTTAGGTGATTTTGAGCCTAATTCAGATTTAGATAACTTTACACTTTAACGGCACAAAAAAAGGCAAACAATAGCTAATGACAGCGCAATTTGAACACGTATCTGTTTTGATGGACGAAACCATTGATGCCCTAGCAATTAAGCCAGACGGCATATATATGGATGGCACATTTGGACGAGGCGGTCATTCAGGTCAAATACTTGCTCGTTTAGGCGACGCAGGACGCTTACAGGCAATAGACCAAGATCCACAGGCTATAAAGTCGGCTGAAAAATTTGCCGATGACTCCCGATTTGCTATAGCACACACTCGATTTTCAAAACTATACGATGTAGCTGAGCAAAACGATCTCATTGGTAAAGTGGATGGCATTTTATTAGATATTGGTGTGTCATCTCCACAACTAGATGATGCTGAGCGCGGTTTTAGTTTTATGAAAGATGGCCCGCTTGATATGCGCATGGATCCAACAAGCGGCCGAAGTGCTGCTCAGTGGTTGGCAGAAGCTGAGTTAGATGATATCACCCACGTCATTAAAAAGTTGGGTGAAGAAAAGTTCGGTAAGCGTATTGCACATAAAATTTTAGAAACTCGAGAGCACACACCCATTACAACAACTAAGCAGCTTGCTGATTTAGTTGATGAAGCCGTACCAGTGAAAGATAAGTTTAAACACCCCGCAACGCGCACTTTTCAGGCTATTCGTATTTATATAAACAGCGAACTTGAAGAAATACAAACGGCGCTGCAATCGGCCGTAAAAGTATTAAAGCCGGGCGGTCGCTTAGTGGTCATTTCGTTTCATTCACTTGAAGATCGCATAGTAAAACAATTTATTAGAAAACAGAGTAAGGGAGAAGCATTACCCAGAGGTCTGCCTTTAACCGATGCACAAATAAATCAAAATCTGACGTTAAAAGCAGTGGGTAAAGCTATTAAACCAAGCACTGAAGAAGTAGCGCGCAATCCGCGTTCACGAAGCTCTGTACTTAGGATTGCTCAGAGGTTGGGATGAATACAAAAGCAAATCATCGTCAACCTCCCAATTTATTTTTCGAAATAATTAAAGGCCTTGGTGCTAATAAGCTCACCTTGGCCTTATTGGTTACGATATTTGTTTCTGGCTTTAGCGTAGTGCAAGTTACGCATTTAGCGCGCGGGCAATTAATTGAACAAGATAAATTACTGCAAGAACGAGATGAGCTTGATTTAGAGTGGCGATACTTACTAGTTGAGGAGGAGTTTTACTCTCAGCATGCGCGTATTGAAGAAGTGGCAACCTCGCAATTAAAAATGAAAAGACCGACGAGTCAGGATGAACAGGTAATTATAGTAAAATGAGAAATCGAGGCAAAAAACCAGTTAACAACTTAATCACATGGCGCTTTATGCTGGTGTGTTCGGTTGTGTTTTTGGTGTTTGTGACGCTAGTGTCTCGTGCCGCCTATTTACAAGTAATTGAACCTGATAAAGCACGTTCGGAAAGTGACAAACGTACAGTACGCGTCGAAAAACTTCATGTGCAACGCGGAATGATCTTTGACCGCAATGGCAAAGAGCTCGCGGTCAGCGTACCCGTTGTGAGTGTGTATGCTGACCCTAAGGCTTTACATAAGTCGCTGGTATCTAAAGTTGTTAGGCAAGCGCGAAAAAATGGTGAAGACAAACAAGCGCTGTTAGATAATGCAGTAGAGCTAAACAAACGCACCGCACAGTATTACAAAAACGATTTACGTTGGCGCGAATTAGCTGATGTATTACGTATTGATCAGGCAAAAATTAACTCCCGACTTTTAAATGATCCGAGTCGTCGTTTTGTTTATTTAAAACGCCAAGTAACCCCTGCAGTCGCTGATTATATTGGTGGCTTGCGTCTTCCTGGTATTCATTTATTGGATGAGTCTAAGCGTTACTATCCGGCTGGCGAAGTGACCGCGCATATTATTGGTTTTACCAACATCGATGGTAAAGGCATTGAAGGTATTGAAAAGCTCTATGAAAACGCTTTAACCGGTGAAGAAGGTCGTCGAACTATCAGAAAAGACGCCCAAGGCCGTGAAGTGCAAGTGCTAGATGAGCGAGAACGTGTAGAGCCCGAAAGTATTCAACTAAGTATTGATCAACGTATTCAGGCTATTGCTTATAAAGCTGTAAAGTCAGCGGTTTTATCTTATAAGGCTACATCGGGTTCAGCCATGGTGGTTGATGTTAAAACCGGTGAAGTATTAGCAATGGTTAATAGCCCGTCTTTCAATCCAAATAATCTAACCGATGCGGCTCCTCATAAACGCAGAAATCGCGCTATTACTGATTTGTTCGAACCGGGTTCAACCGTTAAGCCACTGGCCATTTTAGCTGGGCTAGACTTCGGCGCTATTCAAGCCGATGAACAAATTGACACCTACCCAGGTTGGATGCGTTTAGGGGGAAGTTTAGTCCAAGATACGCGTAACCATGGTGAAATGTCACTACGAGAAATACTAAAATATTCGTCAAATATGGGGGTGACTAAGGTTACTCAGTTGGTTCCAAAAGACTACCTAGTGGGGTTATTCCAAAAGGTCGGATTCGGATCTGACTCAGGCACGGGTATGGTAGGTGAAAGCAGTGGTTTATTTTACCCTAATCGTCGTTGGTCTGATCACGAAATTGCTGCATTGTCATTTGGTTACAATATTGCTGTTAGTACTGCGCAAATGGCTCGCTTCTATGCCATGTTAGGCGCGGGAGGTGTTAACAGACCGCTCACTGTACTAAAGCAAGATTCTACCCCTGAAGGGGATCGTGTTTTTCAACAGCAAGATGTTGAAGCGGTAGTAAACATGATGGAAAGCGTATTTGAAAGTGGTGGCACTGCACATAACGTTAAAGTTGATGGTTACCGTGCAGCGGGTAAAACGGGTACTTCTAAAAAAGCCGCAGTAGGTGGTTACGGTGATGAATATGTTGGTTATTTTGCAGGTGTTGCACCAGCAAGTAATCCACGTTTAGCTGTGGTAGTAATGATCAATGAACCTGGCGGTGATGTGTACTATGGAGGTGCCACTGCAGGCCCTGCATTTGCAGAAATCGTTTCTAACGCATTAAGAATATTAAACGTCGCACCCGACAAGGAAGAAGTTGCGTACGTAAAAGGTAAAAAGAACGATGCGTGATTTAAAAAGCATTTTAAAATACATAGAAATAGATGCACCATCGCAGCTTGTAAGTCATTTGCGATTAGATAGCCGAGACGTCAACCCAGGCGATGTATTTGTAGCAATAAAAGGCCATGAGCTAGATGGCGGGCAGTTTATAGCTAAAGCAATTGAAAAGGGTGCTGTCGCAGTTATTGCCGACAGACTGTGCGAGTTTGATGTTGCTTTTGAGCCACTTTATTTAGTGTCTGAGCTTGATAAAAAGTTGGCTGAACTTGCTAGTCGTTTTTACGATAAACCGAGCCATAACCTTGATTTAATTGGTGTAACCGGTACAAACGGTAAATCGACTACCACGGCTATGATTGCTCATTTAGCGCAGTATTGTAATACGCAGTCAGCAATTATTGGTACGCTTGGTTTTGGCCATCCAGATAATTTAACGCCGCTCATAAACACCACGCCTTCAGCAGTCGATTTACAACATATATTGAGCGACTTACATCAAGCAGATAAAAAGCTGGTGGCAATGGAAGTGTCGTCGCACGGACTTGTGCAGCACCGTGTTGCACAGTGCCAGTTTAAAGCTGCTGTATTTACTAACCTTTCTCGCGATCACTTAGATTACCATGGTGATATGGCGAGTTATGGTGATGCAAAACTCATGCTATTTCGTGATTTTGACCCACAGCTTGTTGTACTAAACCAAGATGACAACCAAGCAGGGCAGTGGCTCGAAAAATACGATTTTAATAATTTAATTTGCTACGGACGAAAAAATTTAGCGCCTAAAAATGCACAGTATGTGTACTTTTCAGATGTTGATTATTCGGATGAAGGTATTTCGGCGCAATTATCTACAAGCTGGGGTGATATTAAGGTAAAATCGCCGCTGTTTGGTGAATTTAATCTTTATAACTTAACAGCTGCTTTAGCCACGTTATTGGGTTTAGGTTATCCCCTTGAGCAACTTATTACAGGTTGCCAACAACTTCAGCCAGTAGCAGGACGAATGCAAGCATTTAGTGTTGCGGGTAAACCAACTTGCGTAGTTGATTATGCGCATACGCCAGAAGCATTAGCTTTAGCACTACAAGCATTGCAAAAACATGTGCCAGGTGGCGTGAGCTGTGTATTTGGCTGTGGTGGTGACAGGGACAAGGGGAAGCGCGTATTAATGGCCCAAGCTGCTGAAAAAAATGCTAACAAAGTGATTATTACCAGCGATAACCCACGCTCAGAAGATCCAAATGTGATTATTGCAGAGGTAGCTTCAGGTTTAGCTGCACCTCAAAGCGCCCATTTAGAAGCTGATAGAGCGTCAGCAATTAGTTATGCAATTAATAATGCAGCCTCTAATGAAGTGGTGTTAATTGCGGGAAAAGGCCACGAAGATTATCAAATTATAGGCGATGAACGTATCGACTTTTGCGATCGCCAGTTTGTACAAGAACAATTAATAAAAACAGATAGAGGGACTCAAGCATGATCCCGATGGATTTTGATTGGTTAGCCAATGTGTTAACAACCGATTATCAGGGTGATAATCAGCAAGTGCTCAACATAAATACAGATACTCGCACAGTATGCGAAGGTGAAGTATTTTTAGCACTTAAAGGGCCAAATTTTGATGGTCATAAATTTATAGCTGAGGCAAAACAAAAAGGCGCGATAGGCGTTATTGTCGATCATAAAGTCGATGTTGATATTGCCCAGTTTATAGTAAATGACACGCGTATAGCATTAGGCGCAATTGGTACAGCTGTTATGGCGCAAGTGGCACCTAAAACAATCGCTATTACGGGCAGTGTGGGTAAAACCACCGTAAAAGAAATGTGCGCGGCTATTTTATCTGTGCATGGCGATGTGCTGGCAACCAAAGGTAATTTTAATAACGATATTGGCGTACCGCTAACGTTGTTGCGTTTAGAGCCACAACACCGTTTTGCAGTAATAGAGCTGGGTGCAAATCATTTAGGTGAAATTGCATACACAACGGCAATGGCTAAACCTGATGTAGCGGTAGTGTGTAATGTAGCACCAGCCCACTTAGAAGGTTTTGGTAGCTTGATGGGCGTGGCCAAAGCAAAAGGCGAAATTTTTGATGGCCTTAAAGAAAATGGCGTAGCCATAATTAATTGCGACAGTGAGTTTAGTCAATATTGGCTAGATAAACTTGAAGGGCGCAACATAAAGCGCTTTTCAACCTCTGAAAAACTCGATATTTGGGCTGAAGATATAAGCTTAGATGCTAATGCACGTGCAAGCTTTACGTTATGTACAAAACAAAAAAAAGTACCTGTTACTCTCGCATTACCGGGCAAACATAATATTAGCAATGCACTTATTGCAGCTGCACTAACAAGCGAGCTTGATGTCACTTTAGATGATATTGCTCATGCATTAGCGACGATGGGCGATGTAAAAGGGCGCGTAAACTTAATAGAAGTGTCTGACATGCTCACCGTGGTTGATGATACCTACAATGCCAATGTTAAATCGGTAAAGGCTGCGATTGACTTACTGAGTGATATGCAAGGGCATCGTATTTTAGCGCTGGGTGATATGGGGGAGCTTGGTGAAGACGCACGTAAATACCATCAAGAAGTTGGCGAATATGCGCTTGAAAAAGGCATTGATGAGTTATTTACGCTAGGTGTGTTGAGTAAGTGTGCAAGCGATGTATTTGCGCTTGCGAATCGTCACTTCTCAAACCGCGATCAGATGCAGCAACAAATTCAAGCCACAATTGATCAAGTAAATAAAAAAACGACCATCGTCGTGAAAGGATCACGCAGTTCTCGCATGGAATTATTAGTAACCGATTTAGTTAATGGCCAGCAACAAGCCATCAATGGAGTATCATAATGTTAGTTTGGCTGGCTGAGTATTTAACACAGTATTTTAGTGGTTTTAATGTTTTTTCGTATTTAACACTGCGCGCTATTTTGGGGATTTTAACTGCGCTCATTATGTCTCTGTATTTAGGGCCAAAGCTAATTCGTGGTTTGCAAAAAATGCAAATTGGGCAAACAGTACGCGATGATGGTCCACAATCACACTTATCAAAATCGGGTACGCCAACTATGGGTGGCCTGCTTATTTTAGCGGCAATTTTTACAAGTACTTTATTGTGGGCCGATCTCTCTAATAAGTATGTGTGGGCAACGTTATTTGTAATTGGCTCACTGGGAATTGTCGGCTTTATCGATGATTACCGAAAAGTTATCCGTAAAGATCCAAAAGGGCTTATAGCGAAATGGAAGTACTTTTGGCAGTCAGTAATTGCACTTGTGGTTGCAACTGCATTGTACTTTACAAGTACGCAAGCTGCAGAAACGTCTTTAGTTGTGCCGTTTTTTAAAGATGTTTTACCGCAGTTAGGCTTGTTTTACATTGTTATTACCTATTTTGCATTGGTTGGAACATCAAATGCTGTAAACCTGACTGATGGTCTAGATGGTCTCGCTATTGTACCGACTATTTTAGTTGCGGCGGCACTTGCCATAATTGCTTACTTAACCGGTAATATTAATTTTTCTGCTTATTTACATATTCCTCATTTGCCATTAGCCAGTGAGCTTGTGGTTGTATGTACTGCCATTGTTGGTGCAGGGCTTGGGTTTTTATGGTTTAACACCTACCCGGCGCAAGTATTCATGGGTGATGTAGGCTCATTAGCATTAGGTGGAGCGCTGGGGATTATTGCAGTGCTGGTTCGTCAAGAACTTCTACTTATTATCATGGGCGGTGTCTTTGTGATGGAGGCGTTGTCGGTGATTTTACAAGTGGGCTCGTATAAGTTACGAGGGCAACGAATTTTTAGAATGGCGCCTATTCACCATCATTACGAATTAAAAGGTTGGCCAGAGCCGCGCGTTATTGTGCGTTTTTGGATTATATCTATTGTGTTGGTTCTCGCAGGTCTTGCGACATTAAAGATAAGATAAATGCAATATTTAAACGAGATAAAGAATAAACAAATAACAGTGCTCGGACTCGGTGTAACCGGTCTGGGCATTGTGCGTTTTTTACTATCTCACGGTTTAACGCCAAAGGTTGTCGACAGCCGAGCAAATCCCCCAGGGATTGAATGGCTGAGCAGTCATGCGCCTAGTTTAAATACACACTTTGGCAGCTTAGATGCTGCTGGGCTTAATAGCAGTGATATGATTATTGTAAGCCCTGGGTTAAGCCTTAAAACGCCTGCCATTGCGAGTGCTATTAATTCGGGTGTTGAAGTCATAGGTGATGTTGAGCTATTTGCGCGCATTAATACTAAACCTGTAGTGGCAGTGACTGGCTCGAATGGTAAATCAACCGTAGTGACTTTAGCCTATGACGTGTTAAAAGCGGCTGGCTTTAATGTGGCACTTGGCGGCAATATTGGTACCGCAGTACTTGATTTACTCAATGACGACTTTGATGTTTATGTGCTTGAGCTTTCGAGCTTTCAATTAGATACCACAACAAGCTTAAAATCTGTGAGTGCCACGGTGTTAAATGTATCTGAAGATCATTTAGATCGTTACGATAGCTACCAAGCATATATAGACTCAAAGCTATCTATTTACAACGGTACACAATGTATTGTTGTAAATGAAGATGACAAACAAACGCACCCGTCCAGTAGCAGTGCTACGGCTAAAATTGGTTTTGGTACTCAACAGGGTAAATATTGTTTAGGGCAGCATAACTGCAGTACGTATTTTTTCGCTAACAATGAAGCGTTTTTACCTGTTGATACACTTGCTGTTGTAGGTAAGCATAATTATTTAAATACGCTTGCGGTTATGGCGTTACTAAGCCCCTTTAATATTAGTAAAGAGGCTTATACAAAGGCACTAAATGAGTTTAGCGGATTGGCTCATCGCTGCCAATTTATTACTCAGCAACATGGCGTTAAATACTTTAACGATTCAAAGGCAACAAATGTAGGCGCTACCATAGCAGCCATAGACAGTTTGGCCACAGAAACTCAAAACTTAATTGTGATAGCGGGAGGCGATGCAAAAGGCGCTGATTTAAACCCGCTTAAACCTTACTTACAAAAGCATGTAAAAGCGCTGATCTGTTTTGGTAAAGACGCCAAAAAGCTAGTGGCTCTGAGCAGCAAAAGCCATTTAACAAATAACATGAGTGAGGCGGTTAATTTAGCTAAGCAGCTTAGTTCGCCGGGTAATGTAGTTTTATTAGCGCCAGCATGTGCAAGCATTGATATGTATAACAACTATATGCAACGTGGTGATGACTTTGTTAAGTGTGTTTTGGCGGATAACATATGATTGCGCTTGCACAAATAAAAGACACATTAACACCAAAACCTTCGCCGCAGCTTTATGATGTGCCTTTGCTTTATTCAATGCTAATGCTAATTGGTGTTGGCTTTATTATGGTGATGAGTGCGTCTATGCCCACGGCAGAGCGCCTTTTTGATAACTCACATCACATTGCTATTCGTCACGGGATGTTTTTGGCCGTTGCGTTTGTTCTTTTTTGGATCACGGTTTGTGTGCCAATGGATTGGTGGAAACGCTCAAATGCATATTTATTGATACTGGGCATGGTATTGCTCATTGCTGTATTAATTATTGGCCGCGAGGTTAATGGTGCCAAGCGTTGGATCCCAATTGGACCTATTGGTTTTCAGGTGGCTGAAGCCGCTAAATTGTACTTTTTTAGTTACATAGCGGGTTACTTGGTCCGAAAGCGTGAAGAGGTACAAGAGAACATTAAAGGTTTTGCAAAGCCTATTGCAGTGTTTGCTGTGTATGCATTGCTTATTTTGTTGCAGCCTGATTTAGGCACCGTAGTTGTTATGTTTGTAACAACAGTTGGCTTATTGTTTTTAGCGGGCGCAAAACTATGGCAGTTTTTTGTCCTTATTTTAACCGGGATTGGCTTGGTTGTTTTGTTGATTATTGTTGAGCCTTATCGTATGGCGCGTGTTGTTGGCTTTTTAGACCCTTGGGACGACCCATTCGGAAAAGGGTACCAGCTCGTTCAATCGTTAATGGCATACAGCCAAGGTGGATGGTTTGGCCAAGGGTTAGGTAATAGCGTGCAAAAGTTGCAATACCTTCCTGAAGCACACAATGATTTTATTTTTGCGGTTATTGGCGAAGAGCTTGGTTTAGTTGGCGTGGTAAGCATTTTAATGGTGCTCGCCACTTTAGTATTTAGAGCACTATTAATTGGCCAGCAAGCCTTAAAGTGCGGTAAAGAATACGAAGGCTACTTTGCCTTTGCAATAGGTATTTGGTTTGCGTTTCAAACCATGGTGAATGTAGGGGCAAGTGCGGGGATTTTACCAACTAAAGGTCTTACATTACCGTTTATTTCTTATGGTGGTTCTAGTTTGATGATTATGACCATAGCAACCGGAATATTATTACGCGTTGACTTTGAAACTAAAATGGCAACCAAGCAAGCGACCTCAGGCGGAGGTAAACGATGAGTAAAAAGTGTGTTGTAGTCGCTGGTGGAACTGGCGGGCATATATTTCCAGGTATTGCAGTTGCTGATTACTTAAAAGCGCAGGGGTGGCAAGTTACTTGGATTGGCACACCCGATAGAATGGAAGCAAGCGTTGTTCCTAAGCACAATATAGATATTGATTTTATTAATGTAAAAGGTGTTCGTGGCAACGGATTAAAACGCCTTGTTAAAGCGCCATTCATGGTTATTAATGCAATATTGCAAGCGCGTAAGGTATTGAAAAATCAACGTCCAGATGTTGTTCTTGCCATGGGAGGGTACGTAACTGGACCAACAGGTATTGCTGCAAAAAGTTTAGGTATTCCGTTAGTTATTCATGAACAGAATGCGGTTGCTGGCATGAGTAACCGATGGCTTTCACGATTTGCTAATCGGGTTTTAGCGGCTTTTCCAAGCGCTTTTGATGCAGGACAAGCCGAACTTGTCGGCAATCCAGTTCGTCAAAGTGTAATAGACATAGCAACGCGTGACGTTTCAACACCGGTTAATATGTTGGTTGTCGGAGGGTCGTTAGGGGCTCAGGTACTTAACCAAACACTTCCAGCTGCATTTAAAGCGCTTAACAAAACCAGTGCAATAAATGTATGGCACCAGACAGGTAAAGAACATTTAAACAGCGTTGAGCAAGCCTACAAAACGCACATGTTTGAAAGCGATAATGTAAAAGTTGCGGAATTTATTGATGACATGGATGCAGCGTATGCTTGGGCTGATATTGTTATCTGCCGAGCTGGTGCGCTAACGGTAAGTGAAATTGCAGCAGCGGGCAAAATGGCTGTATTTGTGCCATTTCCTCATGCAGTTGACGACCATCAAACGGCTAACGCCCAATATTTGGTTGAGGCAGATGGAGCGTTACTCATGCAGCAAAGTGTATTTAATGAGCAATCGATTGTTGCGCTATTAACCCCTTACTTAGTAAACCCTAGTTTAATTAATAAAATGGCTAATAACGCAAAAAAACAAGCCATTTTAGATGCCACAGCAAGCGTAGCCGCGCACTGTGAGCAAGTATCAAATAAGAGAGCGTAAGTGAAAGAAGCATCAGTACAAAACAAAAGTATACGACCTGCAATGCGTCGAATAGAAACCATCCACTTTATTGGTATTGGTGGAGCGGGTATGGGCGGTATTGCCGAAGTGCTCGCTTTTGAAGGTTACCGTATTACAGGGTCTGATATTGCGCATAGTGCGATGACAGAACGCTTGATTAAAGCGGGTGCAGAAGTATTCATTGGTCATCACGAAAACAACGTAAAAGATGCCAATGTGGTGGTAGTTTCAAGTGCTATTGACGAAACTAACCCTGAAATAATTGCCGCAAAAGCTGCAAGAATTCCTGTTGTACGTCGTGCTGAAATGCTAGCTGAATTAATGCGTTTTCGCCATGGCATTGCCATTGCTGGCACTCATGGCAAAACAACAACAACGAGTTTAATTGCCAGCATTTATGCACAAGCTGGGCTCGATCCAACCTTTATTATTGGTGGTTTATTAAATAGTGCAGGTAGTAATGCAAAGGTTGGTAAAAGCGATTTTTTAATTGCAGAAGCTGATGAGAGTGATGCGTCGTTTTTACATTTACAACCTATGGTATCGGTGATCACCAATATTGAAGAAGATCACATGGATACATACGGTGGCAGCCTTGAAAAAATGAAAGACACTTATGTCGATTTTATACATAACCTGCCGTTTTATGGTCTGGCTGTTGTGTGTATCGACTCTGAGGTAGCCGCCGAACTAATTCCTCGTTTTGGGCGTCCTATTATTACTTATGGCGAGTCGCCAACGGCTGATTATCGCATGAGTGATTTTAGCCAGTCAGCTAATACGTGTACGTTTACGGTAACCAATAAACAAGGTGAGTGTTTAACGGCAACGCTAAATATGCCAGGTAAACATAACGCATTAAATGCGACAGCAGCGATTGCAGTAGCAAAAGATCAAAATATTGCTAACCAAGCAATTTTAGAAGCATTACAAAAGTTTGAAGGTATTGGCCGTCGTTTTCAACACTACGGCGAATTTGAAAACGAACGCGGCAATATAATGTTAGTGGATGATTACGGTCATCACCCTTCAGAGGTTGCAGCAACTATTGCAGCAGTACGCGAGGGGTGGCCCGATAAACGCTTAGTAATGATTTATCAGCCGCATCGTTATAGTCGTACTCGTGATTTATATGAAGACTTTGTAAAAGTACTTGCCGATGTAGATCAGCTCTTATTATTAGATGTTTATGGCGCAGGCGAAGAGCCTATAGTGGGCGCTGATAGTAAAAGTTTATGCCGAAGCCTTCGTCAACGTGGCAAAGAGCCATTGCATGTAGCATCAAGTAAAGAGCTTGCGGGTGTATTAGCAGATAACTTGCAAAATAATGACTTAGTATTGACCCAAGGTGCGGGTAATATAGGTCAGTTAGTAAAAACGTTAGCAGCAACAGGCATGTCGATAGAAAAATTAAAACAAGGTGAAGTATGACCCAAGTAAATGCACAATTTGGTAAAGTAGCGGTAATGCTTGGTGGTAACTCAGCAGAGCGTGAAGTGTCATTAAAGTCGGGTCAGGCTGTTTTTAATGCATTACAAAATTGCGGTGTAGATGCGATTGCATTCGATCCTCAAAATCGGTCATTGTGGGAACTCAAAGAGTTAAATGTAGATCGTGTTTTTATTGCACTACATGGCCGAGGTGGTGAGGACGGAACTGTTCAAGGTGCATTAGAGTTTATGAACTTACCTTACACCGGCAGTAACGTACTGGGTTCAGCGCTGGCAATGGATAAAATTCGTTGTAAGCACTTGTTTAAATCAGCCGGTTTAAGCACCGCACCATATGCCGTTGTAGATGCTAAAAAAGGTTTTGATGCACACGCTATCATGGCTGAATTTAAAAAAGTGATGGTTAAGCCTTCTCATGAAGGGTCGAGCATTGGTATGGCACAAGCAACTACTGCGCAAGAACTTGAAGATGCATTAATCAATGCATTTAAGTTTGATAGCCAAGTGTTGGTTGAGCAGTGGATAACGGGTCGTGAATTTACAGTGACTGTTTTAGGTGATGAAGTACAGCCCGTAATTGAAATGACAACGCCAAATGGCTTTTATGATTATCAGGCAAAGTATCAATCAAATACTACGCAGTATCATTGCCCAGCCAATTTATCGGCGCACGATACGCAGCAATTACAGGCTATGTCGTTAGAAGCGTTTGACTTAGTTGGCGCAAGCGGTTGGGGCCGCGTAGATGCAATGCAAGATGAGCAAGGCAACTTTTATTTATTAGAGGTTAATACTGTACCCGGAATGACAGAAAAATCATTAGTGCCTATGGCAGCTAAAGCAAATGGGGCAAGTTTTGAGCAATTAGTTGTTCGCATTTTGGAGCAAACGCTTTAATATGCATCCCCTTTTAGAAAAAGCTCATAAAATCAAACAGAACCTAAATTGGTCGCTGATTTTTGGCGTGAGCTTTTTTTTAGTTGTTATTATTGGCTTAGTGCAAATTACAACGGGTGTATCTGATTGGTTAGTAAAAAATAAAGATGCACAAATAAAGCACTTAACGGTGCAAGGGCATCCTAAATACACAGATGAAACCGCAATAATAACAGCAATAAAAAAAGCGGATTTAAGTAGTTTTTTTGAGCTTGATGTAAAACATGTACAACAGCTAGTGCAAAATCTACCTTGGGTGGCCACTGTATCGGTGCGAAAACAATGGCCTGATACGATTCAGGTTTACGTTGTTGAACACGAGGCGGTTGCGCATTGGAATAGTGACTTGTTAATTAATAACAACGGTGAGGCTTTTCAAGCTCGCAGCGATAAGTTAAGTAAAGATTTACCTCAGTTATTCGGCCCAGAAGGGAGCGAGCAAGAAGCATGGATTGCTTTTAAGCAGTTTGACGAAATGCTTAAAGTAAACGCGTTAACGCTTAAAAGTTTAGCGTTATCAGAGCGTTTTTCTTGGCAGCTTTGGCTTGATAGCGGGGTGCGCTTAAATTTAGGGCGTAGGGATAAAGCCAAGCGTGTACAACGTTTTATAGACGTTTACCCACGTATGGAATATCCAGAAAAAGCACAGATAGATGCAGTCGATTTACGGTATGATACCGGCCTTGCAGTGAGCTTTAAGCCAGTGCAAGAAGAACAATTACAAAATAAGAGTAAGGCATGACTAAGTCAGCAGAAAGAAACCTCGTGATTGGATTAGACGTTGGTACCTCGAAAGTGGTAGCCACGGTAGGTGAAATCACCGCAGATAACAAGCTCAGCATTGTTGGTGTGGGCAGCCAAGTATCCCATGGTATGGATAAAGGTGGCGTTAACGATTTAAACTTAGTGTCTGAGTCTATTCGCCGCGCTATAGACGAAGCCGAATTAATGGCAGATTGTCGAATTAGTTCAGTGTACTTGGGGATTTCTGGTAAACATATTCAATGCCAGAACGAAAGCGGTGTTGTTGCTATTAATAATACTGAAGTAACAGACGAAGATATTGAAAATGTGATTCACATTGCGCGTTCTGTGCCTATTTCAGCTGAACGTAAAATGCTGCATGCACTACCGCAAGAGTACAGCATAGACATGCAAGAAGGGATTAAAAACCCACTAGGCATGAGCGGTGTGCGTATGGAGGCACGTGCTCACATTATTACCTGCTCTAACGACATGGCTAAAAACATAGAAAAATGTGTTGAGCGTTGTGGCCTTGAAGTCGACCAATTGATATTTACAGCATTGGCTTCTTGTTATTCAGTTCTCACAGATGATGAAAAAGAGCTTGGAGTCGCGGTACTCGATATTGGTGGTGGTACAATGGACATCACTATTTATATCAACGGTGCGCTGCGTCATTCAGCAGTAATCCCTGTGGCGGGTAATCAGGTAACGGGTGATATTGCAAAAATATTTCGTACACCTATATCGCATGCAGAGTCACTCAAAGTACAATACGCATGTGCAAGCAGCCAATTGGCAAGCAGTGAAGACACTATTGAAGTACCAAGTGTAGGCGGGCGCCCTGCAAGATTAATGTCACGTCATACATTATCAGAGGTGGTAGAGCCTCGTTTCAGAGAATTATTTGAACTTGCGATGGAAGAAATTCGTCGTTCAGGTTTAGAAGACCAAATTGCGGCAGGTCTCGTTATAACAGGCGGAACTGCCAAAATGACTGGTGCAATGGAAGTGGCGGAAGACATTTTTCAAATGCCAGTAAGGATAGGTAAACCAATCGGGATGGTTGGTTTAACAGACTACGTAGATGATCCTTCGTACGCAACCGCTGTTGGTTTGTTACAATACGGGCGCACCATGCAATCGATGAATGCACAAAAGTCGAAAGCAGAGGATAACAATAATTGGTGGAACCGCATTACTAAATGGTTTCAAGGCGAGTTTTAAGACTCAAGTCGGAGAGTGAACATGTTTGATATAATGGAACAACACAGCGAAGAAGCTGTAATAAAAGTAATTGGCGTGGGCGGCGGCGGCGGTAACGCAGTTGAGCACATGGTAAAACAGCAAATCGAAGGCGTGCGCTTTATTGCCGCTAATACAGATGCGCAAGCATTACGAAATTCGGCTGCTGACGTAACAGTTCAATTAGGCACACAAATAACCTCAGGGTTAGGTGCGGGTGCAAACCCTGAAGTAGGCCGTGAATCGGCTGAAGAAGATGCAGAGACTATTCGTGCAAGCCTTGAAGGTGCCGACATGGTATTTATCGCAGCTGGAATGGGCGGCGGTACAGGTACAGGGGCTGCGCCTGTGGTTGCTAAAATTGCTAAAGAGCTGGGTATTTTAACTGTTGCGGTAGTGACGCGTCCTTTCGACTTTGAAGGTAAGAAGCGTGCAGCAGCAGCTGAACAAGGTATCAGCGAGTTGTCAGAAATTGTAGATTCGCTTATTACAATTCCGAACAATAAATTACTTAAAGTTTTAGGCAAAGGCACTACACTTCTAGATGCATTTGCTAAAGCTAATGACGTATTATTTGGTGCAGTACAAGGTATTGCAGAACTCATTACGCGCTCTGGTTTAATTAACGTGGATTTCGCTGACGTACGAACTGTTATGTCTGCTATGGGTACTGCTATGATGGGTACTGCATCTGCGTCAGGTCCTGATCGTGCACAAGAAGCCGCAGAAGCTGCTATTTCAAGCCCATTATTGGAAGACGTTGATTTAACAGGTGCCAAAGGTATCTTAGTTAATATCACCGCGGGTATGGATATTGCGATTGAAGAATTCGAAATTGTCGGTAACCACGTTAAAGCACTTGCCTCTGAAAACGCAACGGTTGTTGTGGGTGCGGTAATTGATCCTGAAATGAGCGACGAGTTACGTGTAACTGTAGTTGCAACGGGTTTAGGCGGCGATCGTCGTCCACAGTTTGGTATTGTTGATAACGGTTTTAAAAAGGCTTCGGGTTCTGATGTTGCAAACACGTCTAACCAAGCAAGCAGCATGTATGTGCCTAGCTTTGCAAGCCAAGACAGCACCGATGAAAGTGCAGCTAAAGCACAAACTGAAAGCGCAGAAAAAGCGAGTTCAGCAAGTTCTAGCAATACAGCAAGCTCGTCGTCGCAAACGAGTAAAAAAGCGGATAAATCAGAGGGTGGTGATTACTTTGACATCCCTGCATTTTTACGCAAACAAGCAGACTAATAAAAAACGTTATTTTGCTGGTAAATTGAGCGAATATTGTAAGGCGCGCGTATATATGTTACTATCCGCCGTCTAACTGTAATAAATTTAAGTGAGCGAACCTATGATTAAACAGCGTACGATTGCAGAAGTAGTCAAAGCCATAGGAATTGGACTTCATAAAGGTGAGAAGGTCACAATAACTCTCCGACCTGCGAGCGCAAATACTGGGATTGTATTTCGTCGTGTCGACCTTGATCCGGTTGTTGAATTTGAAACAACACCTGAAGCCGTTGGCGATACGCAGTTGTGTACCTGTTTAATTAACAAAGATGGCGTTCGTTTATCAACTACTGAGCACCTAATTGCTGCGGTTGCAGCAATGGGGATTGATAACCTAATTGTAGAATTAGACAGCTCAGAAGTGCCAATTATGGATGGTAGTGCATTACCATTTATTTATTTATTACAAAAAGGCGGCATTGAAGAGCAAAATGCAGCTAAACGCTTTATTCGTATTAAAGAAAAAGTTCGTATTGAAGAAGGCGACAAATGGGCCGAAGTAGAACCGTACGACGGTTTTCACATCGACTTTGAAATCGCTTTTGATCACCCGGCTATTAACGAAAGTCGTCAGCGTGTTGGTTTAGACATCACCGCTCAAAGCTTTACTGAAGAAATTAGCCGTGCTCGTACTTTTGGTTTTATGAAAGACATTGAATACATGCATGCTAATAACCTTGCTCTAGGTGGCAGCATGGACAGCGCAGTAGTACTTGACGAGTTTAAAGTACTAAACCCAAATGGTTTACGCTACAGCGATGAGTTCGTTAAGCACAAAATACTAGACTGTGTTGGTGACATGTTTATGACAGGCCATAACATTTTAGGTAAGGTGACAGCGTTTAAGTCGGGTCACGATTTAAACAATAAGTTGCTTCGTAAAGTAATGGCTACCGAGTCAGCGTGGGAGTGGGCAACATTTGAAACGCCTGTAACGATGCCTGCACCCGGTCTTGAGTTAGCAACAGCCTAACCAAGTATTTTAAAGTACACACTTAAAACAGTTACAAAAAATGACGCTTATTAGCGTCATTTTTTTTGCTATGTATCTATTCTTTTAAAATAGTAAGTTTTAAAAATTAAATACCTAAAATGGCTTGTAACTGTTCTAATTTGGTTATTGTGTAAGTGGGGGTTATTCCTTCTGGTAATTGTTCACCAGGGTGTTGCAACCAACATGTATCTATACCTACATTATTACCGCCAAGTATGTCACTTGATGCGGTATCACCCACCATTAATATTTGACCCTTATTTGGGTTACCCATCAGTTCGAACGTATGTCCAAAAATAGCTTTGTTAGGTTTTGCTATACCTACAAGCTCAGAAATAACTAACCATTCAAACATATCTTTTAAACCAGTATGCTCTAAACGTACTGTTTGTAGGCGAGCAAAGCCATTAGTAATGATGCCTAACCTAGCATGAGGTCTTAATTTATTAAGCAACTCTATAGCGCCTGGTAATGGTTCACAAATTTGCGCCATTGCATCTAAAAATGCATCGTTCAACTCTTTAGCGGGGACATTTAATTTTGCTGACCATTCGTTAAAGCGGGTTACCTGCAAGTAATCAGCACTAATAACACCATTTTGATAATCAACCCACAGTTGTTTATTGGTTTTTTGATAGTGAATGTAATCGTCTTGCGTAAAATTAACGCCGTAATTTTTAAACATACGGGTCATACCGGCTAATATATCAAACCTAAATAAAGTTTCGTCTGCATCAAACAACACGTAGCTGTATTTCATTCAATTTCCTGTATTTTATTTGCGATAAAGGTCGCTATGTAAAAAGGGTGCCATGGCCAAAGTTAGTGCTTGGGTATAGGTACTTTCGCGTGTTGCATGGTTATTTGTAAGCAGGCCAATGGCGCCGCCTTTTTGTTTTATATTTGTGGTGTTAAATGCTTTATCCATTACATCGCCAAGCTCTTCGCCATTAAGTAATGCTTTAAAAAGTATATTGGGTAATGGAAGATTACTGCTTCGCCCTACAACCTGTTCTGTGGCGTTATCAATAACAACATAGGCAAAGGTCGCTGCACCATAGCTAAACTGCTCTGCACCGCCTTCCATTGCCACGTAGTAATCGGCTTGATGGAGCTTTTTACAATAGTTAACACGGTTTTGCGCACCAATACGTGTTTCATCTTCACCAATAGGTTGATCTGGCACGTTTGAAGGAGCGTTAACACCTAGGCAATCAATGGTGTTATTTGGAAAGTACATAGTAAAAATATGCTTTGCTGCATTTATTTTTACTGGATTTTTAGATCCAACTATAACTTTTAACAATGATGACATGCTGATCTCGTATTGAGTAAAATCAGCAGTGTACGTGACTTCTGTTAAACAAAAAAGGGCACTAAAGCGATAATACTAAATAGGTAAATCAAGCGGAGCAAGGTTTTCTAGTGCGCGCTTTTTCATAATAATATCTTTTATCAGTGGTGTTAATACAAGCTCCATTGCAAGACCCATTTTACCGCCCGGTACTACCAGGGTATTAATACGCGACATAAAGCTGCCTTCAATCATTCTCAAATAATAAGGAAAATCAACATCTTCAATGCCTCTGAAGCGGATCACAACAAAGCTTTCATCAAGTGATGGAATGTCTTTTGCGCTAAATGGGTTTGATGTATCAACGGTAGGCACACGCTGAAAGTTAATATGCGTTCGTGAAAACTGAGGGGTAATATGATTTATGTAATCGTCCATACTACGCACAATTGACCCCATCACGGCTTCGCGAGAGTGGCCTCGCTCTGAAGTATCGCGGATTAGCTTTTGTATCCATTCAAGGTTAATGATAGGTACCATGCCTATGAGTAAATCAACATGCTTGGCTACATCAACGTCTTGGTCAACAACTCCGCCATGCAAACCTTCGTAGAACAAAATATCTGTATTATGCTCAAGGTCTTGCCAAGGAGTAAATGTGCCAGGCAGTTGGTTATAAGGTACAGCCTCATCAAAGGTGTGCAAGTAGCGGCGCAATTTGCCTTGCCCTGTTTCACCATAATTACTAAATAACGATTCAAGGGCGCCAAAGTCGTTAGCTTCACGGCCAAAGTAACTAATATGTTTACTTTCTTGTTGGGCTTCGCGTATTTTTTTGTCCATTTCGGGACGTGTATAACGATGAAAGCTATCACCTTCAATAAATGCAGCCTGAATATTTAGGCTACGAAAAATATGCTTAATGGCATTGGTCGTGGTGGTTGTACCCGCACCCGACGAACCAGTAATTGCAATGATAGGATTTTTAGCTGACATGTTAATTCTCTTTTTTAGGACCAGGCTATATAACCAGACTAAACTTAACACTTTTTTAAGTCGTTTGGGTATCTTACGTGTTGACTGACTAAGCTCAAGTGACGTCATCAGCAAATAACGTTATCATGAGGTGCTTAAAATTAAAACGAGAGAAAGCATGAAACTTTTAAAACCATTACTTAGCTTCTTTTCATTAAGTGCCTTAGCCGCAGGTTGTGCACACGCTAACATGCCTAAAAGCCAAATATTACTTGCTGATTTAAATACGCCATATGGTGTTCAAGTGACCATAGTAAGCGACAAAACAAGTTACAATAACCAGCCTTACTTAATTAATGACGATTTATACTTTACCCATGAGGTAATAACTAATAACCAAAGCCAAACCGATATTGCACACTACAATTTAACAACACGTGAAATAACTAACTTAACAAATACACCTGTCAGTGAGTATTCGCCAACGTTAATGCCTAATAAAACAAGTTTGTCAGCCATTGTTGTAGAGGCCGATTCAAAACAAAAATTGTGGCAGTATCCGCTTGATACACAAAGTGCGCCTAGTCGTATTTTTGATTGGATAGAGCCTGTTGGCTACCATGCTTGGGGCATTAAAAACGATTTAGTGATGTTTATTTTAGGTCAGCCGCATACGCTTCAATACACCTCAGTAGACGCTGCTAGAGGTGAAATAGCCGCCAGTGATATTTCTCGTACACTTATTTATAACCACAACGCGGCGATGTTTTTATTTAGTTACACTAAAAATGATCAGCATATTTTAGCGAGCTTTAATCCACAAAATAAACAAGTAGGCGATTTATTAAGACTACCCACTCAGGTACAAGACTTCATTTTAAAAGATGATAAAACAATTGCTTACGCTATTAAAAACCGTATTTATCAACGTAAGCTCGATGGCAGTAATGAAATATCGCAATGGCTTGATTTAAGCACTTACTGCGAAACTAATATCACCCGAATGAGTTACAACAACGATAAGCTTGCATTTGTATGCGACGTAACACAATAAAGTAAGACTTCAAACTGCGTATGCGTTAAGGTGATACGCAAATTAACGAATAGGGATAAACATGGCGTACAGTGCAGATGAGTTAACAGAGCAGCTTATAAAACTACAATGCAGAAGTAATTTTAAAATTAAAAACATTGCTGAATACATGTTAGTTAATTCTAAAGAGGCCTTTTACACTCACAGTGAAAGTGGGAAAGGCAAAATAGTGATTCGCCCTGCATTTGAAGTATTTAGCGATGACTTTAATGACATAGATTGTGTAACACGTGCACAAGGGTATTTTCATAGCAGTGAAATGACCCGATTTCCAACTCGTATATATAAAAGCGCTCAACCAATTCATTATGGTGTCGCATTTAAAATAAATTCAGAGCAAGCTGCAAAAGACTTTATTGCTAAGTTGACGATGATCATTGGTAATTAATCTGAACTTTAGTTAAGAAGTTTTTTATCCGTAATTTGAGTTAATTAGTTTCGCCCTAAAATTATAAAGCCGCTGAGTGAATACTCAGCGGCTTTTTTATAGCTTAATCACATAGTGGTTATTTACTGTTTAAGAAGCTATTAACCGAATCAAGCTCGCGTTTTTTTAGTGCAATACAATCAAGCGTACTTTCTTCTAGTTTACTCAATGTACGGCTGTACCCAGGCACTTCTGAAATTTTATCGTTAAAGAAGTTTTGAGTGGTTGCTAAGCTTTTGGCATCACAGCCTACGGTTGTAAAGTACGGTAAATTAGGAATAAAGAACGGCGGCAAACTTGCTGTTACTTTATCGTAATTGTTATAAACCCAATCGATAAATAATGCTTGGCGCTCTTCTGTGTAACTTTGCCCAGATAAAATAGTACGCATATCAGAGGCGGTTACTTCATCAGTTAAGCTGTAAGCCAGCACTGTATTTTGTAACTCAGACTCACCAAAAAAGCCCATAGCAGCTAGCATGTTAGTGCGCACTTGAGGGTCTTTAGTCGTTTTAAATGTTGTCATGAATTGAGCAAGCAAGGCTTTATCACCATGAAAAGCCGCGAGTCTTAAATAAACACCTGCTAAGTATGGGTCTACTTTTTGAGGATTAGTCAAATACACTTGCGTTTGTTCTTTGGCTTTATTGATTACGTTTTGGTCTTCGCCATCAAAGCCTAAGCGTGATATAACGGCTGCACGAAGTTGCGACACTGCACCATCTTCGTCAATTTTTGCCTCTAAACCATATTTTTTAGCAGCAGGAGTCACTGCGTCACGGATAAATGCAGGCCATAAGTCTTTATTGCTTTCATCTTTGAACGTACGTTGCTGCGATACTAAGTAGCCCAGTGCAGTATTTGCTACACGAGGGTGGCTGTCACTTACAAATACTTCAAGTGTTTGCATTAACTTGGCGGCAGAGATAACGCCAGCCTTAAGCAGTGCATCGGTGGCCGATAATAGCGCTAAACGTTCGCGGTCAGTCAGCACTGTTGGCGCGTTTTCAATTAATGCGTTAAATTGCGCGTCATCCATTACCCAGCGGTAGTAGCCAAGAGCACCTTGGTCAGGGTAAATCCACTCTGGTGCAAAATCTAAATCAAGCGTTTGGCTTTGTTTGTTTAGTAAAACACTGGCTGTTTTAACGTTGTCGCCTGCACCGTATTTAATCGTTACTGGCACATTCCAAAGTTGTGCTGGCGCATCAACACCTGCATTTACAAAGCGGCTTTGTGAAATGGTTACTTTTTTGCCTTGCTGTTTGACACTCACAAGAGGAAAAGAAGACTGTTCAATAAATGATTTTAAAACACTGGCTACATCTTTATTTGATGCTTTACCTAGTGCTTGCCATAAATCAGCCGCTTCTGCATTTTTATAAGAGAAATCTTTTAAATAACGCTGAATCCCTTTTTGGAACGCCTCTTCGCCAATCCAGTTTTCAACCATTGCAAGTACTGAGCTACCTTTACTGTATGCAAGGCCTAATCCGTCCATAATGTCAGCTTCGGTTTTAATTGGCTTACGAATAGGCTTAGTGCTTAAGCGGGCGTCTAATGCCATTACGTTATTTTGTGGTAAGTCTAAATGTGATTCAAACTCAGGGTTTAGCTGCTTGGTCATTTTAGCTGCCATCCAGCTTGCAAACGCTTCGTTTAACCACAGGTCATTCCACCACTTCATGGTTACCAAGTTACCGTACCATTGGTGTGCTAGTTCGTGAGCAATAATAGATACGTTACGTTGTTTCTTACTGCGTGTCGCTGCTGCTAAATCAACGAGTAAAATGTCTTCGCGGTAAGTTACTAAGCCTGAGTTTTCCATTGCGCCAAATGGGAATTCAGGCACGGCAACTGAGTCGAGTTTTTTATACACATAAGGAATACCAAAATACTCTTCTAATGCTGCAAGTACGCGCGGCATATTATCTTTAGCATATTCGGCTAAATGAATTTTACCTTGAGGAGTAATAACACGCCCAGGAATGGGCATCCCTTCAATGTCTATTTCTTCAAACGGGCCAACAGCCATTGCAACTAAATACGATGGAATAGGCGGTGTTTTATCAAAAAAGTGGGTTGTCATATCACCATTTATTGTTGTTTTTAGTTCTGGTGTATTGGCATATACTTTTTGTGAACTTGGAGCCGTTATTGTTAACTGAAAAGGAATTTTATAGCTTGGCTCATCAAAAACGGGGAAGGCACGACGTGCATCACTCATTTCAAATTGGGTAAATAGGTAAGGTGTACCTTGATCCAATGTTTTGTATAACCCCACACTTTGGCGGTTGTAGGGAGCAGAAAAATCAATATTAAGTGTGTATTTACCTGGTTGAATTTTTTCATCACAGCTAAATTTAACTTTACCTGTTTTAAGTATTTCATTACTTAAGTCACAGTTTTCTTTACCTAAAAGTTGCGCCATTTTTACAGCATAATCCACACCGTTTAGCTCAATGTAATGTGTTGGTTTTAATACTTCTAAGGCAATTTCAGTCATCCCTGTGAATGTATCTTTGCTTGGGTCGAGCGTTAGCGATACATTTTGCGAACTTGGTTTTGCGAGTTTTTCGATAACGAATTCGTTAGCGTTTGCTGCATTTATTGCTAGCGCAACACTCACAGTTAAGAGGCTTTTAAGAAACATAGTGATCCCTTGTTTATTGTTAGAAACGCCCAGATTTTTATGGGTACAGTTTATCCTACCAGTTTTTGTGAGGCGCGTAATTGATTTAAGAAGTGGCTTTGATGGTAAATAGTAACAAAGTTTGTCAGTGGCTTTCGCGTGATAGAAAACGTTGCCAGCTGAGTTGTGTATTTATAATACGTACTTGTTGAATAACCGTATTTAATAAGCTGATTTCATCAAACTGATTATCTGGGTATTCATTAAAACCCATTAAATAATTAAAAGCATCTTTAGAGTTAGCCTGAAGCGCATAAATACGCACTTGTTGTTCAAAGTTAAGGCGTAAGCTACTAATGGCGGTTTTCATACCGAGCTGGTCAACGTTGGGGATATCACATTTTTGCAAATAGCCGGCACGATCGCCTTCACCCGAAAACCAAATACGTACTTTTTCACTGTATCTGCCTGTTTTAGCCGGGAGATCAAACATAAGTCGCTGGTGGTTTTTAGACTTTATAAACTCAACATAATCGCTAAATCCTGCATCGATAAGTGCTTTATGTGCAGGGACTAAGCGGGGCTTTATTTTACCGTGAGTATGAAAGCTAAAACATAAAATATCATCAATAATACAAAGATCATCAAGTGTTAAACAGCCAATTTCATCACTGTAAGCACCGCTGTAATAGGCTATTAGTGGCAGCCAAAAGTGCCAATGTTTTGCTTGCTCGCGAGGGAGTCGAACATCACCGTATATATATCCATTATAAATAGTGTGCAGTTCCATGGCTGAAAAAGGGCGGCGACCAAGATGGGTTTTCAACGTAATACCTTGAAAATAGTGAGATGCTTTATTTTATACCCAACTAGCACTAGATGCTAGTCGGGTTATCAGGCTTTAAGGTCCTGTGTGTAAATTATTATTCACTTAATGCACGAGCTAAACCCGTTGGTTCAATCTCTACACATACTTGGTCATCATTCCAATTAATGCCAACTAATGCGTCGTCCTCATTTAAATCTTCAACCCATGCATCTAAAAATTCATCAAGGTTAATTTCTACCGGGCTGTAATCTTTCCATTCTTCTTTACACTGCGCTTTAGCCGCTTCTTCACTTTCCCAGAGCAGTAAAACATCAGTGTCGTCAAATTGGTTTGAGTCGCACACTACAAAGCCATTATCTTCTGCGCCCAGTGCCCAAATGACTTCGCTAACACGTACTTTTTCTACGAAGTTAACTAGCTGTGATTCAATTTCAATATCGCTCATGTGTTTACCTTATTAAGTTAGTGACGAGGATTAGTTTCTATTGCTGATTGACGTTCGCTAAATTGTCCATGAAATGCAACAAGTTCACTGTACTGACTAAAGTCAGTTAATTCACGAAAGCTAATCCAATCAAGCAGGCAGTATAAACTGATGTTGAGGTATTCACAGCTTTTAAATTGTTCATCGTTTAAATGGTTGTTTAAAAAGCTTAATGTTTGTTCTATTCGCTCATTTTGCAGATTAAAAAATAATGCATCGCTTTGTGTATCTAAACCTGAGCGCTTGCATAATAGCATTTCAACAAGCGAGTCGTTGCAGGCATTAATAGTGGTAAGTAAGTGCTCTTGCGGCCAGTTTAGCTTTGATTTGCCTGTTTTCTCTAATAAGTAGCGTATTATTGAGTTTGAGTCGCTCAGTGTTAAATCACCATCAATTAAAATAGGTATTTTTCGGGCTGGGTTTTTATTGGCCATTTTAGGGCGGTCTTGAGCTGAAAATATGTCTAAGCTTATAAGCTCTATATTACAGTTGTTTTGCAGAGCCCATATTCTAATTCGGCGAACGTAAGGTGAGGGAACAGAACCAATTAATTGCATAATCACTCCAAAAAAAAGCCGCTGAAGCGGCTTTTATTAAACGTTAATAGCAGTAAAGCTCAATTTATTCTGAACGGCTAGTAACTTCAAGTAAATGGTAACCAAATTGCGTTTGCACAGGGCCCTGTACCTGGTTTATTGGGGCAGAAAAAACCACTTTATCAAACTCAGGAACCATCATACCTGGGCCAAACTCACCCAGAGCGCCGCCGTCTTGTCCTGATGGGCAATTAGAATGTACTTTTGCTAATTCAGCAAAGTCTTCGCCTTGTTCAATTTTTGTTTTTAAGTCTAAACATTGTGCTTCGCTGTCTACCAAAATGTGTCGTGCGCTTGCCACTGCCATAAAATCTCCTGATTATAAGTGGTGTTTTTTTAACCTAGTGTATTGCCATACTAGTTAGTTTGTACAAATTGTACCAGTATAAATTTAGATTTTAGACAGGGAATTTTCCACTGCCTTAATCATTTTTTCTGAATCTGGTTTTACTTTGCTGTTAAATCGTAAAATTGTTTTACGATCAGCAGATACCAAATATTTATAAAAGTTCCAATTGGGCGAACTTGTTTGCTCGTTTAAATGCTTGAATATAGGATTTGCATCACTCCCTCTCACTTCGCTGGTGGCGAACATAGGAAAGGTGACCCCGTAATTAATAAAACAGACTTTGGCCGTTTCTTTTTCGTTATCTTCTTCTTGGAAAAAGTCATCAGAAGGGAAGCCCAATATTACAAGCCCTTCGTCTTTGTATGTTTTGTGTAGTTTTTCTAAGCTTTCAAACTGAGGTGTGAAGCCACAGTTACTCGCAGTATTAACAATTAACAGAGGTTTGTTTTTGTAGTCGCATAAATTAATGGACTCTTTAGAGCGAAGCTTTCGGATATCAACGTTAGTAAAATCGTCACAGGCTTGGGGATTTACGGCTTCATTATTTGGCTGTGTTTGTGCCATTAAAGTTGAACTAACCAGCAACGCAGTAAACCCTATTATCATTTTTTTAAGCATTATATTACCTAACTATCCGATTGTTTGATTGGCTGATCATACGCTAATATGGAGGAAATTGATCAACCACTTAAATTTACTATGACAACTCGCTTAGCAACTATTGACGACCTTAATGATATTGTCGCCATTTATAATGAAACCATAGAAGGGCGAATGGTAACGGCAGATACCGAAGAAGTAACCGTTGAAGAAAAAAAAGATTGGTTTAATAGTCATACACAAAAACGCCCAATTTATGTGTATTGCGAAAACGATACTGTACTTGCCTGGGTGAGTTATAAATCGTTTTACGGACGCCCTGCTTACGATGGAACCGTAGAAATGAGCATTTACATAACTAAAAATGCACAAGGTAAAGGCTTGGGTAAAAAGTTAATGCAGTTTGCGCAATCGGAGGCTAAAAAGCTTGATATTAGCGTGTTACTTGGCTTTATTTTTAGCCATAATTTGCCAAGCGTAAAGTTATTTAAGCACTTTGGTTTTGATGTGTGGGGGGAGTTACCAAACGTTGCCGTTATGGATAATAACTTATACAGCCTAACCATATTTGGTAAGCATTTAGAATAAGTTACGCTTATTTATTGGTCATATTTGTTTACAAATAACGCACAGGAATGTGTGTTATTTTCGTGTTTTTATACTACGCTGGTAACATATTAATTTTATTGGTTGTAAGTGTAGTTTAATGGCTAGAAAAATATTGATCATAGACAGCAGCACCATCATAGCAATGAGAGTAAAAGTACTCTTAGAGCTCATTGGATGTAATGTTGAGCTGATTCATTTCTCTATGCTTGAGATGTTTACTCACGCCGAAAATTACGATTTAGTTGTTATAGCTCACGGTGTGCCGGTTGCACCTATTAAACCGCTAATTGATAAATTATCTCATGGGCGTTTATTATTACTTGCCCCAAAAACCGAAAACACAGAGCAGTTAACCGCATTTGCTGGCCTAAATAAAATAGTACCTGATGCTACGGTTGTTTATCCTTTCTTCTCTAATAAAGAGATCACCTCTCTTTTAGAAAGTTTATTAGAGCTAGACTCTAACCATATGATGCAACTGCCCACTATATTGTTGGTCGATCATATCCAAAATCGCCTTGATAATATGAAGAGCAATTTAATTGGTGCACATATTAAAACTCTTACGGCAAGCAGCTTAAATGACGCACTCACTATTGCAAAAAGTAATAAAATTGATATTTTAATCAGCGATTTTAGCCTAGGTGAAGCGACTGGCCTTCAAATATTTTCAAAATTAAAAGTGTCGCAACCAAATGCACGGTGCTTGCTTTTCACTTCCCGCCCTGACCAAGTTTCAATGATTGAAGCTATTCGCCAAGGTGTTGAAGACGTACTGATCAAACCCCTCAATGAAAATATTTTACTGCAATCAGTGCATAAGCTTTGGCAAACTGAATTATTAAAACGCCGCAATGCCGAGTTAGTTGAGCGCCTTCAAGAAACTGTCGATGCACTAATAGAAAAAGACAGCTTGCTACAAGTTATTTATAAACACACCCCTGACGCTATCATGCTATTTAAACGCAACGGTCAAATTATTGAAGCAAATGACGCTTGCTTAAGACTGTTAGATCTACCGTTTAGCGGGCTTTCTGGTAAATCTTTATTTGATTTTTTAGATAACGATTCGATTGCTGGAATCAAAGAAAAAATTTCAACATTAAACAGCAATCGTCAGTTTAGTTACGATTTACGTCTACCCATTAAGAGTGGTGGCACAGTACCTTTATTTGGCTCTTTTAACGAAATAGATCACCATGGTGAGATTGCACTGGCTGTAATTTTCAAAAATGTAACTCACTTAAAACAAAAAGAAGAGCTACTTCAAGAAGCTAAAGGGTTACTAGAAGAAGAGGTCAAAGCCCGTACATCGCAGTTAGAGCATGCTAAAAATGTAGCCGAAGCGGCAAATTTAAGTAAATCAGACTTCTTAGCAAATATGTCACATGAGCTGCGAACCCCCATGCACTCAATTTTAAGTTTTGCACGCTTTGGACTCGATAAGCTAGAAGCTGGCGATTTTGCCAGAGAAAAGTTACTAAAATACTTATCTCGTATCGAGTGTAGTGGCGATAGGCTGCTATCTTTATTAAATAACCTTCTTGATTTATCAAAGCTTGATGTAGGTAAATTTCCGTTTAACCCGCGCCCTCATAATTTAGAAAGCATTATTAAAACGAGCATTGATGATGTGTCGGGCACGGCGATGGAAAAACACATTAATATTATTTTTCCTGCGCCAGATTCACCGGTCATTGTGCAATGCGATGAAGAGCAAATAAATCAGTTGTTGCGCAACGTATTGGGCAATGCATTAAAGTTTAGTGAGCCCAAAAGTAACATCACGCTTAAATTAGCATCGGATGGCCAATTTGCTGATATTGAAGTCATTGATAGTGGTATAGGTATTCCTGAAGATGAGCTGGATCATATTTTCACAAAGTTTGTGCAAAGCAGTAAAACAAATAGTGGTGCGGGCGGTACGGGGCTAGGCTTAGCACTTTGCCGAGAATTTGTATCGTTGCATCAAGGTCAAATTAGCGCGTGTAATAATACCAATGGTGGTGCCACAGTTCACATAAAATTACCACTTGAAATAAATTTAGACGAACACCTAGTCGATGAATAAAAGTACGCTAAAACAGTAAGTTGTTTATGTTAATACAATTTATTTTTAAATTTAAAAGGATGATTTAGTTATGGCTTTAACAAAAATACTAGCAGTAGATGACGAGCCCTTTAACCTTGAGATAATTGAAGAAATTTTAGAAGACTTAGATTTTGAGTTAAGGCTAGCCAACAGTGGCCCTGAATGCTTGGATATGGTTGAGGACTATATGCCTCAAGTTATTTTACTTGACGTAAGCATGCCGCAGATGAGTGGTTACGAAGTGTGTAAAACGCTTAAATCAAACCCAAGTACCGCACATATTATTGTTATGTTTGTATCTGCAAGAGGAACTGTGGAGGAGCGCATGGAAGGCTACTCAGCCGGCGCTGAAGATTACATAGTAAAACCATTTGGGCATGATGAGCTTAGATCTAAATTAAAAAATCTAAACCAAGTATTAGTAGAGAAACAAAGCCTAGAAAAACAAGTAGAAGCGGCAACTTCAACCGCGTTCAATGCAATGGCTAACAGCAGCGAAATGGGGCAAATAGTCAACTACGTAGAAAGCATAGCACTCATAACTAACCCAGACGATTTAGCAAAAGCACTTATTGATTGCCTACAATCTTTTGATTTACAAAGTAATGTAGAATTTAGATACGACTCTATTGTTAAACATTATGCTTTACATAGTGTTTGCTCGCCTATTGTGATCGAGCTATTTGAAATGCTTAAAAACAAAGGCCGTTTGCATGAGTTTTCGCAGCGCTTATTAGTTAACTACGAGCTAATTAGTTTACTCATCTTAAACATGCCAGGACACGATCCTGATAAACACGGCAGAATACGCGATCACGTGTGCTTTATTGTTAGTGTTACAGAACAGCAGTTACGCGCCATAATAACTAAGAACTTATTAGATGCGCAGCAGGTAAAACTAAACGCAGTAGCAAGTACAGTACACAGTAAATTTCATGGTTTGATAGATTTACTTAATGAAAATCGCTTAAACAACGAACAAGTATTTAAAAAACTTCAGGAAGAGCTTGAGGTTAGAATTCCAACAATGGGTTTAGACGAAGACCAAGAAATTTTTATCTATAAAAAAGTAGATGAAACAATTCAAAATTCTGTAGCCCGCGAGGAGTCTGTTATTCAAGTAAAAGAGGCGTTCGCAGACATTGAAACAGAGCTTTCGATACTGCTAAACCATAGCCAATAATAAACACATAGACTTACTTTTAGGGCTTGTTTGCCATTAATATAGGGTTTACCGCCCTATAATGGCGAATAATCACACTCCAATAGCTCTGATTTGCTTTAGTACTAAATAGGCTTCTATGAATTTATGCATCTCGTGGTAAGCCTTTTTCCACTATCCTAATAAGTCTTTGCGTTTTTCTAAGTGAGGGTTGTTTATTGTTTTGCTGCTCCAGTGCCCATTGAATATGCTCTTTTACTAGATCACTACAACCATCAATTTTTTGTTCTAACGCGCTAATAATGTCAGGGTCAAAGTTTGCATTACCTAAACCAACGGCTAAATTACGTAACCAACGTTCATGTCCAATTCGGCGAATTGGGCTGCCTTCGGTATTTTTTAAAAATGTGGTTTCATCCCAACTAAACAGCTCAAGCAAGTCTTTGTCTTTTAACTGCGTGCGCGGATGAAAGTCTTGTTCGTCGGTTATTTGTCCATAGCGGTTCCACGGGCAAACTAATTGACAATCGTCGCAGCCATAAACTCGGTTACCTAATAAAGTTCTGTATTGCTCAGGAATAGGGCCTTGGTGTTCTATTGTTAAGTATGAAATACACTTACGGGCATCAACCACATAAGGTTCTACAATTGCACCTGTAGGACATAAGGTTATGCAGGCTACACACTTACCGCAGCCTTCAAAGGTATTTTCATTATCAACAGGTAAAGGTAAATCAATAAACAATTCACCTAAAAAAAACCACGATCCAGCTTCTTTGTTTATTAGTAATGAATGTTTGCCACGCCAGCCCAGCCCCGCTTTTTCAGCCAATTGACGCTCTAATACAGGGGCAGAATCAACAAAGGGTCTAAAACCATATTCACCTACTTCTTGTTCTATTTTTTGGCCGAGCTTTTTTAATCGATTACGAATTAATTTATGGTAGTCTCGGCCAAGTGCGTAACGGCTAATATAGGCTTTTTGTTTGTTTTTTAATGTTTTAGCAAAGCCAGCATCGGGGGGCAGGTAGTTCATTTTTACCGATATAACACGTTGTGTGCCGGGAATAAGCTCGTCAGGGCGAGCGCGTTTCATTCCATGTGCCGCCATATAATCCATTGAGCCATGAAACCCGGCGTCAAGCCAACGCTGAAGCTGTTGTTCATGCTTACTCAAATCTATATCAGTGATCCCTACTTCGCTAAAGCCGAGTTCTTTTCCCCATGCTTTTATTTGCTGGGCTAATTTAGGGTAGTCAGGAGTTAGGTTGCTCACACATATTCACGCATATTAAATAATCGCCCTGTAATTTAGCATAATTACAGGGGTGTGTTGAGGTTTACGCATCAATAGGTGTTTAAGCGTAAACCGCGTTTATGATAAAAATTAAAGTACAAAGCGCTTCAATTGCTGCTGTGTTTGTAAGCTTAACTCTTGCGATAATTGGCTGTCGGCAAGAGCGGTGTCTATTTGCTGTTTAGCCTGCTCGCCTAATTCAACAATTTGCTCTACCGATTGATGGGTTAAATTTTGCGTATCTTCTAGTAGATGCACGGCGCTGGCAATTTGCTGTAATTGCTGTTGATTACTCTCAAATTCATTAAGCATTTTACTAAACCCTTCAGAGGTTGAACAAATTGAGCTTTGTGCATTTTTAGAATGGTTAATAAGTTGCTCTGACTCTTTATTTGTTTCACTGACCAAATCATTCATTTGGGTTATAAAATCACTGATTTGGCGAGTAGCTCCACTTACTTTAACCGAGAGGGTACGTACTTCATCAGCAACAACAGCAAAACCACGCCCGGCTTCTCCTGCTCGCGCAGCTTCTATCGCGGCGTTAAGCGCGAGTAAGTTAGTTTGATCAGAAAACTCCTCAACCATTTTTAAAATACTTCGAATATTCTCACTGTTTTCCTTCAAGCCATCAACGGTGCTCGCAAAACTGCCTAACATATCAGTTATTAACTGCACTTTCTCAACCAGAGAACTCAGCTCTTGAGCTGAGAGTTTTACAAAGGCTAAGTGCTCATTATTTACAGTATGAACACTGTCGGTATTGCCCACAATATTTTGCAAGCTTTGTGTTATTTGGTTACTGGCATCAATAATTGTATGACTTAAGGTAATTTGCTGTTCGCTCGAATTTTCCGTACTTTGCATTGACTCAGTTGCGGCTTTATTACTTTGTGCGCTGGCTTCAGCGCTTGTGTAAGTCGTGTTAAGTAATTGGCTTAAGTGGCTTGTAAAATCGTTATATTGCGTACTTAACGTTTTAAATTCGTCGTATGAAAAATGCGGAAGTTTAGCGTTTAAATTGGCATCTTGTTGATTAATTTTAATAAGCGTATCGCACATAGCTTTTACAGGGCGAACAATCAAAAAGCGCATATAAAAAAGCGTAAACGCAAAGCCTGAAATAATAACTAAGGTTAGTAGCCAAAAAAGGCCAAGATTTTGTTGCTCACTTAAGCTGTCATAAAGCCAAAATAAAGTAATAGCCTGAAACAAAAAAACAAAACTCAAGTTACCAACAATTTTACGCGTTAGAGTAAAAAAGAATGTTTGTTCGATGTAATTATAAATTTTCATTAAGCCACTCATCTTGCTTAAACCTATGTTTGAACGCTTTTACGCAGGCATTTGCAAGGTATAAGCGACTCTATTTATCAGCTAACGATAGCAAATATGCCTTGGATTGCATGGGAAAGTTAGTAAAAATCCCGTCTAAACCGAAGTCACGCATAAGTGCAATATCTTGTTGTTTATCCACTGTATAAGCGTAAACTTCAAGCCCGCGTTTTTTAGCATCATCTACAAACGCTTTGTTAATAAAATTTTTATCTACATGCACACTAAATGCATTTAAGTCTTGTGCAAACTTTGCATAATTAATTGGAATAGAAGACGTTAAAGCGCCTATTTTTAACCAGGGTAAACGCTTTTTAAGCCATTGTAATTGATGATGATCAAACGATGATACTAAAATATTAGCACATGAAATGGTTCCCGCACTGATATTACGTTCAAGCTGGTCAGCAAACTTTTCAAGTTCAAAGGTATGCTTAAGTTCTAAATTAAGTAAGGTTTTATTGTTATTCCAATCAAATAACTGTTGTAGCCTTGGTATACATTCGCCATTACCCGCATCAAGTTTTGTAAGGGTTGCTACATCAAACTCACTAACTTTGCCTTTTCCGTTGGTGGTTCTGTCTAGCCACGAGTCATGTATTAGCATGTAATCATCGGTAGCGCTTTGAATATCTACTTCAATGCCGTCTACACCCATATTTAAGGCTTCTAAAATGGCGCTTTTAGTGTTTTCGGGAAAGTGCCCGCTAGCACCCCTGTGTGCAAAAATTTTCATTGTCGAGCCCTCTTGGTTATTGACCATGTTTCAAAGCATGCAGCGCTTACAATAAGTGCGCCGCCAATCAGGGTCATTAATGTTGGGCGTTCGTGAACAATAATAATAGCCAAAATAGTACCGTACAACGGTTGTAAGCATGAAATTAGCCCTGCCGTTGCGGCTGATAAATGTTTTAGGCTTGCTGCAAATAGCGAGTGCGGTGTAGCGGTAAATATAATGCCAGCGACGGCAATTAATACAAGATCTTGATTACTCACCTCGTACACAGGCACTTCAATAAATGCGCACAGCATTATGCTCGCTACCAAGGTTTGGTAAAACATCGTCTGTGGGCCGCCGTATTGGCTAAAATAGCGTTTGTGAGTAATGTTTCTGACAGAGAAAAACAACGCAGATACCACGCCAGTAATAACACCAAGTGTTACATCGTCACCTAAATCAGCACTTGGTACCAATAAATAAATACCCAAAACGACTACACCAGCGCTTATTATATCTTTTGCTTGAGGTTTACTTTTATTAAATAAAGGCTCTAAAAACACGGTCATTACTGGGTAGCTAAAAAATGCAAGCATACCAATGGTTATGCCAGCCATTTGCATTCCTGCAAAATAAGTCACCCAATGTAGCCCTACTGTAATACCTAAAAATAAAGCAATAAGGTAGTCTTTGGGATTGTTTAACTTAATTTGTTTTTTCCCGAATGAAAGAATTGCCAATATTGCCATACCAGCAATAGCTGTTCGGTAAACTGTAATATCCAGGGCATTTAAACCAATGAGTTTGGCAAAAAGGGCAGTTCCCCCAAAAAGTAACACGGCAATATGTAGGTAAATTAAGCTTTGCTGTTGTGGCTGCATTTAAACATCATCTCCTTTTTTTAATATGTTATCACCGAGGGGGCGTCAACAAGATGAATTTTTTGAAACATGACAAATGTCAGCAAAGTTAATGACACTTCACACTCTTATTATTTTTACGTACTGGCATAGTTATCCTACTTAACAGGAGAGTGCTATGAATAGTTTAGTTTTAATGAGTCTTGATATTAGCGAGTTTTTTGATTCGCTTAATTTTACTATTAATTACATTGATTATTTTATGCTGATAAGCATTTTTGTGGTATCTATATTTATTAATAAAAAGAGTGCTTTAAATAAAAATAATACACTAGAGGTGCTAGCATGAGTTCGCAAAGTAGCTTTTCTCAACAAACGGATAAAACGTTTTGGAAATACGGCCATTTAATTTTTACAGGCTTTTACTTACTGCCATTAATTATTAATTTTGACCAATTTACAAAAAGCCAAATGGGCCTATGTTTAGCTTTTTATATTGCCTTTATTATCTTGTATGTAAAAGCAATTAACTGCGATAACACAAAAATAACCACCTTATTTTTAGCCTTGCTCGCTATTTGTTTTAGCGCCACTTTTTTTACCTCTGGCACACCTACCTTATATGGCTTTGTTGCCTATGTAGCTGGGTATAGTTATAACTTAAAACAGCGGTTTTATGCCGCATTAGCCATTGTGGTGGCGCTTTTTACAAGTTCGTATTTAAGCGATATGGGAAAGCTTCAATACTTTTTGGCTGTGGCCTTAATATTATGTGCCGCTTTATTTAGTTATGGAATTGCAGCAAAAAGAGAACGCGACCATAAAAAGCGCGAGCAAGAAAGTGCAAACCAATTAGAGCAATTAGCTGCTATTGCTGAGCGTGAACGTATAGCGCGTGACCTACACGATATTTTAGGCCACTCACTCTCATCTATTGCATTAAAGGCCGAGCTGGCTAATAAGCTAAACCAAGGTGAGCGCTACGAGCAAGCAAACAACGAAATAGCTCAAGTAGCAGACCTTGCAAGGCAGCTACTTAGCGATGTACGCAGTGCCGTAAGCGACTTAAAAGAGCTTAATTTGGTAAGCCAAGTTGCTCAGTTAAAACAACGATTATTAGAGCAAGATTTTAATATTACGTTTAACGTTGAATTATCTGTGCTACCTGCCAAGGTAGAGGGCATTGCTAGTTTAATAATTAAAGAGTCAGTCACTAACTTACTACGCCATAGTTCAACTAAAAACAGCGCAATAACAATTAAGCAAACACCCCAGCAATTACTCATTGAAGTGATAGATAATGCACCCTGTGGCAGGCTCGAGGCAGGCAACGGTTTAAACGGTATAAAAGAACGAGCAGAGCAAATACAAGGTAGTGCAACTTTTACCTGTGGCAAACAATTTACATTAAACGTAGTACTGCCAATTTCATCTGAGGATTTACAATGATCAAAATATTTTTAGTGGAAGATCAGGCGCTAGTGCGTGACGCTGTTAGTGCACTACTTAGCCTAGATTTTAATATTGACGTAATTGGCCAAGCAAGCAACGGGCTAGATGCTCTAAATGCTATTAATGCGCTTGATGAAGATGCAATGCCAGATATTATTTTAACCGATATTGAAATGCCTAAAATGAACGGCATAGAACTTAGTGAAAAAATAGCAATGCAATTTCCGGCTATAAAAATGGTGATCATGACCACGTTTTCACGCGCTGGGTATATTAGGCGCTCGTTAAGTGCTGGTGTTAAAGGATTTATATTAAAAGAAGCCCCGAGTGACGAGCTAATCAACGCACTCAAAAAGGTAATGCAAGGGCAAAAAGTGATTGACCCAGAGCTTGCAATCAACGCTCTAGACGACGCCGATCCACTTACCGATAAAGAGCGAAAAGCATTAAAGCTTGCAAGCGATGGACTTAAAACGAGCGAAATAGCCACACAGTTATTTATAAGTGAAGGCACAACGCGTAACTACCTGTCAGACGCAATTACCAAACTTAATGCAACAAACCGAATCGACGCAGCACGCATAGCTAAACAAAAAGGGTGGTTATAAACACATGTGATTAAGGTTTATAAATTTAACACAAACCCTTACTATGTTAGTCATAACAACAAAAGTAACGAACAACGCTTAAAGTAAGCTTAAAATTCGCAAAAAGAGGGTTAAATGGCAAATTTAATAGATTTAACAGTAAAAAACAGTGTCGCAGTTTTAACAATGAACACCGCAGAAAATCGACACAATCCAGCGTTTTTGGCTGAATTTAATTTACACCTTGATCATATAGAGGCTGATAAAAGCATTCACTCGGTGGTACTTACCTCAGCAAGCGACAAAAGCTGGTCGCTGGGTATTGACCTTGAATGGATGGCAAACCCAAGCATTTTACCAGCGGCTATTTCTGACTTTATGTTGCAAATAACACAGTTGCTACAACGTATTGTTACGTTTCCTATGCCTATTATTGCAGCCCTCAATGGTCATACTTATGGTAATGGAGCCGTGCTTGCCTGTGCCTGTGATTTTAGATTTATGAAATCAGACAAAGGCTTTTTTTGCTTTCCTGAAGTGGATGTACTGGTGCCTTTTGTACCGTCTATGTTTCCTATTATTAATAAAGCGATACCGCAAACCTTCTTTAATAGGCTAGCAATGACGGGCGAACGGGTGGGGGCACAACAACTGTTTGAAAACAACGTAATAGAAGCTGTATTTTCTAACAGTGACGAACTGCAAGCCGGTGTACTTGAATTTGCAGCGCAGTTTAATAAAAACCGTTGGATTTACGCTCAAAACAAATCGCAAATGAACAAACACATCTTGCAAACTATTAAAGAAGAAGACCCCGCTTTTATCGATAACGTCAGTAAAATGTTATACAAAAATCTTCATAAAACTAAGTAATGGCTTAGTCACTGATGCAGCTTAATCACAATGACACAATTAAGCTGCATAATTAAGGACATATTAAGGCCCTGTACGCTAAGTTTAAAAAGCTAAATAACCGATAGGTGAGCTTTGTTTAAATATTAAGTGCTTTTACCTGTCTCATTTTACGTATATGGGTTAAAATAACCTTCATAACCAACTAACAAGATAGTGAATGTCAAACCAAGATCCAAATCTCAGTCGAGAACAAGAAAAGTACGAAAACCCCGTCCCTAGCCGTGAGTTTATACTTACTCATCTTCAAGAGCGTTCAAAACCAGCTAACTACGCACAATTATGTGAAGAACTAGCCGTTAATGATGAAGAGCGTCAAATTGCATTTAAACGTCGCCTTCGTGCCATGGAGCGTGATGGTCAGTTATATTTTAATAAATTTAAATGCTATGCACTTATTGACGAAGCCGGTTTAACCAAAGGTAAAGTAATAGGCCACAGAGACGGTTTTGGCTTTTTAGAAGTTGAAGGCGAGAGCAAAGATTGGTTTATTGCCAAACATCAAATGAACATGGTGTTACATGGCGACATTGTACTAGCTAAAGGTACAAAACGTGGCTCTGGCTCAAAATGCGATGCCCGTATTATTAAAGTGCTTACCAACGAGCGCGCCCCTATTGTAGGGCGTTACTTTGTTGAGCATGGTGTTGCAGTTGTAGTCGCTGAAGATCCGCGTATTACGCAAGACATTATGATTTTACCAGGCAACGAAAACGGTGCCCGCCACAACCAAATGGTGCAGGTTAAAATCACTCAAAATCCTAGCCGCAATATGAACGCAGTAGGTAAAGTGGTTGATGTACTAGGTGAGCATTTAGCACCAGGTATGGAAATTGAAGTTGCCCTTCGTAATCACGACATTCCGCATGTTTGGCCAGAAGAGGTTGACGCACAAGTCGCCCACTTAGGCGAATTTGTAGAAGATGCAGACAAACAAGGCCGCGTAGATTTACGCGACTTACCGCTTGTTACGATAGATGGCGAAGACGCCCGCGACTTTGACGACGCAGTGTACTGTGAGCCTAAAAAATCAGGCGGTTGGCGTTTATGGGTTGCTATTGCCGATGTGTCGCATTATGTAGGCATGAATACACCACTTAACAAAGAAGCCATTGCACGTGGTAACTCAGTGTATTTTCCTGAGCAAGTTATCCCAATGCTACCAAAAGTACTGTCTAACGGGTTGTGTTCACTTAACCCTAAAGTAGACCGCCTTTGTATGGTTGCTGAAATGACCGTATCAGCGGCAGGTAAATTGTCGGGTTATAAATTTTACGAAGCGGTGATGAATTCTCACGCCCGTTTAACTTACACTAAAGTAAACGCCATTTTACAAAATGACGAAAAGCTTCGCGACGAATACGCCGCCGTAGTGCCACATTTAACTGATTTACAGCAAATGTACATGGCGCTTAAATCAGCACGCCAAGAGCGTGGTGCTATTGAATTTGAAACACTCGAAACACGCTTTGTATTTAATGCACACCGCAAAATAGAGTCTATTGTGCCTGTTATCCGCAACGACGCGCACAAACTCATTGAAGAATGTATGATTTTAGCCAACGTGTCAGCGGCTAAATTACTCGAAAAGCACGAGGCCAGTGCACTTTACCGTGTGCATGATGAACCCGACAGTGAAAAGCTAGGTAACTTTACACAGTTTTTAACTGAGTTAGGGATTCAGAGCACATTAGGTGACGAACCAACGCCTAAAGAAATTACGCAAATATTAGCTAAATTAGGCGAGCGCCCAGAGGCCGAGCTTATTCAAACTATGCTGCTGCGCTCAATGAAACAAGCGGTTTATCAGCCAGATAACATAGGTCACTTTGGTTTAGCGTTATCGGCTTATGCACACTTTACATCGCCTATTCGTCGTTACCCAGATTTAGTTGTACACCGTGCAATTAAAGCGGTACTAAAAGCACAGGGTCAACAAACGTCAGGCGCATACGCGTACACTGACGATGAAGTAGATCAATTAGGCGAGCAGTGTTCAACTACTGAGCGCCGTGCAGACGACGCGACTCGCGAAGTAGCCGACTGGCTTAAATGTGAGTTTATGCAAGACCACGTTGGCGATGAGTTTACCGGGGTTATTTCGTCGGTTACAAACTTTGGTTTATTTATACGATTAGACGATTTACAAATTGATGGTTTAATTCATGTTACTAATTTAGGCGACGAGTTTTTTGCACATGATGCTGCAAAACATTGCCTGATTGGTGAACACAGCCACACTGTTTACCGACTTGGCGATAAAGTAACGGTGCAAGTTGCCTCAGTCAGTTTAGACGACCGCCGTATAAACTTAGTACTTAAAGGCGATGTAGCACAAGATAGGTATTCACGCCGTCGTGCACCTAAAGGTAAAGGCCCTGCGAGTGTACGCTCACAATTAAAAGCAGGCAAAGTACCGGGTAAAAAGTCAGACGACAAGCCAAAAGGTAAAAAAAAGCCAGCCGGTAAAGGCAAAGCTGCTGGTAAGTCGGCGGTTAAAGCCAGCGAAGGCACCGCAAAGAAAAAACCGAAAAAGAAATCGGCTAAAAAGCCTAAAAGACCAGGCAAAAATGCCCGTAAACGTACAAGCCCAGGAGCATAAAATACGTGAGTAATGAATTAATTTTTGGCTTTCACTCTGTTGAAGCAATTTTAGCAAAAGAGCCTGAGCGATTTTTAGAAATTTACGCCCTTAAAGGCCGTGATGATAAACGCTTAACACCGATTATTGATGAAGCACGTAAATTTGGTATTTCAGTACAATTTATGCAGCGTAAAGCACTTGATAATAAGTCGAAAGACGAGCAGCATCAGGGGATTATTGCTAACGTAAAAGCGGCGCCAACGTACAATGAAAAAGATTTAGATGTGATCATTGCGCGTGAAGAAACTCCATTTTTACTCGTACTTGATGGCATAACCGACCCGCATAACTTAGGTGCCTGCTTGCGTAGTGCAGATGCAGCTGGCGTACATGCGATCATTGTTCCTAAAGATAAGTCGGCAAAGCTTAACGGTACAGCACGAAAAGTAGCGTGTGGCGCAGCAGAAACAGTGCCCCTTATTCAGGTTACTAACCTTGCACGTACGCTTCGTGAAATTAAAGATGCTGGCGTATGGGTAGTTGGTACCGCCGGCGAAACCGACACGCATGTATTTGATGCAAGCTTAACAGGCCCAATGGCCATAGTTATGGGCGCAGAAGGTGAGGGGATGCGCCGTTTAACGCGTGAGCATTGCGATGTATTGGTTAAAATTCCAATGGCAGGGTCGGTGTCTAGCTTAAACGTATCGGTTGCAACCGGTATTTGTTTATTTGAAGTATTACGCCAACGTAACGCAAATAATTAAATTGCGTTAGTTTAAAGCTAAGCATTAAAAAAGCCGAGATTAAATAATCTCGGCTTTTTTGTATCTACTATTTGCTTAGTATGGTGTGAGTAAAACGGTTTAGTTAACGAGCCGTTTTACTCAGCTACTACTTAAAAGCTGTATGTGTAGCCCATTTGAATACTACGAGGCTTACCTGGCTGAATACCACCATTAGCACGGTTAGCTATGTACGTTTTATCAAACAGGTTATCAACCGTTAAGTATACTTTTTGGTTGTCGTCGATTAAGTATTTAGCAGCTAAATCCCATACTACACGGCTATCTATTGCGTTTAAGCCTGAGTCAGATAGGTCGGCATGAGAATCAGATACGTAACGTATTTGGCTGTTAACAACAAACGATGCAAACTCAGCGCCTAACGATAAAGCAACTTGATTTTCAGGTACGTAAGGCATTGCATCGCCTTTTTCTACCGAGCCCCAAATTTCTGAATCAAACGTGTTTTTAAACTCAGAGTCAGTGTATGTGTACGTTAATTTAACTGGAAATTGCGCAGCGTCTGTTGCAAAAGTACGACCCGCACTAAATTCAAAGCCCGATACTTCTACTTCACCGTAGTTGTATTGGTCGCCAATATTTTCGTCGCTACAACCCACAGCAGCAGTACAGTTACCGTGCATGTTGTCGTAATCAGAGAAAAACGCAATCACTTCACCGTTAAAGCCATCCATATTAAAGCGAGAACCAAACTCAAGGTTTACACTTTCTTCTTCTTCTTGGTCAGCATTACCCGGTGCCGCTGGAGCGTAACCTTTTTGAATACCGGCAAGTAACGTAACGTTATCGTTAAGTGTGTAAGTGGCGCCTAACGATGGCACTAAAATTTCAGTATCGTTAGAAATATCTTTAGTTAAGCCATTGCTACGAGTTGGATCTGATTTAGACCATTCTTCACGCGTAATGGTAATGTCTTCGTAACGAAGACCTGCATTAATAACTAACGCGTCTAATGTCCATTCGTCTTGAACAAATAACGTGCTTGCTTTTGCGCTATCTACACGGTTGCTATCTGAGCCTGGTATACCTTGCGATGTAAGTGTCATGCTTAGGTCTTGATTAAGCGTGTATGTGTCTTGCCATTGGAAACGATCCATTTCGTCTTCGTGGTAACGCACACCTACAGTAATGTAGTGATCGCCTGCAGGAATATGTAATTCAGACTGAATGCCTTTTGCTTGGTAATCACGGTTGTTAGCTTTAACACCAATACCTTCAATACCTTCGCTTGTTGGATTTGCTTCAAAGTCGCTGTATTGCTCAAGCGTGCTTGTTCCTACACTGCTTGCTTTATACCAGTTACGATGAAAATCGTTTAGGTAAGCGGTTGCAAGTAATTCGTAGCCTTCACCAAAACGGTACGCATAGTTTAGTTGGTAAGCGTTGTGGCGAGTATTCATTTCATCGTTTTGCGATGCAGCGTAACGGCGATTAGGGTTTGCTTTGTAATCTTCGTCAGTTAAGCCCATGTAAGTTTCGTCTGATGTTTCGTCAGAATATTTTACTTTTAGCTCAATATTGTGAGCATCGTTCTTACCAAACGTATGACCAAACTTTAATAGTAAATCAGTTTTTTCAAAGCCCGTATTATCGCTACCAACAGGAAGCTCTTTAAAGCCGTCTGCGCCGTAGGTAAATACTTCAACCAAGCCAGACGTGTTGTTTTTTTCTTTACCAAAGTAAGCGTGACCTTTGTAGTAGCCATCGCTACCAAGGGCTGCATCTACCATACCTTTAGAACTATTAGGCTCGGTTGGTAAGCTACGAGAAAGTAAGTTTAAAACGCCACCTGTAGTACGAGGACCGTACTTAACTGAGGCCGCGCCTTTTAATACTTCTATTGTTTCCATACGACCCATAGTAGGGAAGTAATAAGCAGAAGGTGCAGAATAAGGCGCAGGTGCGACTAATACACCGTCTTCCATTACAGAAATTTTATCGTTACGGCCGGTACCAGTACCGCGCATACCAATGTTAGGGCGAAGGCCGTAGCCATCTTCTTCTTGAACGTAAACACCCGGAACAGACGCTAAAACACGCGAAATATCGGTAAACTCAAATTTTTGAAGTTCTTCGTCAGAGATAAACGTAGCCGAACCAGGAATGTCGTTTATAGCTTGCTGTGAGCCAATAACTGTAATTTGTTCAAAGCGTTGTTCTTTATCGCTGGTGTCTTTAGCCATTGCAGTAGCTGTAAAAGACAAAGCAACCGCAGTTGCAAGAGTAGATACTAAAAACTTAGTGTTCATTTTTGTCCTAATCACATTGATTTTCTGAATTGGCGTAATTTGAACACGTTAACGAATGCGAATCAATATTATTTAGTATAAAACCATTCATTTTTTTAGAACTAAAAACACAGGGTTATGCAACGTGGTTAACTTTTTTGTTTCTTTTGTATTATTTTGTAATCATGGGGCTAGGTACAAAGTGGGTGTTTTAATTTATTAGCCTAAACGCAAGGCAATAAACTCAGCAAGCTTATCTACCGCATTTTCTGACTCCCCCGAACTTTTAACCAAGCTAATACCAATGTTGCCCAGTGCAGGTAAGTGTTTAGTGTGTACTTGGTAATTAAGTTCGCTGGGTACGGTACTTTTTGCTAGTACTGTAATACCAAGCCCTTCTTTTAATGCCGCAATAAGCCCTGTTAAGTCGGCGTTGCTATATACAATACGGTATTTTATGCCGGCATTTTTAAGCGCATCGGTAGCGCGGCGGCGATAAATACATCCCTCTGGCGCGGTTACTAAGGTAACCACTTGGTTTTTTGCTTGGTTTAAATCACCCACCCACACCAATTGGTCTTGCATAAAAATAGGAAATTTACTTGAGGTAAGTTGCTCGTTTAGCGCAAGCACTAGATCAAATTGGTCTTGCCTAGAAGCCGAAAGCAAATGCTTACTTAATCGCGATTTAACTTCAAGCGATACTTCTGGGTACAGCGCCACAAAGTCGCCAATAATAGAAGGGAGTATACGCGCAGCAAATTCGCTTGGTATGCCTAAACGTACTTTTCCGGTAATGCTCTCTGACGTAAATTGCTGCAAAATGGCATCGTTGTATTGCATCATTTGTTTTGCCATAGGCAATAATAGTTCGCCGTACTGGTTTAGTACTTGGCGCTGGCCTTGCTTTTTAAATAATTTATAGCCTAATACATCTTCTAAACGCTTTATTTGTAAGCTTACCGCAGGTTGCGAAAGCCCCAAAAAGTCGCCGGCTTTGGCAAATCCGCCTACATCTACAATCATTACAAAGGTACGTAAACTGTCGGTTGATATATTTTTCATATTTAAAATTACAATTTATGTGGCTACATATATAAGTATTATTTATCAATTGATAAATAATTACAATTTGTTGTTACAGACCCCGCGCAATATAATTTTAAGATTAAAAATACACAGGTGTTTGTTATGACTTTTAACCCAATAATGTTTGCCCGCCACAGCAACGCTAACAGCGCGGTTATAAACGCTTTGCAAGCAAATAACAGCACAGTTGTAATGGATTTTAGCGGCAGCGAAGCTTCTGTATTTTTAAGCAGTATTTTAGGCCACGATTTAACAAAATTAACGGCCAGCGGTTTAGGTTTAAAAGGCACATTAGATGGCGACTTTTATTCTGACTTTAGTTACGCCGTGTATTATTTTAGCGAAACCGCTTTTCGATTTGTATTACCTCACAGCGCAAGCCTGCAATTACAGTCACTTATAAACGAACAACAGCTTCGTTTTGATATTGACTACGTTATTCGTACCGACTTAACTAGCTTTACCTTAAGCGGCGAAAACGCCTTTGATACGCTAGTTGATGCCTTTAAATTAACACCCGGTTTGCGATTATCTGACGCGCAACTATGCTACGGTGCGCAAAGCGGCGAGGTATTTATTACCGCGATTGATAACAAAGATGAGCAGCATTTTGTGCTCATAGCTAAAGCGCCAGAGCTACAAAAATGGCAAAGCTATATGCAAACGCAGGGTTTTGCAGTAATGCAAAATCAGGCCGCATAACAAAAACAACCAACAGGTAAACATAATAATGTTTGCCTGTTTTTAATTTAAGCCACGCCCATTAAGGGTTAATTTAAAACGTGAAGGAATGTTATGACTTCTAAAACTGTACTCCATGCTAAGCACCTAGAAGCGGGCGCAAAAATGGTTGATTTTCATGGCTGGGAAATGCCAATCAACTACGGCTCACAAATAGAAGAACATAATGCAGTGCGTAACGATGCAGGCATGTTTGACGTATCACACATGACCATTGTTGATATTGAAGGCGACCAAGCTAAAGCATTTTTACGAAAGCTTGTAGCAAACGACGTGGCTAAATTAACAGTACCAGGTAAAGCACTTTACACCGGCATGCTTAACGAGCAAGGCGGTGTAATTGACGACCTTATTATTTACTTTTTCAGCGAAACGTTTTACCGCTTAGTGGTTAACTCGGCTACGCGCGAAAAAGACTTAGCGCATTTAGCTAATGTATCGAGCCATTTTGCCGTTACAGTGACTGAGCGCCCAGAGTTTGCAATGATTGCAGTGCAAGGCCCTAACGCACGCGAAAAAACAGGCACGCTTTTAAATGCAGAGCAACAAGCTGCAGTTGAAGGCATGAAGCCGTTTTTTGGTGTTCAAGTGGGTGATTTATTTATTGCTACAACGGGTTATACTGGCGAAGACGGTTACGAAATTGTAGTACCAAACGACCAAGCAGCCGATTTATGGCAACAACTGCTAGACGCAGGTGTAGCGCCAGCTGGTTTAGGTGCACGTGACACGCTACGTTTAGAAGCAGGTATGAACCTTTACGGCCTAGATATGGACGAAAGCGTATCGCCACTTGCAGCTAACATGGCATGGACCATTGCATGGGAACCAGAAGATCGTGACTTTATTGGCCGTGACGTACTGGTTAAACAACGCGCTGAAAAAAGCACCGACAAGCTTGTTGGTTTAGTACTTGAAGAAAAAGGCGTATTGCGTAGCGGTTCAAAAGTAATTGTTGACGGTGGAGAAGGGGTTATTACCTCAGGTACTTTTTCACCTACACTTGGTTTTAGTGTAGCCCTTGCACGTGTACCACGTTCAACAGGCGACACTGCTCAAGTAGAAATGCGCAAAAAATTAGTTAACGTTAAAGTAGTGAAGCCTAGCTTTGTACGTAACGGTAAATCAATAATTTAAAATTTGGTGTTATCACCCAATATAAACCAAAGGAATATAAAAATGAGCAATATCCCTACTGAATTAAAATACGCTTCTTCACACGAGTGGGTTCGCGACGAAGGTGACGGTACCTTTACAGTTGGTATTACAGAACACGCGCAAGAACTACTTGGCGACATGGTGTTTGTTGAATTACCAGAAGTAGGCGACGAAGTAGACGCAGGCGAAGACTGTGCAGTAGCGGAGTCGGTTAAAGCTGCTTCAGACATTTACGCACCAATTGGTGGTGAAGTGATTGCTATTAATGAAGAGCTAGAAGACGCACCTGAAACAGTAAACAACGACGCGTACGGCGACGGTTGGTTATTCCGTCTTAAAGCATCTGATGTGTCTGAGCTAGACAACCTATTAGACGCTGAAGGCTACTCGCACACTATCGACGAAGAGTAATCACTTTTTGTCTAAAGCCCCGCATGTTGAGTAAACAATCGGGGCTTTTATGATTTTACAGCTTATTGCCCATACCCAGTAAGTTGCCAAATCATCATATATTTTAATCAATACTAGTTACCCATTAGTATTTAGGATCATAGGAATCTGGACACATGTCAAACGCCAAATCTCTTGAACAGTTAGAGCAAAAGCAAGATTTTATTCGCCGCCATATTGGGCCAAGCCCAGCGCAAGTAAGCGATATGCTAAGCGCTCTTGAAGTATCGAGTGTACAAGAGCTGATCGATCAAACTGTACCGGCTAACATTCGCCTAGAGCAACCGCTAAGCATTGGCGAAAGCCGTACTGAAGTTGAAACACTAAGCTACTTAAAATCAGTAGCAAGCAAAAATAAAGTTTTCAAATCGTACATTGGCCAAGGCTACCACCCAACACATGTACCGCACGTAATTTTACGTAACGTACTTGAAAACCCGGGTTGGTATACAGCGTACACGCCATATCAGCCAGAGATTGCACAAGGGCGTTTAGAATCATTACTAAACTTCCAGACTATGACCCTAGATTTAACCGGCCTTGATTTAGCAAGCGCGTCGCTACTTGACGAATCAACCGCTGCAGCCGAGGCAATGGGCCTTGCAAAACGTGTATCTAAAGCTAAAAAAGCCAATGCCTTTTTTATTGCCGACGACGTACACACACAAACTATTGACGTAGTTAGCACCCGTGCTGAGCAGTTTGGTTTTGAAATAATTGTAGGCAAAGCGGCCGACGCCGTTAACCACGACATTTTTGGTGCATTATTCCAATACCCATCTACATCGGGTGAAATAGTTGACGTAACCGACCTAATTGCTGGTGTTCAAAGCAAAAAAGCCATTGCCTGTGTTGCTGCCGACATTATGAGTTTATTACTATTAAAAGCACCGGGTAAACTAGGCGCAGACGTAGTATTAGGTTCGGCTCAGCGTTTTGGTGTACCAATGGGGTACGGCGGTCCACATGCTGCATTTTTTGCAACACGTGACGCATACAAACGTTCATTACCAGGGCGTATTATTGGTGTATCTAAAGACCGTTTAGGTAACGACGCACTGCGTATGGCAATGCAAACGCGCGAACAACACATTCGCCGCGACAAAGCCAACTCAAACATTTGTACAGCGCAGGTATTGCTTGCCAACATGGCGGCGTTTTATGCGGTGTACCACGGCCCACAAGGCTTAAAAACTATTGCGCAGCGTATACACCGCTTTGCTGATATTTTAGCTGCTGGCCTAAAAACCAAAGGCATCCCCCTTAAGCACAGCACGTGGTTTGATACGCTAACAATTGTTGGCGACAACAAAGACGACGTAATAGCACGTGCACTTGCCAAGGGTGTTAACTTTGCTACAAACCACGACGGCGAATACTCAATTTCGGTTTCAGAAACCACAACCCGTGCAGACGTTGCCGAGCTATTTGATATTGTATTAGGTGAAGGCCACGGCCTAAGCGTAGACAATATAGCAGCCGATATTGAAGCAAATGGTAGCGACTCTATTCCAGCGAGTTTAGTACGTGATGACGAAGTATTAACGCATCCAAACTTTAACAGCTACCACAGCGAAACAGACATGCTTCGCTACATTAAGCGCCTTGAAAACAAAGATTTAGCACTTAACCACTCAATGATCTCGTTAGGTTCATGCACCATGAAACTAAACGCGACCGCTGAGATGATCCCAGTTACATGGCCTGAGTTTGCAAACCTTCACCCATTCTGCCCTCTAGACCAAGCAGAAGGTTATCAAATAATGATTAACGAGCTACACGACTGGCTAGTTAACATTACGGGTTACGATGCGGTTTCACTTCAGCCAAACTCGGGTGCACAAGGTGAATACGCAGGCTTAATTGCCATTCGTAAATACCACGAGTCACGCGGGGACGCACACCGTAATGTTTGTTTAATTCCTAGCTCAGCGCATGGTACTAACCCAGCGTCGGCACAAATGGCCAGCATGAAAATTGTGGTGGTTAACTGTGATAAAAACGGCAACATCGACATGGAAGACTTAAAAGCGAAAGCTGAAGACGTGTCTGAAAACCTGTCGTGTGCCATGATCACGTACCCATCTACCCATGGTGTTTACGAAGAAACCATTCGTGAACTATGCGACATTATTCATGAGCACGGCGGCCAAGTTTACATGGACGGCGCAAACATGAACGCGCAAGTAGGCGTAACAAGCCCAGGCTTTATTGGCTCAGACGTATCGCACTTAAACTTGCATAAAACGTTTTGTATTCCACACGGTGGCGGCGGCCCAGGTGTAGGCCCAATTGGTGTTAAATCGCACCTTGCGCCATTTATGCCAAACCACAGCGTAATTAACGTACCGGGTACAAACATTAACAACGGTGCCGTATCGGCAGCGCCTTACGGCTCAGCGGCTATTTTACCTATTTCATGGGCGTACATTGCCATGATGGGCTCAGAGGGCTTGAAACAAGCCACAGAAATGGCGATTGTGAACGCTAACTACTTAACGCAAGAGTTAAGCCAGCACTTCCCAATTTTATACCGTGGCCGTAACAATCGCGTTGCTCACGAATGTATTGTTGATTTACGCCCATTAAAAGAAGCGTCAGGCATTACTGAAATGGACGTCGCTAAGCGCCTGCAAGATTACGGCTTCCATTCACCTACTATGTCGTTCCCAGTAGCGGGCACATTGATGATAGAGCCAACTGAGTCTGAGTCAAAAGGCGAGATAGACCGCTTTATCGAAGCAATGGTGTCAATCAAAGGCGAAATTGATAAAGTAATCTCTGGCGAATGGTCAATCGAAAACAACCCACTTGTGTTTGCACCGCATACACAAGCAGACGTGTTAGGTAACGAATGGGAGCGCGCGTACGACCGTTTTTACGCTGCATTCCCAGTGCCTTCGGTAGCTAAAGACAAGTTCTGGCCAACGGTTACACGTATCGATGATGTATACGGCGACCGTAACTTAGTATGTTCATGCCCAGCGGTAGAGACTTATCGCGACTAATTTTTGAAATTTCCAATTAAAGATTGGGAATTTATAAAATTGAAAAAGCCGTTGCAGCAATGTAGCGGCTTTTTTGTGTGTGTTTAGACCCTGTAGACGCACAGCTTGCTTGCGTGTTGGGCGCAGCCCAAAAGGTGTTTAATTGTTGTTGGCGCATACTTTTTTTGCTTTTGCTTTTGCTTTTGCTTTTGCTTTTGCTCTTTGAGGAATTAGAAACCTTATTCAAGGTTTTGTCGCGCTGGCGACGGCAGCCAAAGAGGGGCTGCCGCTGGTCCCTCTCTGGACACTCTCAGCGCACCCGAGCATCACGCTTAATCCTTCAAATAATTAATTGATGTGAACGTAAACGGCGAAGATAGGCCATCCATGGCCTAGTTTCGCCTTATCGCGTATCCATGCGCGATATTACTCATCAATTGCTTATTTTCAGGGCGTGATGACGGGGGAGGGTGTTAAACGTGTGATTGGTGTTTGGCCTTGGCTAAACGCAAAATTTATCAGTTAAAACCTTAGTGTGTGACCTCTTTAAATTTGATGAGTCCCTCTTAGTTGAAAAATAAATGGAGTGATGCGAAGATTGATTGCGTCATTTATTTTTCGAAAAAGTGCTAATTGGGGCTATATATCTTAACCTTTAAAGAAGCGCAGAAAGCGCTTAAACTCACCATATAATATAAAGTTCAACCGACATCATCAGCCGTTTATTAAAGTATTAATTTGATTTATAAAATAATTTAATTTAAAGCTATTCTTATAAATTTCAAGTGATTAGATTGTGTGTTAATGTACATGTATACTAATAAAAGACAATAAACAAAGAACTCGTAATAGTCAGGGAAGGCACTGATAATTTAATTTTGAGTTATTAAGATAAGGATTTCAGATGTCGTTTGAAGTTAATTATGAAGAAGATTTAGTTTCTAGAATTAGAGACCTTATTGATGGTTATTCAAAAAACTCTATATTGAAGGAATACCTCCAAAATGCAGATGATTCCAATGCAACTGAATTAATAGTTACTTTTGATAAAAGAATACACTATTCATTAATTAACTCTAAATTTGAAGCAGCCAGTGGACCATCACTTTTACTTTTTAATAACTCTCGGTTTAAAGAAAAAGATTTTAAATCAATTGTTAAAATCAGTGCACAAGGAAAGGTGGATGATCCAAACTCTACAGGACGGTTTGGACAAGGTTTTAGCTCTAGTTTCAGTATATGTGACCATCCTACATTTATTTCTAACGGAAAAGCTTATTGGTTTGATGTACTTAAAAGTGCAGTAGCAAAAGAAAATAATAAAAGTATTCAAGGTTGGGATTTAGAGCAAGATCGTGAAGAAATTTCTGAATGGTTAACAACTTTCAATTTAGATATTGAAAATCCGGGAACTACATTTCGGTTACCATTAAGAGTTACAAATACTGCACGATTAGGAAACATTAGCCATGAAGAATTTACCTTTGATGATTTCCTGAGTTGGTGTGATGAATGGAAAAGTAATTCATCAGGCTTATTATTTTTAAGACATATTCAAAAACTAACTTTACAAGAAATTAATGAAAATAATGAAAAGATAATTCATGTTGAAATAAGTACTGAAAACGCTAAAGAAATACAGGATATTAGTAATCAAATTCAAAATGAATTTTCAGTAGGGCTTTTAGACATATGTTCAGGCTGGAAAAATAACGCAGAAGAACTCCCTCTTTTTAAGTATCAACATCATTTTAAAATAAATCACTTTGACAGAATAAAACAAGCTAATCACGAAACAGAAGAAACCTGGGCTGTGGTCAATGGTTTGTTTCGGGGAAATAATGATGTTTTGATAGATCAGGCCATTAAGGTATTAAGTATTTCACCTAACCCCCGTAAAGTTCTACCTTGGGCAGGTGTGGCGATAAGACTAGACGAAAAAGGAAATGTAAGAAAACTTGAAAAGTCCGAATATCATACATTTTTACCACTGCCAATTAAATCTAAGCACTCAGTTAGTATTCACGGTTGGTTCGATCTAAATCCTAAAAGAACAGAGATCACTTATGATGGTTCTGGAAACGATAAAGAAATATTAATCGAGTGGAATCAACTCTTATTTAAAGAAGCAATTGGTTGTGCTTGGGCTTATTTGATTGACTTTGTTAAGCTAAATTGCTCATCGACTATTTATTATTCTTTATGGCCTAAAAATAATGATGATGAGTTTGATGATTACCTTTTAGGCGGGTTTTATAATACTATATATGAACTCGACTGCTTAAAAACCAAGTACAAAAAAGAAACTATCTGGAGTAAGCCTACAGATGAAATTTATTATCTTCCTAAAACTACAAAGAATTTACTCGAAGCAATTAAAGAACATTTTTCGATAATTTCTCCTAAGCCCCCTTCAAATGTTATCAATGGCTTTAACGATATAGAAGCTGAGTTAGAAATCATTTCCCCTGAACAGGTTAGATGCTTTTTGATTGAGAAAGCTGGTAATATTGAGTTTCCAGTAGATTTTAATAGTATTCCAATCACAATGCTTTCTAAACTGGAGTGGTTGAAATCCATTCTAATTTATTGTGCTGAAGCCGATGAAGATCAAAACTTTAGTTACTTAGACTCGCTTCCTTTAGAATTAACGATTGATAATAAAATTAATATTATATCTGACAATCGACTGTTAGATAACAAGCCAAGGCTTTCTGTATTTGAACAAGATAAATCTCTTTTTATACATCCTGAAATAATTGAAATTGTTAAGAATGCAAAAGAACTACCTCCATCTTGGCTAGTTCCCTCGCTAAATAATTATTTAACTGTTCTAAATGAACATATTGGAAAATACGGTCGTACAAAAAAGGAATGGTTGAAAAACGTCATTTCTCTGATTGTTAAAGCTAATGAAGCCGAAGTGTTGGATGCTATTGAGCAAATTCATAAATTAGAAATTGTATGTCAACATGACTTCACATTTGCAAAGCTTCAAGCAGGTAAAGACTCTCCGTTTCTTGTGAAAGAGCATGAAATCTCAAATATACATTTTCTATTAGACGCAGGTATGACAGTAGTTCATTCTGAGTATTTGAATATATATAACTCTATTCTCAAGTTGAATCACCATGGATTAGTAAATGAGCTAAGCCCTCAAACACTTGCAAAATACCTTCTTTACGTTCCTGTTGATGAATACCAGTTTTTTAATCAAAAACAGACAAGAGAGTACTTAACTGATATCTTGTCAAAAGACTTATCATGGATAGATGAGCTAAATAGTAATGAAAAAAAATACTTGGATGAAATGCCTTTTATTGCAACTGAAAGTGGGAATGTTTATTCGAAAAGTGAAGATGTAAAGTTATATCTTCCTGCTGGTTTTTCCCCTCCTAAGCACATTCAAAAGTTAAAAGGAGAGTTTGAGATAATATATACAAACGATGAAAAAGAGCATCGAATGTATTTAAAAATGGGCATTGAAGAACAAACACCACAAAACTACCTTAAACAAGTTATTTTACCATTTATTGATAATTCTCCATTAGTTGAAGATGTTATAAAAATATCTGAATGGCTAGCTAATAATTGGAAAGCCTTAGTTAAAGACTTATCTAAAGATGAAGAAAATGAATTGATATTAAGCTTGTCTTCTGCTCATTTTGTTATTGATTCTGAACGTAACCTAAACCTTGCAAAAAACTACTACCATCCAAGTTTTTTCGCTACCCTTCCTAGGACTATTCAAGATAAAAAGTATTCGCCATATAAATTTGAAAGTCCAGAAACTCAGAGTAATTGGTTAGACTTGCTATCAAAAATGGGAATATCAAATACAGTAATTCCAGAACATATTGTTAACGTTGTCAATTCAATTGTTGCAGAAGAAAATGTAGTTAAATCAGTCGAATTGATAAATTTCATATCTAATTTTTTCGAGATCTTTGAAGATATGAAATTTGGAAATAAGAATATTTTCATTTATCTGTCAAATCTGGCTTGGGTTCCTTCCGATGGGGTTCGTGGAAGGGTATTGTGTCCAGAGGAAAAGTATCAAAAGTTACGAACACCAAATGAGTTAATATTAGCTCGAGATTACAAAAAGGCTGGTGGTGCGCATTATTGTGTTTCTTCAAAAATAAAGTTAGGAAAGAAAGATATAGATGGCGAGTATTCTGAAAAACAGATGGCAGAAAAAATAGGTATATTAGCAACACCACCAATTTCTAGCATACTCAAGAGTTTTCGTAGGCTCATTCATTTAAATAATTCAGGGAAAAGCTACGACAAAAGAGTTTCTGAATATGCCAAAGAGTTTTATAAATATGTAGGGCTTAATAATGTATATGAGAGCCAAATACCTGAAGATATAAAAGAAAAGGCAATTTTTATTAAAGGGAATTGGCTACCATCAAGCAGTGTTTTTCAACAGCTAATTGAGCTATCAGGAATTTATAGCTGGGATGAGTTAATTGTTAATGATGGTAAAGAGTCAAGATTAGCTGAAGGGCTAATTAAACTGGGAGTTTCTGAAAGACCAGATAATGAATATTTAATAAATTTTTTACGTGGGTTGCCACAAAATGAAAAGTTAGAAAAACAAAACCTAAAAGATGCTAAAGCTATATTGTTTGAATTACAAAGCAGCTTGTCAGATATCGATTATAACAAGGTGTTATTACTATCTCGTTCTGATAAGTTGCTTAATGGTAAGAGCCTTTATATTAAAGATTTACCTTCATATGATAATTCTGATAGAAAGAATGAAAAGATTGACTTCTGTCAGCAGCAATTTGAAAGATTAGCTAAAAAATGCAATGTCGTTTCGTTAGCTGATAAAATAGCTCCAATCATAGATACCGAAAAATCGAAAAATTCGTCAGATGGTTTGAGGATTTGGGGGGATGCTATACATAGTGAGCCTTTTAAATCCTCAATTTTAAGACTAGCTTATCATGAGGGTAGCATTGATGAAGGTGACATTAATCATGACGCAATTGAATCAGTATTACCTTCAGAGCTATGCTTGATGGATTCCATCGTAGTGAAGTACTTTGTGGGGGATATTTGGGCTTATGATGATTTACATGCGTCAACGTTTCAAGATATAGCTAATAGCTCACTCTACCTTTTGAATCAAGAAGATGATGAAGACATGTGCGAAAGTATTGCCACTTTCATAAGTGATTCTTCTGATTTAAGTAGAAGTAGCTACAGTTTGATAAGCCGAATTCTTAGAAATAAAATATTTACTTTAGAAGAGATAAATTATTTGCTGGATTCTAAAAATATAAAATCTTTACCAGAAGCAATTATTGTAGATGATAATATTTCACTTTATGGTGAAATTGAAGGTGAATCCATAGGAGATGAACACAGCTTTGCAAGTGATTTAGAGAAAACGCTTAGTGAAACCGGTTTTTTGAGTGATAGCGAAAAATTAGAATTTCAAAATACGGATCTCGCTCCACCTATTAACCCAAAGTCAACAAAACCCTCTAATAGTAATAATAAAAATTCAAATGGTAGTGGCGGTAGCAGTTCTAATAGAAGCTTTACTAATAACCAAGGTTCAAGGGCCAATCAAAATACTGATAATGACTCATTAAACAATAAAGCCTCAAATAGATCTTCTACCCCATCGGAAACCCTAAACAAGATTGTTAGTCCAAATAATAGAAAGCCTGTGTATGTAGGTAAAGAGAAAGAAGTTGAGCCTAAAACTACGCAAGATAAAAAAGATTTTGCTACTGAAGTAGGTAACAAAGGTGAAGATTATATTATAGAACACTCTTCAGATTACATCTTGTCGAAATCTAATAGGCTGGAGAAAGCTCCTGTAAATAATAAAGGCTTTGATATTAGAGAGCTAAACTCGGACGGTACTGTTGTTAGGTATATTGAAGTAAAAACTTTAACAGGAGTTTGGGCCGAAGGGGGAGTAGCTGTAACAGAGTCGCAACTCGAATTTGCCCAAGTAAATGATGAGTGGTGGTTATTTGTCGTTGAGAATATTAATTCTAATAACCCTTGCGTATATACTTTTGAAAATCCGGTACAAGAAGCAAATCGTTTTATGTTTGATCACAGTTGGAAGCAGCTGAGTAAAACTGTTGAAACCAAAGGGGTCAAGTCTTGACTTCGGACATTAGTGATCTAGATTTATAGCTTACTGCTTATGGAGTGAATTGCTATGTCTAGGCCGTTGCGAATAGAGTATGAGAATGCGTTTTATCATGTGATGAATCGTGGAAGAGGGCACGAAAATACCTTTTTGAGCGATGACGACTTTAAGTATTTTTTATACTGCATTGAGCAAGCAAGCCTTCGCTTTAATATTGAAGTGCATTCGTATTGTTTGATGACCAATCATTACCATCTGCTAATAAAAACTCCCGATGCTAACTTAGGCCGAGCCATGAAGCACATTAACGGCCTTTACACTCAATACTTTAATCGAACACATAACACAGATGGTGCACTGTTCAGGGGCCGATACAAAGCTGTGTTAGTGGATGCTGATAACTACTTATTGCATGTTAGCCGGCATATTCATCGTAACCCAATTGAAACGAGCACCCCATTGGTAGATGACCTTGCTAAGTATAAATGGTCTAGCTATTCAGCTTTTATTAAAAGTGGTGCGACACCTAAATGGTTAGTTCGAGATTTTATATTTTCGCTGCAAGGTAAAAAGCGTAAGTATGCTGCGTACAAACAGTTTGTTGAATATGAGTGTAATGAAGAAGTAAGCGCTTTTTATGGTGCTAAAAAGTTATTGTCGGTGCTAGGCAGTGATGACTTTGTTGAAAGCATTAAAGGCTATATTGCAACATCAAACAATGAAAGCAAGCTTGTTAGTAAAAGGCATTCAGCGAATGATGTAATTACCTATTTGGCTAAACACTTTAATGTTGAGGTAGATGATATAGTAATGGTTAAAAAGGGGCGAAAAGAAAAAAACTTACCCCGATGGTATGCTATTAAATTGTGCCAAGATTTAACGGGATTAAATTTGCAGGCATTAGCAGATGTTTTTAATGTTAAACACTATTCGGCCATATCAAAAGCTGTTGGTAGATTAAATGCATTAATTATTGAGAATAAGCAGGTTAAATTACAGTGGGAAGCGCTTCGAGGTTGTTTGATATCTGAAGTCAAGATTTGACCCCTTAATGAGATCTTTAATAAGAGGTTACTATGATTTGTAGGGTGTTTATTTTACTTTGCATTTTTTGCTTTAGCATTGGCTCGTTAAATGCCAGTGAAAAGGGTAAAACCATTACGTTTGCGGTTGGTCACGACCATGACAAAATGCTCATGGAGAATTACCCAATTTATCGTGCTAGTTGGCAATTTTTAAATCAAAGTTTAGCTAAATTAGGATATGAAGTAGACGCCATTATTTTACCTTGGGCTAGAGCGAACTATTATACTCAGTTAGGAAAAGCTGACGGCCTATTTTTAGCTGCTAACCTGCCAGGGCGAGAGCAGTGGGCGGTTTTATCAAACCCAATTGGAATGGGAGTATTTGGTGCTTTTTATCATAAGGATAGAAAAGACGAACATGCTATTATTGCGGGTGTTCGTTTAGGTGTGCATGACAAAATATTAACTGGCTATAATACTTATGAGTTGTTAGAAGTTGCCACAGCTCAACAAGGGTTTAAACTACTTTTTAACCAAAAGGTAGACCGCCTAATTATGTCAGAAAGTTATGGCAAGTATTTGTTAAGCACTGAGCTAATTGAATTTAAAAACGACATATTATTTGACTCCGACATGATTGAAAAACGTTCAATTCATGTTGCATTTGCAAAAGACATTGCGGAAAGTTTGAAAGCTATGGCGGTAGTGAATAAAGCGATTGATTTAGGTATAAGCGATGGTACATACCATGACGTTATGACTAAAAATAAAGTACCTGAAAGTATGTTTTTGCCTAGCCTTGATAAATAGTAATTATATTTTATGTGTTTTTAAGAAAGCCCCGTTGGGTCAGTTTTCTGCTGTTTAATGAGTAAAAATGTAAACTTGCTCTTAATAACTCTATTTAACCGCCCTGTTGATGTAAGAGTTGATTAAGAAGCTAATAAAAAATATTTTTCTATTTAACGATCCAAAAGCAATTTTTAACTAGTTATAAAAAGGGCAATAATATTGCCCTTTTTTACGCGCTTAAACTTATTTTGATAACTTATAGCGCGACTAAGCTTTGCTCTAGCATTGCCTTTATTTGGTTTACTATTTTAGCTTCTGTTTCGGGTTCGAATTGTTGTATACGTGGGGTGTGAATATGCCCTGTAGGTATACTTGAATTAAGCGCATCGCGTAGGCGAATACTTCGGTACGATATTTCGTTAGACAGGTAACCACCGCCGCCGCCATTAACCGCAATACTGTTTTTTAGCTCGCCATACGAAGGCGCTTTATAGGTTTTTTCAAGCGTGGTGACTTCACGGTTGTCGATAACTTTATAAGGGCCTTTGGCTTGTTGCATGTAACTTACAGGCAAGCTAAATTTTACAAACTCGTTGCCCGGGAGTGGTCGGCCATTAAGTTTTGGTATTACTGGGCTTGTTTGCGTTCCACCATACACAATATTAGCGTTATCGGGGGCGGTTACACTACGGCGTTTACCCGGGAAGTGCTCTAAATCAAATTGTGTTCTGCCCATACTTACGGTTACAACCATGTCTACATTATTAAGTGCGTAGTAGGGGGCAAGCAGTGATTCTATTATGCCTTGATCAAAGTCTTCGTAGCGCACAGGCACCATAACGGTATTAATTTCTGCGGTTATGCCGTTGTAATTAATAACTTGGCCGTCGAGTAATAACGCTGCAACACCTGAGGGGTTACTTTGGTTTATGTTTCTATCGAGTAAAAATGGGTCAAAGCCTGTAAGTAATATTTTTTTAGTACTGCCTGATGAAAAAGCCAGATCGGTACGGCCCCTGCTACCTTCCTCAAGTAGGGTTAGTAACGTATTGAGTTGAGCCTGCGTAATTGAAAATTTAGGCGATGTTGTGCGTATTACTTTGCTTGAAAGCAGGCGTGCCCAGTAAAGTGCTCGGTCGTCGTAGTTATTGGTATTTATTATACGTTGTTTGGCGTTTTCCCATAGTTCAAAGCTAAAGCGTTGTACTAATGTTTTTGCACTTTTAAAGTTGTTAAGCTCTTTAAATTGCTGCTCAAAACTTGTTACCTGTGGTGTAAATGCTTTTAAAACATTGGGCATTGCTAATTGGGCTTTGTTGATACGCTGTTCTTCAACAGTTAAAGGATTACTTAAAGCAGCGAATGAAGAGGCGATTAAGCTGGTCACTAATAATACTTTGATCATAATATTCCTAATATAAGGCTATTGTTTTATATGTAATTTACTATCCTACGATTGCTAATTTAGAGCAACCTATTAACGTTGAATCGACTGATATTTGCTTTTGTGATTAACTCACTTTGGTTATTGGATTTATAAAGCTAGCATTGAGTCTTTTTTATGGGGAAAGCACTAAAAATATTAAATAAATGCTCTCCACTTTCGACGTGCATTAAGAAAGTGGAGAAAAAGGTTTAGGGGGGCTATTTGTCAGCTGTCGCTTTACCGTCTTGCTTATAAACTTTGCCGTTTTTCATTACTAAATCAACATGCTGTAAAAGGTTTATATAACGTAATACGTCACCTTTAACAGCAATAATGTCGGCGTATTTTCCTTCGCTTACTGTTCCCACTTTATCGTTTACCTTCATAAGCACTGATGGCCAGTAAGTGGCGGCACGAATTGTATCCATTGCAGAAATTTCCATTTCGTTTACCCAAACAGCTAGTTCGTTCCATGTGCTTTGGCAGTGAAATTTAGTTGGTATTCCGCTGTCTGTACCGACCAGTAAAACTACACCAGATTCTTTTAATTGTTGAATTTTACGTTTTAACGTAGGTTTGCGCATTGGTGTTAATTGCATATATTCAAGTTCGCCTACGTTTTTTAATGAGCCGCGAATATCATCAATAGTGCTTTTCTCTAGACCTCTGTGCCAGCATGTATTATCTAAACGCTCGGGGTTGGCAACGGTTAAATCATAATTCCAAAGTCCTTCTACTGTTGGGGTCCAATAAAGTGGTCCGCCGGCAATTCGGCCTTTGGCAGTACGCTCTCTGAGTAAAGTAATTACATCGTTGGGAAATTCGGGGGCTGTAGTAAGTCCAGTGTGCTCAAAATTATCTACTCCGATTTCTAGACCTCGTCTAATTTCATCAGGTTTGTGTGAGTGAGCAACAACTACCAGATTGCGTGTATGGGCTTGGTCAACAATAGCCTGTGCTACCTCAATTTTCATCATGTCATGGTCAATTAGTTTGATGATATCAACACCAGCATCAGCCAATTTGTTGACCTTTTTCTTGGCATCTTCAACGTTTTTAACGCCCCACCTATAAAGCTCGGTACCAGGGTAGGCTTCGTGTTGCAAAAAGGGGCCTGAAACGAACAAGCGTGGTCCAGGGATTTCACCATTGTCTATTTTATTTTTTATTGTAATGGAGTCTTTTAATGGTGCGCCTAAATCGCGGGCACTAGTTATCCCTGCTAACAATAGTTGTTCAGCGCTTGCAGGCATAATTTCGTTCGTTAGCTTGGGAGTATATTCTTTATGCCAATGCTTGTAGTTAGCATGACCATTTAGCATTAAATGTGCATGGTTTTCCCAAAGGCCTGGAAGTACATCCATCCCTTCTGTTGAGACAATTTTGTACTCCGTAGGTACAGGTAATGTATCAACTGTTCCTACTTTTTCAATGAGCCCGTTTTTTACTAGTATGACACTGTTGGCAAGTGGCTGATTACCAAATCCATCTATCAGCCTTCCGCCAACTAATGCGGTTGGTTCAGATTGCTCAGCAGCAGTCGCTACTGGTACGATTAAAACGCTTAAAAAAGATAAGCAGGTGAAAATTGAGAGTGCAGATCTATATAAACCTGTTGTTGTAATATTCAACATCGGTACATTCCTTTTGTTTAATTATTATCTAATAGTTATAGTTGCTCAATTAAGATAACGTCAAAACACACAACTTAGCAAAACAAAACGGTGAACAAATAATTTAACCAAAGAGAAAGAACCGTTTACTGCTTGAACAGTATTTTATGGTGGCACCCTCAACTCAGGTTATGCAAATTATATGGGGAATCGTACACGGTCTATTACAAGAATATAGAGAACGTTCATACCTATATTGTTCGGGGTAATTATGGCTGGTGGAGTGATAGGAAGGTTAAACCTCTTGTTAACACTAATATTACAAGAGGTATTAATTTAAATCTTATTCGGATTGACGTTTGTCGAGAATATAACGCACTGCCATTCTTGCAGCGCCCGCTCCAATGCCTGAAACTACCGCCCAAGTTACTGCTTCTTTAAGATCGGTATTTTCACTTGGCTTGTCTTGTGGGGCTGGTTCGTTGGTAACCTTTTCCCACGATTTTTGTAAAGTTTTCCGTGTTAACATACCGGCAGAAGCTGCTGCCAAACCTATACCTATAGTCGTAATTAGTTGTTTGTTACTCATAATTTTCTCCTTTTGCTAAATATAGATAGCCATATTTATGTTTAATTTTTAAAGCAAGAACATGAGTAACAGCAATTTATATACCGAAAAGAAAGCAGCCTAACTTAAGCCGTAATTTGAATGTAAAAGCACGTGGCACTGTAATCCACTGATTTGTAATTTGGCGTATTAAAAACGTATATAAAACTATTTATAGCTAGTCTTTCATTGAACGCCATGCAAATGTTGAGGCAGCTATAACAATTGCAATGGCTATTCCTAAGTACAGGGTTTCTATTGTGCCGCCAAATTCCACTGCATGTTCTAAAAATAGTATGACAAGAACAACTGAGGTTACTTGTACGAGGGTTATTTTTAAATCATGAAAGTCTTTAATATTAAAAGCGGCTAAAAACTTACTTTCTTTTGATTTAGCAGGCGATATGAATAAGCGGTATAAGCTAATGGCAATTACTTGTAGGGTAATACCGATTAATAGTAAATCGAGAATTTTAAGTAGTTCAACTATGAGGGCTTTACCTGCTTTTGCAGAATCTGGTAGGTCGAGAATGGTTGAAACCACTATATTAAAAACAATATTAATACACGAAACATAAACAAGAAGCGATGATAATGCTGCGGTAATAACCGCAATGACAACTAAAAAACGACTGGTTTGGAATATATTTTCCATGCTGCTCAACTTTATAATTAGACGTAACTTATACGAAGCATAGTATATGTTAGATCCCTAAGTTACTATTTAAACAGAGTAACTAACGCGAGAAGATATTGAATTACTTAGCCCACCTTTATTTTGCAAAGCCAACGGCTGATTCTCACTTTGGAAATTTATTGGGCGATTTTGGTGGCCACAGGCATGTGGCGCAACTGAGTGAGCCTGTAAAAAATGCGCTTAGTAATCACTATTTAGTTGATAAATTTACCGACGCGCACCCAATTGTTAAAGAAGCTAAACAGTATTTTTCACCAACGCGCAGGCGATTTGCAGGCGTTGCAATTGATGTGGTTTTTGACCACTTTTTAATTATGCATTGGCAACGGTTTAGTGATCAGCCCTTGAGTGATTTTAAACGTAACAGTTTTGGGCTTTTAAATCAGCGGTTAGCGCACATGCCGCCGCGTATGCAGCGGGTTGTTACTAGCATAACTAAACACGATTGGTTTAAAGATTACGAAACCATTAATGGTGTGGGGGCTGCGTTGGATAATATTGCTGATCGTATTCGTTTTGCCAACCAATTTACTGGCGCTGCTGAAGATATAAAGCGCCATTACAACCAATTTGATGCCGCTTTTTTAGCGTTTTTTCCACAATTAATAGCGCATGTAAAAGAGTTTAATACTGAACGCACTTGAGCCTAGAGTGCTTTATTTGTAATTACAGGCAAAGGTTTTTGTTAATGCTGTTTAGTCGTCTGGGCCGTTTAAGGTAAATTTTAGGTGCTTTCGCATATCTTTTAAAATAACGCCTTTTTTAAGCATTGCGCCGCTTAATCGTTTTTGCCATTTTAATATGTCAGGCTCGGCGGCATCAAGGGTTTGCTGGTTTTCAAACTGAAAGCACATAAGTAACGAGCCTGGGAATAAGTGATACTCCACGTCAAACCAACATTGCAGCATACCGGGTAGTTCGGCTCGGCCTTGCTCTTCTATTTTATCGGCAACGTTAAGCACAAGCGCTTGTTGTTTTTCTTGCACTTTAGATAGTTTTTTCATTGTTGTGTTCCACTTGAGGGCATAATAATAGCCAGAGTGAGTCATTATACATAAGCTTTTAATGGCCAACACCTTAAAGCTAAGTTAATAATAATTTAGGTATAAATATAAGCTTAAACGCAGTAACTTTACTCGCTGCTTTTAGCATGGTTAACTTGGCGCTGCTTTTGTAAAGTGGGGTAAATACGCAAACAATGGTCATTAATTACGCCTGTTTTGTGTATAACAATAATAATTGCAGCCACTAAAGTGTTATTAATTAATGATTAAGTGACGTGATAACGCAAGTTAAACGTAACGCTATGGTAGCAGTTTTAATATGTATAAAGGCGTTGTTTTTAAAATTTAAAAAGGAAGTTGTGTTGTGAAAAATATGGTTGTTTTACTTTTAGGTATGTGGTTTTTAAGCGGGTGTACGACTACCAACAACATTGAGTTTCCTGTTGTTGAAAACAATGTTGCTTACTCTAAAGTAGCGTCGCTTAGTTTTGTAAATGCTAACGAAAAAGTACCTTACGGGAGTGATGAATCACAATTTGCATTACTGTGGCGCGCCACGCAAGCTGAGCAAAGTACATCAAAGCCGTTAGTTGTATTGCTACATGGTGGCTGTTGGCTAAGTGCATACGATATAAAACACACCTATGCATTAAGCACAGGCTTAGCACAAGCAGGATTTAATGTGTGGTCGGTGGAATATCGCCGCAGTGGTGAAAGCGGTGGCGGCTGGCCTGTAACTTTTGACGATATTAAAGCCGGTATTTTAGCATCCAGTACCTACAATAGTGGCGAATTTAAATTGAATAATACAGTGGTTATTGGGCATTCGGCTGGTGGTCATTTAGCGTTACTAGCGGGTGGACAAATGAGTGAATTAAAAGGCGTAATTGGCCTTGCTCCCATTACCGATATTAAAGCCTATGCGGCAGGTACAAATAGCTGCCAAACAGTCACTAAAGATTTTATGCAAGGTATGCCAAGCGATAAACCTAAAGAATACACTCAGGCCAACCCAAGTGAGCAACCATTGCATCAACAAAGCATTATTTTACAAGGTGCGAATGACAGCATTGTTCCTGCGTATAATTTAGAACAGCTTAATCGACCAGTAGATTTACTCGAAGGGGTGGGGCACTTTGATTGGATACACCCAGGTTCTGCTGCTTTTAGCACCTTAGTTAAACATTTAAACGGAATCGATAAATGAATTTTGATGATATTGTAGCGCTTGATAAAGCTGATGTATTGGCAAGCAAGCGTGATGAATTTGATTTACCCGCTAACACTATTTATTTAGATGGTAATTCGCTAGGTGCTTTACCTAAATCGGTTAAAACCAGAGTGGCGCAAGTAGTGAGCGAGCAGTGGGGGAGTCATTTAATTAGGAGCTGGAATGATCACCAATGGATTGATTTACCTACTCAGGTTGGCGAAAAAATAGCGCCCATAATTGGTGCTGAAAAAGGCCAAGTAATTTGTTGTGATTCGATTTCAATAAACTTATTTAAGCTTTTAAGCAGCGCGCTTATGTTAAACACTGGCCGTAGTAAAGTGTTGTCGACAAAAGATAATTTTCCGACCGATTTATACATGGTGCAAGGTTTAAGCGATTTATTAGGTACTGATTTATGCCAATTAAAACTAGTTGAAGAGCAATATATTGAACAAAACTTAACTGACGATATAGCGGTATTGTTACTTACCCAAGTTAACTTTAGAACTGGTAAGCTTTTGAATATGCAAAAGCTCACTGAGCTTGCCCATCAAAAAGGTATTTTAGTAATATGGGATTTAGCACACAGTGCAGGTGCATTGCCGGTTGAGCTGGATAAATGCAACGTTGATTTTGCAGTAGGCTGTGGCTACAAATATTTAAATGGTGGCCCTGGCTCACCTGCCTTTTTATACGTTGCCAAGCGCCACCAAAGTGCCGTTAAACAGCCATTGAGTGGTTGGATGGGGCATGCAAAGCCATTCGCGTTTGATGCTCAATACGAGTGTGCAGCAAGTATTAATCAGTATTTATGTGGTACGCCAAGTGTGATTGCTATGAGTGCGTTAGACGCTGCACTTGATGTGTGGGAAAGCGTAAAAATAAGCGATGTGAGGGCTAAATCGATTGCTTTAGCCGATGTGTTTATTGCTTTAGTGCATTCGCATGCTAGCTTGGCTGATTTGCGCTTAAGCTCTACTGAGGATTCAATCCAACGCGGAAGCCAATTGGCTTTTTCGCATAACCACGCATTTGCTATTTGCCAAGCATTAATAGAAAAAGGTGTTATTGCTGATTTTAGAGCGCCTAATATTTTACGGTTTGGTTTTACGCCTTTATATACCTCGTTTGAAGATGTGTGGAACGCGGTAAATACGTTAGTTGATGTAGTTACAACAAAGTTATACGCCGAGCCACGGTTTAACTTGGCGGGTAAAGTAACTTAATAAAGCGGGCTAATTGCTTTGGTTTATTTTGCTTAAGCAATTAGCCTCTAGCTGTATTACAAGGTTGCCATTAACTATTGAAATTTAAAGTTTTTCATTGTGTGTTGCAGGGTTTCAGTGTTGAGTCGCATTTCATTAAATATTTCTTCTTGCTTACGTGCTGCTTCAACTTCGTGGTTGGCGTATTCAAATACGCTTGCAGCATCCACTGCTATATTTGACGCAACTGCCGACTGTTGTTCTGCGGCTGATGATACGTTCATGGCTAAGTTTTCGAGTACTTTACTTTGTGCATGCACTTGCTCGGATACCGCTCTTGCTTGATCAAATCGCTCTAAAGTGGCTTTTGATAATTTAGTACTTGCTAAAATAGAGCTAACTACTTGGTCGCTGATAGACTGTAACTCGCCGAGCAAAGATGAAATTTTTTCTGATGATTCTTTACTGTTTCCGGCGAGGCTTCTTACTTCGTCGGCAACAACGGCAAACCCTCTACCATGCTCACCTGCTCTTGCTGCTTCAATAGCGGCATTGAGCGCTAGTAAATTAGTTTGCTCGGCAATGCTACTAATTGAATCTAAAATGGACGATATGCTCGCTACCTGCTGATCCATTTTACTTACCACTTCTTCTACGTCAGACATCCCCGTTGCAAGCTCAGTAATTGAGCTTTGGCTAAGTTTGTTATCTTCTATCAATAGATTGGCTTGTTTGTTTAACTCGTCACTAGAGCTGAGTGTTTCAGAAGCTGAGCCTGCTATTTCGCGGCTTGTTGCGGCCATTTCTTCTATTGCGGTGGCTATATTACTCGCCATAGCCAATGTTTTGTTTGAATCATCAAGGACTGTTTTTGTTGCATTACTCATATCGTCACTGAGTTTTGAGCCTGAATTTATTGAGTGGTCGAGTCCTAATAGCAGGTCTTTAAAAGCGAAAATAGTATTGTGGATAGCATTTGATATTTCGCCGAGTTCATCTTTACTTTTGAGCCTTATATCTATTGTTAGGTCGCCTTTTTCGGCTTTAAGTAAGAGTGACGTTAGTTGGCTTAATTCCTTTTTGAGAGTACTTAATAAATGAAAGTTTAAGTATGCGATGATCACAAGTGTAACCAAAAAGTAGACAATAGTGAGTGTAAGCGTTGTATCGGCCGCTTCTTTTAGTTCAAGGCCATCTTTGTCAACAGTACTCCATTGGCTGTCTAGTACTTTTTTAATTTGAGTTATTTGTTGTGTTGCCATAGGAAACCACACAGAGGCTGCCGGCAAAGCTGTAAAGTTGGGCGATTCTGTGTTGAGCAATGTGTTTGTTATTGCATTAATTTTACGTGAGTCAGCACTTTGTATAATGCTGTTAAAGCTTTGTAATTGTTTGCCTTGCAAATTAGCTATTAAATATTGATTGAGCAAATCGATTTCTGAATTGTATAAGGCAATATTTTGCTGTGTAACACTCGTTAATTGCTTTTTAGCTAAAGTGCCATTTATTTTTCCCCTATTTTGGCCCAAACGTTCTTTATATTGCGCGAGCAAAAAAGCAATGTTTAGATCTTTAGATAATACCGGATGCTTTATTTGGCTACTCAGGTTAGCCGCTACATCGAGTGCAATTTGATTTAATTTACTGTAAAACGCGAAAGCACCAGGGGCTGCTTTATTATCAACTTGAGTACGTAATGCCGCTTTTTTTTCATTGTGATCAAAAAGAATACTTAAATTTTTAGAGACCTTTGTAGAATTTTTAGTTAGTTGATCACTTACCGACTTTAAATGCTGTATTGAAGTATCTGCTTTTTTGCGTTGCGCGAGCACTTTGTTTTTAGCCTCGGCTGAACCACTTCCTAAAAAGCCTGCAGTTAAGCCTCGCTCTACAGCATGGTTATGTGCCACTTTTTCCAGTGCATCTAACAAGCTAATTAATGCAATATCTTGGTGCAGTGTCTGCGACTCCTGCCATTTATTCGCTATGTTTTGTATCAGCAATATAAAAATAAAAACCATTAATATGATTGATGTTAACAAAGAGAGCTGAATGATAGATAGTCGGCCAAGTAAGCGATTCATAAGGTCAGTCCTGTTGTGTATTTATCTCGGTATTTTGGCTAAACAAGGGTTAAGCAAATAAATATTCATTAACTATTTAATACATAAAGCGTAGTGTAGTTTTTAATAAATTCACTTGAACAAGTGAGTTAATTTAGTAAATGGTGTTATGTGTGAGGTACTTAATCTTGGCTTGTTTACAAATCATTGCAATTTTGTAACCGTTTTGGTGGTGGTTACCTTGTTATTGTTTTGCTTAAGTTGAGATAATGGTAGGTGAACCAATTTAACGGACTAATTAAAATGAATAAATTTATACTTACCCCGCTTGCTATTACACTTTCTTTAACGCTTAGCGCATGTGGTGGCTCTTCATCAGAAAGTAGCTCTAGCGGCTCGTCAAGCGGTGGCGGCACAGCCCAACTTCAAACTATTGCTTTACAAACATTAACTCGCGAATGCGGGGCTGATTCTGCGTATCAAGCAGATGTTGTTTTTCATAATGATGATGGCGGTGCTATCGGTTCTGTTAAAACCGATGCAGAAGGTAAATTTTCAGGTGAGTTACCCTCAGGCACCAAGCATGTATCAGTATTAGGTGATGTGTTTGATGAAGAAGACGGTGGTTATAAGCAAATTATCACTGAGCTTGATATTGAAAATAGAACTAATTTAGGCACCTTTTATTTTAATGACTTCACAGGTGATTGTGGATGTACTGAATATAGTGTTGATACAACTGCGCTAAGTACGATTGCGTCTGATTACACAATATATCAATCACAAGGTAACGAAGTTTCGGGGTCTGTAAATATTTGCCCGAATGATAATAAGCTTTATTTAACGGCGCTTTCTAGTTACTCAGTTGATGCAAAAGCTGCCGTTATTGATATACCGGTAAACTCATCAGTTATTACCCTAACAGATGAAGATTTTATTCATGACGGTGTTGAAGTTCCTGTTCAATTAGATATTGATGCTGATTATGCTAGTACTCGAGGTTATATAGAAGCTGATAATACGTATAGGTTTGTTCAATATAGTGGTTCTGAAATATCAAACACGCTTTTTGTATTCCCAACAGTGACTGAGCATAATTTTTATGTGCAACTTGATTTTATGTCAGACCTTATGAATGTAGATGGTGTTGACGTTGAGTTTCAAAGCTATGCCCGAAGCGCAGTAGATACTACTGGTGATTATCAGCTGACCACACTTCCGATCGTTACTGACGATTTAGGATTTAGTTTACTTCAACTTGCTGAAAACAATGATTCAAGTTTTGACTTTGGTAATGTTGACAATCGGTTTGCTCGCACAATATGGGGTTACAGCTTTTTAGTTGATGATTCTGCTGAAAGCCGATTTGATTGGACAATAAAAGCGGGCATAAGTGGTCAAATTCCAGATTTGTCTTTTGGTAGTGTGTTCCCTGAACCCACTGATGAGGTTATTTTAGAAGAGTTAACGGTATTGCTTTATGGCTATGCCGGTAATGCAACCGATGCAAACAGTTATGCAAAACTTTTAGATACGATGTCTGAAGGTGGGCATTTAACTAAGCCAGAGTTTAGTAATTATGTATATACATTTGTAAGTGCTGAAATATATTAGTCATTGCGTTTAGTTTTGTATTAAAAAGGCCACACTAGTGGCCTTTGATTTTTGTAAACCTACCCACACTAAATTTTACCTACCGATACATTCTTCTCTTTTTACTGCATCAATAACAATAAAAGAGCATTTACCTTAGTTAAATTAAACTTATTATTAATAAAATGTAAAAACTGATTGTTTGTATAGAGTGATAATAAATTATTTAAAAGTAATCTAGACTGTAAATCACTCAATTGGCAAGCGTATGCTTTGTTGCTGAGTTTAAATAACAACAGATAATTTTACAGGAATTTATTATGAAGTATGAAGGGTATAAAACATTCACAACAGCGCAAGATGCGGGCGTACTGACAGTTACATTTGATTATGGGACAGTAAATGTGCAAGGGATCACTATGCTTGCAGAGCTTAACAGTCTTGCTATGAGATTAGAGCGTGATAGAAGTACAAAAGTGGTTGTGTTTCAATCTGCAAATCCAGAGATTTGGGTATGTCATTATGATACTGAGTTACTTAAAGATATGTCGCAAGAAGCGGTTTCTCGTGATGATGTTAAGCTGCTTGATCTGCAATCTGTTTGCGAGCGCATAAGTAAAGTACCTCAAGCAACCATTGCTAAACTAGAAGGGTTTGCGCGTGGGGGCGGCCATGAACTTGCACTTGCTATGGATATGCGTTTTGCAGCTCGTGGTAAATTTAAGTTTATGCAAATGGAAGTGGGTATGGGGATTTTACCTTGTGGCGGTGGTGCATCACGTATGGCACGCCAAGCAGGGTTAGGTAGAGCACTTGAAATTATATTAAGTGCACGTGATTTTGATGCTGATGAAGCGCAAGCATACGGCACTATTAACAGAGCTCTTGAGCCGGATGAAATAGGCCCTTATGTTGATACCTTAGCAAAGCGAATTGCTCAATTTCCTGCAGAATCAATTAACGCATGTAAACAAGCCGTTTATGAATCAATAGATAAACCTATTGATGAAGCACTAAAAGCGGAGGCCTACTGGTTATATCAAGCAACAAGTAAAACACCAGCAATTAAACGTTTTGCAGCCGCGGATGAGCAAGGCTTAGAGCATGATATTGAAAACCAGCGAAACTGGAATGAGTTAGTGATGAAGGTCCAAGAGATAAACTAATAACTCATTTCACTCACAATATTACTTATTGCTTTTTATAAATAACAGCGGGTTCAACATTTAAAGCACCTGCTAATATCAATATGTTAATTAAATGTATGGGTAATGTGAAATATAAAAAGGGGAGAGGTATGATCATCCCCTTTTTTGAATACTCATAATTTGAGGATTTCAAAATGAAAAAAACAATCTTAATCACCGGCTCTACCGATGGTATTGGCTTAGCTACGGCAAAGTCGTTACTTCAATTGGGCCATACCGTACTCATTCATGGACGAAGCGATAAAAAACTTAGTGCTGTTAAAGAGCAGCTTCTTGTAATTGCGGATGCACAAAATATTTATACGTACAAAGCAGATTTGTCACGTTTTGATGATATTAAGTTATTAAGTGAATACATTAAGAGGGACCATCAATCTTTAGATGTACTCATTAATAATGCCGGTGTATTTGTAGTGCCCGATAAAGTGTCTGATGATGGATTAGACGTACGTTTTATGGTTAATACAATAGCACCTTATATGCTGACTAAAAACTTATTACCTTTACTTGGTATTCATGGTCGTGTGATTAACCTATCTTCTGCTGCTCAATCTTCGCTGAATCCATCAGAATTGCTAAAGCCGAGTATATTATCCGATAACGCAGTTTATGCAAAAAGTAAGTTGGCATTAACGATGTGGTCATTCAATTTAAGTGCAGAGCTAGGGAAAGATTCCACGATGATTTTGGCTGTTAATCCTAAATCATTTTTAGGTAGTAAGATGGTTTCGCAAGCATACGGTGTTTCCGGCAGTGACTTGAATATAGGCGCTGATATTCTTGTAAAAGCAGCTATTTCTGATGAGTTTGCTAATGCATAGGGGTTATATTTCAATAATGATATTGGTCAATTCTCTTCTCCACATGAAGATGCACTAAATATAGAAAAAACTACAGCATTATCAAAAGTATTAGACGAAATTATTAACCAGCATAATACTTAGCTTAGGTAAGTAAATGACATGAAAAAAGTATTAATTAATTTTGCTCATCCGGCAAAGTCACGTTCAAATGTAAATAAAGCTTTGCGCAAAGCGATAGAGGGTATTGAAAGCGTAACAGTCAATGATTTATATGCGCATTATCCAGATTTCATGATCGACGTAGAGCGTGAACAGTCTTTATGTGAATCACACGATATTATTGTATTTCAACATCCCTTCTACTGGTATTCTACGCCTGCGATTATTAAAGAGTGGTTTGACTTGGTACTTGAGCATGGTTGGGCTTATGGATCATCAGGTAAAGCCTTAGAGGGAAAAATAATATTCCAGGCTATCAGTACAGGAGGCGATTCGGCTACTTACCAGTCCAGTGGGTATAACCAATTTACGTTAAGAGAACTGACAACTCCGTTTCAGGCTACTGCTAAATTATGCGGCCTTGAATGGCTTCCACCGTTAGCTGTGACCGGAGTTCATAGAGGGCTTGAATCTGAAAAAATGCAGCAACATGCAGATAATTATCGACAAGTAATCTTAGCATTAAGAGATGGTTTAATAGATATACATGAGGCCAAACAGTTCGATTTACTTAATAGTTTTTTAAATCAGTTGACTAAGGAGTAATGAAATGGAAGGCTTTTTATTACAACTATTTATATTTTTGGCTGCTGCAGCTATCTCTGTACCAATTGCTAAAAAACTAGGGCTTGGTTCCGTATTAGGGTATTTAATTGCTGGTATTGTCATTGGTCCTTATGGAGCATCATTAATCCATGATATTGAAGCGATAATGCATTTTACTGAATTTGGTGTCGTGATGATGTTATTTTTGGTTGGATTGGAATTAAAACCTTCTTTATTGTGGCAACTTAAAACACCTATTTTAGGGTTTGGTGGTTCACAGGTTTTAATTTCAACAATCATAATTAGCTTCATTAGTGTCGTTTTTTTACCCTGGCAACAGGCATTAGCTGTTGGTCTTATTTTATCTTTGTCTTCAACAGCTATTGTTTTGCAGACTCTACAAGAAAAAGGAAAAATGAAAACAGAGGCGGGTCAATCAGTCTTTGCAGTGCTGTTGTTTCAAGACTTAGCTGTTATTCCAATGCTAGCTGTTATTCCTTTACTAGCGACACTCCCTATACTAAGCGGAGGGCATCATGACTCTTCACTTATAGATATCAGCGGTTTACCAAGTTACCTACAGGTAATAGTAACCTTGGCTGCTATTTCGTTTGTGTTGATATTAGGGAAGTTTGGTTGCCGGCCTATTTTTAGAGTAATAGCTAAAACAGGTGTCAGAGAGATATTTGTTGCAGCGGCTCTATCATTAGTCATTGGCACATCATTACTAATGCTTGCTGTTGGGTTATCACCTGCACTTGGTGCATTTTTAGCTGGTGTAGTATTGGCAGATAGTGAGTTTAGACACGAATTAGAAAGTGATATTGAACCATTTAAAGGGCTTTTATTAGGTATTTTTTTTATCTCAATAGGTGCCAGTTTAAACTTCATATTAATCGGCAATAACTTGGCGCTTATTTTAGGTATGACAGTAGGTTTAATTTTTGTTAAATGGCTAATACTTTTGATTATTGGGCACATATTTAATATTAGCTCTAAGGAGCGGCCTTTATTTTCAATTGCGTTAGCACAAGGTGGTGAGTTTGCTTTTGTACTCTTTCAGCTCACTAAAAGTGCGGGTGTATTGCCAACAAGCGTTATTGAACCGTTAATATCTGCGGTTGCTATTTCAATGTTTTTAGCACCAATCATGTTTTTATTAAATGATAAATTTAGTAGTAAAGAACTAGATGCAACTGAGAGTAATGCGCAAGATGAGATCAATAAAAGTGATCATAAAGTAATTTTGGCTGGTTTTGGCCGTTTAGGCACTGATGTTGGTCGCTTTCTAATTTCAGCAGGCATTAAACCTACCATCCTAGATTATGACTATAGCAATGTTGAAGTACTCAGAACGCTTGGTTTTGATGTGTATTATGGTGATGCTACCAGGCTTGATTTACTTGAGTCTGCAGGTGCTGCTCATGCTGAAGTATTAGTTGTGAGTATTGGCGATATGACTTCAACTCGACAAATTATTGAATTAACAAAAAAGCATTATCCGCAGCTTAAAATAGTGGTAAATGCACCTGACAGAGAAGCTGCGTTTGAGTTGATGGATTTAGGTGTTGGTAATATTTATAGAGAAACATTTGGGACATCTCTTACTATCGGACAGTCCGCAATGATTCAATTGGGTATTGACCCTTATGAGGTGCATAGGCTTAAGCAAATCTTTAGTAAAAAAGAAGCACAAATGACGTCAGAACTTTATAAAAAACGAAGGGAAGAGCACGGTTATATTTCGTTTTATAAAGAGCATCACGCCCAATTAGAAGCGCTTATGAAACTTGATAGCAATGAGCATTTAGCTGAGCTTGATAAAGCGTGGATAGCAAAAAACCCGTTGCAATAATTGGTTAAATTTAACGGCTCAACAAACCATTAAGTTACGAATATATTATTAACTATTTATATAAAGTCTTTTAAGTAGTCTGTAGCTAATAATATTGTGAGTTAGTTGTTAAAGTTGTATAGAAGAGTAGTAATACAGTAATTAAAATTAACATAACTAGGAGTTAGCATGTTAGGCGAAGACCATTCACTTATTAATGAATTTCCATCATTTAAAGAAAAAATTATTGCGTTAAGCTCGACTAATGAGGTGTTTGGAGACGATGCAAAGCGCTATCATGAGCTTGATAAAGAGATTAGAGCACTTGAGTTAGATAACGCTCCTATTGGCGATGAGGCTTTACATAAATTAAAGCAAGAGCGCGCAATATTAAAAGATGCGTTATATAGCCAATTGTTGAAAGTTTAATAGTGAGTTATAAATAAACGCACTATTAATACCCTTAGCTAAGTATTTAATGAGCAGCCTTATGGCTGCTTATTTGTATTGTGTATAATTAAAGCAGGTATTAGTTTATTATGTGTTTTCCCAATAGGGTATTTCGCCATAATACTTTATAAAAAAGTCGATAAATGCACGTACTTTTGGCGCGAGCAACCGGGAGCTTGGGTATACAGCCCAAATAGCGGCATTTGAATCCATGGGGTAATCTTTTAGTATTTGAACTAGGGTGCCTTCTTTTAATGCGTTGTGGGCGCACCAAATAGACGAAATAGTAATACCTGCATCATTAATACACGCATCCCTTATCGACTCTCCATTATCAATACGAATACTTCCTTTTACCTTAACTTTTTCAATGCCATTTGGCGTTTTAAAGCTCCAGTAGTCAATCCCAATTAATTTAATACAATTATGGTTGAGAAGATCCTGTGGTGTTTTTGGTTCTCCGTGTTCTGCTATGTAGCCTGGTGAGGCGCATATAATTCTATGGTCGCGGGCTAACTTTCTGGCTACGAGGGTTGAATCGTTAAGCTCGGCATTTCTGATAGCGATATCAAAACCACCTTCTACCATGTCTACAATACTATCGCTTTGTCTTAAATCCACTTTAAGTTCAGGGTGCTGATCAATAAAAGCTTTAAGTGCGGGCACTATATGCATACGACCAAATGAGGAAGGGGCTGCAACACGAATCGTGCCTTGGGGGGTAAAAGAGCCTGCGCCTACAGCTGCTTTTGCACTATTTATAGCATTTAATATTTCTTCAGCGTGAGGTAAAAACTCTCGGCCTTCTTCAGTTAAAGATACTCGCCTTGTTGTACGGTGGATTAGTTTTACACCAAGGGATTCCTCAAGCTTAATAATATGCATGCTAGCTACTGGTGGCGAAAGACCGAGTTCCGCGCCTGCTGAACTAATATTGTGTGTAGAGGCAACACGAACGAATAACTTTAGGTGTTCATTGTTCATTATTAAAGCCTATTATTAATAAAATTTTAATACTGATTATTCATTTGAGTGTATTATCATATGTATGGTTTGTAAATATACTGTCTGTATAAACTAAACAAGGGGGTTACCATGAAAGCGATGATTATTAATGAGTTTGGCGCAAGTGATGTATTTAAAGCTGCGGATATTGCTAAACCAGTTGTTAAGGAAGGTCATGTTGTAGTTAAAGTAATGGCTACGAGCGTAAACACGGTTGATATGATGATTCGTCAAATGGGTGACGCATTAGCCCCCTTAGCGCCAGCTCTACCGGGTGTTTTAGGTATGGATTTTGCCGGTGTTATTGATGAAGTTGGCGACGGTGTAACCGGATTTGCTGTAGGCGATGAAGTATACGGCTGTGCAGGTGGATTGGCAGAGTTACAAGGTGCGTTAGCAGAATATATGCTCGCCGATATTAAGTTAATAGCACATAAACCAAAAACGTTGTCTATGCGCGAAGCGGCAGCTATTCCTTTGGTGGGTATTACGGCTTATGAGGGCTTAACGCGCGCTGCAGTAAAGTCTGGTCAAAAAGTGTTAGTTCATGGTGGGGCCGGTGGCGTAGGGCATATTGCTTTACAGTTAGCTAAATACTTCGGTGCAGACGTATTTGCGACAGGTGGTGGCGATAAGCAATCAGCATTAATTGAAAAGTTAGGTGGCACTGCCATTAACTATAAAACGCAAGCCGTAGCTGATTATGTGCAGACACACACGCAAGGTGCTGGTTTTGATGTTGTTTACGATTCAATTGGTGGTGCAAACTTACTTAAGTCATTTGATGCAGCCGCATTGAATGGCCAGATAGCCACTACCGTGTCGTTAGCTGAAATAGATTTAACCCCTGCTCATTTTAAAGGGCTATCGCTACATGTTGTATTTATGCTTATACCTATGCTGCACAACCATAAACGCCAGCAGCATGGCGAAATACTAGCTAAGCTTGCAACAATTATTGATGAAGGGCACTTAGTGCCTGTATTAGACAATATTGAATTTAACCTTGAGGATGCGGGTAAAGCGCATGATCGTTTAGCAAGCGGTGAGGGCATGGGCAAAGTAATAATTACAATATAAACTAGTTTTGTTTGAAAAGCCGAGCATCTGTTAAAGGGCTCGGCTTTTTTATTATTTATAGGCAAAATCACTCTATAAAGATTTACGGTTAAATAGTCATAAATTCAATTGAGATCTATTTGTTTTGATAAAAATAACGTAGTTAAGTCTGTTATTTTTATCAGGGCTTCTTTATCTGCGTGGGTCCATGATATTTTCGATCCAATACTTTCACAGCAAATCACGCCTAGTGCCTTATTATCTTTAAAATAAATGTAGTCAAGTAGTGAGTAAATATCGTATGGCTCAAAATAGCTTTTGGTAAAGCCTTTTGTAACTTCGTGATTTCTTGCATCGGGGGCATCAAGTATTTGGTGGCTTAGTATGTAGTTAAAGTAATCTGGGTAGTCTTTTGCTGTTAATACTGAGTCAAGAATGACTTCATCGTTCTCATCAAGGCACATTAAGCAATTTATCTCAGAGTATTCTTCATTAAACAGCCATAAGCTGACTCTGTTGGCCGCAGGTATTAATCTTTTTAGTTCACGGCATGTTTGTTTAAGTTTATGTTCTCTTTTAATGCTCGGGTCACTAATTTTTATTGCTAAGTCTTTGAGATTTTCGTTGTTTGGATTGTAAACATTAAGCAAGCTGTTCAAGCTATCTTTATTAAATGGCTTAGTTAAATAACCGTCCATGCCAATATTTAGGTAATGCTCAATATCTTGTTTCATTGTGTTGGCAGTCATGGCAATGATAGGTATTGATTTACCGTTTTTCAGTGCTCTTATGGCCTTGGTTGCTTCAACTCCATCCATTACTGGCATTTGAATATCCATAAAGATTAAATCAACGTGGTTGTTAACAAAGTAATCAACACACTCTTTACCGTTTTCAGTAAAAATCACTTGAGTGTTGTGCGCTTTTAACATTTTATTGACGACGATTTGATTTATTTTATTATCTTCCGCAACTAAAATAGCACAGCCTTGTAAATCAGTTACTTCTTTGTTTTTCTTTAGCAAACTATCTAAAATCGATGCTTCAAAGCTTTGCTGATAAATAAATGTAGAGCCTTCATTTTCTTGGCTGGTAAAACGGATTTTCCCACCCATTAAATGACTTAACTTATTACAAATAGAAAGGCCTAACCCTGTACCACCAAATTTACGAGAGGTAGATGAGTCAGCTTGATGAAATTCTTTAAATAAGTTTGCTTGTGCTGCTTTGTTTATCCCTATACCTGTATCTATGACCTTAAATGTTATGTTCTGTGTATTTAAAGAGTGACCTTTTAAGTTAATTATTAAATCAACGTGCCCAGCTTGAGTAAATTTAATTGCATTTGAGCATAGGTTATTTAATATTTGCGATATTCTTAGTGGGTCACCTTTTAATGTTTCAGCCACTTTTTTATCTATTAATACATTAAACTTTATACCTTTATCAGAGGCTTGTTTTTTTAGTGGCTCAATTACACCATTAACAACGTCTTTAAGGTTAAAGTCGATATGTTCAATATCTAATTTTCCAGCTTCTATTTTTGAAAAATCTAAAATATCATTCACTATATTGGATAAAATATTGGCTGAGTTTAGAATACTTTTTAGCGCAATATCTTTTTCACTATTACTGCTGTCAGATAAGCCAAATTCGGCCAAGTTTAAGATACCGTGAAGTGGTGTTCTTAGCTCATGCGACATATTAGCTAAAAATTTACCTTTTAAATTATTGGATGTATCTGCTTCAGCTTTTAGTTTTTCAAGCTCTTGAATATGAGTTTTTTGCTGTTCTAATGCTTTACTTAGTTCTCTGTTTTTTAGCCTTAACTCTAATTGGGCTATTACCTCTTTACTTAAAATAGTTAACGCACTAATTTGTTTTTTAGTTAATTTTTTAGGTTTATCACTAATTACACATAAAGTACCAATTGTACTGCCTTGCGGTGTGATAAGGGGGGCACCTGCATAAAAGCGAATGTTTGGATCGTTGGTTACTAAAGGGTTGTCGTGAAAGCGCTCATCAAGTAAAGCATTTTGTATTTCAAATACTTGGTCTTGCAAAATAGCATGGGAGCAAAACGCAATATCACGCTCTGTTTCAGTCGCTTCAATACCGTATTTTGATTTAAACCATTGTCTTTGCGGATCGACTAAACTTATAAGTGATATGGGGGTATCACATATATCTGAGGCAAGTTGAGTTAAGTCATCAAATACTTTTTCAGCTTCTGTATCTAATATTTCGTACTCATACAATGCTTTTAATCGAGATTGTTCATCCGCTGGAATTCGCGCTTTTTGCATAGTAATACCTAATGTTTATGTAGCGTTACTATAGAAGTAAAGTGAACTGAATGACAACTTTTTACTACAAGTTACAATAAAGAGACAAATATTCGTTAGCTTTATTATAGACTGCCCGCCATTTACAAAAAGTTATTGATTTACATTAAGCTCAATAAAATAAGTTGAAAGGTTAATTAATCAGTTATAAAATTTTACGGCCCCTTATTAGTGACAAAAACGGTAAGCACTGTACCTTTGAAATTAAACCAACCAAGCATTCATATATTGTTTATTTTAATGAATTTTAAATGTCATTAGATATTTCATTTAGTTTACAGTTTTGGTGTAACCCCTTATTGAGTAATTTAAGTTGGCAAATCTACTTTAAACTTTCAATTAGCTTTAGCTTACTTTTAAAATTTAACTTTACATGAATGTAGCGAGCTAGTGTGGCAATTAGTACCAAAGTGCCAATACCTACTTGTGTGAGCCATATTGTTGTGTGGTTGTACATTAAAACGCTCACGGCCGCAGTGATGCAAAGTGCAGCCCACAAAATGGAACAGCCTATAAGGTTTAAGCGCCAATAGTTTATTTGATTAATGAGCTGCTGCTTTTTAAAAAGTAGTAAACCATTAACATCTAGGGTGTGTGTTTTTATTAGTTTTTTGCGCTGAATAAATGCCCATACTGAAAACCCAATTGGTAACGGAGTTAAAATTGCGTATAACACTTGCTCAAGAGTGCTAGTTGCTTCAAAAACTAATGCATAGATACAAAATAAGCTAACAAATGCGCCTGCTACTAAGTCTAACCATGCTTTAATTGATTGTTTTTTTCTTGCCGATGTAATTTGGCTCAGTAGTGCGGCAGTATCCAGTTTTGGAGTCGCATTTTTATAGTCTTTTTGCCATTGTTCTAATAGTGGATCCATAATTATTATTGCTCCATTAGCTTTTGAAGTTGCACACGTGCGCGGCTAGCGCGCTTGGCGACGTTCGCTTCGTTTATACCTAGCGTATGTGCTATTTCGGCTTGGTTAAAACCTTCTAATTGAAGAGAAATAACTTGCCTAAATTTTAATGGTAGCCGTCTCATCGCTGTCATTAAATCATACGTGTTATCGCTGTGTTGGTGAGAATCAGTACTAACCAAGTCAAGTAAAGGGTCGCTTAAATTATGACGATCTTGGCGACGTGTTTCTTTTAAAACATGATCGACAGCACGGTTGTGTGCGACCCTAGCAATAAAGGTTTTCATACTTGAATCGCCTCTAAAGTTTTCTACTGCATGCCAAACAGCTAACGATATATCTTGCAGTAGGTCCTCTCTAAGTGCTTGGTCTGCTTCATGTGTTGCAGCAATACGCGCCATTAAAGGTGCGTATTGCAGTAGTATCTCATGAATATGATCCCTTTTTTCCACTAGGCTTCCTTGTTTTTAATGAATACACTTCTGTAAGCAATATAGCTTATACAGGTGAGTATAGGACCCGTAATAATCGCACTCAATAAAAAAGTATAAGGGGCTAACAATAGACTTAAGAAAGAAATTAGCGCGATTAAACACATTGGTTTAAACGCATAGAAAAAAGCATTTAGGCTACTTTTTAATGCTTGCAGTAGGTTTTTTTCACCAAGTAAAACACAATAGCTTGCAAAACTGACAGGCAGTGTAACAGGAATAATTGAGGCAAAAATAATACCTAGTTGCCATTGGGTAACTTCAGTAGGCTGCGAAAATAAAAGTAAATTTATGCCATCATTCCCTAGTAAAAGCTTTGCTACAAATAACTGAATAAAAAAAGCAGATGCTAAAATTGCTGAAAGCGGAATCATGCTTAGCCAGTTTTTAGCTTTAAAAATCGACTTTAATGAAAATACTTTATGAGTGGCCAGATGATGAATGACGATAACAGCGCTACTGCCCACAAAAGTGGCAGCCCATTTGGAGGCTAGCATGCCATAAGGGGCGGGTAGTATTTGAAAAATACCTTCAATAATTAAAGGAAGCAGTAAAAATAAAAAAAGTTTTACAGGTGCTTGCTTAAAAAGTGAAAAACCGTCTTGAAGCCATTGATTAGCTTTACTAGCGGGTAAAGTATGTAGTGGGGTTACTGTTAATGTATTCATAATTACTCTCCTTTTGATTGTTATGTTATTAGTCGATAACAATGAGAATAACCTGACATTTTATTTTTAATTAAAGTAAAAAATTTAAAACACAAAAATAGATTTATAATTAGATTAGCTTACACCACAAGCAGGATATAAATTAAGCACTTCGGTAACTACTTGACCAAATAGAGCTTGTTCTTGCTTTGACAAATTAATAGTTGGGTCAAATTTCATGATATCGGCGGGTCGTGAAGTAATTATTTCTGAAAAAGTCATTGCGGTTAATACATTGCCTGCATAAGAGGCATGGTTGCCATCATCCATATGTAGTTTTGCATTTGGCATTAACACTAAAAGCTTGTTCCAAACAAGGCCAATAGGAGCTACGCAGCTAGGTTGTTTAGCGCTTATTGATAAATGTAAGTCGTATACACGCTGGCCTTCTTCAGGGTTGCCTCTTTGTGGGTGTTCAGGAAATAAAATAGGTGTAATATTTTGTGCCTTGGCTGATTAAATTAAATGCTCAGCGGCATCAGTAGGGTAAGTTGTTAAACCAGACTGAGAGTATTTTTGGCCTTGAAAAATGGGATGGCTTAGATTTTTGTTTTTAAGTTTGTCTACGTTTGCCCTAATACTCACAATATTATCTAAAAAAGGTCCCGACACTGTAGTTGTTTGAACTGACTTATCTGGGTATTGGTTTTCGATTATATGCTCAATGATCCGCCCTAACTGACTGCTGTGACTATTGCCATAAATAATAATGTTGTAATTATCTTCGATATTGTTTTGTGTAATTGGAGTCGGACTTTCACTTGTATTTGATTGCGGAACTTTGGTATTACTGCTGCCTGAACCGCAGGCTGATAAAAAGATTAAAGAAAAAAGCCAAAATTGTTTAGGGGTATTAAAACTTATCATACTAATTTGTACCAATATTGAAAACTACTTACTGATACTAGTAGGTTAATTCTTATGCCACAAGTTCTTGCACGGCTCAAATACCTTAGTGATATTTTGTTTTATGATTTAAACAAAAAGCCCAGCAAAAATGCTGGGCTAAGGTACTTAGGTAATATAGGTGTTATTGCGTTAATTCACCAGTAGCTGACTCGATGTGTGCTCTTACAAACCACTGAAATTGTTCAAGATCGGCAAGTTGGCTTATTAACATATCTTCAGATACTGGATCTAAATCTGATACCGCTTCGATGGCTTTACGGTGATCGGCATTAATGCCGTTGTACACCTTATCTAACGCGCCTAAATGCTCGGTAACAAGTCCTTTACCTAATGAATATTCGTTCCATGTACGGCGGTCAACAATTGACTTAGGTGTCCCGACTGGTATGCCGCCTAAAGTGGCAATACGCTCGGCTATTGTATCTGTCATTTCGCGCACAGCTTCAACCTGAGGGTCTAGCATTTCATGCACACCTATAAAATTAGGACCAACAACATTCCAATGAATATGTTTTAGTGTTAATTGAAGATCTATAAGTGCAACCATGCGGTTATCTAAGGCTGCGATAGTTTTTTCAGCTGATTCGTTGCTCATACCTGGTGCAGTAAATTTAGCTTGCTTATTTGTATTGCTCATAACTTCTCCTACTTAACTATTTAATATTTTCACGTAGTCCTTTACGTAATAAATACGTGATAATTGTATGAAGCAATCAATATGCCGAAAGTTAAACTAAATAAAATTGTTTTAAATCAGTTGCTTGTGTTTTTGCTTTTGTTTGGTTTTTTATTAATATGAGGTGGTTATGAAAAGTCTGCATCTTTTTGTAAAATTTGCAGACCAAACAGATTTGCTGAAACTAAACTAGAATATTTTTAACGGGTGTATTCATGTGCCTTTAGTAATTCAAGCGGTATTACTTCAAGCGATTTTTTATTAGTGGCCTGCAAGATTACTGGCGGCGCAACGTTTGCTTGTTGCGCATGGAGCCATCTTATTGCGCATAAACACCATTTGTCGCCAGCTTTTAAGCCTTCAAAATCGTAAAGTGGATTGGGCGTTATGAGATCATTACCTTGTGACTTCGAAAACTGTAAAAATTCTTCGGTCATAATTGCACACACACTATGATTACCGCGATCAGAGTCTGGTACATAGCAAAAACCCTCGCGAGTATACCCGCCATTCCCACAGCATAATTGTAACCGGGTATCCAGAACGTTAAATTGATTTGCCATAAGGTGCCTTAAGTCATTATGTTTAATACAGTAAAAATTACTTTATCAGGCGCTAAAAAGTATAGCTACTAAAGTGAGGATGTTTGATTATGACTTTTTAAAAAAATCGGGGCATTTAAATGCAGGGAGGAGGGGAGAAGTATTATTTGTGCCACAAACTAGTTTCACTAGATCGTGGCACAAGTTAAGTTAAAGTTTGTTAACTATTCGTATTTTCTGGCTTTTTTAGTTTTGATTACTGCAATGTATGCGTGCCAGCTTGCATAGCTAAGTAGTGGCATAATCACAATAAACCCAACAGCCCCAGTTACAAAACCAAGCGCAACCATTAGGAAAATGCATATTGACCAAACAACCATTGGCGCAAAGTTATTTTTAACGGCGTTAATAGATGAGACGATAGCTGTCATTATGTCTACGCGTCTTTCCATCATAATTTGTGGTGTAAATGCAGACACTGAAAAAACAGACACGAGTAAAACGCCACCTGCAATTGTACCAAGCGTTAAAAATGCTGACAGTTCTTCAAATGTTGGGTTAGCGTAGTTAGGGTATAAAGCATGAACAAGGGCGGCAATGCGCATCCACGCAATCATTATTACGAGTAATAATATTGCAAAGCCCCACTCTCCAACTGGGTTTCTAAACATCGACTTTAGCGAATGCCTAAAAGTGGGTTTGTGGCCTTTTTCGAGTTCCCATGCTACGTCGTATAGGCCGGCTGCGAAAGCGGGTCCAATTAAAACAAACGCAACAGTGGCGGGTAAAATTACAAATACGCTTTGTGCAAAAAATGCAGAGTAGATAATAGCTGCAGGAATAATACTAAACACTAGGCCATAAATTACAGTAAGTAACGGGGCTCGGGTCATATCTTTAAACGCAAGTGCTAACCAGTGAAAAGCAGCGAACGTATCTACTTTGTTACACTCTATACAGCGAGCAAATTCGGTATTTTTTTCAATTGTTTTTGTTGTAGGCATAAGTGGAGCTCCTCTATAAAGCCTCTATTTAGGTTTAGGTCATAAACGCTTTATTTACAAATATTAAACATACATACGGAGCTAAAATTAAAATTGTTCACTAAATAAACGTTTTATGTTTTTAGAAGGGGGGATTACAAAAGGAAATTTTATAGGAGGATTGCTGAAATCAATATTAATAAAGTACTACTTAACCTGTAGGCAGGTTAAGTAGTTAAATAATGCTCAGCCTAAGCTGATTGCTAGGTATTGTATCTCGTCACCATTTATTTGTGGCAAAAAGTAAATATCGTTGTATTTAAAATATTGCTGAGAGTTTATGGTAACTGGCTCAGCTGACGATGGTAGTTCATCGTAAACTTGCCCTAAGCTATAGTCGAAGACGTTGCCAATTTTAATAGCTTTGTTGCGTTGAATTATTGGCGCATCTACCACTTTATAGCCGCCGTTATCGGCAATATAAAAAACGTTCTGATAAGCGTAATATGTGGTGTTTCGATGTTTCATACGCGAATAATGTCTAGGAAGTTTTTTAATGCGCAGTCCGCGAGGTGGCATCACAGCGTGATAGCCTTTTTTAGCTTTTCGGTAGTAAATGCCGTCATTAAAGCTAAATGAAATTCCATTAAACCAAATAGAGGTACTTCTTCTTGGCAAGTGCCTTATGTATCTATTTTCTTTGTAATAACGCGGCTTATACCTATTAGTTAGGTAGTTATATTTATGATTGTCGAAACGTAGTTGTTGACGCTTTTCTTGCTGCTTTTTTTGCTTGTTCTTTTCTTTTTTACGGTCTTGGCGCTTTTCTTTTTTATGCTCTATGCGTAGTTTTTTTTCATGGCGACGTTCATCGCGCTTATACTCAATGCGTTTAGGGTTTTCGTGCTTATAATTTTTATGAGCTTCTCGCTCGTTGGGCGCTGCAATTGCGGTGCTTGAAAGCGCGCTAATGGCAATTATACCCGATAGTAAAAATGTAAGTTTCATAGTGTGCCTCGTTTATGTTGTTACATAACTAGGCTTTATATTAACCTCTGAAACTGAACATTAACTGACCTATTTAATGTTTGGACGTTCCTTTACATTGCTTTACGTAAGCTAAACAGTTTCTTACTTATTATTACAGTTTTAAACAGGGCGCTTTAAACAATCTATACATGTGGTGAAAAAAGGGTGCAGGTTAAAATTAAAGACTAGCTTATAAGCCAAGCTATTAAAATTTAAATCATTTTAATAGCTTGTTCATTAGTGCTTAGCTGGGGTTAACAAATCTCATCGAGTAAATGCATCACACGTTCGCTGGCTGCTTCCATTTTATGAATATGCTTAATTGCAGATTCTTTATCGCCATTTTGAATTGAGTGCAGAGCCGCAACACCATTTTTATGTACTTCACTATGCGGGTTTTCTAATTGTTTAAATGCATTGGTGTGTTTAAATTCGGCAGACTGCTCTGAACTATACCACTGGCCTAATCGGCACATTGTATGGTCGCTAAAGTCATTAACTGACTTGTTGCTTTGGCCATTTGCTACTGCATAAATGTCACCTTTCCATACAACATGATCTAGTTTAACGGTTTGAATAAACGACAACGTAGCAGCCTGAGAAATCGTATTTTTCATATTGTTACAAAAATCGATAATTGAAGTGTAATCGGTATTCAGTGCATCAAAATTATCACTTAGGTGCGAACTATTTTCTTTAATACCTTCTACTGATACCACTGTTTCATCTGTTTTGTTAATAATTTCTTTTACTAGGTCGGCCACTTCTTGCGCTGACTTATTCGTGTTTGTTGCTAGCACCCTTACTTCATCTGCTACAACACTAAAGCCTCGGCCAGCTTCACCCGCACGGGCAGCTTCAATAGCAGCGTTAAGTGCTAATAAATTTGTTTGATCTGATATTTTACTAATTGTTGAAACAAACGTACTGATTTTACCGGCCATACTGGCTAGGCCTGAAATGTTTTCAGTCATGCTTCCCATTTTACTGGTCATTAAATCCATTTCTTTGACAATATGATTTAGTGAGCTATTTGATTTTTCGAGCAGGGTGTTTATCTTATCGCTTACTTTGTTTTCTTCATCAATTTTAGAGTAAGAGCCCAATACGGTTTGTCTTATATCTTCGATTTGAGCAACACCATTGATAGAGCTGGAAAGTAATGAGTGAGTGAAACTATGATCTTCATTATTATTTGGGTTATTTAACTCTTCAATTAGAGAAGTATTTTCATTGATAAGCGTTGTATTTTTATTACGTAAACTCTCAATTTCTTTTTTTAGTTGGTCATTTTCGTTTTTCAATATCGAGTAGGTTGAACTTAAAACAAACATATTTAGACCTTGATTTTTAAAAATAATTTACATTTAGTTATCATTATAGAGGTAAAATTTTATTGAGCCTATATTTATAATCACTGTTTTCTTTTATTGAACTCATATGGTGATAAATTTTTGTTAACTTTCACCATACATTATTAAGTTCAAAGTCCTTGGTTAAAGGTTGTTTTTATAAAATCCGTAAAAATGCCACTAGGTCTGTTTGTTCTTGCTTGGTTAAATTAAGCTTTATAAGCAGGTCGGTGGTTTTAGGGAAGTGTGGGTCGTTTAGTTGGTTTTTTCGTGGTCTTGGTCTAGCTCCGCCATGGTTATACATACTTACGATGCCGGCTAAATCGTCAAATAAGCCGTTATGCATCCACGGAAATGTTTGCATTAACCCTAATAGCGATGGGGTTCTAAATTGGCCAATATGCTCAGAGTTGTGGGTGGCATCGTAGCGGCCTTTATCTTCAAAACGGCGGCCGTAATAATGCAGCCCTGTGCCATGGAATTGGTTGTCGCTGAGTAGTGCGCCGTTATGGCAAGTCATGCATTTAGCTTTAGTTCTAAATAGGTGCAGGCCATTTAACTCACTATCACTTAGGCTATTAACTGCTTGTATTGGATTTTTATTAAGCTGCGTTAAAAAAATTTTATAGCGGCTATTTGGCGGTGCTAATGTGCGCTCAAACGCAACTAAGGCTTTTGCCATTTGCTCTGAAGTGAGGGTATTACTATTAAAAGCACTTTGATTAAATACACTGTAGCTTTTATCTTTATTTACCCGCGCTAAAGCTATCTCAGGGTCTAAGTCCATTTCAATTGGGTTTGCTATGGGCATTAGCGCTTGTTGCTCTGCCGTGCTTGCACGACCATCCCAAAAAAAGCTTTGCCACTGATCAATACCAAAAATAGCAGGGGTGTTACGTGTGCCTATTTGCTCGTCAATGCCTATGGCAGTTGTACGGCCATCATGAAAGCCTTTGTCGCGATCATGGCAGGTTGCGCAGCTAACGGTATTATTACGCGAGAGTTGCACATCATGAAAAAGCTTGTCACCTAAAGCAACATGCTCAGGTTTTGGCGAGGCTACAGGCAAAAGCGACATGGGCTCAACGCTTCTTCCGTCACTGGTTTGAATAGCAGGCCAATGAGCTTGGCCTTTGCTATAATGTGAGCGTAAATCGTTATTGTTTAAAGCTTTAGAATCAGCCGTAAATAAGAATACAGCAAGGGCTACAAAAATAACTTTAATCATACTTGTAGCTCAGCTCTAACCAAAACACTCGACCAGGCTCAATACCTGATGCGCCCTCTGCAACTGTATACGTTCTATCATTTAATAAATTAGAAATATCAGCACGTAACTCTAAGCTTTGGTTGCTGGTCAGCTTATGTTTGTATTTTAAACTTAGGTTTAGCATTGTCCTGGCACGTATAGTCTGTTCTTGGTAAACATCAAATAGAGTGGAAACAACTGGGCAGCTAGCACAGACATCCTCTATATCAATACTTTCGCTTCCTCCTGTACTTACAGCTGTATCGTAGCTTCCTGAATATGAGATATTTAATCCAGTGCTAAATGAATCGACCCAATCTACGTTCCAGCCTAAGGCTGCTGTGATAGGTGCTCCAAAATTAGTTCGTATCTGAGATAGTTGACTTAATGTGACCAGTGATCCTTCATCTTTTGCATTAACATAATAAACGAGCTCATCAAGTGGGGTGTTATCTACGGTTGCATTATAATTGTCATTTGATATTTCGTTCTCGGCATACGATGTATTTGCCCATACTGAATGGGCACCAAATTGTGCGCTCCATGCTAGTGAAATACGTTCTGAACTTCCCGTTCCTTCATTACTAATATTAATATAAGTGTACCCATCAAGATCTGTTTCGTCTGAAGTAGTGCGAGAGAACTGCTGATGTTTTTTACGTTTTATGTATTTTAAAGACACATTACCCATTGTCTCAAATGCGTGAGCGATACCCAGTGCAAGTTCATCATCGTAAGGGGTATCCACGTCATTAAATCGATATTTAAAGCTACCAGTGTAATTTGAATCTAACCAGTTTTGTAAATATCCACTTTCGATAGGTCTGTATTGCAGGTACGAAAACTGCTGTTGCTCTTTTATTTTATAACTGATAATTGCAGAGTCGTAATAGCGGTTAAGGCCGGCACTAATAATGGTTTTTTTATTATCAAATACGTCGTAACCTAATGAAATTCGCGGTGCTACATCATGGTTTTGTAAAAAGTCATCATAGCTGTAGCGCATACCTAAATTCACATCCAGTTTGCCATAGTTAATATGGTCGGTAACGTAGAGTGCGTTGCGATTTAAATTTACATCTATGTATTCAGCAGGGCTAACAGTTCGGCCATTAAAAAATTGCGCTGTAGTAGTTATATTATTACTGTATGCGGTGACGTGCTCCGAGTTGTTAAAGTCAATTTCCCCACCTAATTGCTCAGCTAATTCTTCTATAGGGATAAGAGTTTCGAGTGCTTGACAATCAAGTGAATAACCACTGCAATTAAGGGGTGTAGTAGCACTAGACCATATAACAGGCGAACTGTAGTTATAGCCATCTTGAAAACGCTCACGTTCTATTTGCTGATATTTAATTTCTGCACCAGCCACAACTGAGTGGGTTAATCCTAAAAATTTAAAAGTTTCTAGATTAAATGTATTTTTCCAATTGGTAGTAAATTGGCGGTTATCTAACACGCCATAACCACCTTGGCGTGAAAAGCGTTCGTCTGCATCACCTTGGTTAGCGTATTGTCCCCAGTCTTTTCCTTTTGTTTGTAGCCAATTATAAAAATGCGCTGGGCCATCTCGGCTACTATCACTTATGTTAAAGCTTAAATTACTTGCCCATGTTACATATTTAAAATCTTGCTTTAATTGTATTGCGCTACCATAAGCGCCACCTTCTAACTGATAGTCACTATCAAGTGCATCAGTAATAAAACCATTCACCTCGTAGGGGGAATAGATCATACTTATCGTAAAATTATCAACCCAGCCGTTCTTATAACCATATTTAAATATAGCGTTAATGTTACGGCGGCTTTGGGTTTTTGTTTGCCCCAGTGATAAGTCACTTATATCACTGTTAAGGTAATTTAAACTAAACATCACACCGTGGCGTTTATTAAGTCGCTTTTTACCGCTCAATGAATAGCTTATTTTTTCGTATACTGGAGCCTCTAATTCAGCTTCATCTGTACTGCTTTGCTCAGTTTGATCGTCGGCTTGAATATAATGATAATCAGCCCAATCACTGTGATTTCCGCGTACAGTAAAGCTAAAACTATCTTTGCCAAATGTTTCTTTTGTTTTGGTATCAACAACACCGCCAGAAAAGCCACCAAATTCAGCCGGAATGTTATGGTCGTACACAGTGATTGACTCAACTACATCAGAGTTTACATTCATGCTTTGCACACCGCCTGACACGTCATTACTTGATGATGTTAAGCGGCTACTACTGGCGGGATCAATACGATTATTGTAGTTCATACCATCAAGTGAAAAACCTGTTTGCCAAGGTTGGGCACCTGAGATGGATATTTCTGGCGCACTTATCTCTGCTAAGCTTTCAATGCTGAATGCCTCATTGCTTAATTGTACGCCAGGTAAAAGGGCAATTAGCTCATTTATGTCGCCATTCCCTTTGGCTGTTGCATCAATAAAACTGCGGTCTAAATACGAACGACCAATAACTTCAGGAACTTCTATTCCTATAAATTGGCCTTTGACTTCAATGTGTTCGATAGCTTCACATAAACTTTTTTTTTCATCAGTGAGTGTGCTGCAATCTTCAGGTGGGGGAGGAGTCTGTTTTTGCTCGGTCGCACCATATGATTTATGGGCAAGCAAAAACAGACACGCATAAATATAACGTGTCTGCATTGTTTTCTCTTATTTAGTTGCCAATTGGAGTGCTGTCTTCGCTATCAGCAATATCATCGTTGTCAGCATCTTCATCGGCTGTTAAACCCGAAGCGGCAATATCTTCATCAGTTACATTTGCTAAGAAGAAGTTTGGAAGCCCGTCGTTATCAGTATCAACACTGGCAACACGGTTATCTCTAAAGTCATCTTTGCTTGCAATTAATTCAGCCATTGTGGTGTAAAGGTCAAGTTGGTCGGCTTCACCATTTACCTCGTTAGTGACAAGCGCTGTCGCTTGCTCGTATTCGCCAAGTAAGGTATGTGCTTCGACTAAATCTTCCATGGCATCAATAATGACAGTATCGGCTTGCGCTAAAATAAGCGTTTCAATATCAGCGAGAAGTGCTGAGGTTTGTGTTTTCACACTACTGTAAGTGCTGGCAAAGTCAGTAATACTGCCGGCATTAGCCCCCATGCTAGAAAGCATGCTGTAACGCTCCCAAAAGCCAGTTGCAGACGGGCTAAGTAGTATTGTTTCATTTTTTAGTGATTCGAGTACTTCAAGTAGTTGGTCACTTGTTAACGTGCTTAAATTTTCGTTTACTTCAACTATTGCACTATTAAATGTAGTTAAGGCTAAGTCGGTAAACCCTGCGTTTACTAAATAACCTAATGTTTCTAATCGGTATTCAAAGCGGTCTTCAATGTCATCTAATACACTAATTTTACTAAGTAATTGCGTGTTTATTGCGGGGATTTCGTCAGTCAAACCACCGCGGTCAAGTGATACCATTACATTGCTGTGAACAACAATTGCAGAAGTGTCGGTTAAAGTTCGTAATGTGCCTGTATTTAGTTTATTTAACATGGTTAAACAGCGATTTGCGGCAGCAGCAGTATCTGCGCCGACTTCTCTACTAATGGTGACTAGTAAACCACAGCCTTTATAGCCAGCTAAGAAAGAAGTAGATGACTCTGCACTTATGTATTCGTCAGATGAAATAAACTCACCCGCATACGTTAATACGTCTTTCGCTTGTTCGGTATACCCGTACTGATATAAAATTTGCGCTGTGCCTGCGTTGTTGTCTGTTTCCACTAAACTTCTAAAAAATTCATTATAATCACCTTCCTCGGTAAAAAAGGTAAAGGCCTCAGCGGCTGCATCGTCCACTGAAGAGCCCGATATAATACTTTTAGCTACGCTGAAGCTATACATAATTTGATTAGCACCACTGATATCAAAATCAGATGAAAGTAAGGCAAACGCAGGGTTCTCCTCAAGATCGTACAGGCCTTCTAGTAATCCGGCTAGAGTTTGTAGTGGGTAAGTATAAGTACCTAAATTGGCTTCAGTGTATTCTGAAACAGCAAAGTCATAGTTGCTATCTATGCCCGTTATACCATAAAACGACAGCGCTAGATTTACGTATTCTCGAGCTAACTCAAGCGAGTTTGCACGAAATAAAATCTCTGCTGCCCATGCGGTATAAAGCGCTTTTAGTCTTTGTGTTTTTTTACCTTTAAATTCACCGCTTTTGTGAATTTGGTAACCTGTGTTACTCGAAATGTTTACCAGTGCAGCAGCGAATGTTTGTGCTGTAAGCTGATTGGTATCAGTTGGGTCAGCTGCATATACGTCTAATGCACCTTCGGCTGCATTTTTAAACGCTGTTTGAAAGTAACCATACGTTTTTGTGTACTCTTCTTCACGTACAATCTCTGCGTAGCTGTTAATGGTATTTAGTAGGGTTTCTGCTTCTTCAGTTTGCCCTACATCCATATAATCATTTAATAAACCAAGTAACCAAGACGCATCACTACTGTTTATATTTTCAAAGCCCTTTTCAGCTAAGTACTGGTTGTAAGCGGCTAAAGCGCGTGAGCGATATTGTGCACCTTGCTCTTTTTCATTGATGCTATCTAACGCAACACCTACATCTCTTAGGCCTCCAGCAAGAGCTGTTTGCTCGTTAATGAGTAATAAATAGTCTTCGGCTGTATCTAAAAACCCAGCACGTGCATACGCCGCTGCTTGAACTTGGTATACGGTATAACGTGAAATTTCATCGTTAATGCTTTCGTTTACAATATCGGCTTGTTTTAAGTGTGATTTACTAGAGCTGTAGTAAAAATTACGTTTGTCTTCATTTGTAACATAAGAAGGGCTTAGTGTAATACTGGCCGTAATTGGTTCATCAATTACGCCATCCGTATAGCTTATTACGAATGCTTCATTAACTGAACTTAATGTTTGCGCTTCAAAGATAAACTCGCCCGTGCTTTCGTTTATTGTAATTACACCATTTTCAGGGGAGGTTATCAGCGTAAATGTTATTTCATCTCCATCGGCATCAACTACATTAATAGTCCCCTCTGTTGTTGATGATGAGGTAACAAATACGTTTGTTGTTTGTAATACCGGCGTATCATTAACATTTTCGACCGTAAAGTTTAGCGTTACATTTGAACTAAGAGAACCATCGCTAACTGAAATTGAAGCACTATCGCTACCAAAAAAATCGACGTTCGGGGTATAGGCAAACTTACCATTTGCTTCTACCTGTATAGTCCCGTTACCTGGTGCATTGGCAAGCGTGTAGCTTAAGGCGTCATCGTCGGTGGCTGTTACTTGGCTTGAAAAAGTGGTGTCTTCGTTTACAGTAAAACTTAAATTAGGTTGAGAAAACTGTGGAGCAGTATTACTAGAGCCACCGCCACAACCTGCCAACGCAAGCGCGCATAATATTGGGGTAAATTTAATTAGCTTGTTCATTATTGTTAATATCAAAAGTTAATGATGTTGCGAATGATAATACATATCAATTAGATTTTAAAGTGCGAAGTGTTTGTCATACTAATAGTGAGTATCCATAAAGTACTTATAAGGCAGCTAAAGCACAAAACCCTGCTATTAACAGGGCTTTATTGTGAGTAAAAATGAGATTAGCAAAGAGAGGGTGGTTATTAGTTTAAGTCGCTAATAATAAGAAGCGGAAAATTTTTAACTGAACGAGGTTGCCAATTATTATAGCTAATATTGCTAATTCCAAAATAGTTAAGCACCTTAGGTGAATACGTCCAGCCACGCGCATGTTGCTTTATGGCGGCGCTGCGTAAACTGGGTTTTAGCCCTACAGTGAGTAGGTCGTGATTTACATTTAACTTTGTGTAAAAGGCTTTTTCGCGCAGGCTTGCTTTATTTATCACCTCATCGTAATGGGCGCGTAATGTCTGCCACTTTTGGCTTTTTTGTGGCTCTTTTAAGTGCTTTACCATGGCATCAATATCACTATCTAACCATTTAGCTGAGGCAGCATCCCCATGCCAGCCGATAATCGTATTGGGCTCAATTGTAGTAGGGTGCCCAGCAAGCAACACATAATTAGCACACGACGAAAAGCAAAACTGCTTTATGTTTACCGTTAGCTTATGCGCCAAAATTAATTCGGCTAAGTCCATCCCTAAATCTATGTTTCCGCCGCCGCTGGTAATCGTAAATGTATTAATTGTAGGGTCAGTTTTTAAAAGCTCAGCTGCCGTATTGTTATTTTGTTTGTTGATTTGGCCACTGTATATAATTGTTTTATCACTTAAGGTTACTTGAGCCTGCAATAACGTGGGGAGTATTAAAAAAAGGGTAAAAATTAATTTATACATATAAGTTTTAAGTGAGTATTTTTGCCAAAGGCTACGTAATTTGGCTAAAAGTGGCAAATACTAATTTGGCTAAAGTAAGTTAACCCCTTTTGACCACTCTTAACTTTGCCCTAATAAACTATCTGTAATGATTTAAATTAGGCACAGTTAAATGGATTATTTTAAAAAGCGGCTTTACGTAGTGAACGTTAAGCCGCTTTTTATGATTATTAGTAGGGCGTATTCCTTATAATACCAATCTGCAATAATACTTAATCATTTTGAGGGGCTAAACGTGTCGCTATCTGCGTTAAAAAAACTCTCATTTACGACTGCATGGATACAGAAGGTAGAGTAACGCAGGAGCAATTGCTGAGAAGAACTAAATAGCCAATTTTTTGCCTAGCTATCAACACGTTTTTCCATCCTCAAAATAGATCACTTAATTAAGCATATTGGTATAAATGATTATTCGGCTTCAGCTTGCTTGGTTTTTCTAAACATAAACTCAAGCGGAATATGTAGGCGTTTTGCCCACGCGTTTTCGGTATGATCTTCTCCTGGGAAGTATTGGCTTTGCCATAACTTTGCTGGGTATTTATGCGCCATAAATAAATCATCAATTTGCGCTTGTAGCTTAGGGTACATAGCATCTAAAGTGCTGTCGCCATAATCAAAATACACTTTTTGGTTACTCAGCTTTGCGATGTTGTTGGCAATGTAATTTTTAAACTCGGCAAATACTTCGTCGTCGTGACTAAAAATACCCGGCCAGTGGGTCGACATGCTAATAGCGCCGGCAAATTCGTTGGGGTAATTAAGTAGTGTGTACCACGATATAAGCCCACCCATGCTAGAGCCACCAATATAGCGGTGCTGCGTACCTTTGTTTACATTGTAGTTAGACTCTATATGCGGAATAACTTCTTTAACTAAAAAGCGTGAGTAGTTATCAGAGTACACCTTAGAGGCAAATAAATTGTGGCCTGGGTATTTTTCTAACTGGTATAGGGCATTTTGCTTTTGTTTGCTTAAGGCTTCAAACGGTTGTTGTGGGTAGTATTCGCTGTGGCGGTTTTCTACGGCGTTTGGAATGCCTACCACAATAAATGGGCGTACTTTGCCTTGCTCTATTAATGAGCCGGCTACTTCATCTACGCGCCATTCTTGCTTGTTCCATGTGCTATTGGCATCAAACAGCATACGACCATCGTGCATGTAAAGTACATCGTAGGTGGTGTTTTTGTTGTAACCTGGCGGTAGCCATACATTTAAAAAACGGTTTTTTACAAACTGTGATTCTATATTGTCAATCACCTCAATGTGGCCCTTGCTTACTTGCACTTTGGGCGTGTTTGCATAGCTGGTATGCACTACAAACATTGATAAGCTAAACAGTAAAGCAACTAATTTCATGGTGGCGTCTTAGCATACAAAAAGTGCACTATCACAAGCTTGTATTGTTAATTCAATGTGAATACGTATGCACTTATATTTAGACAAAAAATGCACACGCATACAGTTTATAAATCGCGGTGCTATTGCTTAACGCCGCGTTTAGATTATTTCTAAGTTAAATTGTTTTTAATACTGTAAAACTAATAGGCCTTAGTTTATTTAAAAGAATAAATAAAAAGCCATTATAAAATGGCTTTAGATAATTAATAGGTTGGTTGGGTTTAACGCAGGGTGAGTTGTTGGTTTATTTCATCAAAAATACCTGCGTCGTCTATGGTTGAAGGTATTTGTAGTTCGTCGCCATCAATAAGTTGGCGTAAATTTTTACGTAGTATTTTTCCGGAGCGAGTTTTAGGTAAGCGCTCTACACTAACTATATTTTTTAAACATGCTATGGCGCCAATTTGATTGCGCACTGAGGCAACAAGTGCCTTTTCGACTTCTTCGCTTGACCCTGTAAAGTCATTTTTAAGTACAATCATGCCCATTGGGAGCTGGCCTTTTAGTGGGTCGTTAACACCAAATACAGCGCATTCGGCAACCGCAGGATGAGCCGCTACAATTTCTTCCATTTCGCCGGTAGAAAGTCTGTGGCCTGCAACATTTATAACGTCATCAGTGCGGCCCATTATGAATAAGTAGCCGTCTTCATCTATATATCCGCCATCGCCAGAGAGGTAGTAGCCCTCGTATTCACTTAAATAACTGGCTTTAAATCGGGCTGTGTCTTGCCAAATAGAGGGTAAGCATCCGGGTGGTAAAGGTAGTTTTATAACTACGGCCCCTTGTTCGTTAGCTGCGCATTCATTACCGTCCATGTCGAGTATACGAACATCAAACCCCGGTGTAGGTACGGTTGAACTGCCAGGTTTGGTTGTTAATGTTTCTATTCCTACTGGATTACATGCAATGGCCCAGCCTGTTTCGGTTTGCCACCAATGATCGAGTACCGGAAGTTGAGTTTTCTCTTTTAGCCAATTGTATGTGGGCGGATCGAGGCGTTCGCCTGCTAAAAATAATCGTTTTAAACTAGAGGTATTATATTTTTTAAAGCCTTCAGCATTAGGATCTTCTTTTTTGATTGCTCTAAATGCTGTGGGGGCACTAAATAAGGCGCTTACTTTATATTCTTCCACTACTCGCCAAAAAGCAGTGGCGTCGGGAGTACGCACAGGTTTGCCCTCATATAATACGGTTGCACATCGGTACATTAATGGTGCATACACAATATAAGAGTGCCCAACTACCCAGCCAATATCTGAGGCGGCCCAAAATACCTCGCCTGGCTCCATACCGTAAACAGTTTTCATACTGTAGTTCATCGCTACGGCGTGCCCGCCATTTTCACGTACAACACCCTTTGGGGCGCCTGTTGTACCTGAAGTATATAAAATATAAAGTGGATCGTTGCCATTTAAAGGTGTTGGATCTGCCGCCTGTGCGGTTTGCATTGCGTGTGTCCAATCTATATCGCGTTTGTTGACCATATTGGCAGTAACTTGGTCGCGCTGATAAATAATACAGTGATCTATTTTATGATTGGCAAGCTCTATGGCGTCATCAATAAGTGGCTTGTATTCAATGATGCTATCGACCTCTACACCGCAAGAAGCGCTCAGTATGAGTTTAGGTTTTGCATCGTCTATACGAACGGCAAGTTCATGCGCTGCAAACCCACCAAATACTACGGAGTGTATAGCGCCTAAGCGAGCACAAGCTAACATACCAATAACAGCTTGTGGGATCATGGGCATGTAAATCACTACACGATCACCTTTTTGTACACCAAGTGCTTTTATTACGCCTGCAAATTTAGCGACTTCTTGTTGTAGTTGATTGTAAGTATAAGTTTGCTTTGTATTGGTAACAGGCGAGTCGTAAATCAGCGCAGTTTGGTCACCAAAGCCTGCAATTACGTGTTGGTCGAGCGCTAGAAAGCTGGTATTTAATTGTCCATCACTAAACCAATGATAAAGGCCGTCTTTATCCTGCGTATATGCTTGGTTTGGTGTTTTGTACCAGGGAATGTTTTTACTTTGTTCTAGCCAAAACTGGGCTGGGTTTTGTTTAAAGCTCGTGTATTGCTGTTTATACAGGCCTGACATAATAGGCTCCTAAAACTAAATATGTATGAGAGACCTTACAAAAGGTAGGCTTTTTTATGTGCCTAGGCTATTCGACCTTGGTCGGCTAAAAGTTAATCACATGGTTAATATGCAGCTGCAGTGAGTTTGACAAATTAAGGCGCGCGGCTCAGCATAGCCTCATATTTGTAAGGAATTAATTGTATGAGTGACGACGTTAGAGTGGGTGTTGCCGTTATTATTATGCGACAAAACACTATTTTATTAGGTGAGCGAATTGGTGCGCATGGTGCAAATACATGGGCAACGCCGGGTGGACATTTAGAATTTGGCGAAAGCGTTGAGCAGTGTGCAATACGCGAGGTATTTGAGGAAACAGGGCTCAATGTTAGTCAAATAACTAAACTTGATTTTACTAACGATATTTTTAGTGCTGAAAACAAACACTACATTACTTTGTACGTAAAAGCTGATTACGATGGTGGTGAGCCTGTGCTAAACGAGCCAAATAAATGTATACAGTGGCGCTGGTGCGATATTAATAACTTACCTTCACCACTGTTTACATCACTTAAAAACTACTTAACTACAGCAACACTCACGGCTTAGTTGATGGGCTTAATATTAACTTTTTAAAGCTCACTTGTGCGTAGTCACCGTTTTGTTTGTCGAGTGCCCACTCGCCTGTGCCTAAACAGCCAGGGTACCAAATACCTTTAGACGATTTAGTACTACATTGGTTATAAGCACCGGCCTTGAAATAATGCCAATCGGCAGCATAACCATGCGGGTGATCTTTGTCGTCCACTTTGCTGTAGGCATCAACATTGTTTCCTAAGTTAATTGAGTAGTTAACATCCTCTTTGCCTTTTGCGCTAAAGGTAAGGTGCATTACATTACCATGTACGTTTACGGTATAGCTAAAATCTTCACCAAGCGCTATACCTTCAACACCCGGATCATTAGGGTTTTCCCACGTGTTTCCCCATACTGGGTATGTAATATCAGTTCGGTTAGGATCTGTTTTTGGTAAGTTACGTTCGTAGTTCCAAAATACGGAGCCCATTTTATGGCCAGGCCATTTTTTGTAATAAATTTTAAGAGGCTCATTGCCCCAACCATAACCCAGTTTTGTATCTATTAGGGCTTGGTCTTTACCCGCATGAATTTGTCCTACCACCACAGAGTATGCGGCTTTTTTACTTGAGTCTGTTGCGCGCAATGCCACATGATCAACCTTCAACGTGGCTTCCATTTTTCCACCTACAGAGCCAAAGCGCTCAGAGAGTGGATGAACAGCTAATGCAAAATTATTTTTTGAACTTTTTGTTTTTATTTTTGTGTTAGTACCGCGGATCATTTGCCTTAACTCACTGCGGGTGTTGGTAGAGTTAGCGCTGGTTAATGCTTTATTTGGCGAGGTGAATACCATGTAACCTTGATCGTCAAGATAGAAAAAATCAGGGTGCGCGTAAGTTTGAATTTCTTCAACATCAATTGTGTCTATTTTACCGTCGTTGTTTAAATCAACAGGTACGTTTATTTTCCATTGTGATAAATCAAACTTTGATGCAGGAACAGGTGTATTGCTATCAATAGGTGTGCTTGTATTTGCGCAGCCCATAAACAGCAACGGAGTAACAGCAGCCAGTGCCGTGAGTTTAAAAGTAGATGTTAGGTTTTTCATTGTTGTCTCTGTGTGATGATGTTAATGAAGGACAATATCGACCTTGATTAACGTTAATCTAACATACCAATTTAAAATATCAACATTACCAATTGCTGTGGTTTTTATTTTTTACTTTTTACATTTGGTTATACCAATGTGGTTTTTGAGCTTTTTTTTAGTGTATTTACGTTGTGCCTTTTTAATATGCTTTGTGAGCCATTTTGTCATTTTTGGCATGAGTTCTGGTGCAAAATTATGGCCCATACCAGGCACTATTTTTAGTTTTGCCTTTTTTATTAGCATGGCCGTTTTTTTACCTTCACCCACATTAATGACTACATCATGACTACCATGAATGACTAATGTAGGTGTTTTAATTTTTCGAATTAAATGTTGCCTATCTTTACTGGCAGCCATTGCAATGAGCTGGCGTTTGTAGCCATTAGGGTTGTTTGAACGCTCAACTATTTGTGTTGCATGAAGCCGAAGGGCGGCTTCTGTTTGTGGGTAAGCGGGGCTGCCAATTAGTTGGTTTAGTTTAATGTTGTAATTAATTGCTTCATCACGGCTTGGTGTTTTTGGTTTTAATTTGGCAAGCTTAATAAATACGCCAATGCTTTTGGCACTCAGCCTTGGCAAGCTTGAACTTGACATAATAGTGGTTAAACTTAGCACCTTTTTCTTATGTTGCGCAGCTATTAGCTGGGCAATCATTCCACCCATAGATGCGCCAACAAAGTGGGCTTTTTTAATTTTAAGAGCGCTCATAAGCGCCAATAAATCGTTTGCCATATCATCGAGCAAGTAAGGGGCTTTAGCGTGTATTGGTAAGCGTTTACTTAACCACGATTTAAATAAGCTGGGGTTTGTGTGGTGATCTAAATGAGTAGAAAGACCTGTATCACGATTATCAAAACGGATAACTCTAAAGCCATTGTTAACCAAACCATAGTATAGTGAATCTGGCCATACGGTCATCTGAGCACCCAAACCCATTATTAGAATAACTGCAGGAGAGTGTTTATTGCCTTCATCTTGATAGTTAAGCGTTATACCGTGCGGTGTTTTAATTGTTCGCATAGCCAAGTTAGGTTATCAGCTTTACTAAAATTGTAGTGCGTATTTATTACAGTTTATTGGCAGTGGTAGGAAGCGGAAGTTTCCATTTGTTTAAAATTGCTTCGTACTCACCGTTTTGCTTAATTATTACAAGTGCTTGCGATATGGCGTTGGCTGTAATTTCTTCAAGCATTTTATTACTGGCAAAATAAAGCATTGAAGGAAAGTCATCTAAGTGAATGCGCTTGGTGATAAGGTTTGGATCTAAGCCCGACATTTTTAACTCGTTTTCTAATGTGAGTGTATTCATTAAGGCAAAGTCGATACGTTTTTTGTAAAGCATTTGCCAAAGTTGCTGGTAGTAGCTCACCAATACTAAATTTTTGTCTTCTTTAAAGCCCATTTGCTTTAAATACTTAGCACTTGAGTACCCGCGAATAGTGCCTATTTTATAAAACTTAGTGTGGTTTAAGTGTGTGGCTTGTGCTTTATTGCTTTTTAAGCTAACCACGTAAGCGTCGGTAAAATAAACACTGCCTAACCATTTAAAGTTATTTGTGCGCGTAGGAGTTTTTAATAAAGAAAGTAAAATAGTGTTTGGATTACTTTCAAGCTCGTGAAATGCGCGCGCCATGGGCATTATTTCAAATTTAGCGTTTAATGGTGTGATTTTTAAAACGGCTTTGGCTATATCAACAAGCGCGCCATCAGCTTGGCCATTCTCGTTTTTAAAGTGATAAGGGTGCAAATCTTCGGCAATAAAGTTTACTGTACTCATTGCATTTACCGCAGTACAAAACATAAATACAAAGGCGCTAATTACAACACGCAGGTACATAAAAAAGTCTTTTTTAGCCAACATTGCTTGAGTTTAAATAATATTGCCTGAAATATAAACTTAAATGTTTAATAAAAGTAAATCAAAGTTAAATTACCCCTTATTTGTTTTAAAGTATTCTAGTGGACTGCACGAATACCAACGTTTAAAAGCACGATTAAAAGAGCTTTGATCTTTAAATCCGAGCAGCAATGCTAGCTGTGCTAAATTAGGTTTATTAGGCAGTTCGTTAATACGTCGCTTGCGCTCGTTTTCAAGCATGAGGGCAAACGTTGTACCGTGCAATTTTAAGTGCCGTTGCAAGGTGCGTGGTGTCATACTTAGGGCATTTGCAGTGCGTATTAACGTACAGTTTTGTAAATCGAGCTTTGCCATTAAAATTTGGCTGACATTTTCAGTTATATTTTGCTGGTTAGTAAAAAGGCTTAATTGCTGATCAGATACTTGCTTAAGTGCTAAATGTATAGCAGCGTTATCAGTTTTAAAGTTAAGGCTTAAATAGCTGCTCGGAAAACAAATTTCGTTGTGTTTTGCATTAGTTAAAATTGGGCAATTAAACCATGTTGCTAGCGTATTTATTTGCGCTTGAGTAAAGTGGTGTTGAAAGCTAACTTGTGTCGGTGATAATTCGTTATTGAGTAATTGGCGTACAACACTCACCCAAGCTGTCATATTTCTTAATACTACTTGTTCATTACATTGAGCATGGGGAAACCAGCGGATAGTTGCCTGGCTTTTTTGTTGCTCAAATTGTGCTTGACCTATATTGGCCACTAGGCAGTCGTAATTTAAAAGCGCTTGTATAGCGTTGCCTAATCCGTTACTTGACTCGACTAAATATCCCAAAACGCCATAGTCAGCCGTACGAATATGCTGACCTAGTCTAAAGCCAAATAAATGATCTTTAAGTGTATTTTGAGCATAATTAAGCAAGGCGTTATAGCTTTTTAGGCTTATGCGTGGTGATAGTTGTTGTTTTGTGTGATTACTAAATTCAGTAAAATTAATTGCCTTTAGAGCATCTTCATTATTTAAACCTTGGCTTTGTAAATAATCAAGAATACTAGAAAAGTAATGATCGGCAATGGTTTGCATTTGTCGCCTAAAGCTAAAAAATGATCGCGTATGAGCAAGTTTGCCACGTTAAATTTTATTATGCTAGAGGCCTTATTTTAAGTATTGGTCACTTATGGTTTCTATAAATTTAAAATGTACTTTATTCGCTCCGCCTGAAAAGGTGGCGGCTGTATTGCTGGAACATGCCTGTTTAGAGCGCTTTTTTAATGCTCAATTTTCACAATTAAAACCCCATAATAAAGGTGAAATGAAAGGTGGGGCAGGTTCCATAAGGCAAGTTAAAACGCCGTTTGTTGTTTTTAATGAACAAATTATACATGCCAGCAGTAATCATATTTGTTACCGCATAATGGGTAATAAGCCGGTGGAGAATCATCAAGGAGACATATATTTAACTCCCATTGAGTATGAAGGTAATACAGCTACAGCGCTTAGGTATTGTATCGCCTTTAGGCCACCATGGTGGATGCCGGGTAGCTTAATAAAGTTACTTGTTAAGAATGATATATCGCAAGCACTTAAAAAATTACAGCATTATTTTAAGAGGGCACAACATGACCATTGAAGTAATTTTACTTGCACTTAGTCCCATTTTTTTAGTATTTGTTAGTGTTGAATTTATTAAATACAGGCATTTTTACGATATAAAAGACAGCATGGCGAATACGGCCTTGGCGTTATTGCACCAAGGTGCTGATGCGGTGTCTTTAATATTACTGATGCCATTATTTTATTGGTTATATGAATACCGCGTGTTCGATATAGAGCTCTCGGTATTTACCGTTTTGTTTGCCTTTATATTTCAAGACTTTTTGTATTATTGGTTTCATAGGGCGTCGCATAATATTCATTGGTTATGGGCTGCACATGTTGTGCATCATAGCTCTACAAAAATGAATTTTACAACGGCATTCAGGCAAAGCTTAATGTACCCCTTAGCAGGTATGTGGGTATTTTGGTTACCCATGATTTTAATCGGCTTTGATCCTATAACGGTCCTTACTGTTGTTGCGTTAAACTTGGCGTATCAGTTTTTTGTGCATACACAAATAGTTAAAAAACTTGGGTGGTTTGAAAGCGTATTCAATACGCCGTCGCATCATCGTGTTCATCACGCTATAAACCGAGAATACTTAGATAAAAATTTTGCAGGCGTACTTATAATCTGGGATAAGTTGTTTGGTACATTTGTTGAAGAAGACTCTAAGAAGCCATGTAAGTATGGCATTGTGGGGCAGTTAAATAGCAATAATCCAGTCACAATTACATTTCATCAATGGTGGCATTTAATTAAACAAACTTATATAGCAAAAGGGTTTAAAGCTAAGCTAAGTATTTTATTAGGCTACCCAACTAGTTCTCAGAAAAACAATGATAATGACGTGAGTAATAAAAGTTAAGAGTGGTTATCCACTCTTAACTTTGTTGTCTAAGGAAAGAAACTATTGTGCGGTAGTAATGACTGTATCAATCAAATGAACCACGCCATTGCTAGTGTATATGTCGGTCGTTGTTACGTTACTACCAGCAACTTGCAATGAAGTTGCGGGTAAGCTTACCTGCCACCAAACGTTGCCTACACCTTGACCGTTTTCATCGCCAGGAGCGGTATCGCCTGAGTAGGTATATAACGGACGACCTAGGTATGCAACCTGCATAGTGCTATCTGCACGAGCAATAAGTGATAAACCCGGTATGTTTTCAATAGAGTCTGCTGTGCCCAGCACTGGTGGCCACGTTGTTGCGCATGTATCTTCACATACGCTCATTGACTCACCTAAGTCGTTGTCAAAAACGTAAAGCGTTTTACCCGCAGTGATATCAGCCATGCCTGTTACTAAGCGTGCGTTGTCTGCATCGTATGCAACACTGTCTGTTGCAGCACTGGTGGTACTAGTAAAGTCGACAATGTTTACACTTATCATGTTTTCAGCAAGCGTAGTGACCATTTTACCGTTTGCTGCAAACGCATCTGTACTTCCTACTTGAGCACCTAAAACGTGCTGCGTTAATACGCCGGTTAATGCATCTGTATCAGCAAGTAGCGCGTTTAAGGTATCCGTTGGGATTTTACTAAATGCGGCATTTGTTGGAGCAAATACGGTGAACGATTTTGTCGTATCGTTAAACGTATCAACTAAGTCAGCAGCTTGTAAGGCTGTCACTAATGTTGAAAGTGCGTCTGTTTCTGTTGCAACAGTAGCAATTGTTTTGGTAGGTGTGCCTACTTCGGCTGGTGGCATAATGACCTTGTTGAGTACATGAATTACACCATTATCGGCTGTTACATTTGCCGCAGTGACTGCAGAGTCGTTAATAAACAGTGCACTGTCTAAATATGATAGGGCGGCCATATCGCCATTTGCCATTTCTACTTTATTATTTTCGCTATTTGCAATGGTGACTGCTGCGTCAGACAAAACGCTTGCATCAGCAACTACATGGTAAAGTAAAATGTCGCGAAGGGTATCAGTGTCTGCAAGTAGTGCATCAATAGTGTCTTGCCCAAGCGCTGCAAAAGCGTCATCGGTGGGAGCAAATACTGTAAATGTATTGGTAGGATCAGCAACTAGAGTGTCTAACCCTGTAGCACCTAGTGCGGCAATCAGTGTTGTAAAGTTACCATTATCGCTGGCAACATCGGCAATTGTACCAAAGCTTTCAGGTAGTGTTACATCAGCCACAATAACTGAATCGATTACATGAATTACCCCATTAGTTGTAGCAATGTCTTTAACCACAATATTGGCACCACCAAACATTAACATGTCTGTTTCGGCATTAATTGTAATTGGAAGAGAGTTGCCTAGAAGCGTCTCTGCAGATTGACCATTTAATGACATAGCAGTTACCGAATCAACCGCGCCAGTCAAAACATGTTGCTTTAAAATGTCGCCAAGTACATCTGGGTTTGCTAAAAGCGTATTGATCATTTTGCTACCAACGGCTTCAAAGGCTGCGTCTGTGGGTGCAAAAACAGTGAACTGTGCTGATTCGTCGCTTAATGCTGCTGTTAAACCCGCAGCGTCTAATGCAGCAAGTAACGTGGTGAATCCACCTGCCTGTTGTGCTGTTTCGACGATATTGGTAGTTGGTGCTGCTTCAGCAGTGGCGATAGGCATAAGTACTGCATCAATTACATGAATGATGCCGTTGTCAGTTGCAATGTCGGTCATGGTTACTGTGCTTGTGTTTATTAACAAGCTATCGCCATTTAACGATAAAGCGACTTTGCCGCCGTTTACAGTGTCAACCGTTGTACCAGCAAGACCAATTGCTGCTTCAGCGTTAACGCTACCTGAAACTACGTGATAAGTAAGTATTGAACTAAGTGTATCTGTATCTGCTAGCAATCCGTTTATTGTGTCTTCGCCAAGTAGCGCAAAGGCATCATCGGTAGGAGCGAAAACAGTAAATTCTTGGCTAGTGTCGGCAAGAGTATCGTCTAAACCTGTTGCCTCTAATGCTGCAACTAAAGTGGTAAAGTTACCCGCGTCTCTTGCTACATCAACAATGGTTGAAGATGATTCGGGCTCAACTTGTACAGGGGTGTTATCGTCATCATCGTCATTACACCCTTGTGCTAGCAACAAGGGAAATGTAATAAGGCATACCTTCAGTAATTTGTTCATGACCTGATCCTTCTGTGTGAGATGTAATTAACAATCTCGTAACGTTACGGGCGTTTTTTTACAATGGATCAGGTTTTTTTGGGTGTTTTTTGAACGTTTGCATCTGTGGAGTTTGTTAGGGATTAAACTATTTATCGCTTTTTACTACGTGGCGCCCCAAATAAAATAAATATATGACAAGCACATACAGATAAAAAAGCACTAATACCCAGTGCTCCGCCATAATTATTAATTTTAGGAACTAAATATTCAAATAAGATCGCAAAAATCATTGCTGCACTGGTTATTGTATATACACCAAAACGCTTTGGCGCACTCATACCAATAAACGTACCACCAAAAAAAATGGCACTATAAAGCTCGGGCTGTAAGTTAAAATAATAAAAAAAATAGTAAGCAATTATAGATAAGCCGGAAGAGGCGCTAACAGGGCTAAAAGGCTTATGTTTGGCAAGTAAAAATGTTAGTAAAGCGCCGCAAAATGCTATGGCAGGGTATTCTATTGTCATAAAAAAGAACCTTTAGCTAGAGCAAATACAGTAACGCTTACAAATGCAATACTTCCTAATTTTCCCCCAAAACCAGAAAATAAATTTAAAGTAAGTACATACAAACATGCGCCTATAAGTGAAATAAACCCCAGTTCCCAGTAGCTGCTAATTAAACTCGACGAGCACATGCCAGCAAAACTCCCTGCATAGATAGCAGCGCTCGGGTGGTTTTTAAATAACTGAGAAAAAGGAATAAATGAGCCCGTAAGCCCTACTGAGGATGCAGCAATAACTGCAGGTATATTAAATACAGTGTGCAATACAAAGCACAGTAAGCAGCCAATAAAAAAAGCGATGAATTTTACGAGGAAGAATTTAAGCATAGGTCGCTTAGTTTAAAGTAACTCGGGAATGTTTAAAAGTAGTGCTTATTATTGCGAGTCAATAGTTAAAAAGATCAAATCAAGCTACAGTAAGGTTTAAATATGCTCAAAAAAAGTGTTTTGTGTAATGTAAATTACAATTTATGTATAATATAGAAAACTTATTAAAGATTAAGAAATAACCAAAGGTAATTTATGTCTAATTGTTTGCATTTGGCAATTCCGGCCGGCGACTTAGAAGTAGCTAAAACATTTTATTGTGACGTACTCGGTTGTAAAACCGGTAATAGTGAAGAGGGTCGTTGGGTCGACATCGACTTTTGGGGTAACGAACTTACATTACATCAAAGCGTTGAACGATTACCTACTGTTCGCCATGATGTAGATATGGGGGCGGTTGCGGTTCCTCATTTTGGCATTCACTTATCTGAAGATGAATTTAACAATTTAAAAAAACGTATAGAAGATGCTGGCTTAGAATACCTAGATAAGCCATATCGTCGATTCATTGGTGACGAATTTGAGCAAGAAACATTTTTTATCGAGGATACTAATGGCAACGTGCTCGAAATGAAGACTATGGTTAACCCCGAGGTTTTATTTAAAAAAGTATAACTTTTATAAAAAGCCACTTTTTAGTGGTTTTTTTATGTGTAAAATTTGACGATTTTATAAATCGACTAACGTAAGCGGTGTTGCTTTTCTTTTTAGCTTTTCATGGTACATAGCAGCATCGCCAGCTTTTAAAAGGTCATCAATGTTTTTAGGTGGATCACTAAATACAGCACTACCAACACTCGCTTTTATGGCTAATTGTTCAGTATTATGATCAATAGTGAGTTTGGCTAATTCAGTTTTTAAAAAGTGAACTTTTGGGCTTACCTGAGCCTTAGTATAAAAGTGCGCTAGCACTACAAATTCATCACCTCCTAAACGTCCTATGGCATCGTTACTGCGCACAATAGCTTTTAAATGGTGAGCAACTTTACACAGTGCTTGGTCTCCAACGGCGTGACCGTGAGTGTCATTTATTTGTTTAAAGTCATCTAAATCTATATAAATTAAACAGAGCACACCGCCACTTTTTATATGATGTTCTATTAAATCTGCCGATTTTTTGCACCACCCTCTGCGGTTTAAAATACCGCAAAGGTGATCATAATCGGCTTCGGTTTCGGCGCGTTTTTTTGCAATCCTCATCCGACTAATACGCCTTGAAACCGCCACAGCGAGTAAAAACGACTCTACAGCAAAAGCTATAATTAACCCGTAGCGACGCATAAATGGACTTTCGTCTATTAATAATATTCTAAAAATCATACTGACAAATACAAAGCTTAAAGCAATAAACACCAGTGTTGCTTCACGAATGCCTTTGCGTGCTTGTAAAGCGGAAAGCACAAAAACACACCCTACAATACAAAGCGTTACATAGCCTGTAGCTTTGCTTAAAAGAGCCCATACTTGAGGGGTTTTAAACAGTATTTGTAAAACGCTAAATAGCATGACAGCTGCAGCTAAACACTTTAAGGCAGTATCTACTTTTGGCCAGCTTGTTTTGATTTGTAAAAGAGCGCAAATAAACCATGTCGCGCTTAGAACACATAGGCCAATAAATAAAAGGTATATGTTAAATAAACTGCTACTGTGCTGCGAGGTTAAAAATAAATACAGCTGCCCTTCTTGCATAAGAATAAAGCCACCAATACAAAAAATGTATAAGCTGTAGAGCTTAAATGTATCGTCGTTAAGGCGGCTCCCCATAATTAATACATACAATATAAGCGTGATACACAAGCCGTAAAACAGCCCTAAAATTAGGTTTTGTTGTTGGCTTTTTTGTATAAATACAGGCATTGGTTGCCACTTAAATACCGGGCGAAACTCGACTGGAGAATACAAAGTTAATAGGGCGGTTGTTGCACCTGAGTCGATAAAATAAGCTGGTTTGTTGTATCTAATTGGATTGTGTATTTCATCGTTTTGACGCCACTCAAAGCGCTCAAGGGTAGAGCGGTTAAAGCTAAGAACACCAGCTTGCTGTAACTGGCAATTTACAGTGTATTGAACTCTGCCAGACTGAATTTTTAGTCTTAAAGGCGTTTGTTTATTTAATGTGTTTACTGAAGTGATTTGTGGACTAATTTGGTTAATTTCACAATGTTGATTTGCAAATGCAGACTTATTAAATAAAAGATTAGAAAAAACAAAAATAACACCTAACAGCAAATACCTTTTTAGTTGCGTTTTAAGAGTGTTAGGTAGGGAAAGTGCATTAAACTTTTTGTAAGCCATAGGCGCAAGATAAAAATACTACATAATTTTATATTAGCAGAGCCCACTCATTTAGCTATTTAATTGAGGTACGACCTCGCTTGGCGTTTTATTAAAGTGGCGCTTAAACTCACGGCTAAACTGCGAGGGGCTGGTGTAACCTACCTTCAATGCGGCCTCATTTGCTTTACTACCGTTGTTTGTAATGAGTTCTTTTGCTTTTGCTAAGCGTACCTTTTTTAGGTATTGCAATGGCGATTCAAAGGTCACTTGTTTAAAGGCACGATGAAACGACGACACACTCATATTTACCTCTTCAGCCAAGCCTTCAACCGTAATTTGATCTGCATAGCTTTTATGCATAGTGGAAAGCGTTCGTGCTATTCGGGCGTAGTGCCCATCGTGCATAGCAAGGCCAATTAAGGTATGACCCTGAGGGCCACAAAGTACACGGTATACCAGCTCTTTTATTATGTCTTGCCCAAAAATTTCGGCCTCTAAAGGGTTATTAAGTGCGCTTAATAAACGATGAGTTACTTGCTCCATAGCACCATCTATTTTTGCTGATTGTACACCGCTCATTTGCCCAGAAGTAAACGGGGTATATTCGCCCATTTGGTTTACTAACTTATGCAATGTTACTGGGTTAATATCAATAACTACGCCCATTACCGGTAGGCCATTATCAGTAAAGGCTTCGCACTCAAGGGGGACGGGGACACCCAAAACAAGGTAGTCGCCTGCACCATATTTTATTTGATGATCAGGAAAATGAATAATTTTATGCCCTTGACCAACTAAAATAATACCAGAGTTATAAATGAGTGGCTGACGAGGTGAGCTTTTACTCGCACGATGAAAATAAACACCGGGAATAATCGTTTTCGTTACGCCTTCAAAGTTGAGCAAATCATTTTGTTCGGCGTATTGCTGCAACATACTGGCTATAGTGGGCATTAAAAAACCTTGTGTCGTACAAATTTTGCGTAAAATAACAATGTTGGCAGTATTAGGCAAGCTTTAGGCATTTATTAGGCTTTTTTAATGTTTGTTTTGCCACTAATATGCACTCATTGAAATTTAGTTTAGTGAGTAACTAAGTACTCTACTTAGTATTTAACCGTCACCTAGGAGCAAAATAATGAAATTTAGCTACGTAAATCCAACACTTATTCAGTTCGGCCAACAGCAAATTGCATCACTAACTGATTTGATCGCAAAAGATCAAAAAGTATTAGTCGTTTACGGCGGTGGTTCTATTAAAAAAAATGGCGTGTACGACCAAGTTGTTGCCGCACTTGAAGGTTTTGACTGGGTCGAGTTTTCGGGCGTTGGTGCAAATCCAACTGTTGAGGTACTAGATCAAGCCGTAAACATTTGTAAAGAACAAGATATCGACTTTGTATTAGGTGTAGGCGGCGGCTCTGTAATTGATGGCGTTAAATATGTTGCAGCGGCCGCATTATACGACGGTGAAGGCTGGGATATATTAACGGGTAAATACAAAATCACAAAAGCTTTACCTCTGGGGGCTGTACTTACGTTACCTGCAACGGGCTCTGAATCAAATCAGAACTCAGTTGTTAGTAAAGAAGCGACACAACAAAAACTACCGTTTGCATCACCTGAAGTACTGCCTAAATTTGCGATTATGGACCCAGATGTAATGAAAACATTACCGCAGCGCCAACTTGTAAACGGGTTAGTTGATGCGTGGGTACATACCTGTGAACAATACTTAACTTTCCCACAAAATGCGTTAGTACAAGAAGGTTATGCAGAGGCACTTTTAAGAACGCTTAAAACGCTGGGCGATAACTTTGAAAACCAAGACGATGCATGGCGTGCAAACTTAATGTGGGCTGCAAACCAAGCACTTAATGGTTTAATTGGTTCAGGCGTTTCACAAGATTGGGCAACACACATGATTGGGCACGAGCTTACAGCCGCTTACGGTGTTGACCATGCACGTTCACTTGCTATTGTTCAGCCTTCTTTGCTACGTAACCAGTTTGACGTTAAGAAAGCGAAGCTAGAGCAAATGGGTAAAAACGTATTTGGCCTAGCGCAATCTGATGATTTAGCAGAGCAAACAATTCAAGCAATTGAGGCGTTTTACCACAGCTTAGATGTAGCCACTGTGCTTACTGAACATGGCGATGACAAAGCCGCCGCTATTGACAATATTATTGGTAAACTTGAAGCGCATGGCATGCTAGCACTTGGTGAAAACCAAGCAATTACGCTAAAAGAAAGCCGCGAAATTTTAGAGCAAGCAGTTGCTTAAGCACTTATAAGTATTATAAAACTAAAAGCCGCTAACTTTTATGTTAGCGGCTTTTTTTATACTAAAAATCTTTAGTCTTTAGCAGAAAAGGTAAGTGAATAACTGTACTGTTTTTGCTCTAGTAAATATTCTTTATGTGTACTTGGGCTCCACGAGTCATCGCCGCCAACCCCCATATGTTGATGATCAATATGTACATGTAAGCAATCATCAGCTACCAGCTCATTGGTGTGCTTTGCTTGCGTAAGCATGCTTTGAGAGTATTCACTGGCGGCAAATAAAAATGTACCGGTTACGGTTAAATTATTAACGCTAAGTAATTGGCAATCACTACGCACGCCGTTATCGGTTGGGAATATATACGGTGTATGCAGCTCATTAAGTTGCGCGCTGTAATAACCTAAACGCGCAGCCGCTTTGCGATCTGGGTAGTTTTCAAATGGCCCTAAACCAAGCCAGTTTACTTGTGTATCGCTTTGTTTATTAAGCGTTGTGCTTAACCCTATGCGTGGCATGGGTGGCAAAGTGTCGTTTAGTTGTACATCAACATTTAAGTTAATTTCACCTGTATTATTAAGTGTATAAAGCCATGTTGTTTTTGCTTGTACTGCGCCATTAAATTCATAACTAAATACACATTTAATACGTATATCTACTTTTGATTGCACGACTTCAAACGAGCGACATGTACGCTGCCACTGCCCAATACCTGCTCTTAACCAGCGCGCTTCCCATGCGTTAGGGTCTAGGTTATCTACTTCGCTTACGCCTATGTCGTTATCAAGCGGGGCGCGGTAAAAATTATCAACTAATGGGCTTTTAATAACTTGGGTTTGATTGTGTAGCCATTGCTCAATAAGGCCTGATTGGCTATTAAACACAAGTTTAAAGGTATCGCCTTCAATACTTATCTGCGTATCGGTTTCACTAATATTTATAGCGCTATGTGCTGAAGCAGCTACTAAAGCGGGCTTAAATGTATCAGCGCTTAAACTTTGGCTATTTATAAGCTTAAATTGCTCGGTGTTTAATACATGCTCGGCACATGCAAAGCTTGAGTCGTTAATCAGTGCTACATCTAAATTAAGGTGATATTGCGCACCGGCTTTAAACACCGTTTTTGTATTAACAGTCAGCGTTTTCATACTTTGCGGAGCAATATTAATAATTTGCTCGCCTTGCTCTATACATTGGCCATTTTCTATTAACTGCCAAACCAATTTTTCGTTATCAGTTGCCCTAAATACATAATCACTAAATACATCAACGGTATAGTGGTTTTGAGTTTGCTCACGCAGCGTAAATTGTAAATGCTGTTGGCTATATTTAGCTTCAAACAAGCTAGGGTGCGGCGTGCGATCTGGAAATAATAAGCCGTTAATACAGAATTGACGGTCGTTTAGTTCATCACCAAAATCGCCACCGTAAGCCCAATAATGCTTACCGTTTTCATCAGTTTTAGATAAACCTTGGTCTACCCAATCCCAAATAAAGCCACCTTGCAAACGCGGGTATTCTCTAAATGCTTGCCAGTAATCATCAAAGCTACCTAGGCTGTTACCCATAGCATGGGCGTATTCACATAAAATAAGCGGACGCGTTTCACCCGGTAGGCTTAACCACTTTTTAATAGAGTATTTAGGTACGGCGTCGTCGGCAATATGGGTATCTACACGGGCGTACATAGGGCAAATAATATCGGTTGCGGTGGTATTTGCGCCGCCACCTTCGTATTGCACTGGGCGCGATGGGTCAAAGCTTTTTGACCAGCCGTACATAGCATCGTGGTTTGCACCGTGCCCGCACTCATTACCTAGTGACCAAATAATAATAGAGGCGTGGTTTTTATCGCGCTCAAGCATTTGTGTATAACGCGACATAAATGCGCCAGCCCACTGCGGATCGCTTGCAAGCCTACCCATTGGGAACATGCCGTGAGTTTCTATATTGGCTTCGTCTACTACGTATAAACCTAACTCGTCACACAGCTCGTAAAAACGAGGGTGGTTAGGGTAGTGAGCGGTACGTACAGCATTAAAGTTATTTTGCTTCATCAGCTTAATATCTTCAATCATGTCGGCAGTGCTCACTGTATGGCCGTTTTCTGGGTGATGCTCGTGGCGGTTAACACCGCGAATAAGCAGCGGTTTGCCGTTTAAGCAAAGCTGCCCGTTGAGCATTTCTACTTTTCTAAAGCCAATGTTGTAGGCTTCTACGTCTACTGTAATGCCTTGCTCATCTAACAGGCTTACAACACAGCGGTATAAGGCCGGGGTTTCTGCGGTCCATTTTTTAGGGTTTTGTATATCAATTGTTTGAAAAACCACATCGCTCCAACCGCCTTTTTCATCAACGCGTTTATTGTTAGTGCTTTGTATGTGTGGCTCACACAGTGCTTGTTCGCCATCAAAAACCTGTACTGCTACTTGGTAGTTATTTGGCGCATCTATTGCGGTTTTTATATGCAAAGTGGCATCGCGGTAGCAGGCGTCTAAATCTGGGGTTATAAATACATCGCGTATTTGGTGTTGCGGTTTAGTAAGTAAATTAACATCGCGGAATATACCGCTTAGCCACCACATGTCTTGATCTTCTAGGTAACTGCCATCGCTCCAGCGAATAACCATAACCGCAATGCGGTTGGTGCCAGCCACTAACAGTTTGCTTAAATCAAATTCGCTTGGTAAGCGGCTATCCTGCGAGTAGCCCACCCATTGACCGTTACACCAAAGGTGAAACGCCGAGTTTACGCCTTCAAAAATAATATGGTTTCGCTGAGCTAATTGCTCCGCCGTAATAGTAAACTCTGTGCGGTAGCAACCTGTTGGGTTATCGCTTGGTACAAATGGCGGGTTTACGGCAAAGGGATATTTAACATTACAATAAATAGGTTTATCAAAGCCGTGTAATTGCCAGTTAGAAGGCACTGGAATACTTTGCCAGTCGTTACCTAGTGTTTCGCTTAACAGTGACTCATCAACCGCTTCGGGTTTATCAAATAATTTAAAATCCCACTGGCCGTTTAAACTTTGTTTTTGTGATTGTGTGTTTGTACGGGCATGGTCAACGCTTTTAAAACCATTAAGTGGGCTGTGTGCTTTTACTTGATTAACTTGCACCGAAATAGGGTTTTCCCAATCGCGGCGGTTAATTATGTGCTGTAGTGAGTTCATAAGTGTCCTATTGCATGTGTGGCAATTAAAGTGGCTTAAATATAGCTAAAATAATGTGTTGCGGTTATGCTTAAAGCTCTCTTTTTTTTATCCAAAACTATCATTTTAAATTATGCGCAACACCATTTTAGATGTACTCGATATTGGCCCAGAGTGTACAGAGCGGTTTATTGATTTAAACACGCTTTCGCAAATGCCAAGCCTTGAAATAGAGCTGGCAGGTTGCTCAAATTTATTGGGTGATTATTGTGTTGCGCGTACTAACCCGCTTGAACACACTCTGTTTTATACCTTGGCTGGCCAGGGCACGCTAAAAACCATTAATAACCAATTTACACTTGCCGAAAATAGCTTAGCTATATTGCCTGCAAGGCAAAGTTTTGAGGTTGAAATAGCGAGCGAAAAATGGGATGTGATTTGGCTAAACCTTGCAAATACCAAGCGCTGGCAACATTTAAATTTAGCGCAGGCTAAAGTATTAACTAATCAGCAGTTAGCGCCATTACATTTAGCTATGGAGCTTTTATACAGCGAGGTAAACGCTACTTTGCGCGAAGGCGTAATGCCTATTTTAAGCCACTACTTAAATACTACGCTGCAAAGCGAGCCGCAAATAGGCGGGCACAACCGGTTAACCAGCTTGTTTTTAGAAGTAGAAGAGCGCCTGCAATTTGATTGGACAATAGAGGCTATGTGCGCACAAGTACATTACTCAGCACCGCATTTACATAGGTTATGCCAAGCGCAATTTGGTAAAAGCCCAATGCAGCAACTGATTTATTTACGAATTAAACGGGCCAAAAACTTGTTACTAAATACTCGCTGGCCTGTTGCCCATATTGCCGCTTATGTGGGGTATCCTAATATATTTAATTTTTCTAAACGGTTTAAAAAATCAGTGGGCGTGTCACCAAGTGAATTTAGAAAATAACGTGGGCGGCTCTCTACATTTGAATAAATTTAAGGTATTGTGCGGTTTCTTAAATTGCATTTTATAGTTTTAGGTAATGGATGCGCTCAAACTACTTTTTAGTCGTGATACTTCTTGTGCTTGTACACAGCTTTATTAGCTGTGATGCTGCCGCGTATCATTTACAAGAAGAAGTCGATCATGCTTCGCACGTTCAGTCTGTGGCCGATACAAACGATAAAGACGCGCAACCACCTGCCGAAATTCATGCCCATCAGCATTGCCACTGTGGTTACTACAGTACGATAAATCATTCAATAAGCCCTGAACAAAGCCAAGCCACAAACAATGCTTGTTACAATGGTTTAAATTACCCACCAGATGTTCCGCCACCCAATTTTTATAGCTAGTTTTTAATTTTAAACACTTTGTATATAACTGCCTGCGCCTGTGCGCTACAAGGCTAATTATGTACATATTTAGGTTGCTTAATCGCGCTTGTTTTTAAAATAGGCATAGTGATTAAGCCAACTCTGTTTGTTAAAACGGATATGCTATATGAACAAAAAACTACTTATGCTGGTGGCGCTACTGTGTGCATTACCAACACTGAGCGCTTTGGCAAAAAGCGAGCCTCAAAACGTATTAACGCTAAAGCAAGCGCTTAAAAATACTGAGCAGCAAAACTTACAGCTTAAACGCTACCCATACCATCAAAAAATATTAACCGCGCTTAAAAGCCAAGCAGCGCTTTCATCTAACCCTGAGCTGAGCTTTGAAGCTGAAAACTTTTTAGGAACTCATGGCTCTCATGCGTTTTCGGGGGCGCAGTACACGCTGGCTTTAAGCCAGTTAATTGAGCTTGGCGATAAACGCCAAAATCGTATTAATTACGCTACTGCAAATATAAAAGCGCAAACAATTGAGTATAAAAATACTCGGTTAGCACTTTTAGCAACCACCGCTGAGCGTTATTACCAAGTACTAAAATTTCAGGCGTTAATTGCGTTAAACAGTGAGCGTAAAAACACTGTTAAGCAGGCACTCAACGCAATTGAAAAACGCGCTAAAGCCGGTGCGGTCTCAAGTGCTGATGTAACCCGCATGCGTTATGCATTAAGCCAAGTCGATTTAAATACGGCCATGCTACAAAGTGAGTTTGAGCGCTCTCGCTTAGCACTCAATGAGCTTTGGCAAGAGGTGAAAGTGAGTGATTACTATGCGGGCGATTTATCACAAATAGCAGCTATTAAAAGTGAGGCGGCGTTACTTGATATGATAAATACAGCGCCTGAATTTGCACTGCTACAGCAGCAATATATGCAAAAAACGGCTAATTTAGCGCTGCAACGCTCCAGCGGTCAAAGCGATTTGACCCTTGGTGGTGGTGTGCGATATAACCAGCAAACTGATGCCAGCTCGTTGGTTTTTTCGTTTTCAATGCCGCTGCAATTAAGTAATGCTAATGGCGGGAATATTGAGGCTGCGCAGCATCAGCTTACGCTACTTAATGAGCAACAAGGGCAATTACGTATACAGTTACGTAAGCAAATACGCACGCTCTATGCGTATTACCAAGGCAAAGCGGCGCAAGCACAGCTTTTAACACAGCGCGTTATTCCACAAGCGCAAACGCTTATAAAACAAAGTTTAAAAAGCTATCAACAAGGGCAAATATCGGTATTGCAATTACTCGACGCACAGCAAGCTTTATTTGATTCTAAACGTGCACTTATTAACACCCATAGCGAACTATACCAAGTGCTGCTTACCCTTGAGCGTTTAACTGGCCAACCTTTAATTGAGACTCATCAATCATGAATAAAACTCTTATCGCATTATTAATTACGCAATTATTTACACTCCCATTTTTAAGTAGCACGGCTATGGCATCTGACGACAATCACGAAGAAAGTCATGGAGACAGCCACGAACAAGGTCATAAAGACGAACACACACAAAAAGGCCCGCATGGCGGATTTTTACTAACCAATAACGCCCTTGATTTAGAGCTTAAATTAACCCAGTTTGCCGGTAATACTGAGCTGCGAATATATGGGTTTAATAACGGTAAAGCTATTGATATAAACCAGTTAGCGGTAACCATAAACGTGCAGCGTTTAGGTGAAGAGCCACAGCTTATTCGCTTTAAAGCTGAAGATGACTATTTAGTAAGTACCGTGAGCGTAAACGAGCCGCATTCTTTTAAGTTTGATGTAATGGCTCGCTATAAAGGCGCTGAAATAAATTATCATTATGAGCAAGAAGAAGGGCGCACAACGCTAAGCGAGAAAGCAATTGAACGCGCTGGTATTAAAACTGACATTGCAAAAGCAGGTAGCGTTGAACTAACCGATACTCTATTTGGTGTTATAGCACCCACTGCGCAGAGCACCGTTGAAGTAATGGCGCCTTATACCGGCTTAGTTAACGATATTTTTGTAAGCATTGGTCAAAGCGTTAAAAAAGGCGATAAGCTTGCCAGCGTAACTAACCGCGAAACCCTACAAAATTACACCATAAAAAGCCCAATTACAGGCGTTATTACCGAGCAATATTTAAAGCGCGGCGAGCTTGCCAGTAGCGCGCTAATGCAAATAGTAAACCTTGAAACCGTATGGGTTGAACTGTCGGCCTTTCCCGATAACATTGAAAAGCTTGCCATAGGGCAAAGCGCTACGGTGTACGACTTACATCATCATTTAAATGCCCAAGGTGAGGTGTTTTACATAGCCCCAATGATGAGTGGCGGGCACATTGCACGTGCGCGAATCGAGCTTAAAAACCCTGATGGCCATTGGCGACCTGGCATGCATGTTAATAGTGATATTAGCACTGCAAAAATAGATACGGTTGTACGCGTTAAAGCGATTGCTGTTCAGGAATTTAATGGCAAACCTAGCGTGTTTATTAAAAGTGGCAATGTGTTTGAAGTACGCCCAGTAAAACTCGGTGCTAAAAACAGCGAATGGGTAGAAGTGCTCGAAGGACTTTCGCCAAACAGTGAGTACGTAACTGAGAATAGTTATGTAATTAAAGCCGATATTTTAAAAAGCGGCGCAAGTCACTCTCACTAGGAGGCAACATGATTAACTTGATAGTTTCGTTTGCGGTTAAACGCCGCATGATGGTGCTTGCGCTCACACTTTTATTTGCTGGGTTTGGCGTATACAACACACAAAATTTAGCCGTTGATGCCGTACCCGATATAACTAATGTACAAGTTCAAATAAATACCAAAGCGCCGGGCTTTACTCCGCTTGAAGCCGAGCAGCGCATTACATATTTGATTGAAACCGCAATGGCGGGTATTCCTAAGCTTGATTACACCCGCTCAATTTCGCGTTATGGGCTTTCGCAAGTAACCGTTATTTTTAACGAAGGCACCGATATTTATTGGGCGCGCCAGCAAATTAGTGAACGTATTCAAAGTATTCGCTCAGACTTACCTGCCAATATTGAGCCAAACTTAGGGCCAATTGCCAGCGGGCTAGGGGAGATTTTTACTTACTCGGTGCATGCAAATAACGGTGCATTAAAAGACGATGGTACGCCATTTAACGCAGAAGATTTACGCACCCTGCAAGATTGGGTTATTCGCCCGCAGCTTTTAAAAGTGAAAGGCGTTACCGAAATAAACAGCCAAGGTGGTTTTGAGCGCCAATACCAAGTAGCGCCAGTGCCCGAAAAGCTACTCGCTTATAAGCTCACGCTAAGCGATGTTATTACGGCACTTAAATTAAATAATAGTAACCAAGGTGCAGGGTTTATAGAGCGTTTTGACGGGCAATATTTAGTGCGCTCACCAGGGCAATTAAAAACCATTGATGATATAGCCAATACCGTGGTTGCTAAGCGCGATGATGCACCCGTTCGCATAAAAGATGTGGCGAACGTGCGTTTAGGCAAAGAGCTCAGAACAGGCGCTGCTACTTATAATGGTAAAGAAACCGTACTCGGCACCGCCATAATGCTCATTGGTGAAAACAGTCGCGTAGTGGTAAAAGCCATGGCTGATAAACTTAAAGATGTACAGTTAAGCTTGCCTGAAGGTGTTGTGGTTGAGGCTGTTTATGACCGTACAACCCTAGTTGATAAAACCATAGACACTGTGAAAACTAATCTGTTCGAAGGGGCTGTGCTAGTTATTGTTATTTTACTGCTCTTATTAGGTAATGTAACCGGTGCGCTTATTACGGCCATGGTTATTCCGCTTAGTATGTTATTTGCCATTACCGGTATGGTAGGTAATAGGGTGTCGGGTAACTTAATGAGCCTAGGCGCAATCGACTTTGGTTTAATTGTTGATGGCGCTGTAATTGTAGTTGAAAACTGCTTAAGGCAACTTGGCCTTGCGCAACATAAGCATGGCAGGCTACTTACACTAAACGAGCGTTTAAGTGTGGTAACCGCCGCCACTAAAGAAGTGTTCAGCCCAGCAGTATTTGGCATTTTAATTATTATGCTGGTGTATTTACCGCTGTTTGCATTAAGTGGTGTTGAGGGCAAAATGTTTCAGCCAATGGCGTTTACAGTGGTTGCTGCATTAGTTGGCGCACTTATTTTTGCCGTTACCTTTGTACCTGCCGCTATTGCGGTATTTGTACGTGGCAAGGTGAGTGAAAGCGAAAATGCAGTTATGCGCGGTATTAAAAAAGGCTATAAACCGCTACTTGGTCTATCGCTTAAGTTACCGTGGGTGATGGTATGTATTGCGGGTATTTTAGTGATTGCACTTGGCTTTAAAGTTAAAAATATGGGCGCTGAGTTTTTACCGCAGCTTGATGAGGGCGATATAGCCATGCATGCACTGCGTATTACCGGTACCGGTATTGAGCAATCGGTAAAAATGCAAAAAGAGCTAGAGCAAGCCATTTTAGCTAAGCCTGAGGTGGCTAATGTATTTTCAAAAATTGGTACTCCAGATGTAGCAAACGATCCTATGCCACCTAACGTTGCCGACACCTTTTTAATGTTAAAGCCACGCGATCAATGGCCAAACCCTACTTTATCTAAAGAAGAACTGGTTAAGCAAATTCGCCATTTGGTAAATGAAGTACCAGGTAACAACTATGAGTTTACCCAACCAATAGAAATGCGCTTTAACGAGTTAATAGCTGGCGTGCGGGCCGATGTTGCCGTGCGTATTTATGGCGATGACTTATCAACATTAAAACAGTACGGCGAAAAAGCCACAGCCTTGGTGCAAAGCATTACTGGCGCAACAGATGTACGCCTTGAGCAAATGGAAGGCCTGCCTACGCTTTCGGTTACGCCGCTTCGCGACCACATGGCGCTTTTAGGTTTAACAGTAACCGATATACAGCAAAGTGTAAGTGCTGCTATAGGTGGTGTGCAAACTGGGCTAATTTATGAAGGCGACAAACGTTTTTCGTTATTAGTGCGTTTAGATGAGCGTTGGTCGAGCGATGTAACACAGCTTGCGCGTTTGCCTGTAGCTGTGCCAAAAAGTGCTAATCCCGACCTTGCGTTTGTACCGCTTGGCGAAGTTGCAAATATTAGTATTGATAAAGGGCCTAATCAAATAAACCGCGAAAGCGGTAAGCGTAATGTTGTAGTAACTGCAAATGTAGAAGGGCGCGATTTAGCAAGCTTTGTAAGCGACGCGCAAGCCGCTTTAAATTCGCAGCTTAATTTACCTAGTGGTTATTGGATTGAATATGGCGGCACGTTTGAACAGTTAGAATCAGCAAGTAAGCGGCTATCGCTGGTGGTGCCAGTTACTTTATTGCTTATATTTGGCCTGCTTTATAGCGCGTTTAATTCACTTCGTGATTCGTTAATTATATTTAGCGGCGTACCACTTGCGCTTAGTGGTGGTGTGCTTGCGCTGCTTTTACGTGATATGCCGTTATCAATATCTGCAGGTGTGGGGTTTATCGCGCTAAGTGGTGTAGCGGTATTAAATGGTGTGGTTATGCTGTCGTTTATTAAGCAGTTAAGAGCCGATGGACTTAGTTTGATAGATGCAATACAAATCGGTGCGCTTTCGCGTCTGCGACCAGTACTTATGACTGCTTTAGTGGCGAGTTTAGGGTTTATTCCTATGGCGCTAAATACAGGCACCGGCGCTGAGCTACAAAGGCCGCTGGCAACGGTTGTGGTTGGTGGGATTATTTCATCAACTCTACTAACGCTATTAATATTGCCTGCGCTTTATAAATTAGTGCATGCAAAATTTACTAGGCATCAAGCTGCTTAGCTAATTGCATCTTGTTAAGTAATGTAAAAAGCAGCTGTAATTACAGCTGCTTTTTTGTTGTTAGGTAAACATTGCAGATTAATTATATTGAAACAGATTATCCCAGCGCTCATCCAAAATAGTTTTTGCATGATCTAAATTTATTGCGCTATACAAATTGTTAGTGCAGGTTACTAAACGCATTCGAGTGAGCTTTTCAAGCGCATCGCTAATTTCAAAGTCGAGTTCGCATTTATACTCTGATTTAAACCATGCCTCTATTTGCTCATCAAGCATTTTTGCGCTCAGGCCACTTTCTGATTTTAGTAAAAATGTATAGGCCAGCAGGGCTTCTTTTATGTCTTCTTCTTCGGCGGCGTCAATAAGAGTGTGAAAAACACCGGCGTTGTTATCGAGGTTTTTAAAGTAAAGGTTATCGCTTAGGGCTTTCATAAATTTAATTTTACGGTTTTTAAATTTACTCCACTCTTTAAAAATAAAGCTGCCAAATACTCCCATGCCAATAGCAAATGTAATAAAGTGTTGCTGGGTCATTTCTACGGCTTCACTTCTAAAGCCACCCCAAAAAGCAAACAAAGCAAATAATAATAAAATTGATGCGCCAAGCTTTGTAATTAAAACAACTGCACCGCCAATTAAAGCCGATGAGCCAATAATTACTTTGTCTATAGGGCGCATGCGTACTTCGCTATTAGGAAATAGCATTTCAAGATCGGCTTTGGGTACATTTTGAAATAGCTTAACTATGGTCGAGCTTGGCTCAAACCCTAAAGGCGCTTTATTTTTAGCCTCAAAGTAGGCTTTATCTTTAAAACGAATAAACACCGCAACGCGGTCATAATTGGTAAAGTGCAGCGGCTTCTTACGTAGGCCCCAAAAGCTGGTTATTGTTTCAGTAAGTTGTGATTCGCCACGGCGATAAAAAACAACTTCTTCAAAGTCGTCAAACTCTACCTCAAGACGTACTTTAAATAATGACTCCTCATTTAAAGCATCTTGTAAATCTTCGTTGGTAATGACTTCAAAATTAGCGGCATTTAAAACCTTAGCAAAGTCTTTGGCAAATTCGCGTTGGCACTGCGCTTTTTGATCGCTAGATACCGGCGCTAAAGAGCGTGTATCGCTATTAGGATCAAAGGGCGCATAGTTATTTTTTAGCGACTCAAGCGTTTCGTGATAATCATAATGAATAAGGCTAGCAAGTAGGTCACAAAACTGTTTAAACGAGGCTTTTTGTGAATTACTGTCAAGTTCATTGCTACACATTTCAATAATATCTTGCTTACGAAAGGGGATAAAACGCGCATTTTGCATAAATTTTTAACTGCTTTGGTAGGTATTTAACTGCATTGGCTCATAATAAAATATTCTTATAAATATTGCTATTTTGTTAACGCTATTACTAAGTGATTGTTTATTGCTTTTTAAAGCGTGTTTCAGGTTGTATTAACTTAGCTGTGTCAATATAAGTACGTAAATACAAGGCAATGGGTAATAAGCAGGAGCGACTTATGGCTTTACAAAAAAAGCTAAAGCAAAAAACACGTAATTTTATAGAGTCAAAGCATATGCTCAGCGGCATTACGATTGCGTCGTTTTTAGAGTCGACTATTGTTCCGATTCCACTTGAGGCTGTAATGGTGCCACTTATGCAGGCACAGCGAGAAAAGCTGTGGCTGATTGCACTAATGGCAACGCTGGGTTGTGTTGTGGGGGCATTATTTGGCTATGCCCTTGGTTATTATTTATTTGATGCTGTTGGCGATTGGGTGATCAGCGCTTTTTCAAGCCCAGAACAGTTCGAAAATGTTAAACAAAAAATGCACAACCAAGGTTTTTGGTTTGTTATTACTTTAGGAATAGTACCCATCCCATTTCAAATAGCGATGCTTGCTGCGGGCGCTACCAAGTACTCTCTTGGGTTATTTTTATTAGCCAGCGCAATTGCTCGTTCAATCCGTTACTTTGGGCTTGCTATTGTTGTGTATTACGCAGGAAACCAAGCTGAACGTATAATTAGTAAACATAAAGTTAAAGCCATGATTAGTTTAACTATTTTAGTTTTACTGGGGTGGGGTATTAGTACCTTACTTTAAGGCTAAATTTCTATCTTGTGTTATAATTCTTAAAGATGATTTATTAGCTCAAGTGTAATCTATTTATATGATGAATGTTGAAACTGTCAGCCTTAAGTTGACCCGCTTTACTCGTATAACGTGGTTGAACAAATTACTTATGTTTGCGCTGCTAGTGTTTATAGTGGTTTTCACTATTTACAACTTCACCTATTTCCCACTGGTAGGTGCTAAAGAAAGCATACCTGGTTTTGCTAGTGAGTTCATAAATCTTATTGTAATAATGACGGTTTTTTGGGTTGTGCAGTGTTCTAAATTAGCTAAAAAAGCATACCATTATGTCACCATTGGATTAATGCTATGGATAGTTGGAATGACTGCCGATGTGCTTGACGAGCTTGTTGTTCAACCACAATGGGTCACGTTGTACATAAAAGACTTATGTATTTCTGTAGGGGTTGTTATTACTGCTTATGGCTTATTTAAAACTATGTTATTTATGCAAAAAATGCACAATAGACTAGCCCAAGAATTTATAGTTGACGATCTTACCCAAGTTTACAATCGCCGATGTTTTTACGAATACGTTGAAAACGAAACAGACGAATCGTATGCAGTAATCATTATCGATATTGATCATTTTAAATCTATTAACGATACCTTCGGCCACGGTAAGGGCGACAAGGTGCTTAAAGCTTTTGCTAGTAAAATAGACGCTCTATTTGAAGACGGCAATATTTTTGCGCGTATTGGTGGTGAGGAGTTTGCAGGCTACCTACCAAACTGCACTTTAGAACAAATGCAGGCGTTTGCTGAGTCGGTGTTAGCGAGTGCTCGCACTATTGAGGTTACCGACGAGCTTTATACTAGTGCCAGTATTGGGGTAGCTAAACGTTTTAAAAACGAATCATTTGACAGCGTAATGAAACGCGCAGACCAAGCTTTATACAAAGCTAAAAATAGTGGTCGCAACCGATTCGTAATCGCAACAAAGCCGTAAATAGCGGGTCCTTATTGTTTGCACATTTGCTACACTTTTTTACGTTTTCGTAAGTAAATGTCAGCTTAGGTAATACTTTGTAAAGCGTGAAATTAAATTAAAATGTAGAGGTCGTAGAGGGGATATTAATAATAAGGAATCCCCTTGATGACCAACCCTCTTTTAAAAGTTGCTTTACCTCTTACTTTACTTGGTGTTTTATCTGGCTGTGGCTCTGATGATAGCGCAAGCTCTACAGGTTATATTCAAATGTATAATGGCTCATACAACAGCCCTTATACGCGCTTGTTTGTTGAAGAAACAGAGCGCTCAGGCGCCGACTTTGCAGAAGTCACCACCCGCCATAATTACAGCACTGGCACATTTGATGTTAGCTTTGAATATTTAGACGCTAACGATAGCTACATTACTATTAGTGACCAAGAAATTTCAATTAAAGGTGATAAAACGCAATTAGTTGTCATGAGTGGTGATTTTGCTGAACCCACCTTTACAGAGTTAACGGTGCCTATTAGTAGCGATACGGGTGAGTTTAATCTTGGCTTTTTTAATATTACGGGTGAAGACACCAGCTACGATATTTATCTTGCAACAGACGATGGCGTATTTGAAAGCGCGACATTGTTTGCATCTGCGCAGTACTTAAGTGAATTAGACTTACAAAGTGTAGATGAAGGATATTACACTATTTTTATTACCCCCGCGGGCAGTAGTGATGTAGTTTACGAGTCGTCATCGGTTTATTTGTATGATGAGGCAAGCTACGTAGCGATTATCCGCCCAAGTTATGCCACAGAGCTAAGTGGCATTTCGCTTGATGTAGTAACCGACAATAACTATGTTACTGAACTTAAACACCAATCGGCATTAGGGCAATTACGTTTTATTAATACCCTTGATGACTATTCACCAGTTAGCTTCAGTGTAACGCGTGGTACTACAGAAACCCCAACAAATACGGTATCAAGCGATGCGTATACAGATTACATAGAGCTTTCGCCAAACAGTTACAGCGTGGCGATGTTTGATGAGCAAAGTAATAAACTAGCCGATAACTTTTTAATGACGCTTGAACGTGAGCAAAGCGCGGTTGGCATTTTTTATAACGATATCGATAATGGCCTACGCATGATGAGTGTTGAAGAACATTTAACACCAAGCAGTTATAGCCATACTGTATCGGTTGTTAACCTTATTGAGAGTTACGCAGGACAGTCGGTGACCGACATTGATGTGTACTTTACCCTTGATGGAGAAACGGTTGACGACACCAGCAATGTAGTTGATGGCATAGACCGCTACGATCAAGAAGAGCAAGTAGTTGATAACGAAATTTATACAGTTTACGCAGTTTACGAAGATAACGGACAGCAAATTGTACTTATTCAACAAAGTGATATGGATTTTACTCAAGAGGGAAATTACATATTAATTTTAGAGCATGACGAAACCACAGCAACGGGTTATAAAATGTCTTTAGAGCGCACAATTACAGACAGTGTTGAATAATAAAATGAGAGTTAAAAGCCTAAATACAGAGTGTATTTAGGCTTTTTATTGAACAAAATTTAACGGCTTAGTAATAATTAGGTACACTCATGACATAATAAATAATAAGAGTGTGCCATGGATGATTTTATTGGGTTAATAGTGATAGTCATGCTGATTATTGCAACCGGTGCTTTGTGTGGATTAATTGCATTAATACAAGTAAACGGCCTAAAGCAAGAAATCGCGATTTTAAGGGCTAAAGTAGTCAAGCTGCAGGCAAGCCCAAGTGCTGATCATTCTGATACAAAAACTTTTTCATCCTCAAAACACGTTGCGCCTTTAAATGCACAATCTACTGCTTATAAAGTAGAGCCTACCTCAGTACCAAAAAGTAATTCAGCGCAAAATGAGCCAGTAAATACGGTTGTAACGCCTAACGTTAAATCAATAAAATCGAACCCCGCTATCCCTTTATTTATTGCCTCAGTGTTTGAAAAACTACGCACCGGGTTTGAACAAAATTGGATGACCTGGATTGGCGCAATAGCGCTTGCTTTTGGCGGCATATTTTTAGCTAAATACAGCTTAGAAGCAGGGCTTTTATCACCCATAATGAGGCTCAGCTTAGGTGGTTTATTTGGGGTAGGTTTGATCATAGCTGCAAGCTATTTACACTATAAACGTATTATTTTTGAAGGCTTTAATAACTACATACCTGCAGCACTTGCCAGTGGTGGGTTTATAACCTGTTTTGCATTAACGCTTTTAGCTTACAGTAGCTATCAAATGCTTAGCCCTACAACTGCTTTTATTGTGCTAGCTATTATTGCCATAAGTGCGAGCATAATGGCAATAACACTTGGGCCATTGCTAGCGGTGTTAGGAATTATTGGTGCTTACAGCGTGCCTATTTGGGTTAATACCGGCAGTAGCAACGTATTTGAATTATTTATGTATGTTGGCTTTGTTAGTTTATCGGCATCCTTGGTTGCACACAAAGTGCAGCGAGCTTGGCTTTGGTATTTAATGTGGGCAGGGCATATTGGTTGGTATTTAGTTGGTTTTATAATAATGCAGCTAAAAAGTAATACACCTTGGTTACTTGCAACCTTTGCATTACTGAGTATTGTTGGCCTGATTGCTTTGCCGCGTTTGGGTTTTAAATTAAAAAGTATTGAACATCGTCCGCACTCTTTAAAGCGCCTTATAAAAGTATTCCCCGATCACCTTTTACTCCTTGCCTTTATAGTTCCGCTAATTTTTACCATGTCGATAAGCTATTACAATTTAGAATGGCAAACTATCGGTGTATTAAGTATTGGATTGTTATTATTTTTAGCACTTAAAAATAGTCGCTGGGATTTATGGCAAGGGCTATCACTCGTTATTGCTACGCTAATGATTATAAGCGCAGAGCAAATGAATTCTTTATCCGCTTTTTTTGATGATGGATTATTTATATTTAAAAGCGAATACGGCTTAGGGTTATTGCTTGGTTTTGGCTTTATGGCGTACGGACTTTATTTTGGTAAAAAACAGGTAAAACGATTAGCGTTTCATATTACTGCGGCATTTAGCGTTTTTGTAATGATAAGTACCTTGTATGTACTAATTCCAAACAATGCGTTAAGCATCGCTTATCCACTTTGGGCTTTTGTATTATGTGTGGTTGCGGCTATTTTAATTAAGTGTGCGCAGCATAATACAACGTTGTTTCAGCGTTTTACTTACTGGGTAGGCGCAAATGCGAATATTACTTTAGCTATAACTATGCTTCTAAGCGACAGCGGTTTAACCATTGCATTAGCTATTCAAGTACTGTTAATTAGTGTGCTCATAAAGCGTTATAATGTGCCTATGCCGCATTGGCCTATTAAAGCGCTAGTGGCTGCTTTATTACTTCGGTTAACGCTTGCGCCTTGGACACCAAGTTACGACGCTCTTACATTATTTGGCTTGCACTGGAGTATTATTGTATATCCGCTGTGTACCGCATTATTTTTTGCCACAGCTAAATGCTATAAAACATCGCAATTAAAAGTGTGGTTAGAAGGGGCTGCGCTTCATTGCTTTGCGCTGTTCATTACAACCGAAACCAGTTACCAGTTAGTGGGACACTCCCCACAATTTGACGCGCTTAGTTTTTATGAGCAAGTTTTGCTTACCTGTAATTGGCTTGCGCTGGGCTGCGTTTATTTGCATCGTGCACGTATTGCGGGGAGCTTAGCTAAGCTTTATCAAATTGCAGGGAGTGTACTAGCAGGCGGCGCTGGCTTTATGTCACTTAAAACACTACTCGACGATAACCCGTTATTAACCTCTATTTATATTGGTGAGCTCCCAGTACTTAACTGGCTGTTTTTACTTTGGTTAGTACCAGCAGGCTTAACGGTTTGGTTATACTCACTGATTAAACCTATAAACGCTAAGATAGCGCCGTTCGTACTTGGTGTTGCAGGTTTACTTGGCTTAATTGCCATTAACAGTTTTATTCGTCAATACTGGCAAGGGGCTTATATTTATCTATCAAAAGGGGCCAGTAACGAAGAGTTGTATAGCTACTCTGTTATTTGGCTAATACTGGGCGCTGGTACGGTTATATTCGGACACCTTAAAAACCAGTTACTTATTCAAAAAATAGGCTTAGGATTACTTGCGGCTGTTATTGTAAAAGTGTTTTTAATTGATATGGCTAATTTAACGGGGCTGTTAAAAGCCCTGTCATTTATTGGTTTAGGGCTTTCGTTAGTTGGGCTAAGTTGGTTATTTCAAAAGCTTAGAAGCCGCTCAAAAACACTATAAAATATTTGGATACTTTATAAGGCAAAGCCCAGTAAACGTACTGGGCTTTTTATTTGCGATTAACTAAGTTACAAATTAAGTGCTGTGATTAAGCAGGGCTTTTAATTTACCAGGCTTAATAGGCTTACTTAAGTAGTGAATATTAGCTGCTTTTGTTTCCTGTTTAAGTTCGGTGTCGCGTACTGCGGTAATTAAAATAGCCGGGATGTCGCTTTGCCATATTTCTCTGAGTGTTTTAATTAAAGTGATGCCATCGCACTCATTGCCTAACTGGTAATCCATTAATATAACATCCGGTGCGCTATGCGCTTTAGCATGCGACATGACGTTTTCGACATTATCAAACAGGGTATAATTTGCTTGCCACTTTTTAAGTAAGCTTGCCATAGCTGCGAGATTTTCTGGGTCGTCATCTACGGCAATAATGTTTATTGCAGTGCGGTTTTCTATTAGGTTACTCGCTGCGCTTTTTTGCTGAACAAACTGGGCGTCACCATAGGGTACGTCAATACTAAAGCGGCTGCCTTTACCGGGTTCTGAGTGCACATCAAGCTCTAAACTTAATAAATCTGCCATACGCTTCACCACGCCAAGGCCCAGCCCTACGCCTTTGTTGTCGCCAGACTCAACGCGATAAAAATCGTTAAATATTTTGGCTTGTTCAACGTCGCTAATACCAGGGCCTGTGTCCCATACTTCAATGCGCAGGCTATGTTTTCGGTTTCTACATGCCACTAACACGCGTCCTTTATCAGTATATTTAACAGCATTAGACACTAAATTTTGAATAATTCGGCGCAGGTAGGTGATATCGCTATGCACAACTTGGCCACCAGAACGTACGGTGAGCTTTAGCCCTTTATCACTTGATAAAATAGCGTACTCACTTTTTAGCGGCGCTAAAATATCTTCAATGTAAAAGTGGCGCGGTGTGGGGGTCATTGCGCCTTGCTCTAGTTTAGCTATTTCAAGTAGGGCTGACATTAAGTGAACAGTCGAATCTAGGCTGTCACCAAGCTTATTAAAGTTATTTGCATTAGTGGAATCAAGTTGTTTTTCATCAATGGCAGCTAGGTATAAACGCGCTGCATTGAGGGGTTGTAAAATATCGTGGCTAGCGAGTGCTAAAAAGCGCGTTTTACTGTCGTTTGCTTGTTCGGCCTCTCGTTTTGCTAAAGTAAGTGCTTCCTCCGTTTGTACTCGGCTGTCTATTTGCGCTTGTAAGTCTTTATTTATGGTTTGTACTTCTTGGGTTCGCGCCTCAATACGGTTTTCTAGATCCATGTTCACTTCTTCAAGCGCATTTTGGGTGCTTATGTGAGTTGTAATATCAGAAAAGCTCGTTACAAAGCCGCCATCAGGCAGTGGATTACCAATCATCTCAAACACTTGGCCATTACGACGGTGGCGTATAAAGTGATGAGAGCTACCATTTTTTAAATGTTGCACGCGTTTTTCTATTTGGCGTTCTATTTCACCAGGCCCACATTCACCGCGTTTAGCGTTGTATCTAATAATATCCTCTATGGGTTGGCCAACTTCTAAAAAACCTTCAGGGTAGTTAAACATGGCACTGTAGCGCTTGTTCCATGCCACTAGCTTTAAGTTTTTATCAACAACCGAAATACCATGGCTTAAGTTTTCTAAAGAGGTAAATAATAGGTTTTGGTTAAATTGTAGGGCTTGCGTGGTTTCATCAAAAAAGTTAACAACTTCTTCAAATGCCATGCGTTTACCCGATGACACCGTATGAATAAGCGCCTGTGCAGATGATGCGCCTAAAACACCAGTTAATGCGCGTTCGCAATAGGCTATAAATTCGGGCTCTGGGTGAGCGTTATTGTCGTTTAAATGGTGGGCAAGTGCGTAATGAGCCAGTACTTGTTGGCTGCGTTGTATGCCTAAAAAGGTTTGCAGCAATATTTTAAAGTCGTAAACGGTGGCTTTAACATCTTTATTTAAACGGCGAGACAAAATAGCCTGATCTTTTGGATTTACAAACGCAGCGGCCTGAATTTTATCAATAAGGCGCTCTTCAGCCCCTAAAGAAAAACTAATATAACAACCTATATTTGCAAAGAGTGCGATGAGTGTTCCACGAGTGATGAGTGTTTGTTGTAACTCGCTATTTAAGGTATTACCTGCATCTAAAATGGGTAACATTAAAAACAGCACCCAGCAGGTTATACCAGCTAAAAGACCAGCATAAACGCCATAGGCATGACCTTTTCGCCAATATAAGCCACCAACAATAGAGGGCAATAACTGAGTCACTAACGAAAAGGCAACTAAGCCCATACTAGCCAGTGCGCTGCTATGGCCAAACCATTGTTGATAAAAATAAGCCAATATTAAAATACCGGCAATGGTAAAGCGCCTTACTAATAAAATTTGTGCCTTATAGCTGGTGGTAATTAGGTTACGTTTAAACTTACGACGCAGTATTAATGGCAGCACTACATCGTTTGAGATCATGGTACTTAGAGTCAGTGTTGCAACCACAATCATGGCAGTTGCAGCCGATAGGCCACCAATAAATACAAAGGTTGTTAAAAAGGCGTTGTTGTTAATTAGCGGCAGTGCCAGTACAAAGCTGTCTGGCGAATAACCAATACCAATATTTGGGTGAATAGCGGCAGTCGCTATAGGTAAAATCATTGCTGCGGTTAGTAATAAATATAAGGGGAACGCCCAACGAGCGGTATTTAAATGGCGCTTATTTTGGTTGTCGACCACGGTTACATGAAACTGGCGGGGTAAACAAATAATTGCCGCGGCCGCCATAAGGGATTGACCAATAAAATTAAAACTAAAAAAATTAAAATTACTCCAGTGTGCCCAAGCAGATTCGGTTAACTCAGCTGATGAGGTTTCTGGTAGGTTGAATAATGTATAAATAGCGAGGCCTGCCACAGCCATTAATGCAAAAAGCTTGATTAAAGATTCGAATGCTACAGCTAGCATTAACCCAGAGCGATACTCGGTGACATCGACTTTGCGGGTACCAAAAAATATTGCAAATAATGCCATGATAAGTGTGGCAGAAAGTGCCAGCATATCCCCCGATATTTTATTGCTGTTTTGCAATAGCAAAAAGCTAGTGCTTAGGGCTTTAAGTTGCAACGCAATGTAAGGAATAGTGGCTAGCAGCGCAATAAGAGTCACCATAATGGCGGTGGTTTGGCGTTTGCCATAACGGGCGGAAATAAAGTCGGCAATGGTAGTGATGTTTTGTTTTTTACTAACCAAAACTAGTTTGCGTAAAAAACCCTGCCCGAAAAAAAACAATAAGGCCGGACCCAATAAAATAGGTAAATAGCTCCAGCTGCTGGTGGCTGCGGTTCCCACCGAGCCGTAATAGGTCCAAGAGGTACAGTAAATACCAATTGCAAACGAATACACAAAAGGATGATGACTAATACGCTTTGCCAAAGGCGTTGTTTTATCGCCCCAGTTTGCTAGCCAAAACAGTACCCCTATATACCCTAATGCAACAATAATGAGAACGGCAGTCATGGTGTTATTAACCCTTATTATTTTTAAATCACCCTCAACCCAGAGGTTATTACACAATACCAGAACTGAGCTTAGGTGTGGGGGTTGATTTTAAATAGTAAATTAAAGTGAAAATATATCCTACTGAATAATAACAATAAAAATTAAAAAGCCTTCGTATTAGACTAATGTCGCATTTGTGAGCTGATTGGTAAATCAGCAATAGGTATAGCAAGTATGAAAAGCGTAACATGCTGATATTAAATAAAAATAACGTTCTCTATCAAGTAGGTTAAATGCAGTTTACGTAAACGTTAATCAGGTGTTACGACTATGGTCTCAATTCAATATATGAGCTGCGTTGCTAAATTGATTAGCGAAGATAAAAAACCACCCATCGCGATACTGCGGTGCTTAAAGGGGAAAATAAAAATGGCTTTTAAAGACGAAGAACAAGCAAAAGCTTATTGGGCTGAAAACATTTCACTACTGTTTAAATTACTAGCAGTGTGGTTTGTGGTCTCATTTGGCTTTGGCATATTACTGGTAGATGTACTGAATGAAGTACGTTTTTTTGGGTTTAAACTTGGCTTCTGGTTCTCCCAGCAAGGCGCGATTTACACCTTTGTGGCTTTGATTTTTGTGTACGTTTTCAAAATGAATACGTTAGATAAAAAATACGGCGTAGACGAATAGGAGCTAAGCAATGGATGTTCAAACACTCACATTTATAATTGTTGGTTTAAGCTTTGCGCTTTATATCGGCATTGCAATTTGGGCCCGTGCGGGTTCAACAAACGAATTTTACGTAGCGGGCGGCGGCGTACCTCCACTAGCTAATGGTATGGCAACTGCAGCTGACTGGATGAGCGCCGCGTCGTTTATCTCAATGGCGGGTATTATTTCGTTCGCAGGGTATGATGGCGGCGTTTACTTAATGGGGTGGACTGGCGGTTACGTATTGCTCGCTATGTGTTTAGCGCCTTACTTACGTAAATTCGGCAAGTTCACAGTACCTGACTTTATTGGCGACCGTTACTACTCGCGCACAGCGCGCTTAGTGGCCATTTTATGTGCCATATTTATTTGTTTTACTTATATTGCAGGGCAAATGCGCGGCGTAGGCGTTGTGTTTTCTCGCTTTTTAGAAGTAGAAATTGAAACCGGTGTTTACATTGGTATGGTGATTGTATTTTTCTATGCGGTTCTTGGCGGCATGAAAGGCATTACCTATACACAAGTAGCGCAGTATTGTGTACTTGTATTTGCATACTTAGTTCCGGCTATTTTTATCTCAATGATGATGACGGGTCACTTCTTTCCACAAACAGGCTTTGGTGCCACTTTAAGTGACGGCTCAGGTATGTATGTACTTGATAAACTTGACGGGTTAAGCGCAGAGCTGGGCTTTGCACAATACACCGAAGGCTCTAAAAGCATGATTGATGTATTTGCCATTACAGGTGCATTAATGGTCGGTACTGCAGGTTTACCACATGTAATTGTTCGCTTCTTCACTGTACCGCGTGTAAAAGATACGCGTATTTCAGCTGCATGGACGTTAGTATTTATTGCTATTGTTTATACTACCGCACCGGCAGTTGCTTCGTTTGCACGTGTAAACATGATCGATACAATCAATGGTAAAGACGGCAGCGGCACAGCGTACGCAGAAGCACCCGCGTGGATCAAAAACTGGGAACGTACAGGCCTAATCACTTTTAATGATAAAAATGGTGACGGCAAAATGTTCTACACAGCAGGTAAAATAGAGGATCCAAATAGCGCAAATGAAGTAAAAGTAGACCGCGATATTATGGTATTGGCTAATCCTGAGATAGCTAATTTACCTGCATGGGTTGTTGCACTTGTAGCCGCAGGGGGGATTGCTGCAGCACTGTCGACAACAGCGGGTTTACTACTGGTTATTTCGACTTCTGTTTCGCACGATTTACTCAAACGTACTCTGAAACCCGATATTAGTGATAAACAAGAGCTACTGGCCGCTCGATTAGCCGCGATGATTGCCATTGTTATATCTGCTTACTTTGGTATTAATCCGCCTGGCTTTGTAGCGTCGGTGGTCGCATTTGCCTTTGGTTTAGCAGCGGCGAGTTTCTTCCCTGCAATTATCATGGGAATATTCTCTAAAACAATGAACAGAGAAGGCGCTATTGCAGGCATGATCACCGGTATTGGCTTTACTGCAGCGTATATCATTTTCTTTAAATTTGTGAGCCCAGAGCTTAACAGCCCAGAGAACTGGTTCTTAGGTATTTCGCCTGAAGGTATAGGTTTAGTCGGTATGGTAATTAACTTTGTTGTTGCTGCCGTAGTACTGAAATTTACTCAACCAACACCTGTTGAAATACAAGAAATGGTAGAAGGTATTCGTAATCCTAAAGGGTCGGCAGAAGCGCACGCGCATTAAGCCAACTTATATGTAAAGTACCAAAAGCCCGACCTTAGTCGGGCTTTTTATTTGTATAAATAATGAGTACATTGGTGCTGTGTATACTTTTTAGTGAGTGTAACAATGAGTGTAGAACAACAAGAAGTAGCCCAATATGTTTACCTTCAAGCGCCGTTCAGCATGCTCGATAACAGTGCTTGCGACTACTTTGTAAACCATCTTGATGTTATTTATTTAACGCGAGAAAACCAAGCGCAGTGGCTACAGAGCGAACACCCAAAGCTTTTTTTAATTCGCTCGGGTCTTTACGATTTAGTTGATGCTAAAGGTGATGTAGTAACGCGTTTAGCGCAAGGTGATTATTTTGGTTTTCCTTCGCTTTTAACCGGCGAAGCAATTCAAAATAAATTGGCGGTTCAAAAAGAGGGCATAGTGTATATGCTCAACCAAGAACACTTTGATTTTTTACGCCGAGAGTACAAACCGTTTGAGCAATATTTTGTAAGAGCTCACGCCAATAGATTACTATCATCACATTATAAAAGTAAAAACGACAGTTGGTCAGAGCGCAGAATATCTGAACTCATGACCCGCACAGCCATAACGCTTTCACCCGATGCCAGCATTCGACAAAGCGCTAAAAAAATGAAAGAGCACGGTGTGTCGTCAATTATGGTTATTCAACACGCCCATTTAGTTGGCGTGGTAACAGACCGCGATCTGCGAAATAGGGTGCTTGCCGACGAAGTAGACCCGCAAGAAGCGGTTAGCAGCATAATGACCACAAACCCTAAATTTATATTTGAAAATAATCGCGTGTTTTCTGCGTTGCATTTAATGCTTAAATATAATATTCACCACTTGCCAGTGCTTGATGAAAGCCATAACCCGATAGGTATGCTCACCAGTACTGATTTACTGCGCCAACAAAAAAGTGATCCAGTGCAGCTCATTGGACGCATTTATAAAGCGCATAACGTGACCGACTTAAAACGTTACGCCAAAGAAGTGCCCGATTTACTAAAGAGCTTCTCTCATAATATTGACGATATTTCACTTATTGGTAAATTACTAAGCGGGTTAACCGATGCATTAACATCGCGCTTGATCAGACTATTTCAAGAAGATCACGGCGCAGCCCCAACCAGTTTTAGTTTTATATGCTTTGGCTCACAAGCGCGCGAAGAGCAAACATTACATTCAGATCAAGATAACGGCCTACTGCTCCCCAACGATTTAACTCAAGAGCAGCATACTTACTTTAAAAAAATGGGAGAGTTTGTTTGCGAACAACTCGTTGAATGCGGCATTAGGCGATGCCCTGGTAACATAATGGCAAGCAGTGACTTATGCCGCATGAGCGTGAACGATTGGTCTGAACGCTTTTTTAAATGGATAAAAAGCCCAACCCCCGAAGCCATGCTTAATTGTAAAATATTTTTTGATTTACGCTTTATAGAAGGTTCAAATTCGTTATATACCGCATTTTGTGAACAATTAGTGCGCATATCGCGAAACGATTTATTTTATGCAGCCATGGCTACCGACATAAATAATAACAGCGTACCCATAGGGTTATTTAACAAGTTTAAAACGCAAAAAGATGACAACAACCACAAATACATAGATTTGAAAAAACGCGGTGTGGTGATCATTAACGACATAGTGCGCTTATACGCATTAAAAGCGGGAATTAAACGGGCTAACACCCAAGAGCGCCTAGAAGCTTTATTAAAGTATAACCTCATCAACAAAGACGATATTTACAACTTAAAAGACTGTTGGCGTTTTTTAACTCAGCTGCGCTTAAGCACACAAATTAATGAAGAGGGGTTACCAAGCAACTGTATTAACCCTAATAAATTAAATTCACTAGAGCGCCATCAGTTAAAAGAAGCGTTTTATTTAGTAAAACAAGCGCAGCAAGGCGCCGCGTTTAAATTTGCACGGGGCAGCTTGTGAGGCTCTCATGGTAAAAATGTTACTTACGCGGTATATAAAGCGCCGTCAATTACTAGCAAAAAATGCATTCTCGCAGCGCTATTTGGTGATTGATTTAGAGCTCACAGGGCTTGACTCGAAACAGCACGAAATAGTGTCGGTTGCATGGGTTGTAATTGATAACCAATGTATAAAAATGAGCGAGTCGCAGCATTTTATTAATAAAGACGTAAAAAGCCTTGAACAAAGCCCGGTTTTTCATGGTATTAGTACTGACTCGGTGGCACAAGGGAAAAGCCTACAGAGTATTTTAATGTCTTTAAGCGCTCACTTTAGTGACTGCATTTTAGTATTTCATAATGCCATGCTTGACTGGGGCTTTTTAAAGTTAGCACTAAAAAATGCAGGGGTCACCCAGCGGCCTAAGCTGATCATCGATACCCTACAAATAGAAAAAAAGCGCTTACTGCAACACGCAAGCGATATAAAATTAGATGATTTAACCTTAAATGAATGCCGTAATCGCTACGATTTACCAAGCTATCATTGCCATCATGCGCTTACCGATGCACAAGCCACTGCTGAGCTGTTATTGGCCCAATGCCACCAAATAGGCGCCGGTAAAGAGTTAACGTTAAGAGCACTAGTTTAACAAAGCTATTTCACTTACGTATAATTTTGTTAAACTCAATTTTTTTAAAAGGATTTATTATGGTAATTGAAGCCGCCAGTAAGTATTACAACCAGTTAAACAATGACCTCAAAGCAGTCAAAAAGTACATTCACAATAATTTTGGTGTGTTTCTTACTATTCTTTACTTACTGGGTAGTTTATCAGGTGTTGTGTATCTTTACGTTTTACTTAATAACTTTTCGATTGATGTGTTCAACTTTATTGAAATAAGTGACTTTTTACTGGCACTGATTTCAAATCCTTTACTTATTACTATTTATACTACGCTCATCGTTTTAATAGCTATTTATTTAAATTGGCGCTCAGGACACATGCCAGATCCTAGTAAAACAACCGTGTTAAAAAAACTTTATTATGGCTTTGGTTACCCGCTCTATTTATTAAAACCTAGTTACTCAGTAATGTTATTTTTAGCACTTATAATATCTATATACCCTACTATGTTGGCGTATTCACACAGTAAAGACATAATAAATGAAAGAACAATGAGTTATCACTTATCATTAAATTATCCAATTGCTAAGAGCAAAGTAACTCAACTTCAAAATGTTCAAATAGTAGCCTCAACAATGGGGAATTTATTTGTTTATGATAATAAACAAGATAAGTTACTTATTATTTCACAAGAAAATATTTCAGCATTAATACCTAATGAAAATAAAGAAAAAACGGTTAGCTCAGAGTCAAAAGAGTAGCCTCTACATCACCCAAAAATTAGCTAATTTAATGAGGATACTCAGGCACGTAAGCATAAAATATTTAGCTGAAATATTATTAAATGTTACTTATAGGTGTAGGCATATAAGTCATAATTTCACTTTTACAAGGAACGAATATGAAACTTATCATCGCTATTTTTATTGCCTTATTTCCACTTGTTACGTTTGCAAATTCAAGTTTGCCGCCGAATAGACATATTGCTGTCCAGGGGAAGGGTGAGGTATTAGCTAAACCAGATCTAGCCAAAATTTCATTTGAGGTGGTTAGTATGAAAAAAGAATCACTTGATGCAAAACGTGATGTGGATGCTAGGGTTAATTTATTTTTAAACAGTTTAGATAAGTATGGGGTCGAAGAGTCGGCAGTATCAGCCTCAAATTTATTAACTACTGCTGATATGCAATATTTAGAAAGTGGTGAAGAAAAACGGGTAGGTTACATTGCTTCGCGTTCACTCAAAGTTACTATTGATGATATTAACAAGATGAATGAAATTGTTGATTTTGCATTGAGTGTAAAAATAAATGAAGTAACTAATATAGAGTTACTGTCTTCAAAAGCCAAAGAGTTGGAAGCTCAGGCTACGCAGAATGCAGTAGAAAATGCGAAAGTTAAAGGTAAAGTACTAGCGAGTTCATTTGGTGCATCTCTTGGAAATATTTATAGTATTAATTCTAATAACAATCGCTCAAATTATGGCTATCATTCAATGTATGTTGAGCGCATTGATGTGACTGGTTCGAAAATGAGTGAGTCTCCTTTTGCAGCGGGGCATTATTTAGAAATTTCTATAACATTTGAATCATCTATAAACGTGGTGTTTGATTTAGAGATAAAATAACAATTAGGGTATGAGGCATTAGAGAAATGGAATTAAATTATTTTTATATTGGGTTTGGTGTCATTGTATTACTGAACGTCATCGTTAGTATTCTTTTGATAAAGCGCGATGATTTAGAGGTTTTTCAAAAAGTGGCGCAAGTCATATTGGTCTGGTTAATTCCGTTGTTTGCTGCGGTTGGTTTGTGGTTGTTTTATCGCTCACAGGATAAGCCTAAAAGCATACCTAAAAGCTTCGGTGGAGGAACTTCCTCTGGTTCGAACACATACAATGGCAGCGGGTTATAAGCAAATTTTAACGTGTATACTTTAAGGCTATGTGGGGATTTTCAACGTTAATTTAAAGTTTCTAATCGCTCCCTCTTATAATCAGGCGCAAGGTCGATTACAATACAGGCATCTAAAAGGCACATAGCCTTTATCTGCACGCTAAAAGAGTGGATTTTATATTTCATGGCAATCAAACTTGCAATTAATGGTTTTGGTCGTATTGGTCGAAATATTGTCCGCGCGTTGTACGAGTCAGGTTTGAGCGACGAAATTAAAATTGTTGCCATTAACGAACTGGCTGACCCTGAAGCTATTGCTCATTTATTAAAATACGACACATCCCACGGTCGCTTTTCTTTTCCTGTAAAACTTGGTGAAGACACCATTAGTGTTGCAGGCGATACTATTGCACTTTTTTGTGAAGAAAACCCAGTAGAATTACCTTGGCAAACCCTTGATGTAGATGTGGTACTTGAATGTACTGGTGTTTATCATTCGCGTGAGCATGCACAGTTACACATTACGGCGGGCGCCAAAAAGGTGTTGTTTTCGCATCCGGCTGATAACGACGTAGATGCCACTATTGTTTATGGCATAAACGACGATGAGCTTAAAAGCGAGCATACTATTGTATCTAACGGCTCGTGTACCACAAACTGTGTAGTGCCAGTAATAAAAGTATTAGACGATGCCTTTGGTATTGAGTCGGGTGCTATTACCACTATTCATGCATCGATGAACGATCAACAAGTGATTGACGCGTACCATCATGATTTACGCCGTACTCGCGCCGCGAGTCAGTCTATTATTCCGGTAGATACAAAACTTGCCCGCGGTATAGACCGCATATTACCTAAATTTGAAGGTCGCTTTGAGGCCATAGCTGTTCGCGTTCCAACAATTAATGTAACGGCTATGGATTTAAGTGTAACGGTTAATGCCGATGTAGATTTAAAGGCCGTTAATAATGCACTTAAAGCACAAGCAAAAGATAGACTCGAAGGTATTTTAAGCTACACCGAAGAGCCGCTTGTATCAGTTGATTTTAATCACGATCCACATTCTTGTATTATTGATGGCACACAGACACGAGTTAGTCACAAACGGCTGATAAAGTTACTTGTTTGGTGTGATAATGAGTGGGGATTTGCAAATCGTATGCTCGATACAGCGCGTGCGATGGTTGCAGTAACTCAGTAACTTTTTATATTACTATAATAATTTAAAACGTATTTTTCAGGTTCAGTATCGTTAACTAAGGAGATATTCATGTCGGTCATAAAAATGGCAGATTTAGATTTAAACGGCAAACGCGTATTAATTCGTGAAGATTTAAATGTACCAGTTAAAGCAGGTAAAGTGACGTCAGATGCACGTATTCGTGCTGCACTACCTACTATTAAATTAGCCCTTGAGAAAGGCGCTAAAGTAATGGTTATGTCACACCTTGGCCGTCCTACGGAAGGGGAATACAACGAAGAATACTCGCTTGCCCCTGTAGCTGATTACCTAAACGATGCGCTAGCGCAAACAGTACGTCTTGAAAAAGACTACTTAAATGGCGTAGATGTAGCTGATAACGAAGTGGTTGTATTTGAAAACGTGCGTTTTAATAAAGGCGAGAAGAAAAACGATGAAGCGTTATCTAAGCAACTTGCAGCACTGTGTGATGTATATGTAATGGATGCCTTTGGTACAGCTCACCGCGCACAAGCTTCTACTCATGGTGTTGGTTTATTTGCTGATGTTGCCTGTGCAGGCCCATTACTATCGGCTGAACTTGAAGCATTAGGAAAAGCACTTGATAATCCAGCTCGCCCATTAGTGGCTATTGTGGGTGGTTCAAAAGTTTCGACTAAACTAACTGTACTAGATTCACTGTCTAAAATTGTTGACCAGCTAGTAACTGGCGGCGGTATTGCTAATACGTTTATTGCAGCTGCAGGCAATCCGGTAGGTAAATCACTTTTTGAAGCTGATTTAATGGATGAAGCAAATCGTTTATGTGCAGCAGCGAAGGCAAACGATGGTGAAATTCCAGTTCCTACGGATGTAGTGGTAGGTAATGAGTTTTCAGAGTCAGCAGTTGCTACGCTTAAAGATGTAAGCGAAGTGACTAGCGACGATATGATTTTTGATATTGGCCCAGATACCGCCAGCCAACTTGCTAAAATTATTGCAAATGCAGGCACGGTAGTATGGAATGGTCCTGTAGGTGTATTTGAGTTTGATCAGTTTGGCAACGGCACACGTGCTATTGCTCAAGCAATTGCTAATTCAAACGCATTTTCAATTGCGGGTGGCGGTGATACTTTAGCTGCAATTGATAAATACGGCATAGCCGATAAAGTTTCTTACATTTCTACCGGTGGTGGTGCGTTCTTAGAGTTTTTAGAAGGCAAAAAACTTCCAGCAGTAGAAATGCTAGAGTCACGCGCTAAATAAAGTTATTTAGCCGTGTAAAGTGAGGGGAAACCCTCACTAATCATTAATTATTAAATACCTCTCACCCTAATTTAATAATTAATGTGTACGAAGCTTAACTGCAGAGCAGTGGGTTTCGTGGTGTTATTTAAACGCCAAACTAACATATCCGTTCAAACTAGATGGCAGTGAAATGCTATCGATAAATTGGAGAATACCCAATGGCTTTAATCAGTATGCGACAACTTTTAGATCATGCAGCTGAGCATGGTTACGGCGTACCCGCTTTTAACGTGAATAACCAAGAGCAAATGCGCGCAATAATGGAAGCGGCTGACAAAACAAACAGCCCAGTAATCGTTCAAGGATCAGCAGGCGCTCGTGCTTATGCCGGTGCACCATTTATTCGCCATATGATTTTAGCAGCCGTTGAAGAATGGCCACATATCCCTGTCGTAATGCATCAAGATCACGGCACCTCGCCCGGTGTTTGTCAGCGTTCAATTCAACTTGGTTTTTCATCAGTAATGATGGATGGCTCGTTAATGAGCGATGGTAAAACGCCTTCAAGTTATGAATACAACGTTGAAGTTACTCGCGAAACAGTGGCTATGGCACATGCGTGCGGTGTATCGGTTGAGGGCGAGCTAGGTGTATTAGGTTCACTTGAAACGGGTGAAGCGGGCGAAGAAGACGGTGTAGGCGCAGAAGGCAAATTAACAACTGATCAAATGCTAACTGATCCTGAAGAAGCCGCTGACTTTGTAAATAAAACCCATGTTGATGCGCTTGCGATTGCATGTGGTACATCGCACGGGGCTTACAAATTTACGCGCCCACCAACAGATGATATTTTGGCAATTGATCGCATTAAAGCCATTCACGCACGTATTCCTAACACACATTTAGTAATGCATGGATCGTCGTCGGTACCACAGGAATGGTTAGAGATCATAAACCAGTACGGTGGCGAAATTCCTGAAACCTACGGTGTACCAGTTGAGCAAATTGTTGAAGGTATTAAGCACGGTGTTCGTAAAGTAAATATTGATACCGATTTACGTTTAGCGTCTACCGGTGCTATTCGTCGTCATATGGCGCTTAACCCATCTAACTTTGATCCACGTAAATACCTAGCAGAAGCTACAAAAGCGATGACAGAGATTTGTGTTGCGCGTTACAACTCGTTTGGAACGGCAGGACAGGCTGGTAAAATTAAACCAATTTCTCTTGATGACATGCACCTTAAGTACTTAAGCGGCGAGTTAGCACCACAGATTAAATAATCGATCGATTAAACAGATCAATGTGTAAAGGCCAGTAATATTATTACTGGCTTTTTTATTGCCTGCCAATAGCAGATCATGCAATTACCAACGGTATTAATTGGGATCACTCATTTACTAACACAGGTTGTTTTGGATCATTGCTTTACTAAGTAAACGTAATTTTTAGCTTTATTTAGCTTTATTTAGCATTAAAAATAATCTGATCTTTTTTTATTTGTACAAACAATCAACAGCTTAACTTTTTGAGTAGGTAGAGTAGTGATCTCAACATTGATCGCCTTGGTAAAAATCTGATCTTTAAAGTGAAGCTTAGTAAAATCCAGATCTATTAAAAGCTAAGTAAATACAAACAAAGGCAGACTTAGTAAAGCAATGATCTGAGTATTCGATCATATTTAAAGTTTAGTTTTTGTAAGTACTAAAAATGTCTTTATTCAATTTTTAAAATATATAAATTTGTGACAGGAGTGAGATTTTTATTATTAATTTGGCTTTTTTTTACCCCGATTTTAATTTACACGTTACACTTTCATAAAAATGTAATACTTAGTCATAATAATGAAAACTTATTCGATAGCTTAAGAGATAAATTGGAATGTCACGTAAAGTACTAGTCGTAGACGACGAAGCGCCTATCAGAGAGATGCTTGTTTTTGTATTAGAGCAAAATGGATTTCAGGCAATTGAAGCTGAAGATTATGATTCTGCTATTGCTGCAATGGTTGAGCCTTACCCTGATATGGTATTGCTTGATTGGATGTTGCCTGGCGGAAGCGGTATTCAAATTGCTAAAAAGTTTAAGCAAAACGAACACACGCGCCAAATACCTATTATTATGCTTACAGCTCGCGGTGAAGAAGAAGACAAAGTACGCGGCTTAGAAGTAGGCGCTGACGACTACGTAACTAAACCGTTTTCGCCAAAAGAATTAATGGCGCGTATTAAAGCGGTTATTCGTCGTGTGTCGCCAACCTCTTTAGAAGAAGCGATTGAAGTGCATGGCTTACGTTTAGATCCTATTTCTCATCGTGTTACTTCTGAAGGAAATGAGCTTGATATGGGCCCTACAGAGTTTAGGCTCCTTCACTTTTTCATGACTCACCCTGAACGGGTTTACAGCCGTGAACAATTGTTAGATCATGTGTGGGGAACCAATGTGTATGTGGAAGACCGTACTGTTGATGTTCATATTCGTCGTTTACGCAAAGCAATTGGTCCGTTAGGACACGATCGTTTGGTTCAAACCGTGCGTGGTGCAGGGTACCGTTTTTCAAGTAAACTATAACCTACTTAAACACCAGCTTAATTTATACGTGTATAACTACTCTAAGGTAAAGTGAGTGTATGTATCGAGTTGTTAATAAGCAGGCGTTAATAAAACGTCTGTTTATCTATTTTTTACCCTTACTATTAATTGGTGTGCTAGTTGGCGCACCTTTTTTGCTTTTATTTTTAGGCTCTTTTTCACTTCTTGTTTGGCATTATCATCAATTATACCGTTTAAGCGATTGGCTTTTAAATCAGCGCAGTTTTAACCCCCCTGAAGGCGAAGGTGCATGGGAGCAAGTGTTTGAAGGCATTTATCACCTACAACACCGTAACCGAAAAAAACGAAATGAATTGGCTGATTTAATTAGGCGATTTCGTGATGGGGCCGAAGCGGTACCCGATGCTGTTATTGTGCTTCAAACCGACTTAAGCATTGTGTGGTGCAATCAGCTAGCGCTTAAGGTACTAGGGCTGCAGTGGCCTACCGATCATGGGCAGCGCTTAGATAACTTAATACGCGAACCTAAGTTTGCAAAATATATGCACAAAGGTGATTTTGACGAAGCACTAGAACTTGATAATGGCCATGCTATTGAACAAGTGCTTGAGTTTAGGGTAATGCCCTATGCAACTACGCAGTTAATGGTTGTGGTGCGCGACGTAACCCGTTTAAAGCAGCTTGAACAAATGCGTAAAGATTTTGTTGCCAATGTATCGCATGAGCTGCGTACGCCGCTTACGGTGGTTACAGGCTACCTTGAAATGATGGACAGCGACAACTTACCGCCTCCTGCAATGTGGAATAAAGCACAATCTACCATGCTTGAGCAGTGCAAACGCATGGACAGTTTGGTCAGCCAGTTATTATCCCTTTCCCGAATAGAAGGTTCACGCCGACAAGATAACGATAAAGCAATTAATGTACCTCAGTTACTTGGTTATATTCAAACAGAAGCCCAGTCTATTAATCAAGACAAAGGCCACGAATTACTCTTTGATATAGATATCACACTCGACATAAAAGGCTCTGAAGATGAGCTGCGTAGTGCGTTTTCTAATTTAGTTTTTAACGCTATTCATTACACTAAACCCGGCGGAAAAATACAGGTTAGCTGGCTTCGTAAAAATAATACCGCTTGTTTTACTGTTGTTGATAACGGTGATGGCATTGCTGCAGAACATATTAATCGGCTGACTGAGCGGTTTTATCGTGTGGATAAAGCACGAAGCAGAACCACTGGTGGGTCTGGTTTAGGCTTGGCAATTACAAAACATGTGTTAACACGCCACGATAGTAAATTAAATATCACCAGCGAAGTTGGAAAGGGTTCTTGTTTTTCTTTTTGTTTTTCAATAGATAAGATCGTTGAACCCCAAAATAAACAACAAGTTTTGGTAAAGTCATAAAAGTGTCATTTAAGAGTCATATCATTGTCATGTACTCACTTTAGAGTGGGCAGCAGTTAGAAAATGGGACGAACAAATCGGAGAACCCACATGAAATTTAAAAATTTAGTTGCCGCAATGGGTGTGGCTGTTACAACTTTCGTATCTGCTCAAGCAGTGGCTTTAGATCAAGACATTCCTGAGTATCAAAAAATCAGCGGCGTATCAGGCAACTTTTCATCAGTAGGTTCTGACACTTTAGCTAACATGATGACGTTTTGGGCTGAAGAGTACAAACGTATTTACCCAAATGTAAACATTCAAATTCAAGCGGCAGGTTCTTCTACAGCGCCTCCAGCATTAACCGAAGGTACTGCTAACCTAGGTCCAATGAGCCGCGCAATGAAATCAAAAGAAATCGAAGCGTTTGAAAAACGTTACGGTTACAAGCCAACAGCAGTTCGTGTAGCTATTGATGCACTTGCTGTTTATGTACACAAAGATAACCCAATTGAAGGTCTTCGTATTGACCAAGTTGACGCTATTTTCTCATCAACTCGTAAGTGTGGTGCGTCAGAGCAAGTTAACCGTTGGAGCGATGTAGGCCTTGAAGGTAGCTGGGCAGCACGCGACATTCAATTATACGGACGTAACTCTGTATCAGGTACTTACGGTTACTTTAAGAAAAAAGCACTGTGTAAAGGTGACTTCCGTAATAACGTTAATGAACAGCCGGGTTCTGCATCTGTAGTACAATCAATTTCGTCTTCACTGAACGCAATTGGCTACTCAGGTATTGGTTACAAAACGTCAGGTGTACGTACTGTTCCATTGTCTAAAAAAGGCACTAACTTTGTAGATGCAACACTTGATAACGTTGCGCAAGGTAAATACCCACTTTCTCGCTTTTTATACGTGTACGTTAACAAGCACCCAAATAAAGCCTTGTCTCCGATGGAAGCTGAATTCTTAAAAATGATTCTTTCAAAAGACGGTCAACAAATTGTAGAAAAAGATGGTTATGTTCCTCTTTCTGCAAAGCTAGTTGAAGTAGAGCTTAAAAAGCTAGGTTTAAAATAATAAACCTAAGCAATAAAAAAACCGCTCATTGAGCGGTTTTTTTGTGCTTAAAATTAAACATTTTAGGGAATTAAATACCACCTAACTTTTCAGCACGTGCTTTACATTGGTTGTATGTTTCTACACATTTAGCAGAACATACTTGTTGCTTAAGCCCTTCAGCTGTTGTTTGTTGCTCGCAGGTGCTTTCGCAGCGAAAGTTTTGTTGAGCACATTGGTTCATCTCGGCATTTTCAACATGGTTTTGACAACCGGCTAAAACAGCTAAAGTGAGCGCAACCACGCTTGTTTTTATTAATATATGCATTTTTAATCCTTAAAGTAAGCTCAATAAATTAAATATCGACCTGCATGTTGTCAATTAATCTCACAGAGCCTAAAAAGGCGGCGGCTAAAATAACAAAATGGTTATCATCGAGTGTAGCAGTTTTTAAGGTATCTCGTTGAGCTATCTCAAAATAGTCTGGCTTTAAGCCTGCTTGCTCTAGGCTTTGTTTAGCATGTGCTTTAAGCGAAGTGAAATCTTTATTACCTTGCTTAAGCTGCTCGGCACACTGGCCTAACGCTTTAAATAAAGCAGTTGCTGTTGTTTTTTGCTCTGCTGATAGGTAGCCATTACGTGAACTCATAGCAAGCCCTGATACTTCTCGCATGGTGGGTACACCAATAATTTCAACAGGCATAGATAGGTCGCGAGCCATCGTTTTAATCACTTGCAGTTGTTGAAAGTCTTTTTCACCAAAGCAAGCGTAGTCAGGTTGCACTAGGTTAAATAGCTTAGTCACAACAGTTGCAACGCCTTTAAAGTGCCCTGGGCGCGAACCACCACAGTAACCAAGCGACACACCTGGTACGTCAACAAAGCTTTGCTCACCAAGGCCATTTGGATAAATTGTGCTTACACTTGGTGTAAATACAATATCAGTACCTAATTCTGCAAGGCCTTGTTTGTCCTCTGATAATGTACGTGGGTAGTTATCTAAATCTTCGTTAGCGCCAAATTGCATTGGGTTTACAAAAATACTAACAACCACTTTATCAGCTAAGGTTTTTGCTTTTTCAACGAGTGAAAAGTGTCCTCGGTGTAAATTGCCCATTGTTGGCACAAACGCCACACTCAAGCCCGCTTGTCGCCATGCTTTAATTTGACTACGTAATGATTTAATTTCAGTAATTGACTGCATTATTTAAACTCATGTTCAGCACTTGGAAAAGCGCCACTTTTTACATCGGTACAATATTTTTGAACGGCCGCTGGCATGTTGCCAGTTTCTAGCAAAAAGTTTTTTGAAAATTTTGGAATATAACCTGCCGAAATACCCACTAGGTCGTGCATTACTAATATTTGACCGTCGGTCACATTACCAGCACCAATGCCTATGGTTGGAATACTAAGCGCATCAGTAATACGTTTTGCCAATGCACTCGGAATACACTCTAGTACTAATAGTTGTGCGCCAGCGGCTTCAAGTGCTTTTGCATCATCAATCATCTTTTGTGCTTTGTCTTCTTCGCGGCCTTGGATTTTAAAGCCGCCAAATACGTGCACAGATTGAGGGGTAAGGCCTAAGTGCCCACACACAGGAATACCTTGTTGAGTAAGCGCTTTAATACTGTCGTAAAGCCATTCACCACCTTCAAGTTTAACCATGTTTGCACCAGCGCGCATAAGTTCTGCGGCATTTTTACAGGTGTCGTTAACGCTTGAATATGTCATAAATGGCATGTCAGCAATAACAAATAATTCACGGCTTCCTGCACGCACGCAGCGCGTATGATAAGCAATATCTTGGTTGGTTACGCCAAGCGTATCATCACCGCCTTGTAGCACCATACCTAATGAATCACCGACTAAAATAACGTTAACGCCATTATCATGAAATAACTTTGCAAAGCTTGCATCGTAAGCAGTTAAAGCTGTGATTTTGTTATTTTCTGCTTTCATTTTATTTAAAGTAGAAACGGTTATTTTAGACATAATATTCCTCGCAGGCATAAGCCTTGGTTAATTACAGAGGTAATTGTTGTAAGTCGTTGAGCGGTAAATTAGTTGCAATGGTTTTTAGTGCAATGCCGCTGGGTAAAATAAGTTCTGGCGCAAGTTCAAGCAGTGGATACACCACAAACTCGCGTTCGTTCAAGCCATAATGGGGCACAGTTAAGCGTGCAGTATTAATAATTTTATTACCAAACAAAAGGGTATCTATGTCTAGCGTTCGAGGACCCCAACGTTCGGCTTTTCTAACACGGCCGTGCTCTAGTTCAATTTTTTGTGTTAAATCAAGTAGCTGTTCTGGTTCAAGATGTGTATTAATACATGCAACTGCGTTAATGTAGTCGGGTTGGTCTTGCGGTCCCATGGGTTTACTTGCGTAATAGTGAGACACGCTTACAAACTCGCTATGCGGCAGTTTTTTAAGTGCCGCAATCGCATTATCAAGCTGTTGTTTAGGCGAGTTTAAGTTAGCACCTAACCCTAAATAAACACAGTTCATGTTATTACTCAGCTGGCTTTCTTGGTGCGCGGCGACGAGAGCGTTTACGCGGCTTTGGACCACCTTGATGACCTAAGTTTTTAACCATGTCTTTTTGACCGTTAATATCTTGGCTAAGGTATTGAGTCCACCACTGTGCAAGTTCTTTATGCTCAGTTTCACCCGCATCAACGCGCAATAATAAAAAGTCGTAAGCGGCTTTAAAGCGCGGTTGTTGCGTTAACCTGTAAGCACGTTGGCCTGCACGTTTATCTAAACGGTGCTGGATATGCCAAATATCGCGCGCACCCAACGTAAAGCGTTTTGGAACTGCAATATGTTGTGCGCTTTCGCTAAGTACTTTATTCATTGCTTGTGCAAAGGCATCGTATTCGCTAAGTTGTTCTTCGGCTTGAAGCTTTTTGGTTATTGCTAAAAGTGGGAACCATAATAGCGCGGCAAAAATAAATGCAGGCGTTACTTTTTTATCTGCATTTATGCGTTTATCGGTATTTTGAAACATTTGCTGAACAAAGGCTTGTTCTAAACCATTTGGGTTGGCTTCTAAAATTTTATCTAGCGCAGGAAATAATGCACGGAAAAGCCCGTACTGGCGAAGCATTAAAAAGTTAGCTTCAGCTTTACCGTTTAAAAACAGTTTAAGCACTTCTTCAAACAAACGCGCCGGTGGAATGTTATCAAGTAAGCTGGCAAGCTCGCTGATCGGCTTTTCGCTATTAGGCGCAATGCTCATATCAAGCTTTGTTGCAAATCGAACTGCGCGTAACATACGCACTGGATCTTCACGGTAGCGTGTTTCAGGGTCGCCAATAAGCTCTATTTGTTTTGCTTTAATAGCGGCTAAACCATTGGCGTAATCATGAATGCTAAAATCGTTAATTGAGTAATACAGCGCGTTAATTGAAAAATCACGGCGCTCAGCATCTTCTTCAATGCTACCAAATACGTTGTCGCGTAATAATTGCCCTTCAGTACTTGATTGGCTTATTTGGTTTTTAGACTCAGGCGCTTCGTGATGACCGCGCATGGTTGCCACTTCAATAATTTCACGGCCAAATACAATGTGAGCTAAACGAAAACGGCGACCAATTAATCTACAGTTTCTAAAAAGCTTTTTAACTTGGTCGGGCGTTGCGTTAGTGACTACATCAAAGTCTTTAGGTTGTTGACCTAACAATATATCGCGAATACAACCACCAACGAGGTAGGCATCAAAGCCACCGTCTTTTAATCGGTATAAAACTTTGATTGCATTTGGGCTAAATTGTTTACGAGAAATACCATGCTCACCGCGCGTGATTACTAATGGTTCGCTGCTTACAGAGGCAGAGGCATTTTCAGCACTCGTATTTGGGCCGATTATCTGTCGGCAAAATTGAAAAAGCTTGGAAATAATAATCCGTCTCCTAGAAGGTGTTGATTGGCCTTTCATCGCAATCAAAAATAACCGCAAATAGTGGTGTTAAACCCCAATACTCACCGTCTTACTCAAATAGCACATATTTAGGCGGCTATCATATACCAGCAGGGTTTAAAAATTAAGTTGATGTGTTGAAATTAAGCTGTTTTTAACGATTTTATTTACACAGTTTAGTAAATTGCTTGGCTTAACTTGTTTGCTACTGAGAAATTTGTATTTCAGCGACTTGCGGCACTTGTTTTAACTCAAAGGTATTTATGCCCCATTCAATGAGTTGCTCAGTAGTTAAATCCATTAAATTGGCATGAGTTGGCAAGCCTAAAAATTCAAAGGCACTTATCAATGCGGGTTTTGGTTCTGCTTTACTAATTGCAGGAGCGTAGTTTTGTTTAGATAGTTTAAAACCGGGCTTGGCAACGGCTAAAGGTAAGTGAGCAAACTCAGGAATAGGGTGATTAAGTTGTTTAAATAAACTGATTTGCCGTGCTGTTGGCTTAATTAAATCGGCGCCTCTAACAATCCTATTTATCCCTTGATCAATATCGTCTACAACAACCACTAATTGGTAGGCGAATAAGCCATCACTGCGCTTTATTATATAATCTTCGTGTGCCAGCTCGCTACTAACACTAATATCACCTTGAATCAGATCGTTAAAGTGTGTGGTTGCATGGCATTGTGTTAATCGTAGTGCGCCTGTATCGGTTGGGTGGCCAAGGTTTTTACACTGGCCTTGGTAAATTCCACCCAATGCTTTTATTTGTTTTCGGCTACAGTGGCAAGCATAAACACATTGTTGATTTTCAAGGGAGCTGACTACGTCTTGGTATAAATCGAGCCGCTTAGTTTGATAAACAACTGATTCATCCCAGTGGAGGCAATAGGCTTGTAAGGTATTTAGAATATCGGTGTCGGCATTTTTCACCACTCGAGTGGTGTCTATATCCTCGATACGGACGAGCCAAGACCCTTTATTTGCTTTTGCATCAAGGTAACTGCCCACAGCCGCAACAAGTGAGCCAAAATGAAGTGGCCCAGAAGGAGACGGTGCAAAACGACCGCGATAGTTGCGCATAGGCGCAGTAACGGCTGCAGGTGGCATGCTAATTAATAAGGTTAATTAGCCGCGTCCAGCTTGTTTTTCTTTAATTTCTGCAAGTGTTTTACAGTCTACGCATAAATCGGCAGTTGGTCGCGCTTCTAGGCGGCGAATACCAATTTCAATGCCACAAGATTCACAAAAGCCAAAATCATCTTCTTTAATTAAAATAATTGTTTTTTCAATTTTTTTAATTAATTTACGTTCGCGGTCACGAGTTCGAAGTTCTAAAGAAAACTCTTCTTCTTGTGCAGCGCGGTCAACTGGGTCAGGAAAGTTAGCAGCTTCGTCTTGCATATGCGATTTTGTACGATCAACTTCGTTACGTAAATCGTTACGCCAAGTTTCTAAAATCGTTTTGAAATGAGCACGTTGTGCTTCATTCATATACTCTTCGCCTGGTTTTTCTTGGTATGGTTCTAAACCGGCTTGAGCCAATAAACCATGTTTCTTTTGGTCTGGCATAACTCTCTCCTAAATCCTTAATTTAATGCCTCAGCATTAGCCGGCGGTATAAATAACAGAAACTTATACCCTAGGCAAATTTATTTTTAATTATTCGAATTAGCTTCAACCATGCTTTGCGAGTAAAAAGTGCGTTAAATGAGGGTGCTTATTTAACTAACTTACTGGTTTGTAAAACTTGCCTATATATGAGGGCAAAACTTTAAAAAACAAGTTTAACTCTGGAATTGATTTTTATTGCTTCAATCTTTTCATCGCGTTGTTTGTTCTAATTACAATTACTGAGCTTAATGATTGGGTTATACATTAAGCTACAAATGCTATTTTTTTATGAAGAACGACTTCGTTTGCGCAAATAAGTGCTTTATAAGCGATAACTTCAACACCGCCATCGATGGCTTGTTGTAAAAGCGCTGCGTATTTTTCATCAATATGCGCCGCCGCGCTGACAATATTTATACCCTCATGCAAAACAGCGAACAGTAGTACGGCGCGATGGCCTAATTCGACCACTTCAATAAGTTCGCGAAGGTGTTTTTGTCCACGCAGTGTTTGTGCATCCGGAAAATAACCTTGGCCGCTGTGTGGATCATCTTGGCTTATTAAAGTGACCGATTTAACTTCAACGTAGCAGCTTGGTTTGTTTGGGGTTGTGAGTAAAAAGTCGATTCGGCTATTTTCACTGCCGTATTTAACTTCACTTTGAAGTTGCTCATAGCCTGTTAGTTCATCAATCACTTTATGATTAATCGCTTCTTCTACTACTTTATTGGCTACCGCTGTATTAACACATATTAATTGCCCTAAATTGTTTTTGGTCAGCTCTAATGAATGTGGATATTTTCGTTTTGCGTTATCGCTGGTTGAATAAAAAGCAGTAAAACCTGGTTCGGCGCAGCCGGTCATTTTTCCGGTGTTAGCACAATGGGCGGTAAACTCAGCGCCATTGTTTAGTTTTAAATCAGCTAAAAAGCGCTTGTAGCGTTTTAATAGTGTGGCTGATTGCAGTGCAGGTGTGTACTTCATGGTTGTGTCCAATGCGGTTAAATAGCGTGATAGGGGTTATTTATCTCAAGCTGTTGGGAACTTAGGCGCACTATAGTAAACTCAACAGCACATTTAAGTGCAAGGATATTCTAACATGAGTGAAAAATTTGTTGTTCAACTAAGCGAACACGCAGCACCGAGTCATTGGGGCGAAAGCGCAACGTTGTCTTTTAACGAGCGTGGCGCAACCGTTCATTTATCTGAGCAAGAAACATTAAAAAATGTTCAAAAAGCAGCGCGTACAATTGCTAATCAAGGTGTTAAGCATGTTGAGCTTGCGGGCGACACGTGGTGCACTGAAAGCCAATGGGCTTTTTACCAAGGCTTTGTAACACCAAAAATGTTAAATGGTGTTGAATTTGTTGATAACGCACAGTCAGATCTTAAAGAACTTGCGCATTTAAAAAGCTCAGCAACATGGGCGCGTGAAATGGTTAATGGCACCGCAGACGATATATACCCTGAAAGTCTTGCTGAAAAAGCAGCTGAGTTTATTCAATCGCTTGCGCCAGAGCACGTAAGCTATCAAATAATTAAAGGTGATGCGTTATTAGAGCAGCAATGGATTGGTATTCATGCTGTTGGTCGTGGAAGTGTTCGCCCTCCGGTATTGTTAGAGCTTGATTACAACCCAACAGGCGACGATAACGCACCCGTTAGTGCAGCCCTTGTGGGTAAAGGTATTACGTTTGATTCGGGCGGTTATTCAATTAAATCAAGCGAAGGCATGCTAGGAATGAAGTGCGATATGGGCGGTGCTGCAACAGTAACGGCTGGTTTAGCACTTGCTATTAATCGTGGCATAGAAAAGCGCATTAAATTATTTTTATGTTGTGCTGAGAACTTAATTTCTGGCCACGCTTACAAATTAGGCGACATTCTTACTTACAAAAATGGCACAACCGTTGAAATTGTAAATACTGATGCAGAAGGGCGTTTAGTGCTTGCCGATGGCTTAATGGCTGCAGGTGAAACAGGCGCGCCTTTAATTATTGACGCTGCAACATTAACGGGTGCAGCGTTGGTTGCTGTTGGTCAAGAATACAATGCGTTGTTTGCACTAGATAAAGAGCTAGCGCGTGAGGTTGAAGGTTTTGCATCTCAAGAAATGGAAGCCGCTTGGCCATTACCACTTGAAAAGTGGCACCAACAAAACTGCCCATCACCTTATGCTGATACGGCGAACAGCCGAGCGCAAAAAGGGGGCGGCTATGGTGGTGCGTCAAATGCGGCTGGCTTCTTATCACGCTTTGTGCCAAACGATGGCCAAGGTTGGGTACACATTGATTTAGCTGCGGCATTTAACATGGGTAGCACGAGCCAATGGGCTGCTGGCGCAACAACACAAGGTATGCGCACGGTTGCTCGTACGTTGCTAGAAAAAGCATAATATTAACTAAGTTAGGCTTTTTATATTTAAATTAGGCACCGTTTGGTGCCTTTTTTGATCTACAAGCAAGCAATTTTATTTAATTTACGGTAAAATCCATCGCCAATACCTGTTTGAGTGGCTAAGTTGGTTTTACTCTAAACTACGCTCAAATATAATATCCACCACTGGGGTTTCTAACTATGTCAGATAAGTGCTATATCACAGCTCAACAGTTACTTGAAGATTCATTCCGCGTAGCGGCACAAGTATACAAAGACGGCTTTCGTCCTGATTTTATTATAGGTATTTGGCGAGGTGGTGCACCAATTGGTATTGCTGTGCAAGAATATTACGATTACAAAGGTATTGAAACTGACCACATTGCAGTGCGTACATCGTCTTATTACGGTATTGGCCAGCAATCAAAAGAAATTAAAGTACACGGCTTACATTACATTGTAGAAAACGCTAATGCGGGTGATTCTCTGCTTATTGTTGATGATGTATTTGACTCAGGGCGCAGTATTGTTGCACTAAAAGAAAAGCTTTCAGAACTAATGCGCTTAAATTTACCGCGCGATATTCGAATTGCTTGCCCATACTACAAACCAAAAAATTCAAAAGTAGATACCGTGCCTGATTACTACATTCATGAGTCGGAAGAATGGTTAGTATTCCCGCATGAATTGTCGGGTTTAACACCGGATGAAATTATTGAAGGTAAATCTGACTTAGTAAAAATTCACGATATTTTGTTAGAAGATTAATACAACGAGTGCATCGAATGCATATTTAGCCTTACGAACGTGTTATTCGTTTTTAGGGCAATAAAAAAGGCCTTAATTGGCCTTTTTTTGTGTGCTTAGAGTTGTGCAAAGCTGTCTACATATTCACTAAGCATTGGAATATCGACCGCTTGTAAACCATTAGTACTTCTTTGCACTAGGCCTTTTTCTACTAACTCTGTTACAACACGCCTGTAAGCTCGCTCAGTGGTTGCAAAACGTTCTGCCTCTGCGTTTACCGTTGGGTAGGCTCTAAGTAGGGTAGGGTTGCTATTCTCGGCTCTCAGCAGGCAATCTTTAGCTATATTGTAACTAAGTGGCAGTAATAACTTATCTAAGTTGATTTTTTGATTTTCTTGAAACTTAGCCGCAATAGTTTGTGCTGTGTATAAACTTAGCTCTGGTTTTTCGAGCAATAATGCACGCCAATGTCTTAATTCAATCAGGTTGTAAGTCACATCACTAAAACACGTTACCGTATAAATACACGGATTGTTGTTAAGTGCTTCTATTTCACCTATCAGGGTATTATTACAATCCAGTTGTCCTAGCAGCAGGCGTCGTCCGTTTCCTACGTCATAACTAAATGACACAGTGCCGCTGCGCACAAGCACAAGCTTGCTTAAAGGCTGATCTTGATGGATCAGCACTTCTTTTTTTGATTGTTGATAACTACTACCTGCAAAGGTTAATAGCTGTTCAACAAGATAACTAGAAAAATGGTATTGAAACATCAATATGCTCTTCGGACATTTGTCCTATTTATTATGTTTTAATGACGGTAGCATTAACACATTAAGAATTTACGCTAACTTGCTACTAATACTTTTAGCTTTGCTATGGGTATTATTTTACCTTCATTTCCCGTGTAATGATTTAAGAATTTGTTGGTTTTTTTGCCGGCAAACTTTTTCAGGTTTTTAAGCAAGTTAGCTTTTTATTTACGTACGTCACTTCGCTTAATTATTAATATGAGAGAGCTACCCTCTTACTAGCCAATTATTTTCAAAATCTAAATAACGCTCATAATTAAGCAAAGTGCTATTACTTTGCAATACTTACAACTGTAATAAGTTAGCATTAGTGTAATGCTAACCCAAAGGTTAGGAGAGAACAATTGAGTTGGGAATATTTAGGCTATATTGCGTCAGCTTTATTGGTTGCATCACTCACTATGACCGATGTAGTAAAGCTTCGTTGGTACAACATGTTAGGATGTATTGTGTTTACGGCTTACGGTGTAGCCATTGGTGCTGTTCCCGTTGTTTTTACCAACGCGTTACTGGCATTGGTTAACTTGTATCACATTATAAAATTATACCGTCAGCCAAAAGCTGTTCAGCCAGAGGCACAGCAGCCAAAAAGCTAAATGACATGATGTGTATTAAAAAAGGGTTAACGTGCGTTAACCCTTTCATGTATTTACTGAATAGCGTCTAACATTATCCCATCTGTTTTACGTGTTGGATATAAAGATTCAACAATGAAGCTAGGTATAAAGCCTTTAGCGGAAGAGACTACAACCTTAGATTTTGCACCTATAATGCGAGCATTAACAATCACGCCTCTGTTCGTATATGTAATGGTTCCAGATAGTGTATATTCAATATGCGGGTAGCCTTTAATTTCTTGCCCATTACGACTAAATGAAAAATCACCCATAGGTGTAACATGAACGGCACCAGTATGTTTATAGTCTACAACTGATAGCCCAAACTCTTGCAACTCAGAAATAAAACTTTCAGCTAAGTGATTGCCAAAAATATTTGTGGTTTGCAAGTTGTCGTCAAGGTTAACAAAAGATGTAATTGCTATAGGCGTACTACTATTAATGTAGTTCATGTTTTCAATTAGCTTCATGGCTAATTGCTCAGTGTAATTACTTAATAACTTACTACTGTTAACTGGCCGATAGTTATTCTCAGGGAATTGCCAATTGCTTACTCTTGGGTAATTGTTTTCTTCGTATTTAACATATGATTTGTGGTGATGCTTGTTATTGTGTGGCGCATGGCCGTTATAAATAGGGTGGGTAGAACAAGCTGATAGTGAAAGAGTAAATAGTGCCGATAAACTCAAAGTTACTTTTTTTGATAACATGCTTTCATCCTGAAACATAATAAGAAATTATAAGTACTTATGATTATCGACACGCTTTTTAATTACTTTAGTGATATTTATTAATTTATTTATCTATTTAAAACTAATGCTTTATTGTTATTCTTTTTCATAGCGCTTCATACCGGCAATCCATGTTTGTAGCACCTGGGTTTTGTATATATCTTCAACGGGTACTTTAAAGTAATCTTTATCCACTAAAATAAAGTCGGCCCATTTACCTTGCTCTAAGCTCCCTATTTTAAACTCTTGATGCGCTGCATAAGCACCGCCTAGTGTAAACGCACGTAGTGCATCTTCGCGGCTTAGTACTTCGCTTGGACGCCAGCCGTTTTCAGGCAGTTTGTTATGATCCATTCGCGTTATTGATGAATATAAACCATCAAACGGGTTTGCAAGCTCTACAGGGTAGTCAGAACCCGCAGCAACCACAGAACCTTGTTGTAAAAATGTTTGCCATGCGTATGCAAAGCTAAGTTGCTTTTCAGTTAGGCGTTGCTCTGCCATATGCATGTCAGACGTAGCGTGAACAGGTTGCATTGATGGGATAATTTTTAGTGCTTTAAATCGAGGAATATCGTCTGGTGTTACTATTTGCGCGTGCTCTATACGGTTGCGCAGTAAAATACCGCCTGTTTTTTTAAATACATTTTCGTAGGCGTCTAAAACCACACGATTGGCCTTGTCACCAATGGCATGGGTGTTGGCGGTAAAACCGTTTTTAAAGCTTTGCGTAAATAAAGCTTCGAGTTTTTCTTGGGTTTCAAGCATCAAACCATGATGGCCAGCACGGTCGGCATAATCTTCAATAAGCGCTGCGCCACGCGAGCCTAATGCCCCATCTGCATACACTTTAACACTGCGAATTTCCATAAAATCGTAGTTATCGTGATATGGCCCCGCTTTTAACATCGCTGGTAAATCTGGGCTAGCACCACTTAGCATTGCCACAATACGCAGAGGTAAATTACCTTGATCGCCGCGCTCTTTGTACACTTCCCATGTGGCTTTATCTATGCCAGCGTCATGAGTAGAAGTAATACCTAAGCTCAATAAGTGCTTTCCTGCGGCATCTAGCGAGTTGCTAATATCTTGTTTTGAAGGGGCTGGCATATGCTGAACAATTAACGACTCAGCTTTATCAACAAAAATACCGGTAGGGTGACCAAATTCATCTTTTATTACTTCACCGCCTTTTGGCGATTTTGTATCGGCGTTAATGCCCGCAAGCTCAAGTGCTTTTGAGTTAACCCAAATTGCATGGCTATCAACACGAGATAAAACAACCGGACGATCGCTTACTACTTTGTCTAAATCTTTAGCGGTAGGAAAGCGCGTATCTGGCCATAACTCTTGGTTCCAGCCTCGGCCGATGATCCAACCTTGTTTGCCTTGCGCAAATTGCTTTAGTTTATTTGTAACGTCATCAACCGACTTAGCGCCGCGTACATCAAGTTGCGATAAGTTATCTCCAAGCCCAATAACGTGGCCGTGAGCATCTATTAAGCCGGGCAGTAATGTGTTGCCTTCTGCATTTATTAATTTGGCATCTGGAAAGCTTTCTTTTAGTGTGTCGCCGCCTACTTTTACAACTTTGCCATCTTTTATAACTAAAGTGCTAAATTGCTGAAGTTCACCTTTTTGCATTTTGCCTTTATAAAGCGGGGTGTAGCCATTAGCATTATAAATAACTTTGGTTTGTGCAATGGCAAAGCTAGAGCCCGCACAAAGGCTGGCAAGTACAAGTGGTTTAAGTAATTTTTTGAGTAACATAGAACACTGTTTTGTTATTTTTAGTGCAATAACACTAGCAAACCCTTTTTTAGAATACCAACAGGATGCGATAAGCTCGTAAAATAGACAGTTAAAGCTAAGCTGGTTGCTTAGCTGTTAAATTAATTACCTAAAACCTAAAGTTAGAAAGGTTACTTATGTAAGGGCTACTTACTGGCATATAAATGGTATTCGCTCAGTGTTAGCCGGCCGTCTTTATCTTGGTCGTAACGAATAAACTTAGACCACAAGGCGGGGTCTATTGAGGCTTCAGAACGCGTTAAAAATCCGTCTTTGTTTCGGTCTATTTTTTTAAACTGGTTGTTAATAGTGTCACTTGCGGCAAAGCTTGATGCACTAAATACGGTTAGAGTGCATAAAATAAATAAGCGTATGGGGTTCATTAAAATACTCAGTAAAGATTGTTAGTAAGGTAGTTTTTAAATTCAATTAATGAAATTTGTTTGTCTTGATTTTTATCCCACATTATAAACGTGCTAAGTAACTGTGGCTGCCGCTCTAATTCGTTATGGGTAAGGTAACCGCTCTTATCTATATCAAGGTGATCAAAGCGTTGTTTTACATCAAGTGCTAAGGCATTAAAACTAAATAGCAATGCCGTGGTAGTTACAAAGCAACGTATCTTCATGGTAGTCCTTCCAAAAGGGTAATTAAGTTGTATTTAATAACGAGGTATAAAGCTTGAAAAGATAAAGCACTTGCCATAATTTAACTCCCAACATTAAATCCTTTTACACACTCCCTCAGGGATTATGGCAAATGCTTTAGTACACTTTACAAGTTAAAAGCTTAAGCAAAACTTAATCTGCTATGGCTTAAAGTTTTCAAACTCTGCTTTAGAGATCATCTCGTCGTTGTCTTCGTCTAAATCGGTAAACTGTCTAAGTAGCTCTTTATCCTGCTTAGCTTCAACAAACGAGATACTGCCGTCCATGTTTGTATCTAAGTGTGCAAATCGCACAGCCGAAGGAGAGGCCAACACTGTTGCACTAATAGCTAAAAATAATAATAAAAACGCGGCAATAAGTTGTTTCATAATTTCATTCCTTTTGAAGTTGAATTATTGAATAAATTTACTAAATTCATTTAGCGACAGTTGGCCACTTTGGTCTGTGTCTATTTGTGCAAAGTTTTCTTTAAGCACAGCATCCATTTGGGCCTCGGCTTCGCTTAACAAGCCGTTATTATCCTTATCTAGCGCATCAAACGTAGCCTCAACGTCCATAGCATATGCGTCTGTATTAACTAAACCTAATGCAAGTAATGTTGAAAAAACCAAAGCTTTTGCTCTCATGAGTATTTCCTTATTAAATTCATTTGTCATACCTACTAACAAAAAGGGTGCCATGTTTTATTTTTGTTTATTTTCAATGATTTACGTTTTATTGCTTAAAAGGGGAGGTAAAAGTTACACTTTATGTGTGTAATTTTGTATGAGTACAGCAACAGAGTTTGAGGTGTTTTTTATGATGTTAACTAAATCAATAGGTTGCAATGTTGCTATTTAGCAACACTATAGCGAGTGAATATTAATATGGTTCAGCATGTGTATAGGCGGTATTGATAATAATAGGCGAGTTATTTACTGATAGAGTTTTCTGCAATGGTTGCAACGTTTACTAAACATTACAATGCAATGCTTAATTGGCGCCCTAATTTAATAGGGCAGTTTGCGTTAAGTATGCTGCTGTCGTTATTGCCACTGTCTATTGTGGTCATTGTGTTTTTAAATGCGTTAAACAAGCAGCTAGCAACCACTCAACAAATTGTAAGTAATAATTATCAGCTTACAAAATCGTTCGCTAGCTTAAAGCAAGACCTTAACAGTCTTGAGCGCGCAACAAGACAAAACTGGGTATTAAAAAGTGATTCGCTCGACACCCTCATAGTTGATAAATGGCAATCTTCAGTACAAAGCATAAACGACCTTAAACACATTAATACAAACCCAGATTACACACGCCAATGGGCACAGCTATTAAATGTTTTACAAACAGCACACCAGCAACTTGTTGAACAAAAAAAGCAAGATGCAGCGCTATTTGTACCTGTAAGCGAGTTAATTACAGCGCTAACAGTGTGGCTTAAAAATAAAAACGAAGCGCAAATAACCCTTAATCAAAACGAGCTAGCTAGCCTACAAACGTCGTTTATAAATTGGCTGGTGGCACTTATTCCACTTACTTTATTTGTTGGTGGTGGATTTTTATGGCGTATAAGTGGGCGCTTAAAGGGATTAACTAGGGTTATTGATAAGTTAGGGCAAGGGGATTGGCAGCAAAAAATAGCAGTAAAAGGCTCGTCAGAGTTAGTCGAACTTGGAGAAAAACTACAGTGGGTACAAACTCAGCTGCATATGCTTGAGCAACAAAAAGATACGTTTTTACGCCACGTAACACACGAGCTTAAAACACCGCTTGCTTCTATGGTTGAAGGAACCGATTTACTAACAGATGAAATTGTTGGCCCCATTAATGACGAACAAAAAGCAGTGCTTTCCCTTATAACTCAATCTATGGTGCGCCTTCGCATGATGATAGACAGCCTACTGAGTTATAACGCTATTAGAGCAACGATAAACAGCTCAAGCGAGGTTAATATTGATCATTTAATTAAAAAAATTAATGGCCATTTTGAGCATCGTCTAACGGCTCGAAAGCAACGTATTCAATGGCAAAACTCTGTTTCAAGCACTGTTCTTGCGCTTCCTAATGAACTAATAGAAATGATGCTAATTCAGTTAATTTCAAACAGCTTAAAATTTTCTGATGATAACCAAGGTGTGACTGTAAAATTAAAATGCGAGCAACATCAGCTGTGTTTGGTAGTGGCCGATAATGGCTGTGGCATTAAAGAGCACGAAATAAACCATATTTTTAGTGCGTTTTATCAAGGTAAACATGACCAAAGTATTACCTTACAAGGCAGTGGTTTGGGCCTAACAATTGTAAAAGAGACGGTTGAGCAGCTACAAGGCACATTAAGTGTTGAGAAAAATAAACCACACGGTTGCCGTTTTTTAATAAAAATACCAATCAGTAAAAGTTTAGGAGTTAATTAACAATGCGCATACTCACTATTTTATGTGTGCTTGCAGGTAGCCTAATTGTATCGGGTTGTGAGCTTAATAATGGCACGCAAGCGCAGGGCGGTAATAAAACATCAAATACTAAAAACGTATCTCCTAGCCCCAAGCCAATGCCTAAATTAGCCCCCATTTATCCTTCATCTGAGCGGGTTATAGCGCTTCATGCAAATCAATGTGGTGGGTTTACATTGCCACCAACAAAGCGGTCATTTAAAGGTGAAAATGAGCTAAAAGCATTTTTTAAATTTATGTGCTTAAAAGTAAGTACCGACCCAAATACAGTAATGACAAAGTTACTCAAACTCGACCTAGCCTATTTTTGGCCTGATGATATAAAGCAGTATTTATGGCTGCAAAAACAGCAGATTACCTTACAAATAAATGCTCACAAAGAGCAACAAGCACTTAATAACCAAATGCAGAAAACCCTGTCGTCGCTGGCAGATATAGAGCAGCAGCTATTACTTCGCGAAGATACCAAGGAGCAGTAACCATGGCCACAAATAGTCCGCACAAAGCAAAAGTGTTATTAGTTGATGACGATGCAAGTTTATTAAAGTTGCTTGCTATTCGTATTGAATCAAAAGGCTATCAAGTAACAACTTGTGAAAGTGGCTTAGCAGCGCTACAAATTTTAAAAAGTCACGTGTTTGATGCCGTCATTACCGACTTACGAATGGATGAAATGGACGGCATGGCGCTGCATCGTCAACTGCAAAGCCGATACCCTGCATTACCAGTAATTATGATGACAGCGCATGGCTCTATTCCCGATGCGGTTGAAGCCACTAAACAAGGCATTTTTGCCTTCATTACTAAACCGGTCGATAAAGACGAGCTATTTGATAGCCTTGCAAATGCAATAGACATTCACGGTGTAAATACCGATGAAGCCCCATCAAAAGGTAATATAGTAACGCGCAGTGGTGCCATGTTGCACTTGCTTGAACAAGTTAAGTTACTTGGGCCTACTCACGTTAATGTGCTTATTTCGGGTGCCAGTGGAACGGGTAAGGAGTTATTAGCGCAGGCTATTCATCAGCATAGCCAAGTAAGTAACGGGCCCTTTGTGGCTATAAATTGTGGTGCTGTACCAGGGGAGCTTTTAGAGTCTGAATTATTTGGCCATAAAAAAGGCGCGTTTACTGGTGCCGTAAAAGATCATCAAGGTTTATTTCAGCAAGCGCAGGGCGGTACACTATTTTTAGATGAAATTGGCGATATGCCCCTTAACTTACAAGTAAAGTTACTGCGTGTACTGCAAGAAAAAACCATCCGCCCAGTGGGTTTTCAAGAGGAGATCTCAATTGATGTGCGTATTGTATCGGCAACTCACAAAAACTTACCTGAAGCCATTAAAAACCAGCAGTTTAGAGAAGATTTGTACTACCGCCTAAATGTGGTTAATTTAAAATTACCACCACTGTGTGAACGCCGTGAAGACATAAGCCTACTAGCCCAATACTTTAGCGCAAGTATCGCTAAACGAATGAACCAAAATGAAAAACATTTTGCCAATGATGCTATGCACGCATTGGTACGTTATGATTGGCCGGGAAATATTCGTCAGTTACAAAATGTTGTTGAACAAGTGGTAGCCTTAACACCCGGTGAGGTTATTTCAGCGCATTTAGTCTTAGCAGCACTCGATAGCAACGAAAAAAGTGTAGAGCCACTCTCATTAAACGACGCTAAAAAAGAGTTTGAACGTGATTACGTTATTAATACGCTAAAAATGGCAGGCGGCAACGTAGCAGAAGGCGCCAAGCTTGCTAAGCGTAATCGTTCAGACTTTTATAAACTCATTAAAAAACATAATATTGACGTTGATACTTTGGCGTAAAAAATTAAAGGAATCCTCATGCAGTTATTTATGGTGTATTTAGGCGGGCGAATTCAAGGCTGCCACATAGAAATGCACGACATTCGCTTTGTAGTTGGGCAAAACATAGAGCAAACCTACACCAAATTAAAAAGCCAATGGGTTGGCGACAAAAACAGCGTACACATGGATAGTTTTATGGCTGTTAACAATATTGATGGCTACAAAGTAGAAGTGGTAGAGGGTTATGTTGAACAAAATAAACAGCTTTATTTTGTAAACTTAGGCGCTTACAGAAGCGACTCAATGGCAGAGCAACACGACTTTGCATTATATGTAGCAAGCAGCAGTGAAGAGGCAAAGCAGCGTGCTAAACATGATTTATTAGCAGGCCTGAGCCATATTCATAAAGACGACTTACACGACGTAGACGACTGCTTTGCAATTGATTTACTCGACAGCCAATTAACAATAAAACTTAGCCCAAGTGGGCTTTCACAACCTATAAAACCGGATTGGTTTGGTTACCATGTTTTATAAGTTAAGTAATCTGAACACTGAATAATAAAGCTATCTTAAGCCGCTATTTTTCTTGCTCGTTTTGCTCATTTTTTTCACTGTTTGATGCCAGCTTAAAAGCCACAATAACTAAGCCAAACATAGCAAACGGCAAGGCTGCTAACATATACTCAACCATGTTGCTGTCTTGAAAGTTAGCTTGCAATAAAAAGTGCCCCGCCACACACATAACAATAACGACAAGTAAAATTGGCAGCAGCATGAGCTCTTTTTTTGATGAATGATTTTTCATTGAATAACAGCTTAAACAAAAAATGATGCGCTATTGTAATGAGCTTGCATATGCTTGGCAAACCACAACGCTTTTAATGATATGATAGCTATAAATGAAGTTTGTAAATTAGTGTGGAAACAACGTGGAAAGTAGCTTAAAAAACGTTTACCTAGTCGGTGGAGCAGTACGCGATAAACTGCTAAACATTGCATCAAAAGATAACGATTATGTGGTTATTGGCGAAACGCCCAGTACCATGGAGTCGCTTGGCTTTTTACCAATAGGTAGCGACTTTCCTGTTTATTTGCACCCAAAAACAAAAGAAGAATACGCACTAGGTCGTACCGAACGAAAAAGCGGCAAAGGTTATACCGGTTTTGTGGTTGACGCCAGCCCAAGCGTAACACTTGAAGAAGACCTAGCAAGGCGCGACTTAACCATAAACTCTATGGCGCTTGACGAAAACGGTAAAATTATTGACCCCTTTAATGGTCAACACGATTTACAAAATAAAATACTGCGCCACACCACACACGCTTTTGTAGAAGATCCTGTACGAGTGCTGCGTATTGCACGGTTTTTAGCGCGTTATGGCAGCGATTGGCAAATCCATCCCAGCACTTATGCGTTAATGCGAGAGCTTAAAAATAAAGGCGAGCTTAACCACTTAGTGCCTGAACGGGTATGGTTAGAAACCGAAAAAGCGCTTGGCGAAAAACACCCTGAGCTTTACTTTCAAGCATTAGATGGGCTGGGCATTTTTCCTGAAATAGAACAAATGAAAAACGTACCACAACCTGCCAATCATCACCCTGAAGGCGATGTATTTGTGCATACAATGTTGGTACTCAGGCGTGCAGCCGACTTAAATTTTAATTTAGAAACCCGCTTTGCTGCGCTTACCCACGATTTTGGTAAAGCCCTTAGCTATAAAATACGCGGCAATTTACGCGGTCACGAACGCGAAGGTGTAGCGGTGGTAGAGTCATTTTGTAATCGTTTAAAAGTGCCTAATCGTTTTCGTGATATTGGCGTACTGACCAGCGATAATCACACTTTATGCCATACGATTGATCAGCTTAGGCCGCAAACTATTCATAAATTAATTGTCACTAATTTAAATGGTTTGGTGCACCCTGAGCGCTTTTTAGCATTTACTCAAGCCTGCCAATGTGACGCGCAAGGCCGCGGAGAAACACTGGTTAATAAGCCTTACCCGCAGGCAATTAAGTTGCGTGCCATTCATAGTAAATTACAGCAAATGGATAAAAAGCACATAGTGCAAGAGGCGCTTAAAAGTGGCAAAAAAGGCCCCGAAATAGGCGAGGCAGTAAAGCTGGCAGAAATAAACTGTATCAAAGCGTTTTTAAGTGATGAGCCAAGTACAACAAGCTAACTAGTGTAAATTAAGTCAAGTATTGAGATACGCCTTGCACCTCAAGGCGCGGTACTTTTTGAAGGTCGTTTATTTGCGTATGCTGTGGTTTATTTGCCTCTGGCTCAGCGTTTTTATCAGATTTATATAAACTAAAAATAAAGTCGAGCTCTTCTCGTTCAAGTGATGGGGTCACGGCAAATCCTACTGCTTAATGCGTTAATATAGCCCCAGAGTATGTGAACGCGACTGAATTAAAAGTGAATAGTTACAAAGGAAGGTGACTGTTTATTTCCTCACTGTTTATTAGCACATTACTTTTCTTTCTAATATTACTGATCTTTACCATTTTGGAGTATTTCTACATTTAGAATATTTAAATGCTACATAACTATTTGTTTACATGCGCTTATTAGCTGGCTACATTGGATTGATTGTAATATTTGGACATATACCGGTTTATAAAGCTACACATGTCGGATACAAAGTTGTTATGTTTTCATGGAGCCCGTAGTGAGTTCAAGTAACTGGGATAGTGCTGTAATAAAAAGTATTGGCTATGTTGGTATAGGAATCGCCGTTTGGTTTTTATTCAATGGACTGGCACCTTCATCACTTGATGATATTTATGGACTTGCCGTTACTTTTTTACTTTATATTAGTGTTTACCTACTAATTTCTATCGTTGGTTGGTTAGTTGTTGGCTTTCCTGTTCACTGGTTTGTAAAAAAGTACACTAACGGCTCTTATGCTTTTTATATCGCAATACCACTAATAGTTGTTGTTGGTGGCTTGTTTAACAACACTCCTCAAATATTAGGTTTGGCGGCATTATTTCAAGCCTTTTTGTTTAGGTATTATCTGAACAAAAAAACATAACAAGGGTTTTCAAGTCGGACAAATTACAGTTGGCTTTTGTTCGTACCTCACTTATTTTAGCCAACAACAATTTGCCGCTTAAAACGGCGTTAGGTATTCAGGGAAGGTTCGAGTTTGTTTAATCTATTAAAATTTATAAGCATCGTTTTACAATGCTTTTTACTCTTATCATTATTTAACTTCTTTTCAGGTTTATATTCCGCATTCCTAGAATTATCTACAAACGATCCTAAATTGTTAGCAGGTCATATATCGACAGGTATAGTGCTTTCTCTTATCCAAATAATTCCTGCTTTAATCGGTCTAATTATCAGTGTTTGGTTATTGAACAAAAACCATAGCTCCAAGTTGTTTGTTATTTATTGCAAATACTTCGCGTATATATGGCTTTTATTTATTCCTATTGGTACATTCTTAGGTGTTAAGCAACTAAAAAGGTTAAAGAATACCTAACAAGGCATTAAAGCAGGAAAATTTACAGTTGGCTGTTTTCACTGCGTTCAACATTTTAGCCAACTACAAATTTCCTCTTAATGAAGCGTTAGGAGTACCAATGAGACCGTGTATATTTCTAGCTTTGTGCATTGCTTCGTTGAATGTATTCGCAATAGATAAGAGTCAATATACACCTGAACAATTGTTTGTGATTGGCACTGAATTATTTAAAGAAGAAAGAAAAGAATTTAACCCTAAATTGGGGCTAGAATTCATACTTGAATCGGCGAAATTCAAATATGAACATGCTCCTTTCGGGTTGTGTGTTTCCCTATCAACTACAAAAGAAATTTTGGATTTAAAAGAAGCTTATTCGTGGTGCTACGTCGCTGAAAAAATTGGCAACAAATATTCGAAAATGGCAGCGGAAAGAAGTAAGGAAATATTAGGTAAAATCCTTTTGGATGATGGTGTTGAAGCGGTTACTGAAGCAAAAGAGTTAGGAAAATTAAAGTACAGTCAATAAGGTACACCTAACAAACGCATTAAAAATGGACGTCTAACAGTTGGCTGGCGCTCATTCTTCGCTAAGTTTAGCCAACTGTTATCCGCCACTTATGCGGGCTGTTATGTACAAAGGATAGCTGTGAGAATAATTCTAGTTTTATTAACTCTTTTATTAAGCTCTTGTTCGTTAACCCGTTACACTGAGTTCGCATAATTAAGAGCTAGGAGCGATTTTTTCGATTCTCGAAAAGGAGTTTTTAAACGCTCACTTTGCTTCGTAAACCAAGAGAATGTAGAAGTTGCTTTACTCTTTACAAAAAGTGAAAAGCAGAAACTTTTTCGCTTTGCCAAACAAGACATACGCGATGGCAATGCTGGTTTAATCGATCTAGAAAAAATATGTGTTAGCAGTTATCCATATGAAATTAAGTATGGTGACAGTAAGGGTGAAATCAAAACAACTTGTTTTTCATCTTTACAAGATGATGAAGCTCAATTATTAAATTTTGTGTACGCCATTGAAGCAAACAACCACGCCAACACATTGCGTGTTAGGCAAGCGTTATGTAACTAAGTAAGAGGTAGCAAATGAGCAAAGAGGTTATAGGGAAGTACATTGCAATTTTAGGCTTATTGCTTTTTTGGGCATTTCCATTGGGAGTGGCAGATGCGTTTTACCCTATGTATTCATCATTTCAAGATATAAGCCTTTTTGGAACAAATGAACCTAAAATAAATTCAGAAGAAATATCAATGTTAGAATCTATGGTGGTCGGTTTTGGTATATTTATGTTGGGGCTTATGTTTTTATTAGTTTCCGTTATAGGCCTAAATTACCGAACTAATTGGCTGTTTTGGACTTTGTTAACTTATTCAATTTTATTACTTTTTTTAATTCCTGTTGGTACATTTTTGGGATTACTAGGGTTGATAATGTTAAGTTTAAATAGGAAAAAGTTCGGGTCAGATGTCCACGTTACATAACAAATGGATTAAGACGGACGTAATACAAGAGCGGTATTTAGCCCATTATCAAGGTATTACAGTAAGAGGAGTACTTACAATGGATCGCCAATCACGTAAATTTAAAATTTTTGCTGCAATAATTACCATCCCACTATTTGCGGTATTTTTATTTGGTTACAGCTTTATTATCTTTATGTATGCTGATGGGTTAAGCAACATTGAGCACTACTTCTTACTTGGTTTAGGTTTTATTGGTATTCTTTTGTGGGCAAAAATGTCCGTGAATATGATTAAAGACATAAGATTGATTAAAGTGTAATTTACATAAAAATATATCAGTCTTAATTATGCTAGGAAGCACGTGTATTTCTTTTACCGCTTTATTCAGTGCGGTCAATTCTAAATCAATAAAAATTCAGTTTACTTTGTTTGCCTATGTGGTTATTGAACGAGTTGTATAAGGCAAAAACATTTAGGTGCGCTACATAGTAATCTCATAGTGTGATTCCATCTCAGTTAGGTCCATTGTTAGAGTAATATCGTAGAACCTAAAACTTACTTGAAGTAAATCTATAGCTGCATCTTCGCATTATTAAATATGCCCAACATTTGTTGGGCTTATGATGCACAGGCCTATTATATTAAAAGCGCCTGATTTGTTGCTATTAGTTTTTGCTTAATGCATTTTCATCGGCTCTTGAGTCAGAATGTTTACCTCAAGGTAAATACTTGCTCAACAGAAACAGAAAAATGAGCCGCTATTTTTAGTGCAATAACCACCGACGGTGTAAAACGCCCGGTTTCTACTGTGCTAATGGTTTTTCTAGAAACGCCTATGGCATCTGCCAACTCTTGCTGAGATATTTTATGTTGTAACCGAAGTTTGTGAATATGATTATCTAAATCTTCATTCATAAAGCTCTTCCTTGCCAAGTTTCCACAAAATCAATGCGCCATGTGTAGCAGCTGCTAAGCAAAGCAATATTTGAAGTGCATCTGTGGGATTGAAAGGGGCTATTAATTCCACAAACCACTTACTGTCGCCACTATAAGCGAGAAATGCTCCGCCAATTACCATAATATGACAAGTAGCGCGAAGGCTGAGCGAACTAACATAATCCACATACTCGTCGTTAAATTTATATGTCCAGAAACCAAGTTTTGATATGTGCTTAGCAAACTTCATCGATTTAGTACCTAACACAAGAAAATAGATAAAACTCGCAAATAAAGTTAAATCTACTAGTAAATATATAACTGAATTGGTTTTGCTGATTACTGTTGAAAGCAGCTCTGCTAACAAGAAAAACGCTAGAGCAATACTGGCTTTTCCAGTAATTGTTAAATATTGCTGTTCTTGTTCTGGTAGTACTGAAATCGATTTTGCCATTTGTTGTATATCCCTTTTTAGTGGCGACCCAATAATGTCGCGTTTTGTTTACTCCACTTAAGGTTTCATGTGATACCTAAATACACCATATGTAACCCTTAGGTATCAATGATACCCAAAGGTTACATAAAGGCAACCTTTTTTTTATTCTTTAATTCGCGTTAAGTGAGTACTGAGCCTGTACTAATCTAATACTTGGATAAAAATGAGAAAGAAAACTTAAAAAAAAGTGAGAAAATAAATTAAAAATATAATTTAAAAACAATGCTTTACTTTGTTTTTGCTAAATTTAATTAACAAGTTGAACCAAAGTAGGAACTCAGATATGGTTGTTTTATTAATAAAAATAAATTTAAACGAGTTAACCTAAAAGGGGCCTATAGTTACCTATGATCGAGAGCGCGGAGGAATTTAAAAGATTAAGAGAAAGCAATATTCCAGAGGAGTATTGTCGCGCTGCTCATGAAGGAGCCGACATTCAAGTATGGAAATGTGTGCTAGAAAAATACCCAGATATGGCATTTTGGGTGGCACAAAATAAGGCTGTTCCAATCGAAGTTCTCGAAGTGTTATCAAAGCACCCTGATCCAAAAGTTAGAGATATGGTTGCAAGAAAAAGAAAAATAACAGAATCTTTAATGCTAGCCTTTGCGACTGACAGTGACCCGTCAGTAAGAAACGCACTGGTAAATAATGGCAAGGTTACCGAGCGAGTTTTAAAAATATTAGTTAATGATTCGTGGCAAACCGTAAGTGAGCGTGCAGCTGAAAAACTACTAGCTCTAACAAAGTCATAATTTTTAGCGGGGTTAACAAGGAAGGTATGCGTTCAATTCAATTTTTAGGTTTATTGACATCAATAGTGTCATTTTTGTGTTTGTTTTGGGCTTTAGCTCCGCTTTCGCCTGACAGTAGCGCTTCAGTAGAAGGTGCTATTGGCTTGTTTTTAATGTTTGGTGTAGCACCACTTTTTTGTTTTTCAGCCTTGTTGTTAATTCCTTCATCTATCGCACTTAAAAGTTCATTCAACTAATTTGCTAACGGCAAACTTACTCTAAAAGTGACCCCATTATTTTGTGTATTATTTTGCGCAGTTACACTGCCTTTATGGTAATCGCACACCAGCCTTACAATATAAAGGCCTAATCCTAAATGCGGTTGCTGCTGCATGTGCTGGCTGCGCACAGACACCATAGAGTCAAATATGTGCTCGCTTAACCCTTCGGGTAATAATGGGCCTGTGTTACTTACGCTAAGAACTGCTTGTGTATCTTTGCTTTGTAACGTTACGTTAATTGCGGTATTAGCTTGGCTAAACTCTAGTGCATTATTAATGAGCTTATCAAGCAGCTGCGCTATAAACTCAGGTGCGCCTTGCATAGGTAATGAATTTGGGCATATATCAAGCGTAAATAATTGCTTAGGGTAAGTGAGTAAATACCCTTGCATGCAGCCGTTAATAACAGAGCGTAGGTCAAATGGCTCGGGGTCATTACTTTGAATACTTTGCTCAAGGCGAGTAGCCTCACTCATGGTGGTAATTATTTTACCTAAGCGCTCTACGCCTTCACTGGCGCGATCGAGATATTTTTGGCTAAGCTCGGTTTGCTCCAAACTTTGTAAGTTTTCAAGAGAAGAACGCACTACCGCAACCGGCGTACGTAGTTCGTGAGATAAACGCGACGACATATTTTCTAAATAGTCGGTATAGCCGCCCAATCGGCTCACAATATTTGCAAAGCTACGCGACAGGTCGCCAATTTCATCATTAGAATCACTGTAACTAATACTGCCAGTAACACGCCCTTGTGCATCTATTGCTTGCTCTGCGGTATCGCGAAGGCGCCTAATACGGCTCGATATTCGTGATGCAAAAAAGAATAAAGTCACGGTACCAATCAGCATAACGGCTAAAATAACGTTAAATAACTTTTCGAGCGATTTATTACGAAGCGTACGTACACCATTTGTAGTTTCTTCTGCTATTACTGCACCAATGACTTTGTCTTCAATCCAAATAGGGTAGGCGGCAGATAAAATAACGGCTTTGCTATCGGGGGTGAGCCGCCAAGACGATGCAGGTTGGCCTTTTAATGCATTAGCTAAATGACTGCCTTGCATAGATGCTACGTCGTGTAGGGTATCTATAAATTCGTTTTCAGGTCGGGTTAAAATTTTATAATAAAGTGGGTGCAAATAGGTTTGCTCAAAGCGTTGCCAGGCATTTTTTGGTGGCTGATTTTTAAGACCATCGGCCCATACTCCATCAGCGTTTTGAATCGTGCCCGATTGCGCAAGTACGCGGTGATGATTGTCTACAACCCATATGCGGCTGCCACTGTGGCCCATTCCTTTTAAAATGCGGCTAATTTCTGGTGAAGGCACAAGCACGGAGCCTAAATCGCTTGGGTTATTTAAATTAGAGGTCGACATAACGTTAGCGTTAGGTAGCTCGCTTAAGCTATCGGTATCTACAATAGCAAAGCCCAGTTTGTTTCCTAGCATGGCTAACGGAAAGCGCAGTTCAACGGTGTAGCCTGTTTGGGTGCGTTTAAAATAGCCCTGAATTTTTGTAAATGGTGCTTTGGTGTCTGCATTAAATGCATTAACCCAGCCGTCTTGCCTTGGGGCGATGATATAGGTATTAAATTGGCCACCAGGGGCTTTTAAACCAATTTTTAAATGGTCGTTATTAGTAATGCTTAAGCTGTTTTTAGCACGATAAATAAGTGTGTTGTCGGTAACATTAAAAACGGCATATAAGTAGTTATCAAATTTACCTACCATGTGGTCGAACGATAAATCGCTGGCTTGGTGATCTTTATTAGTTTTTTGTAAATAGCGTTTATCGTAATGCCAAAATAACGGTTTGTAGGGTTCCCAGTCGGTTAGTTTGCCGTCGAGCTGAATAGGGTTTTTCAAGTTATAGGCGTATAAATCGCGGCCTTTTATTACTTGGTCTAAAAAGTTGGTTTGCTCGTCAAATAAAGCAGGGCGTTCGTGCAGAGCAGTGGCAAGTGCACGCGTTGTGCCTACGAGTGTTTTTTCTTGGCCTTGGCGTAAAAACTTTTCCATTTCCCATACGTACTCGTAGCCTAGCCACGGCAGTAAAAATAAAAAACAAGAAAGCACAATAAACTTACTACGTAGGCCAAATCTAAGCATTAATGCTGCTCCCACCTATAACCCATACCATACACGGTATCGATACAATCAAATTGTGAGTCGAGGGCTATAAACTTTTTACGAATGCGTTTTACATGAGAGGTGATGGTGCTGTCGTCCACATATATTTTTGCATCGCTCATTAAATCGTTACGGCTTTTTACATGGCCCGGACGCTGCGCCAGCGAATGCAGCATCCAAAATTCGGTCACGGTTAAATCCACTAATTGCTGTTGCCAAAAAACCTGCATGCGCTGTGTGTCGAGCGTTAACTGCCCGCGTGTTATAAGTGCATTGGCATCGGCGGGGTGTTCAAGGGCTTCCATTCTGCGAAATAATGCGCCTATCCGTGCTGCTAAATGTGCCAAGCTAATGTCTTTTGTTAAGTAGTCGTCAGCGCCCATACGTAGGCCGCAAACCGTGTCTATTTCGCTATCGCGTGCGGTTAAAAAAATAATAGGGAGCGTTTTAGATAAGCTACGCAGGGTTTGGCATAGTAAAAAGCCGCCATCAATTTCATGGCCAAGGCCTATATCAACGATGGCTAAATCGGGGAGTGCGTCTTTAAATGCACTTTCTGCCGTTATGCGGTCGCTGTAACCACTCACTTGGTAGCCTTGTGCGCCTAACATTTCCATGTAGTTTTCGCGAATGGCGGTTTCATCTTCAATGATGGCTATTTTTTTCATTCTACACACCCTTATTTATTTTAAAACGCACTATATCGAAGTTTTTCAGCTATGTACGGTTAAAAAGGCAATTGCCATTTTTTTGCCACAATTGCTCAGCGGTTTGCCATTTTTGCTCCCCTTTGTTGCCACTTGGTGTTGTTTTAATGCACCTATCGAAACAAAACATCACAAAGTTAAATCAATTTTAAGGATCATATTATGAAGAAGACATTAATCGCGCTAACGCTTGTTGCTGGTTTTTCTACTCCGACATTTTCATCGGCATCTGAACATTCGCCCTCAAAAGAAGCAACTCAAGAAACCGCAATAGGTTTAGGTACAGGCGCTATTATTGGTGGTGTGGTTGGTGGACCAATTGGTGCGTTTATAGGCGCATTTGCTGGTGGCTTAATTGGTGATGCAAAAGTCGCCGACAACAAAATTGACGAACAACAAAGCGCATTGGCAGTAATGAAACAAAAAACCAAAGACTATCAACACGTACTTAATCATAACAATCTGTTAGAACAGCAATTAGAGGTGCTAGCACAGCAAAACGAGCAGTTAACACAATCTCAAATTAATAACCTACTTGCAATGACCGTTCAATTTAAAACGGGTTCAAGCACTATAGCGCCTCACTTTGCTAAGCAGCTCGACCAGTTAGTTGTACTTTTAAACAACCAACCTCAATTAGCGCTTGATTTAAGTGGCTTTGCCGATCAACGAGGAGATGAACAGGCTAATTTTTTACTGTCTAAAAAACGTGTAAATGCAGTGCAAAGTTATTTAATAAAACACGGCGTTAGCCACAAACGTTTAAGTACGCAAGCCTTTGGTGAGCAGCACACATTAGCAAATAGCAATACCATAGAAGATAACTTTTTTGACCGTCGAGTAACGCTGACTACCCGTTCACTAGCGCCTGTAAATGGCCAAACGGCGAGTAACTAATTTTAGCATTCGATGGAGTGATTTTATGTTGAGTAACCCAACCAAAATGCTTGTTAAGGCAAGCATTTTTATATTCACGGCAATAGCGCTATTAGCAAGTAAAAGCAGCTATGCGCAATCGCCAAAGCTTGAACTAACCGATACCTTAGGTAAGCCCGTTAGCCCTGCCATAATATTAAAAAGCGACGCTCATATGACAGTAACAGGGTTAATTAACCATGTTGTAGTTAAGCAAACTTATCAAAACGAAAACCCATTTGCGGTGAATGCACGTTATGTGTTTCCACTACCCGACGAAAGTGCAGTGCATGCCATGACAATGCGTATTGGTGAGCGCGTTATTAAAGGGCACATTGATAAAAAAATTGAGGCCGAAAAAAAATACGCACAAGCTCAAAAGGCAGGAAAGCAGGCTTCATTGGTGCGTCAACAACGGGCAAATATGTTTGTCACTAATGTGGCAAATATTGGTCCTGGTGAACAGGTGGCCATTGAGCTTGAGTATCAAGAAATTATTAATTACCGCAGTGGCACTTTTACCATTCGTTTCCCTACCACAATTACGCCGCGCTACCATGCAATAAATGGCACATTAGAGCAGCCTAGTTCAAGCCTTATGGATCAAAACTTAGCGCCCAGTGGTTGGCTAAGCCCGGTTTATAACGTTCAAAAAAATAATGATGCACCTATCAGTGAGTTTACTTTAAACATAGATATAGATGTGGGGTTAGAGCTTGTTGATATAACCTCTAAACATCACCGTATTAATGTTAATAATCCCGCGTTTGGGCAATATAAAATAGCACTGAACGATACAAATGGGGCTAATCGTGACTTTGTTTTAGCGTTTAAGCCGCTTCGAAAAGAAAACGCGCAAGCTGCCTTTTTTACCCAGCAGTTTGAAAACGCAGACCACTATGGCCTTGCTATGTTAATGCCGCCAGGGGATCATTTTACGCAAACTCAGCGTTTACCCCGAGAAATGGTATTTGTAGTAGATACATCGGGCTCAATGCATGGGCAGTCTATTGAGCAGGCCAAAAAGGCATTATTTTATGCGCTGTCGTTACTTGAAAGCGACGACAGTTTTAACATTATTGGTTTTGATAATAATGTCACCGCCATGAGTGATAGGCCTCTTATAGCCAGTGATTTTAACTTACGCCGAGCAGAGCGTTTTATTTACAGCCTTGAAGCCGATGGTGGCACCGAAATACAAGGCGCGCTTGATGCGGTACTTGATGGCAGCACGTTTGATGGTTTTGTACGCCAAGTAGTGTTTTTAACAGACGGCAGTGTAAGTAACGAAGCTACTTTATTTAAAAATATTCAGGCTAAATTAGGTGATAGCCGTTTATTTACGGTAGGAATTGGTAGTGCTCCTAATAGCTTTTTTATGCGCCGTGCAGCCGATATAGGCAAAGGCACATTTACTTTTATTGGCAGCACACAAGAAGTACAGCCTAAAATGCAGCAGTTATTTGATAAGCTCGCCCACCCAGCCATTACAGACCTCGCTTTAAGCGATGAAAACGGTAACAGCTTAGATTTTTGGCCATCACCACTGCCTGATTTATATTTTGGCGAGCCTATCATGGTCGCTATAAAACTTAATGATGCTAAAAGTGTGATACTGACAGGGCAAACAGCACAAGGGCCTTTAAGTATTAAATTAAGCACACAAAATAGCTCTCAAGCCAAAGGCATAGCAAAATTGTGGGCGCGTCAAAAAATTAAGTCACTACTTTTATATAACGAGCAAAGTAGTGTTAAAGACGAGGTGCAAAAATTAGCTTTAACGCATCAGCTTTTAAGTCCATTTACTGCGTTTATTGCCATTGAACACACTCAAATTAAAGACGTTGCAGATCAAACTGCGCAAGCCGCTAACCAAGTCCCGAAAGAAATGGAAATGCGTTTGCCGCAAACCGATGGTCAAAGTAGGCTGCATATAATGTTGGGTAGTATGTTACTTATAACGTTTGGTGCTCTTAAATTAAAAAGACGCGTTAAAACATGAAAAAGTGGTTAAGTGCAGGGCTATTAATTGCTGGGCTCAGCTTGTTTGGCCACGGTGTGTATATGCAAGCAAAGGCATGGCTTGCACAAGTGCTTATTGAGCATGCGTGGCAGCAAGCTCTTGCAGAGCCGGGTAAAAAAGTAAAACCGTGGTTTTATGCTGACAGTTTTGTAACCGCGCAGCTTTATTTTCCATCGCATAAAAAAACGTTAAGTGTGCTCGGTGGTGCGAGTGGTCGAAATTTAGCATTTGCACCAAGCCATTTTTTGCCCGCGGGGGAATTGGGCAATCGCCAAAAGGGAGCGTTAATAGCAGGTCATAACGACACCCACTTTGCGTTTTTACAGCACGCCAAAGTGGGGGATCAGTTTACTATGCAGTTACAAAGCGGGGAGTTACAGCAGTATAAAGTCACGGCGGTTGATATAATTCATCAATCGCAGCATGACTTTTTACGCACACCGGGGCTTTACTTACTTACCTGTTATCCCTTTGATGTATTAGCGTCGGGCACCGATTTGAGGTTATTGGTATCGGCAGAAATATCTTCACCAGATTCACTAAGTGGTATATTAACAACAAGCTCTTGATGGCGCTGGCTAACCATAACGCCAATAAATACCACAAAAATACTAAGCCACTGCCAAAGTGTAAGTACTTCTCCCAAAATAATGGCCGATAAGATAAGTGTAAAAATAGGAATTAAATTTGAATACGCCGCCGCAGTAAGCACCGATACCTTGCTAATTGCATAGTTGTACATACCGTAGCCGCCTAAAGTAACGCAAGAGCCTAAATATAAAATACTCATAAGTGCCGTTAGATCGTGTTGATTTTCGCTGGGTAGGTCAATAAAAAATAAAAAGGGGGCAAAAAACAAACTCCCGCTAATGCCTTGTAATGCAATTAAAGTCAGTGGTGAATACCGGTTTGCTAAGTGCTTAATACTAACAGTATAAAATGCAGCGCACACCATAGCCATTAACTCTAAAAAGTTACCCAAAATAGGATTAGGCGCTTGTTCTGAACTTGGTGAGAGCAGCGTAAGTAAAATACTGCCGCCAATACATAGCGTAAAGCCCACTACAATAGCTTTACTTATGTATTCTTTGAGCATAAAAAATGCTAAAAACGCCACTATTATTGGCAAGCACGACACAATAACACCCGCCTGAGATGCCGATGTATATTCCATTGCGTGCCCTTCAAATAAAAAGTACAAGCACGGCTCAGCAAGTGACATGCCCACTAAATACTTCCAATCACCTTTTTGATATTCAAAGCGAATAACATAACGCCATAAACACAATGAAATAACGAGCGTAGTAAGCATACGTAAAAATATCACTAACGCTGGATCGTAAATGGCAATGGCGTATTTAAGCGCTATAAACGAACTGCCCCATAAAAAAGTGGCAATAATTAAACATAAACTGGCAGGCATAAGACGTAATTTAAACAATAAAATATAGCGCGATCCTAGCATGAATATTTTTAACTTGTTCAAAAATACCGAGCTGGTATAAGTTAAATCATAATAAAATTTTAATAGCTAAAAACAATGCAAAGGGAACAGATAATAGTTGTAAAGTTAGGTACGAGCGTACTAACTGGTGGCACCAATAAACTAGATAAAGCCCATATGGTTGAGTTAGTTCGCCAATGCTGCGAGCTTAAAAAGCAGGGGCATCAGGTTGTTATGGTATCGAGCGGCGCCGTAGCTGCAGGCCGTGAGCAACTATTAAAATCCTGTGGTACGAGCTTAGTGGATAAACAAATGTTAGCCGCCATTGGGCAGGGTCAACTTATTCATATATGGCAAAGTTTATTTGCCTTGTATGGTGTAAACGTAGGGCAAATGCTGCTAACACGCGCTGATGTTGATGACAGAGAGCGCTACTTAAACGCACGCGATACATTAACGGCCTTACTTAGTTACAACGTGGTGCCTATTATAAATGAAAACGATGCGGTGGCGACAAGCGAAATAAAAGTGGGTGATAACGATAACCTATCGGCCTTGGTGGCTATATTAGCTAATGCAGACAAATTACTATTACTTACCGATCAAGACGGCTTGTTTACCAGCGATCCGCGCACCAATGCCGATGCAAAACTTATTGACGAAGTAACCCACATAAACGATGAACTGCGTCAACTTGCTGGTGGCAGCGGTACAAGCTTAGGCACTGGCGGTATGGCAACAAAGCTGCAAGCGGCTGATATAGCAAGGCGTGCAGGCGTTGAAGTCATTATTGCCAAAGGCGCTGGCAGCAACGTTATTTTAAAATGCATGAGCGAGCAATTACCGGGTACTCGCTTTTTAAAGTTAACAGCGCCTAAAGATGGTCGCAAAAAATGGTTATTAGCCGGGCCTAAAAGTAATGGGCAAATAGCAATAGACACAGGCGCTATTCGTGCGCTGCAAAATAATGGGGCAAGTTTATTGGCCAAAGGAGTCACTTGTGCCTTTGGGGATTTTGAGCGTGGTGATTTAATAGATTTGATTGATACAAATAACCAAGTAATTGCGCGTGGTTTAACCCGCTTTAGTCGCTCGGAGGTTAATAAAATTAAAGGCGCACATTCAAAAAATATTGCACAGTTACTTAGTTATGACGCTGGGGCAGAAGTATTGCATAGGGATGATTTGGTACTACTTTAATGCTTAGCTAAAAAGCATGTATTTTAATTAACTGTCTAATTATTTAGTAAAGTTATAGATTACGTCTACAATGGTTAAAAATTATTCAAATTGGGTGTGGCAATGCAAGCCAATTCATGTGGCCACGAGTGGGTAGTCGAACTCACTTGTCAGGAAGACGAAAGCCATTTAGATTCGGCTTTAATAGACGTGCTAGGTGACTTACTAAGCGTCGATAATTTTGCGATTTACATAAACAAGCACGTTACCTTGCAAGCCCCACCAATACTGATAAACAAACACAGCAACTTAACATACTTAGAGCCCAATCAAGCCCAATTAATACTTAATAAAGCAACACCTAGTAAAACAAGAGTTATTCATACGACTGATGATGTAACAACATACATCCCGGTTAATCATAGCGATACTATTCTGGGTGTTTTAATAATTAAAACCAAGCAGTTAATAACCGATAGAATAAGTGCATTAGCGATGTACATTTTAAATGTGTATGCGAATCAATTATGGATTTTGCATAAGTCGCGGCTTGATCCTTTAACGGGGCTTTTAAATCGGCAAACCTTTGACAAAAAAGTAATGGAAATAGTCACCGGTAATGGTTTTTTATTACCCCGAGAGCAAGCAGATACAAAACGCTGTTGGTATTTAGCCATTGTTGACATTGATTTATTTAAAAATGTTAACGATACATTTGGCCATGTAGTTGGCGACGGTGTAATTGCACAAGTTGCTAAACTCATAAAAAATAATTTTAGAATTGAGGATTATGCTTTTAGATACGGAGGGGAAGAGTTTGCAATAGTGTTTCAGTCGCAAACAAATACGGATGCACTTAATGCACTCACCCGTTTACGACAGCGAGTAGCCAGTCATGATTTTGAGCACATACAGCAGTTAACAATTAGCATTGGCTTTTTAGAACTACAAAGCGCTGATACCGTTTCAAGCATAGTAAACCAAGCCGACATAGCGTTATATCACTCAAAAAAAACAGGACGGAATAAGGTGACATCATGTCACGAACTTACGCTCAGCAAAGAAGTCAGGATTTCTCAATAGTATTGAGCTTTTTTGATTGTAAATTTGTGCTAAAATCTGGCTCCTTAAATTGTTGTAGTCAGAGTATTAAGCATGAAATTCGTTCGTTGGTTTTTAGGTTGTATAATTTTATTCTTTAATTTTATATTTACTCCTCGTAGTAAAAAGCGTGCAAGCGAAGAGCAAGCCAAGCTTGATCTGCAAACCTCTCATTTTAAACTTTACCAATTTAAAGCATGCCCGTTTTGTGTGAAAGTACGCCGTGCTATTAAGCGCGAAGGCTTAAACATAGAAACACGCGATGCAAAAGACAATGAGCAATATCGTCAAGAGCTACTAGAACAAGGTGGCAAAATAAAAGTGCCTTGTTTACGTATAGAGCAAAATGGCCAAACTCAATGGCTTTACGAATCTAACGATATTATTGCGTACTTAAATAAAGTAGCTGCTTAAACGATTCATTTAATTTTTATCTCACTTATTTAAAGAGACATTATCATGACAATCCGTACTCGTGTTGCCCCGTCACCTACTGGTGACCCGCATCTTGGCACCGCTTATATTGCATTATTTAACTACTGTTTTGCTAAGCAGCAAGGCGGCGAATTTGTTCTTCGTATCGAAGATACAGACCAAGTACGAAGCACACCTGAGTCGGAACAAGCGATAATGGATAGCCTACGTTGGTTAGGTCTTGAGTGGGATCATGGCCCTGATGTAGGCGGTGAATTTGGCCCTTACCGTCAGTCTGAACGTAGCGATTTATATAAAAAATACGCACACCAACTTGTTGAGCAAGGCAAAGCATTTTACTGTTTTGCAACAAGCGAAGAGCTTGACCAAATGCGCGAAGAGCAAATGGCTGAAGGTCTGCGTCCTAAATACGACGGTCGTGGTTTAAACCACACAGAAGACGAAATTAAAGCTAACCTAGCTGCAGGTAAGCCTTACGTTATACGTATGAAAATTCCAAGCGAAGGGACCTTTAAGTTCAACGACTACCTACGCGACGAGATTGAGATTCCGTGGGAAAACGTAGACATGCAAGTGCTATTAAAAGCCGATGGCTTCCCAACGTATTTCTTAGCAAATGTGGTAGACGATCACCACATGCAAATTAGCCATATTTTCCGTGGTGAAGAATGGATTAACTCAGCACCTAAATTATTAAAGCTTTACGAAGATTTTGGTTGGGAAGCGCCAGTTCTTGGGCACCTGCCATTATTACGTAACCCAGATAAGTCAAAGCTTTCTAAGCGTAAAAACCCTACAAGTATCAATTACTACAAAGAAATGGGTTACCTACCAGAAGCGGTACTTAACTACTTAGGCCGCATGGGCTGGTCAATGCCAGACGAGCGTGAAAAGTTCACACTTGATGAAATGATTGAACACTTTGACATGAAACGTGTATCGCTTGGTGGCCCAGTATTTGACGTAGATAAGTTAAGCTGGTTAAACGGGACGTGGATCCGCGAAAACTTGACTGACGAAGAGCTTGTGCAGCGCTTTGTTGATTGGAAGTTTAACGGCGAAATGCTAGCTAAAGTATTACCAGAAGCTAAAACGCGTATTAATACGCTGTCGGATATGGTTGATTTAGCAGGTCATTTTGTAGGTGGTATTCCAACTTACGACCCAGCACTGTTAACGGCGGGCAAAGCCGACGAAAATGTAATACGCCAAGCACTACAATTTTTTGTATGGCAATTAGAAGGCTTACGTAGTTTTGATAAGCCAGCTATTTTTGCCATTGCAAAAGAGGTTGCCACATTCCACGAGCTTAAAATTAAAGACTTTTTAGAGCCAATATTTGTAGCAATCACGGGTAAAACGTCATCAACGTCGGTACTTGATGCAATGGAAATTTTAGGCTCTGACCTATCACGTGCGCGTTTACGTGTAGCACTCGCTCATTTAGGTATTTCTAAAAAGCAGGCTAAAAATATTGAGCGTGCGTACCGCACATACCCAAGCGCATAATCTTTAGTCATACTTTTTAAAAAGCCGATCTTATTAAATAAGCTCGGCTTTTTTGTTTTAGGGAGCCAGTGTTAATTAGTTCTGGTATTACTGCATTTATTTCAAGTCGTAAGCTTGACCAGTACAAGTAACCGAAATGTCGCAATAAGATTGAGGAGTTTCTCTACAAGAATTAATAGTAAAGGCATTACCGCCTCTGCGCATTGCATCCGCTTTAAGTGAATCTATGGCACTTGATTTAGCGCGATTGTAACTAACGTTACTGTTTGCACCTCGGCCATCTCCATTACAGCTCTCGCCTTTAATTCGGCCTAATAATGAAGCACCGCTTTCATGGGCTTGTTGGTCACTATAAAATTGATGCAGATCTCTTTTCTTTACATAAGTACCAATTTCATCACCTAAAACATCGTTGTTTATATTGGTATGGTAAGTAACGCCAGAACACCCAGTTAGTGCAGTTAGCACACAGGTTACAGCAAAAATACGAAGCATAATGATTAATCCCTTAGTTATTGTTGGCTTAAGAGCAAATTATCAATAAAAACAAAAGCAAGCAAAACAAAAACAAAAGTAAGTTGTATCATTTTGTAAGTGATTCGACCTCTCTTTAAATTTTTTCTGGTAGTATGGGTAAGTTATAAGCAGTTTAAGCAGTGAACAAACTATGTTAAGTCCTTACTTTCAGCAGCACGCTGACTATGTTTCTATCTCTCGTGAGCAAGGGTGTCGTTTCGCAAAGTGCGTTGCAGATGATTACAATCCACTTCATGATAAAGATGCCAAAAAGTTTTGCGCGCCAGGAGACTTACTTTTTTCTTTAGTGTTAGACCGCTACGGTATAAGTGAGCGAATGGAGTTTACCTTTGCTGGCATGGTTGACGAAAATACCAAACTTAATTTTCCACAAGGGGATGATGAGTTTGATGTAACCAACGGCGATAAGGTAATTTTAAAGGTAAAACGCGAAGGCAAAACCAGCAAATGCCCAACACTTACAAATAGCCTAATAAAAAACTATGTTGAGTTTTCTGGTGCGGCATTCCCACATGTCATTATTCCGCTAATGGGTAAGCAAGATGTAATGATTAACCCAACGCGCCCTATGGTTATTTACGAATCGATGATTATTAACCTTGATAACATTGAGATTAAAGCACCAACGCTTGAATTTGCAGAGCCAAGCTTTGAATATACAGGTAAGCGCGGCAAAATTACCCTGCGTTTTAACCTGTTAGAAAACGGCGAAAAAGTTGGTTTTGGTGAAAAGCACATGGTGGTTTCGGGTATTCGTGAATACTGCCAAGCAACGGTTGATGACTTAATCGCATTTTATAATGAGCGAAAAGCGACCTTAAAACCAGTTTAAAATCAGCATTTAAATGAGGCGCTATTGATAGCGCCTTTTTTATTGCTAAAGCTCAGGTATAATGGCGCTCTTTGTTATTTTAAAGCTAAGCCTATGTCTGCTACATCATTTTCATCACTTAATCTCGACCCGTTATTATTAACAGCGATTGAGCAAAATAATTACACTACGCCAACCGCAATTCAGATTAAAACTATTCCGCCAATTCTCGCGGGCAACGATGTAATGGGCAGCGCGCAAACTGGCACAGGTAAAACAGCCGCCTTTGTATTGCCACTACTACATAAGCTTTTAAATACACCAAAAAAAGATGAGCAAGGCATTGCCCGAGTGGTCATTTTAACGCCTACGCGAGAGCTTGCTCAGCAAGTGTTTGCAAGCTTTGAAAAATACGCTCAAGGCAGTAATGTTCAGGGTGCTTTAGCGTATGGCGGTGCAAGTATTGGTCCGCAAATTAAAGCACTTAAAACGGCGCAAGTGATAGTGGCAACACCAGGTCGTTTGCTCGATCATATCGTTAAAGGCAGTGTGGTGCTTTCTAGTGTTGATTCATTAGTATTTGATGAAGCCGACCGCATGCTCGACATGGGCTTTATTGATGAAATAAAACGTATTTTGCGCCATATTCCGGGCGATCGCCAAACCTTATTGTTCTCAGCCACATTCGATGACAGCGTGTTTGAGCTAAGTAAAAAACTACTTAAAAACCCCGAGCTGATTGAAGTTGATAAACGTAACTCAGCCGCCGTTGAAGTAGAGCAAATTATTTACGCAGTTGATGAAGACAGAAAGCGCGAACTTGTATCGCATATGATCGGCATGAAAAATTGGCGCCAAGTACTTATATTTACGCGCACCAAACAAATGGCCGATAAGCTTGCCAAAGAAATGTGTAAAGACGGTTTAAAAACAGAATCCATTCATGGCGATAAATCGCAAGGCGCGCGAGACCGTGCACTACAAAACTTTAAAGAAGGTACTACTCGCGTATTAGTTGCCACCGATGTAGCTGCCCGTGGTTTAGATATTCCAGCCCTTAAATACGTAATTAACTTTGAATTGCCATACATAGCTGAAGATTATGTCCACCGCATAGGCCGTACGGGTCGCGCAGGCGAGCAAGGCCTTGCAATGTCGCTTGTAAGTATTGACGAGCAATGGTTACTTGAAGAAATTGAAGTACTGCTTGATACGCGTTTAGCACCACAATGGTTAGAAGGTTACGAGCCTGACTTAAACAAAGCCCCTAAAGATAACCGAAAAAACACCAATAAAGCGCGTAAAGATCGTGACAAAAAGCGTATTACAGGTAAAAGGGCACCAAGCAGACGACGAAAATAATAGCCAGTAGCATGGGGCAGTTAATGCCCCATTTAGTTATAAAAAATGAGTTTTAAATAGTATTTAGCAATTTTATACACATCAGCTGCGCTTATTTTAATGGTCACTTTTACATAAAGCGGCAAAATAAATAATCCCCCCTTTAAATCGCAATACTTTGTAAGTGTTTTTTCTTCTTACAAATGTGCATTATTACAGTTTAAATCTATACTTAGTCTACGACTAATAGATTGGTAGAGCGATGAAAGGTATTATTTTTACTGAATTTTTAGAAATGGTCGAAAGCACATTTTCACCTGCCGTTGCCGATCAAATTATTGAACAAAACGAACTTGATTCCAATGGGATTTACACCAGCGTTGGTAACTATAACAAGCAAGAGCTTTTAAAATTAGTGACTTCGTTGAGCAACATCGTCGATGTTCCAGTAGATGTACTGGTTAAAGAGTACGGAAAATATCTGTTAACGCGCTTCTTGGTTTACTATCCACAGTTTTTTGAAAACCTCACTACCACGTTTGATTTTTTAGATACCATAGATAGACACGTGCATATAGAAGTGGAAAAATTGTACACCGACGTTGAGTTACCTAGTTTTCAAACCAAGCGATTAAGTGATACTCAAATGCAGATGGTTTACCATTCGAGTAATCCCTTTGCAGTGCTCGCTGAGGGGTTAATAGAAGGTGCAGCCGAGCATTTTAAGGAAAATATCAGCATACGCAGCGATATCAGTGACGATCATCAAGTTGCTACATTTAACTTAACTCTGGTCGGTTAAATATGGATGTAGCTCTTTTACAGCGCAGATTAGAACGAGAGCGTTTGGCACGAAAAGAAGCTGAAAAACTACTTGAAGCCAAATCGTTACAGCTTTACGAAGCCAATAAGGTACTCAAAGGTGCGGCTGAAAATTTGGAGAAGGAGGTTGCTAACAGAACTCACGACCTTGAACTGGCTAAACAAGATGCAGAAGCTGCGAATGAGGCTAAATCAGACTTTCTAGCAAACATGAGCCATGAGATTCGCACCCCGATGAACGCCATAATAGGCATGGCTTATTTGGCTTTAGATACTGAGCTTTCGGAAAAACAGCGCGACTATGTTGAAAAAATTCATTATTCGGCAGAGTCTTTATTAGGAATAATTAATGATATTTTAGACTTTTCAAAGGTTGAAGCGGGTAAAATAGAGCTAGAACAAAAAGAATTCAATTTTAATACCTTCCTAGAAAATCTTGTAAATATTATTAGCACGCTAGCATCACAAAGAAAAATTGAAGTGGTGTTTGATATTGACCCCTTACTGCCTGACTTTTTTATTGGTGATGCATTAAGACTCAACCAAGTACTATTAAATCTGTTAAATAATGCACTTAAATTTTCAACACGGGGTAAGGTCATATTAGCTGTAAAACTAGTTCAGAAAGTAGATAGTTATTGCAGTGTTGCTTTTTCTATTTCAGATAACGGCATTGGGATGACCCAAACACAAGTTGACTCACTATTTAAACCTTTTACTCAGGCTGATGTATCGACAACCCGAAAGTTTGGTGGAACGGGACTTGGTTTGGTAATAAGCAAAACATTGGTCGAACTAATGCAGGGCGATATTACAGTAAACAGCAAATTAAATAAGGGAAGCTGCTTTAGTTTTACTATTCCACTCAATTATTCGACTAAGCAAAATGAGTTTGAAATATCACAAATTAGAGCCAAGCGAGCACTTGTTATTGAGAGTTCAGATAGTCAGTTAACATCATTACAAACGCTGCTTTTAGGTTTTGAAGTAAAATTTGACACTGTAAATAACATCAACCAAGTATTAGACCGGCTAGGCATGCCACATGATTACGATTTTATATTTATAGATTGGCGAACTTTAAATTTAAATCATGATAGTGCTGCGCAGTCTTTGCGCAATAAGCTTAAATTAAATGCAAAAAAGCTAATTGTAATAGCGCCTTGTGAAAATAAAGCGCTAAACGAAAGCCTACTAGGGTTTGGTAATAACACTTATAAAGTACTCATAAAACCAATAATTAAAAGTACTTTGCATAACGTACTTTTACAAATTATGCATATAAAAACACTAAAAAAACCAGAATCACAAGAGAGCTTAAATACACAAAACACACTACAAAAACTGCAAGGCATTCATATTTTATTGGTTGAAGATAACCCGCTCAATCAACAAGTAGCAACACAAATACTGCGTAAAAATGGCTTAATTGTTGATATTGCTAACGATGGCCTTGAGGCATTAGATGCGCTAAAACATAAAACTTACGATGGTGTGTTAATGGACTGCCAAATGCCTAGAATGGATGGTTATACGGCAGCCATAGAAATAAAAAAACAAGCAAAGTTTAAAAATTTACCCATTATTGCAATGACTGCTAATACAAGAGAAACGGATTTATTAAAGGCGCAAGACTGCGGTATGAATGGCTATATTTCAAAGCCCATTAAGGTTGAAAGTATGTTTGAAGTAATAGCAAAGTGGGTGTGTATTTAATTTTTTTGAGTTGTTTACTTAATAAGCTGGTGAGGTAAAAAAGGCAAGCATTAGCTTGCCAAGAAGGGTGTAAATTAGTTTAACTTTACGCTATTTGTTTCTCAGCTAGGTTGAGCTCCATAGTTGCTTTTAATAAACGGTATAGGTTAATTGATGCGTCAATTTCTTCTTTACGGTTTGTTAAGCTTTCAATGTTTAAACCCAGTGGCACGTCTAGGTGTGCACAGCTTTTTAAAATTGAATCGAGATTTTCGCGGCAAATACGCACCGATTCACTCAAGGTGTTGTCTGCGTCAAGCATGCGCCATTTGGTCGCCTCTGGTACTGAAATACCTAGCCATTGCATGAACTCTAGGGTTTTTTCACCGCCACATGGTGTAAACGTGAGTATAATACGTTTTGGTATAACGCCTTGTGCTTTGCAAGTACGCGCGTAACTTGTTATTAAATCAATAGTAGCTTGAGCATTATAAACCGCTTGCGATATAAAAAATTGGCAACCTTGTGTTGTTTTTTCTATTAAGCGCTCGTGTTCATTGCGCTTGCTTGCATGTCGCTCTGCAATGGTTACGCCTCCTAAAAAGAAGTCATCACTTTGCTCAGCTAATGTTTTATAAGCGTCAGGTAGGCTTAGTTTAATATCACCTTCCGACGATGGGCTACCCACTAAAACGACATTTTTTAAATCAAACTCGTTTTTAGTTTCATCTAGCCACTCTTTAAATTCAGCCTCACCGCGTTGCGCTACGCTTTTGTAGGTAATTACATCTAGGCGTGATAAGTCTTTTAGCAACTTACTGTACTCACGCGGATCAACCGTTTGTTTAAATGGAAACGGACGAGCCTGATTAGTACGGCTACTCTCATCTTGAATATCGTAAATTACAACACCGTCGTATTCAATTTCGTGTAAGCGGCCTAATAGTTTTTCTGCAATGGTTTTTAACTGCGCTTTATCAGTGCCTATTTTGGGTGGCGTTGTGCCAATAAGATAAACACCTTGATTAGTGTCCTCAATTTTCTCTTGAAGTGATAAAGCCATAATCCTCATTCCAGCTCAATGGTTGATAGATTTAATATAGCAGCCATTTAGACGTCTAGATAGATTTTTTAAGTGAAAGTTTTTCAAGCAACGTGAGGATTATTCATACAAAGGAGTTCCTAAATTAAGTGCATGACACAGTTGTTTACATAATAAAGCGACTGAGGGCTCTTATATTCATTGGCTTTGGGGCATAATTAGTAGTGAAATTGTAAATATTTTGACAACAACTTTGCTCAATTTACTAAAGGACAATTATGAAATTTAAATTATTAGCAACAAGCCTTGCGGTATCACTCGCTTTAACTGGCTGTGCAATGCAAAAAAATGAAACAACACAAGCAGCAAAACAAGAACAAATAAAAAAAACTGACGACCGTGTTTTTTCACAAGATTACTTAATTGAAGAGCTTGAGAATGGCTTACGTGTAATGGTTGTAAAAACGGATTACCCTGATGTCGTTTCGTTGCAAATACCCGTTTCTGTTGGCTCGCGTAATGAAGTAGAAGCGGGCAAGACCGGCTTTGCTCATTTTTTTGAACATATGGTATTTAAAGGCTCTAAAAAATTTCCGCAAGACGAATACACCGCCATATTCAAAAATGCAGGGGTTGATAACCGTGCATACACTACCAACGATTACACTAACTACCATTTAAACTTTTCAAAGCAGCACCTTGATAAAGTACTTGAGATTGAAGCTGATATTTTCCAAAACTTAACCTACACCGAAGAGCAATTTAGAACCGAAGCATTGACGGTAAAAGGTGAGTACTTAAAAAATAACGCCAGCCCGATTCGCAAGTTATTAAGTGCTGTGCGTGCAGAGGCTTTTGAAAAGCATACTTACAAACACACCACAATGGGCTTTTTTGAAGACATAGAAGCCATGCCAGACCAAATGGCTTACGGTAAAGAATTTTTTGATAAGTTTTATAAGCCAGAATATGTATCGCTAGTTATTGTGGGTGATGTTGACCCAAAAGCCACAATGGCAATGGTTAAAAAACACTGGGGTGGTTGGGAAAAAGGCAATTACGTTGCCGATATTAAAGCTGAGCCAAAACAGCAAGCTCCTAAATATTTGCATGAACAAAATAAAGCCTTGCCGGGGCATTGGCTATTGGTATCGTATAAAGGTGCTGCGTGGGAACCCGCTAAAAAAGACAGAGCTGCACTTGATTTAATCTCGCAGCTTTATTTTTCAAGTAACTCAGATTTATATCAAGAGCTCGTTGTTGATAAACAAATAGCGAGTCAAATGTTTACTTATAATCCAGAAACCAAAGATCCAGGCTTACTGCATGTATTTGTAAAAGTAGAAAACGCTGATGATTTAGCAAAAGCGCGTGATGCAATTAACCGCACTTATGCAAAAGCCAGAACAGAATTGGTCGATGCACAAAAATTAAGTGACTTAAAGTCTAACCTTAAATATGGCTTTATTAATGGTTTAGATTCTTCGCAAGCAATTGCATCAACGCTTGCAAGTTACATGCATTTTGAGCGCGACCCTGAGGTTATTAACCAGCTTTATAAGTCGGCCGACAACATCACCGCTGAGGATATTAAAGCGGTTGCTAATAAATACTTTGTAGATAATACGCGTACTACTGTAACTATGTCGGCACTTGATAAAGCACCGGGGTTTGCAGAAGAGGCGAGTTTAAGTGCAGTAGTTGCAAAACTTGAACAAGCCCCAGAGGCACCTGTATTTAAAGTGCTTGATAAAACCAATAGCTCGCCGCTGATTGATGTAAACTTTTTATTTAATACAGGGGCTGCTGCTGATCCTCAAGGTAAAAAAGGTGTAGCTGCGCTTACCGCCGCAATGCTTGCTCAAGGTGGGTCGCAAAGTACCAGCTACAAAGAAATTCAAAAAGCGCTTTATCCGCTTGCAGGTAGTTTTGGTTACCAGATTGACAAAGAAATGCTGTCGTTCCAAGGGCGTATTCATAAAGACAATGCTGAAACTTGGTATGCACTTGTAAGCGAACAATTACTTAATCCAGGCTTTAGAGACGATGACTTTAAACGCCTTAAAAAAGAAATGATCGACGGTATTAAGTCAGGATTAAAAGCATCTAACGATGAAGAGCTAGGCAAAGAAGTACTCTACAGCACGCTTTACAAAGGCCACCCATTTGAGAGCTACAACTACGGTGATATTTCTGATTTAGAAGCATTAACGCTTGATGATGTAAAAGCATTTTACAATTCAGAGCTTACTCAATCTAAACTAACACTGGGTTTAATTGGCGCCGTGCCAAAAGCGCTTAAAGCAAATATTATGAGCGATTTAGCAACCTTACCTAAAGGCGAGCAAAGCCGTTTAAGTATTCCTGATGCGCCAGAGCTTAAAGGCCATCATGCAACGATTGTAGAAAAATCAGCGCAATCGACGGCAGTGTCGTTTGGCTTCCCAATTGATACTATTCGCAGCAGCGAAGATTGGACTGCACTTTGGCTTGTGCGTTCGTACTTTGGTGAGCATCGTAGTTCTAACTCATATTTATATGAGCGAATTCGTCAAACGCGCGGTATGAACTACGGCGATTACGCATATATTGAATATTTCCCACGTGGTATGTTTCAAACTAAGCCTGATGCAAATTTAGGGCGTTCTGAGCAAATATTCCAAGTATGGTTGCGCCCACTTCGTTCTAACAACGACGCGCACTTTGCAACGCGTACCGCATTATTTGAGCTGGATAAGCTTATTAAAAACGGCTTAACAGAAAAAGACTTTGAGGCAACACGTAACTTTTTAATTAACTACGTGCCGCAGCTTGTAGCAAGTCAAAACCGCCAGCTAGGTTATGCACTTGATAGCGAATTTTATAACACAGAATCGTTTGTAAAATACGTAACAAGTAAACTTGAAAAGCTAACGCTTGCTGATGTGAATCGCGTGATTAAAGATAATCTACAAACAGATAACGTGCAGTACGTGTTTATTACCGGTGACGGTGAAGATATGAAAAAACGTTTAGTGTCAGAGCAAACATCGCCAATGGTTTACAACACAGAAAAACCAGCAGCGCTTGTTGCAGAGGATAAAGTTATTGCCGATTACGCATTAGCTATTCCGGCTAACAATATTGAAGTAGTGAAAGTTGACAGTGTTTTTAAATAAACCTTAAACAAAACGACTTGTAGATAATGAAAAGCCCCACGTTTGGGGCTTTTTTATAGCATTGAGCCAACGTTTATCCCTAACCCTAAAATTATTACTGCGCTTATTATGGCTATTAATGTGATATGGCCTCGTAATTCTTTTTCTTTACGTTCTGACATTTTTTAGCGCCTCAACTCATTATAAAAAATACAGTGATCATCCCCAATATAAAGCTGACTACTGACGATAGTGCTAAAATTGAGGTTATATTACGCGTGTTTAAAGCTGGACTAACATCGCAAGAGTTAGTGTTATCTTCAAGTTTAATTAATTCACCTTGGCGTACTTCCAATACAGCACATAAAGCCATTGTTGTTTCTTTTGATGCTGCACCTTCTTTCTCTACCCGTTGAATTGTTCGTAAACTAACATCGCAGGCGTCAGCAAGTTGCTGTTGAGTCCAATTTAACTGGCCTCTGAGTGATTTAACAGTTGTAGGATTTAATTGCACGTTAAAGCTTCCCTACAAATAGTTCAACAATGGTTGCAGTTGCATAGCCAAACACTGCACCGCCTAATGCGCAACCAGCAATAAAAAAGAAAGCCTTTTTAGGATCGTCAGGAAGACTGCATTGAATTTGTTTGGCAACGACTTTTGTATCTTTATAAAGTGTGCACTCCATTCGCCCTGTGAGTATGTTGAGCATGTTAAACTTTACTTGGTACTGTGAGTTCTCAAAATCAAAAGAGTGGGTGCTTGTGCAATTTACATTGCGCTTTTTACTAAATAAATCATCATTTATGTACACCTCTTCTTTACCAGTAAAGTAACTTCCAAAACAGGCTATTTGATTGTCGCCATCTTGAAAATAAAATTTATAGCCGAGTTTTTTAGTATTTAATATGTCGTTTTTCATCATCGTTATCCTTGTTGAGTTGATGATGCTAATTTAGCGTTTATTATTATTTTTTACGCCGTCATGAATATGCCAGTGAGCAGTTTGGCATATGACACTGTGTATGTCATGTGTGTTTAACTACTGATTTTAATATGTTTTATTTAATTTTCGTTCAGGTTTAAAATGAGTGGTGCTGTCGTATCATTTTTATTCTTTGATTGAGTAAATAATAAATTTAAAGAAAAGTACGCATTTATTTTTGTCAAAAAAACGCTAAGTACATATACTTTCAGACAATTATTCTTATAAGTCTGAAGGTAAGCGTGCTAGATGATAAATTATTTTTAAAGTTAGTTTTGGACACTATGCCAGAGCAGGTTGTTGTAATTAATAAAGAAGGAGAAATGGTTTTTATAAATAAAGGATGGCAAAACTTTGGTGAAGAAAATGACTGCTCATGCGGTGCTTGGGAAAAAGAAAATTATTTATTTACCTGTAAAAAAGCAGCAGACAATGGTGACGAAATAGGCGAAAGGGCATTGAAGGGAATTAATGCTGTTATTAATGCAGAGCAAGAAGCGTTTTACTTAGAATACCCATGCCATAGTGATGATGAAAAACGCTGGTTTATGATGCGCGTAGTACCATTTAAGTACATTACTGATTTTTATTATGTAATTACGCATCAAAATATTACAGAGCGAAAGCTCGCTGAAGAAGAAGTCCAGAAACTGGCCAATATTGATGGGCTGACTGATATATTTAATCGTGGTTATTTTGATAGCTTTTTAGAGCAAGAATGGAATAGGTGTAAGCGTTTAAACATGCCTCTTTCATTGGCATTAATTGATTTAGATGACTTTAAGCTACTTAACGACACTTATGGTCATCAACAAGGTGATGAGTGTTTAAAACAAGTTGCGGCAGTCCTTAAGCAATATACAAAAAGACCCAGTGATATTTGCGCACGTTTTGGCGGGGAGGAGTTTGTACTTGTTTATGGCAACACAAACGCTGAACAAGCAACAATAATTATTAATGCTATTGTAGAGCAGCTAAAGCAGCTTAATATTTGTAATGAGCTGTCATTACCAAGTAAAACACTTACTGTTAGTGTTGGGCTGGCAAGTGTTATTCCTTGTAACAGTTATAAAATACGAAATATGGTTAAAGAAGCCGATGACTTATTATACAAAGCAAAAACTGCGGGTAAAAATTTAGTATGTGCAGCCGATTTAACCGTGGTTGACTAAATTTTAAATACTTAGTTGTTAAATGTGCTTTGTTATACCTAATAACCAGAACAAATAACTAAGGCGTTAACACCTTGAGCTTTAAATCCGTTAGACTTAGCAAAAGGCTCTTTTTTATATCAATTTAAGGCAGTTCAGTATTATGCGTCATGAAATTTGGCAACAGCTTCGAAGTGAAGCAAATGAAGTCGTCACTCGCGAACCACTTTTAGCAAGTCATGTGTATTCATGTATTTTGAACCATGAGTGTTTAGGTTCGGCGTTAAGCTTTATTGTTGCTAACAAATTGGCCGATGCTGTTGTATCTGCATTTACTATTCGTGAATTATTCGATCAATCATTTGTCAAATGCGATCGCATGCTGTCTTTTGTCGCAGAAGATATTAAAGCCGTAAAAGATAGAGACCCAGCCGCAGAAACCTACCTGACTGTTATTTTAAATTTAAAGGGGTTTCATGCTATTCAGGCTCACCGTTTAGCTAACTGCTTGTGGCAACAAAACCGTAAAGAACTGGCGCGTTTTATTCAAAGCCGTACTTCTGAAGTGTTTGGTGTAGATATTCACCCGGCGTGTCAGGTTGGTAAAGGCATAATGTTTGACCACGCAACGGGTATTGTTATTGGTGAAACGGCAGTCATTGAAGATAACGTATCAATACTGCAATCGGTTACGCTTGGCGGTACAGGTAATGAGCAGGGCGATCGTCATCCTAAGATTAGAGCGGGTGTGTTAATTGGCGCAGGAGCAAAAGTGCTGGGTAATATTGAAGTGGGTGAGGGCGCACGTATTGGTGCAGGGTCGGTGGTATTAACTGCTGTGCCACCTCATACAACGGCCGTTGGCGTACCAGCTAAAATTATTGGCAGACCTGAATGCCCGTGTCCTGCGCAAAGTATGAACCAAAACTTTTTAGCTACACCAGAGCCAGAAAACGAATCGCATACCAGCGCTATGCTATGACATAGAATAAAGAGTAAAACTTAAAAGGAATTAATATGAACAAAGATAACGTTTTAATCCTTGGAGTTGGGTTTATTGCTGGTGTGGGTTTAACTTGGGGATATTTTAGTTTGGCTTCAAGTGACTCAACTCCCGCTGAGTTACAGCATGCTGATACAAAGCAGCAGACCCCTCTTGTTCAGCCAGCTAGAATAAGTGAAGCAACAGCAAAGCGTGTTGTACCAGCTGCTCCTGAGCAAAGTGCTCGCTTAGAGCAAAAAGATATTTCCCCTAAACCAGATCCACAACCCCTTGATGAGCTTCCCCTAGAAGAGCAAGTTGTGCAACTTATGCAGGAATTAGCTAAGCAAAAGTCGTTAATGGAAAGTGTGGTGAAGCAGCTGCGTGACCCCTCTGATGCGCAAGCCGCTTTACAGGAACAGTTTGATGAGCAACAACGTAACGAAGAATGGGCTTATCAAACTGAAACCGCCTTGCAGGATTTTTTACTTACCGCAGATTTAGCCTCAACGCCTGATATTGTCACTGCAGAATGTAAAACATCGGTTTGTAAATTTAAACTTGCAGCGCCAACGGATAACGATTCATTCGATCATACCCAATGGCGAGAGCTAAACGATAAGTTAATGAAGCAAGAGCTTTGGTTGCAATTTAAAAGAACAACCTCGACTTCAAGCGACACCGAACTAACGTTACTAATGGCAACAGAGCTTTAAAGCGCTGTTGACTTTATAGAGCCATCGACCAGCTCTGTAACTAAAACATCACCGGCTTTAATTTGACCCACAGATTTAACCACCTTCCCTTGTTGTGTTTTAGTGATGCTATAACCGCGTGCTAAAACATTTAGCGGGCTTACCGAATCTAGCTTACTTGCTTGTAATGCCAGGCTATTATTGGCTTGTTGTAATTGTTGTTGTATAGCTTGGTTTAATCTTGCTTGTAACTGCGACAGCTGATGAGAAGCTTGTGCTAGCTTTTTGTCGGGAGATTGACGCATTAAACGTGGCGTTAAATTATTAAGCGTGCGCTCTTGTTGATACAAACGGCTTTGCATAGCTTGTTGCAAGGTAATACTTAACTCATCTAATCGCTGCGCTTTTTGATTTAGCTGATTGCGCGGGTGGCATAGATTTAAACGATGTTGCAATTGGGTTGCGAGTGCACGCTTATCTGCAATGCTATGTTTAAATGCATTATTTAAGCGGTTAATAAGCTGGGTTACTTTGCTATGCAACTCTTGCGTGTTAGGACTTACAAGCTCAGCCGCCGCAGAGGGGGTAGGGGCTCGCATATCGGCAACATAATCACTGATTGTGGTGTCTATTTCATGGCCTACGGCACTTATAATAGGTAAATCACTGTTATGAATAGCGCGGGCGAGTTGTTCGTGATTAAAACACCACAGATCTTCAAGTGAACCACCGCCGCGCCCTAAAATAAGTATGTCTACTTCGTTGCGTGCATTGGCTAACTCTATTTGGTTAATCAAATGTATGTGGGCTTCTTTACCTTGCACCATGGCTGGGTAAATAATGACTTCTAATTGCGGTGCGCGGCGTTTAAGTACGGTTAATATATCTTTTATAGCTGCGCCCGTTGCAGAGGTGATTACACCAATACGGTTTATATTTTGCGGCAGTGGTTTTTTGTATGCAGAGCTAAACAGTCCTTCAGCAGCAAGACGCATTTTTAGCGCATCAAACTCTTGCTTGAGTTGGCCTTCGCCTGCCGGTTCCATATGTTCAACAATAAGCTGGTAATCGCCGCGAGGCTCATAAAGCGATACGCGTGCTTTTACTGTTACTTGTGCGCCGTTTTCTGGGCGGTAACTTTGGCTTCGGTTATTACCTCGCCACATAGCCGCTTTAATTTGTGCTTTGTCATCTTTTAACGAAAAATACCAATGCCCAGAAGCTGGCGCAATAAAATTAGAAATTTCACCAGTAAGCACTAATGAAGCAAAGCCTTGCTCTAGTAATGTTCTGATCTCTCTATTAAGGCGCGAGACGGTATAAACCGTTTGCGAAGGCTTTGAAAACATAAAAAACAACCTAAAACTATTTATGAGGCAAGTTATAAGGGAAGTTTATCATAAATATTTGCGAAATATTATTTACGAATGCCTATAACGCTGTTAAAATTTGGCCGCAATTCCTTATCTTAGATCCACATGTGAGAAGTTGCCAAAATGCTTAGAATTGCTAAAGAAGCTCTTACCTTTGATGACGTACTTTTAGTACCAGGTCATTCTACTGTTTTGCCACACACGGCAAATATTTCAACTCGCTTAACGCGTGGTATCAAACTTAACTTGCCGCTTATTTCAGCATCTATGGATACTGTTACAGAAGCTCGTTTAGCTATTGCCCTTGCGCAAGAAGGTGGTCTTGGTTTTATTCATAAAAACATGACTATTGAAGAACAAGCGAAAAACGTACGTAAAGTTAAAACCTACGAAGCGGGTATTGTGTCTTACCCGGTAACAGTGACTGCTGATTTAACAATTGCAGATGCTATGGACCTTGCTGAAGAAAAAGGGTTCTCAGGCTTTCCTGTTACCGACCCAGAAAACACTTTAGTAGGTATTGTTACAAGCCGCGATATGCGTTTTGAGACAAAACTTGAACAGCCAATTTCGACTGTTATGACTAAAAAAGAAAAGCTAGTTACCGTTAAGGAAGGCGCAGCTCGCGAAGAAATTTTAGGTTTAATGCACGAACACCGCATTGAGAAGATTTTAGTTGTTGATGATGCGTTTAAACTTAAAGGCATGATCACCGTAAAAGATTACCAAAAAGCGCAAGATAAACCACATGCATGTAAAGACGAGTTAGGTCGTTTACGTGTAGGTGCTGCGGTAGGCGTTGGTGCGGGTACTGATGAGCGTATTGCTGCATTAGTTGAAGCGGGTGTTGATGTTCTACTTATCGATACTTCTCATGGCCACTCTCAAGGTGTTATTGACCGTGTATCTGCAACTCGTCAGGCTTATCCAGATCTTCAAATTGTAGCGGGTAACGTTGCAACTGCTGAGGGAGCAATAGCGCTAGCTGATGCCGGTGTTGATGCAGTAAAAGTAGGGATCGGCCCTGGTTCTATTTGTACAACTCGTATTGTTACCGGTTGTGGTGTTCCACAAATCACGGCTATTTCAGATGCAGTTGATGGCTTAAAAGGTCGCGACATTCCAGTAATTGCCGATGGTGGTATTCGTTTTTCAGGCGACATTGTGAAAGCGCTTGTTGCGGGTGCATCGTGTGTAATGGTGGGCTCAATGCTCGCAGGTACCGAAGAAGCGCCAGGCGAAGTAGAACTATATCAAGGCCGTTACTACAAATCATACCGTGGTATGGGCAGCTTAGGCGCGATGGATCAAAAAGAAGGTTCATCAGATCGCTACTTCCAAAAATCAAACGAAGCTGACAAGTTAGTCCCTGAAGGTATTGAAGGCCGCGTAGCGTATAAAGGGCCAATAGCGACTATTATTCACCAGCAGGTAGGTGGCCTTCGCAGCGCAATGGGCTTAACGGGTTGTGCAACAATTGAAGAGCTAAACACTAAGCCTCAGTTTGTGCGTGTTACATCTGCAGGTATGGGTGAGTCGCATGTTCATGATGTGCAAATTACCAAAGAAGCACCAAATTACCGCTTAGGTTAAACAACGACTTGAAATTACGGGGCTGGCTTTTACCAGCCCTCTTTAATAGCCACTAAGCAAATTAGTGGAATTTAGCATCTACTTTACGAGATACTCCATGAGCAAAGATATTCACGATTCACGAATTCTCATTTTAGACTTTGGTTCACAATACACTCAGCTAATCGCTCGCCGTATACGCGAAATTGGTGTTTACTGTGAGCTGTGGGCATGGGATGTGACTGAAGAGCAAATTCGCGAGTTTAACCCACAAGGTATTATTCTTTCTGGTGGCCCAGAGTCAACCACACTTGAAAACAGCCCGCGCGCTCCTGAGTATGTGTTTAATGCAGGCGTTCCTGTATTAGGCATTTGTTATGGCATGCAAACAATGGCTACTCAACTTGGTGGTAGTGTTCACAGCTCTGATAAAAAAGAGTTTGGTTATGCGCAAGTTGAAAAGGTAGGCAACTGTGCATTGTTTGATGCAATTGAAGATCATATTACCGATGGTGGCAATGGCGTTTTAGACGTATGGATGAGCCACGGCGATAAAGTAATGGAAGTACCAGCAAGCTTTAGCACTACAGCTAAAACACCAACGTGTCCGCATGCTGCTATGTCTAACGAAGAAAAACGTTTTTACGGCGTACAGTTTCACCCAGAAGTAACGCACACTCACCAAGGTCAGCGTTTATTAGAGCGCTTTGCTATTGATATTTGTGGTTGTGAAAAACTGTGGACTCCAGCAAAAATTATTGATGATGCCATTGAGCGCATTAAAGAAACCGTTGGCGACGACGAAGTTATCTTAGGCTTATCAGGCGGTGTTGATTCATCGGTTGTAGCTATGCTTATTCACCGTGCCATTGGTGATAGATTAACATGTGTATTTGTTGATAACGGTTTACTTCGTTTAAACGAAGGTCAGCAAGTAATGGACATGTTTGGCAACAAGTTTGGTTTAAACATTGTTAAGGTTGATGCTGAAGATCAATTTTTAGCTGACCTTGCCGGTAAGTCAGATCCAGAAGATAAGCGTAAAGCTATTGGCCACACGTTCATTAATGTATTTGATGAGCAAGCTAAAAAACTTAAGAACGCTAAATGGTTAGGTCAAGGTACCATTTACCCAGACGTCATTGAGTCTGCAGCATCTGCTACAGGTAAAGCACACGTTATCAAATCTCACCACAATGTGGGCGGATTACCAGATGACATGAAAATGGGTCTAGTTGAGCCACTTCGTGAGTTATTTAAAGATGAAGTACGTAAAATTGGTTTAGAGCTGGGTTTACCGTACGACATGCTTTACCGCCACCCATTCCCTGGTCCTGGTTTAGGTGTACGTGTACTTGGTGAAATTAAAAAAGAGTACTGTGATTTACTTCGCCGTGCAGATGCTATTTTCATTGAAGAGCTACACAAAGCCGAGCTTTACCATAAAGTTAGCCAAGCGTTTACCGTGTTTTTACCAGTTAAATCGGTAGGGGTTATGGGCGATGCACGTAAGTACGATTGGGTTGTGTCACTGCGCTGTGTTGAAACTATCGACTTTATGACTGCGCGTTGGTCACATTTACCGTATGAGTTTTTGGGTGTGGTTTCTAACCGTATCATTAACGAAATTGATGGTATTTCACGCGTTGTTTACGATATTTCTGGTAAGCCACCGGCAACTATTGAGTGGGAATAATTTACCCTGCATTTAGTTATGTAAATTAAAGTGATAAAAAACGGCGAATTAGCATGCTAATTCGCCGTTTTGTTTATTTAAAAAGCAGTTAAACTAAATGTGTGATTTTTCTCTTTACCTTTAGCGAAACTTCTCTATAATTCGTCGTCATTGCAGGGGCGTAGTTCCAATTGGTAGAACAGCGGTCTCCAAAACCGACGGTTGGGAGTTCGAATCTCTCCGCCCCTGCCATTTCTTCTTTACATCGTATTTATTAATTCTTATATTATCTTACTTCCTCATTTCATCGAGTCGTTATGCATTCACGGTACGCAGCTGTTTTTGATATTGAAAATCTCGAATTAAATACTCATTTTCGACCAGCAAATGCTGAACCCCTTAGAAATAACGTTGAAAAAGAATTAACGCCTGCTTCATTTGAATCCCTTGAGCTTTCTAGCCAATTACTTGCAGATATTAATCGTGCAGCAGTGCCTGTAGCTATAAATAGCGTGGTGAAAAGCAAGCACATACAATTAACGGGTGATCAGCTTGAATTGCCATCCCCACAGCTAAATGCAACCGATAAGCGTGCTTTGTGGGCTTTAATAAGTGAACACCTTGATAAACTTTAAACCTGTAAATAATGATGCCGTAGAAGCGCTTATGGCTATTGAAAATGCGTGCCATAGTCATCCTTGGACTTTAAAAACGATGAGTTCATGTATTGGTGGGCGTTATTTTAATTTAGCCGCCTTTGATGGTGACCTACTCGTTGGTTTTTATATTGGTGAAAAGGCGGGGCCTGATTTTACGCTTATGGATATATGCGTGACGCCCAAGCACCAAGGTAAGGGGATTGCTAAGCAGCTATTGAGTAAATTTATAGAGCACGGTGAGCAGCAAAATGCCGAAAATTTATTTTTAGAAGTGCGGGAGTCAAATACGCGTGCAATCAAGCTTTATGAGCAAGCTGGGTTTATAGAGATGTCAGTACGAAAGAATTATTACCCAAGTGATGACGCAGCTAAAAACGGCTTTGAAGATGCTATTTTAATGGGTATGGCATTAAGCTTAGGTTTTATGTGATTTTTTTAGTTGCGGGTAGCTAACCGTTTTATTTTGAGTTAATAGCCTGCTGTATTGCCACTATTACTGAGTTTATAATTTCATCTCTTTGTGATTTATCGTTACTTTTTAGGTTTTCTTCAAGGTTGCCTGCGCTTTTGTAAATGTCATCAAAGTTAAAACATCCTGCGCTGCCTTTAACACTATGCGCAACTGCTTTTAGGCTTTCCCAATCTTGTGCATGGTGAAATGTTTTTATTTGTTCCAAATAACTGGGTAAGTTTGCTAAGTAATTATCAGATATCTGTTGAAACTTTTCACTTTTTAACAAGTCATCCCACTTATTTTGATTATCCTTTTCAAGGTGCAAGTAGCTAACAAGTACGTTTTCGAGGGCATCTTTATCTATTGGTTTTCCAAGCGCTTTGTCGCAGCCAGCTTCTATATAGGTGCCGATATCGTGATTCATTACGTTTGCGGTGAGTGCAATAATGGGACCGTCGTAAGCAGCATGTCGTAGCATTTTGGTGGCTTCAAGCCCACCCATGACGGGCATTTGCATATCCATAATAATGAGTTGATAGTCGTTTACTAGCGCCATTTCTACGGCTTGTGCACCATTATTAGCTATGTCAGGCTCAAGCCCCCAAGTTTGCAACAGCAACTTAATCAGTAGCTGATTATCTGGGTTATCTTCAGCAACTAAAATATTTGCGTCAAAGCTGTTAGTCGCAAATGATAAGAGAGGGTCTTTTTCAGGGGTTAATTGTGCATGATCGACAAGCAGCTCAAGCTCAGGTGTTTTGCCTTTTAAGTGGCAAGCAGCACTAATTGAAAATTCACTTCCTTCGCCCACTTCGCTTTCTAGTTTTATGTCGCCACCCAATAAATTTGCCAGGTTTTTGGATATACATAATCCTAACCCAGTACCACCAAAGCGACGTGTAGTTGTCGCATCTGCTTGTTCAAACGGTTTAAATACACGAGAAATTTGATGCTCAGACATACCAATACCGGTGTCGGTTATTACAAACTCAATGAGGTTGCTTTGAGCATGATAATGCACACAAATAGAGACATGGCCTTGCTCTGTAAATTTAACGGCGTTGTTGGCCACATTAATTAAAATTTGTTTTAAGCGTGTTACATCCGTGTATATAGTTTGCGGTATTGGTAAGTCAAAAATAATATTAAGTTCTAAACGCTTTTCTTGCGCCAGTGGCGTTATGATTGACTCAATATCATGGATTAACTGCACAACGTTCACAGAGGCTTGCTCTACAGCTAATTTTTCAGCTTCAATTTTAGATAAATCCAAAATATTGTTAATGAGTTCAAGTAAGTGCTTTGAGTTTCGTAAAATAGTACTTAAATGTTGTTTGTCGTTTACTATTTTATCGTTATGTAGCAACTGCTCTGTAAAGCCCATAATAGCGGTGAGAGGGGTTCGTATTTCATGACTCATGTTTGCTAAAAAACGACTTTTAAGTTGGTTAGCTTGCTCTGCTTGAGTAATTGCGAGTTCAAGTTGGCTATTCATAGACTCAAGCGCTTGAGTTCGGCTTTCCACCTTGTCTTCTAGGTGATGTTTGTATTCTTCGAGTTGTTGTTGATAGTGCCTAATTTGATTAACCATGTGGTTAAAGTCGTTAAACAGTATGCCTACTTCATCATCGGTATGAGCGGGTAAGCTTACTGCTAAGTCACCGTCACCTACTCGGTGACTGGCTGCACCTAATAGCTCTATTGGATTTAACAATAGGTTACGTACAACAACAAATATCAAGATAGGTAACGAGATCACTGAAATAATAACAATCAGACCCGTAATTAGGCTTATGGCTTTGCCCGACTGATGAAGTACCGCTTTGGGAATTGTTGATACGTAATAATAGCCGCCGCTCATTTGTACGGCAAAAATCATACGTTCGATTTTATCAATGCTCGATAACTCAATGGTAGAAAGTGAGCCTATGTCGGCCAAATCGCGAACCTTATTAAGTTCATATTCGCTAATGTACTGGCCTCGTAAATTATAATTAGAGCTAAATAGTATTTTACCGTCTTTGGTCAACAATAAATTGAGCGTATTGTTATAAGGCGCTTCTAAAATACTGGTATTTAAAATTGAAGGCTCAACATTTACAACAATAAACCCCAGTTGTTGTGGACGTTTTAGGTAATAACCCACGCTGTCTATTCGTTGCACAAAATACAGGCTGGTTGTGCCGTCGGGTTTTTGAACCATAAACTGCTGTTGGCTCAAATTGCTTTGTATAACCTGATTAAAAAAGGGGTAGTTTTTTGGCGCTATGGTTAAATTATTTGAATGATAGGCGTCACTTTTACCACTAGCCGATACTAGATTTATACTAATAATGTCAGGGTAGGCTTCGCTGTAACTGGCAAATACATCCATTAGAGCGCCAAGCCTGCGTGTATAATTTCCGTCTAAATGGGCGTCATTGGCCAAAAAGTCGTTAAGTACCGGAGAGCGAGAAAGTAGCTTAGTGGTAGAGTGGAATGAGTCTATATAGTTAAACGCTTTTTGCTGTTGCTGCTCAACAAAGCGGCTCATGATTAGATCGGCTTGTTTTTGCGTAGAGTTAGTTACATTAGTTAACGTAAATCCACCTAAAAATAGCAGGGGCAATATAACAAGCGGAGTTATATACCATAATAATCTAATGCTTAACTTACTGGTTTTCATTAACTAACTAATATCCTTGACGCAATCTTTTTATAGTATGCGTTACAAGTTTATTAAACAAGCCTGCGCTTAACTCATCGCTAAAATATAAACTTTAGTTAGAGGTAACTTCCCCTTTATGCGTAGGTTTTAATTACTTAATTAAGTAAAAGTTTTTATTTTGCTTGAGTCAAATTACAAACTAAACGGCCTGAGCTTAAATATTGATAAAAAAGATCAGTTAATAACTAACCATTGATTGTTTAAAGGGTCAAGATCAGCGAAAATAGTCTTTAATTACGATTAACATAACGGATCGCAAACTAGGAGCTAATTTACTCTTGGTTTTGGTGTGTTGAGGTTTCGGGGTTTAGCAGTTTTAGCCTTTAAACGTCTGCACACTTTATGGTGATATTATCCGTATTCAAACTATAAGAACTTTTTAATGGCAGACCAAAATCTCCTTAGCGAAATAAATAAACGACGTACTTTTGCAATTATATCTCACCCGGATGCAGGTAAAACCACCATCACCGAAAAAGTACTTTTGTTCGGACAAGCGATTCAAAAAGCCGGTACTGTAAAAGGCCGTGGCTCTAATCAGCATGCAAAGTCTGACTGGATGGAAATGGAAAAAGAGCGTGGTATATCGGTTACTACCTCTGTAATGCAATTTCCGTATAACAATGCGCTGGTTAATTTACTTGATACCCCTGGACACGAAGACTTCTCAGAAGATACGTACCGTACATTGACCGCGGTAGATTCGTGTTTAATGGTTATTGATGCCGCAAAAGGTGTAGAAGAACGTACCCGTAAGCTAATGGAAGTTACGCGCCTACGTACCACGCCAATTGTAACCTTTATGAATAAGTGTGACCGTGATATTCGTGACCCAATGGAACTACTTGATGAAGTAGAAACAGAGCTCAATATTGCCTGTGCGCCTATCACTTGGCCAATTGGTTGTGGTAAAGAGTTTAAAGGTGTTTATCACATTCATAATGACGAAGCGGTTTTATACAAAACAGGCCAAGGTCATACAATTCAGGAAGTTCGCACTGTTAAAGGCCTTGATAACCCAGAGCTAGATACCGCCATTGGTGAAGAACTCGCTGAGCAACTACGTGAAGAGCTAGAGCTTGTTATAGGTGCTTCAAACGAGTTTGACCTTGAACTATTTTTAGCGGGTGAGCTTTCGCCAGTGTACTTTGGTACCGCCCTTGGTAACTTTGGTGTAGACCATGTACTTGATGGTTTAACACAGTGGGCGCCAACGCCGCTACCGCGTGAAACAGAAGACCGCCAAGTAATCGCAACAGAAGAGAACTTTACTGGTTTTGTATTTAAAATACAGGCTAACATGGATCCAAAACACCGTGACCGTATTGCCTTTATGCGTATTGTGTCGGGTAAATACAGTCAAGGCATGAAGATGAATCATGTACGCCTTGGTAAACAGGTGAGTATTTCAGATGCAGTAACCTTTATGGCAGGCGATCGTGAGCGTGCAGCAGATGCATTCGCAGGCGATATTATAGGCCTACATAACCACGGTACAATCCAAATTGGTGATACCTTTACGCAAGGCGAAAAGCTTAAGTTTAGCGGTATTCCTAACTTTGCGCCTGAGCTATTTCGTCGTATTCGTTTGCGCGATCCGCTTAAACAAAAGCAGCTATTAAAAGGCTTAGTACAGCTTTCTGAAGAAGGTGCGGTACAAGTATTTAGACCGCTCATTAATAACGACTTAATTGTAGGCGCGGTAGGTGTACTACAGTTTGACGTAGTTGTAGCGCGCTTAAAAGCTGAGTACAACGTAGATGCAATTTACGAAGGTGTAAACGTAAATACAGCGCGCTGGGTAAGCTCAACTGACGTTAAAAAGTTTGAAGAGTTTAAACGTAAGTGCGAAAGCAACTTAGCACTTGATGGTGGCGATAACTTAACTTACATAGCACCGAGCCGTGTAAACCTTAATTTATCGACAGAGCGTTACCCAGAAGTAACCTTTAACCATACTCGCGAAAACTAGAATTGACTGACTAAAGTAAACTGAAAGCCTGCTATGGCGGGCTTACAAAGGTAAATAATATAATGAACATTCGTACTATTTTAGTGGAAAAAGCCATTGCCGCCATGACCGCAGCAGGCCTACCAGAAGACACAAACCCAGCGGTTACACAAAGCACACGCCCACAATTTGGTGACTACCAAATTAATGGTGCAATGGGCGCCGCTAAAAAAATGAAAAGCAACCCACGTGAGCTTGCGCAAAAAATTATTGATCAGTTAGATGTAAGCGACATTGCTGAAAAAACTGAAATTGCTGGCCCTGGTTTTATTAATATTCATTTAAAGCCTGAGTTTTTAGCCAACAGTGTTAAAGCAGCAAACAGCGATGCAAAGCTTGCCGTAAACGAGCACACTAAGCCACAAACTGTTGTTGTAGATTACTCATCACCTAACCTTGCAAAAGAAATGCACGTAGGTCATTTACGCTCAACCATTATTGGTGATGCCATTGTACGCGCCCTTGAATTTAGAGGCGATAAAGTAATTCGTCAAAACCACATGGGCGATTGGGGCACACAATTTGGTATGCTGATTGCGCATTTAGAAGATCAAATTAGCCAAGGCGTAGACTTAGAGTCGGTAGCGCTTGCTGATTTAGAAACGTTTTACCGCGACGCTAAAAAACGCTTTGACGATGAAGAAGGTTTTGCAGATAAAGCCCGTGATTACGTCGTTAAACTACAAGGCGGCGATGCGCACTGTGAAAAACTATGGAAGCTATTTATAGCAACCTCTGTTAAGCACTCTGAAGAAGTTTACAAACGCCTAAATGTAACGCTTACTCAAGCTGATATTATGGCTGAAAGTGCTTACAACGCAGAGCTTAACGATATTATTAGCTTATTAAAAGATAAAAACATTGCTGTAGAGTCGCAAGGCGCACAAGTAGTATTTTTAGATGAGCTTGCAAATAAAGACGGTGAGCCATCTGCGTTTATCGTGCAAAAGTCAGGCGGTGGCTTTTTATATGCAACCACTGATTTAGCCGCGTGTGATTACCGCTCAAATAAATTGGGTGCTGAACGTATTTTAATATTTGTTGATGCACGCCAGAGCCTTCACTTTAACCAAGTAGAGCTTACCGCACGTAAAGCAGGCCTTTTACGCGATGAAACAAGCTACGAGTTTTGCCCGTTTGGCACCATGATGGGCGCCGATGGTAAACCATTTAAAACCCGTACAGGTGGTACAGTAAAACTTGCTGATTTACTTGAAGAGTCGATTAGCCGTGCAGCAACAAAACTTGCTGAGCGTGAATCTGATTTATCAGAACATGATCGCAGCGAAATTGCGCGTAAAGTAGGTATTGGCGCTGTTAAATACGCTGATCTTTCTAAGCATCGTACCAGCGATTACATATTCAACTGGGACAGCATGCTAAGTTTTGAAGGCGCAACAGCACCTTACTTACAATATGCTTATACTCGCGTGCGTAGTATTTTCCGTAAATCAGGTGTCGATGCCGATACGCTAAATGCTGATGTAGCCATAGCTGAGCCGCAAGAAAAAGCACTCGCGCTTAAACTACTGCAGCTTGAAGAAGTGCTTGATTTAATGATCAATGAGGCCACTCCGCACGTATTATGTGGTTACTTATACGAGCTAGCTAGCTTATACATGACATTCTACGAAGCCTGCCCAGTACTTAAAGAAGGCGTAGAGCCAAACGTACGTGACAGCCGTTTAGTGTTGTGTAATTTGGTGGCAGATACGCTAAAAACTGGATTGGATTTGTTAGGCATTGAAGTCATGGAGCAAATGTAATCACCTTCTGCTTCGTGTAGTTCGCTTTAGCTGCGTTGGTAAAACTATTTATCCTAAGTCACATACAAACCGTATGCTCCTTGGCATAAATAGTTTTACCGCCTTGCTAGCACTTCTACACTTGCAGATGGTAGGTTTGACCGTAGGTTGGGTTGAGTGAAACGAAACCCAACATTAACCAAGCACTAACCCAAAATATAAAATTGTTCTTATTACTGATTACTATTGATTGCCTGACCTTAACTTACCCACATACGCTTTAATAAACAGAGAAGGATTTGTTTATGAAACTCGAAGACATCCGCCGTGAATACCTGCAAGACGCGCTAAGCGAAGCTAATTTGCAAGATGATCCATTCAAACAATTTGAAACGTGGCTTGAGCATGCTGTGGGCAGTAATATCCCAGACCCAACGGCCATGGTTGTGGCAACGGTTGATGAAACCGGCCAACCTTCGCAGCGCATTGTATTGTTAAAACATTTAGATGATAACGGGTTTGTGTTTTTTACTAATACCGGCTCACGTAAAGCGCAAGAGCTAAAAGGCAATAACAAAATATCGCTGCACTTTCCGTGGCACCATATGGAACGCCAAGTAATTGTATACGGTGAGGCAAAACCATTACCTACATCAGCCGTGGCAAAATACTTTTTATCTCGACCTAAAGAAAGCCAATTAGCAGCATGGGCGTCGCAACAAAGCATGCCAGTGTCGTCGCGAAAAGTACTTATGGAAACCTTTGCTAATATGAAGAGCAAGTTTGCTAAAGGTGAAATCCCATTGCCTGATTTTTGGGGCGGTTACTGTGTAGTGCCTACTAAAATTGAGTTTTGGCAGGGCGGTGCACACCGTTTACATGACCGTTTTATGTACCAGCGCCAAGCAGATAACAACTGGCAAGTTACACGCTTAAACCCTTAATAAATTGATGATTAAGTAACCGTGCAATTTATTGACTCTCATTGCCATCTCGACTTTAGCGAGTTTGATTCAATTCGTGAATCGCTCATAAACGAGTGTATAGCAAAGGGAGTCAATCAGTTTGTTGTACCGGGTATTACGCTCGCTCAATCGCATACTCTTATCAAACTCAAAGCTACTTTTCCAAGTATAAAAATAGCTGCAGGGTTACATCCTTACTTTTTAGATCAACATAAAGAATCGCACATAGAAGCACTTTTTGAGTTCGGGGTTGCAAATAAGCATCATTTAATAGCTATAGGTGAGTGTGGGCTTGATAGAAGTATCGAAGACCTTGCAAAACAAACGAGTTTGTTTGAGCAGCAAATAACGATTGCTAATGAGCTAAATTTGCCGCTTATTGTCCATCATCGGCAAAGTCATGATTTAATTGCGCAATCGTTTAAACGCTGTAAGCCAAAATATGGTGGAGTGATACATGCGTTTTCTGGCTCACTACAGCAAGCACAGTATTATATTAAACAGGGTTTTAAATTAGGCGTGGGTGGGGTTATAACTTACGAGCGCGCAGCTAAAACCCGTAATGTAATTACTCAAATTGAACCTCAGCACTTAGTGCTCGAAACCGATTCGCCCTCAATGCCACTAAATGGTCATCAAGGTGAGATTAATACGCCGCTTCATATCCCTAATGTGTTCAACGCACTGTGTAGTTTAAAGCAAAGTAGCGATAAAGAGGTACTAGCTAAAATGCTCTACGACTCTTGCTCAGAGGTTTTTCGTATATAGCGGTTGACTTGCCAACGCTTTAAGCCACGCCCCAGTTGCCATGTGAAAATACATGCAATAACTAGCATTAACAAAACCTGACGACCCAAATCATGAAAATGGCTGTGGCTGTCTGAAATAGCAGCTCGTGTTAAATAGGTTACCGAAACAAACCCTAGAGGGCGATCATCATCGCTTACAACGGGTTCAACAAATGGTGTTTTAAGTTTACTTATTCCTGGAGTCGATTCTGGAAGTTGACCTAAAATATGGTGTGACTGCCAGTTATCACTGCTGGCGACTAAAATCCCCTGATGATCATAAATGGTAGCCGACAGTACAAATTCGTCTTTAGCTATGTCGTTACAAATAGTGTTTAACTGAGGTTTGTTTTTTTCTATCAGTGGTGTTTTAACATTTAAAGCCATAAATTGAGTTAAGCTTTGTGCTGTGTTGTCAGCGCTATCATATAATAACTGATGGCTTTGAAAGCTACTATTTACACCTACCCAACTAAGCAATACAAAACAGCCAGCGGCTAATAATAACCGTAAAAGTCGTTTTTTTTGTGATGCTGATATTGGATTTTTAAGATGGTTATTTTTCATAGTCACCGTATATGCTACTGACAGAATTTTGATTTGATGTTACAACTACTACTATAACCTTAAATTAACCCCGATGGCGAATTTAGCATTCATATTACCGCTTCAATTCGTTTTATATCAGTGGAATAAAAATAAACACGGAGATCCTATGTCGCAAATCAGCATGGCACAGCTTACTTCTCAGCAATCATTGTCAATGTTAACGCTCAACCAATGGTTTGCTCATAACAACGGGATTTTTACACTATTTGATGGTGTTCCAAATACACAAGAAGGGTTGTTTAGTATTGCATTTGCAGGTGACTTTAATGCGACAAGTATAGATACGTTTATTCAGTTTTTAGCTCATCATGGGCAAACGGTCACAGCATTATGCCAATACCAGCCTGATTTAGGCTTATCTCCAGCACTGTGTTTTTATACTCAAAATACAACGCAATCTATTAATCCATTAACGCTTAAAGCGTTTTCAGAAACACTAGAGTGCCAATTAGTACAAATTAATACACCGCCTAACCTTTACGAGCCGGGTTTGTTAGTGATGGATATGGATTCAACAGCGATTACTATTGAATGTATTGATGAAATAGCACGCTTAGCAAATGTGTACGATGATGTGGCATCTGTAACAGCCCTCGCAATGGCAGGTAAACTCGATTTTAGTGAAAGCTTAAATCAACGCGTAGGTAAGCTTAAAGGCATTGAAAAAAAACTTATTGAAGAATTAAAAAATACCTTGCCACTAATGCCGGGCATAAAAGCCTTGTGCCAAGTACTAAAACATCACAATTGGTATTTAGCAATTGCATCGGGCGGTTTTGTGCCATTTGCAGAGCGTGTTCAGGAGCTAATTAATTTAGATGAAGTACATGCAAATGTGCTTGAATTTAAAGATGATAAATTAACTGGTAAGGTACTTGGTACGATTGTGGATGCACAGCAAAAAGCGGTTATTTTAGAGTCTTTGCAAGCTAAGCTCGGACTTGAAAAAATACAAACAGTGGCGATTGGCGATGGTGCAAATGATCTCGTTATGATGGCAAAGGCTGGGCTTGGGGTTGCTGTTCATGGTAAACCAAAAGTAGTTGAGCAAGCGCAAGCAGCTATTTGTAAAGGCTCGTTATTACAGTTACTTTATATGCTCGCTATTCCGTTAAACAAAAAATAACGATGGCATATTAGCGTTAAACCGCTTAGCGAGAGCGGTTTAACCAAAGCAGTTTACGACGGCCCATTTGGTCAACCTTTTGTTGATCTAACTCAAAATGACTTAAAGCTTCTTCTGTAATATCAACCACATCACCCACACCTGTTACCGACCATAAAGCTTCTTCCAACTCTTTAGCTTTATGTAACGCGTATTGACTCACATAGCTAAGCTCGTTGGATAGGTAATCTGTATCTGGGCGACCAGTACGTGAAATATATAGTCGCATAACAAATATAATTTGAGACTTAATCCCCTTGCTAATTTGTTCATTAAAGCTGCTGTAATCTTCACCTAATATACACTGGCTTTGAATAGCTTCGGTGACTTTATCTTGTCGGGGGTCAAAATTGATTGCCAGTGTAAACGCAAGTGGCGGATCTTGTCTGCTGCGATCTTTTATATTTGGAGTGATCACATTTAAAATTTGCTCGTTAGTTATTATACTCGACACGTCCGTTTTATTGCTAAGTAGACCAAAGTTTTGTAAAAGTACATGCAGCGGGCTTGAATATAAACCATAACCAATTGCACCCACTTTAAAATGTGCCGCTTCTTTGTGTAAATACAGCGGAAATTGGCAAACGCTTTTTGTTACCATGTTTCTAAGTGCTGTAGAGAGTCCTTCAATTTTAGGAGCCTCTTCACTTACCTTTAATTTATCTTTGTTATTTTCAATTAATTGTGTAAAAAAACTAACGCCAGCATGGGGTAAGTCAGCCACTCTATTGGCTTTTAAGTTAACGGTGGTCAGTGACTTACTGATAGCCATAACCTCGTACTTGAGTTCGTTTAATGCATGCTTTTTAGTTATTTTTTGTAAATCAGGGAATGTTAAAAAGACAATGTCGCCTTTTTTAAAGCTAACAGGCTGATCGCACTCTAGTTGTAGCCCCATGACTGAAAAATCGCGCGTATGTCCACTTAATACCGTATCATTTATGTGTAATTTAACGTCGGTTTTGTATAAATAGCGTTTATGCGAGCGTAAATTTACATACTCAAGCGCAACAATGTCTAAATAGGGAGCCGTTTTATGTTTGGCATGCCCAAAAAGTTTAAGCTGATTGACCAAAGCTTTATCGTAAGTTATTTGTTTATAACGCAATTGCTCAACGCTATTACCTACACTAGTTAGTACAACAATATATTTTACGTCTTTAACTAACCCTTCAACACGAGGCGAAGGAGGTTTGTTAAGTTTTTCAATGTTACTACCAGCAGAATTTGGCAGTGAAAGTGGTATGTAAGCATCATCAGGATGGCTCGGCATTATCTGAATTTTAAAGCATTGCCAGCTTTCTTTTTGACTACCGAACCCTAAAAATAAATCACGTAGTTTGGCATTGTTGTTTAATTCGGTGCGGGTTGCTGAATAGTAATAAACCTTTCCAGAGGACACATGTGTAAAGGTGTACAGGTAATCTTCTTTAACCGCTGTTGGTTGCGTTAATAACCCACAGACCCGTTTATGGTTAAGCACGTTGTATAAGCAAGGTACACTTCTTTCATCGGTAAAGTAGCGCTGAATAAAAATATTATTTTCGGTTGTTAAGCTTAAACTAGGATAATACTGATCGTCTTTTTTACTTAAAAACACATACAATGAAGTAACACGAGGTATGTAATATTGCTCATAACCTTTAGACACAACAGCATCAAGCGTGTTATCTAAATTAACTTTGTAGCGGCGTTTATTTCCGTGAATAAAGCTTTCTAAAAAGTTATCAAAGGCTTCATTATTTTCAACATAAGTTCGCTTTAAGCGAATATGATTAAACTCACGTGAGATATTCTCAACGGCAACTACTTCATATTGAATTCCATTTTTTAAACCCAGTTCAAAGTCTTGCTCTAGACCTACCAAACGCATTGCTATTAGTTGGCCTTTTCTGATTATGTTTCGCTTTGCCAGCTTTATTTTACAGCCGCTCAAAGAAATATCAGAGGTACTTGCTTTAATATTTTTCTTATCGTTATATTCAATAGTAACTTTTATTGAATAATTCATTCTTTCTTCTGCACGGCTTTCGTAAGATGCAAATTTAATAACACTGGTATTTAGTAAATCTTCTTGCTCTTGCTTATTCCCTTTTTCGGCGGCTTCTTTTTGCATTACGCGGTGATTATTTTCCGTATTCATAACCGCTTCGTAAACAGCAAGTGTGTATTTACCATGCTGTTTTAATGCGCTTTCAAACACTTCAATGGCCGTTTCATCCATAAAGTGCTGTTTACCATTATGTTCGTAAGGTTTTACTTGTCCTGTAACTAAACCGCGTAGATCAATAAAGCGCTCGACAGGCTGAGAAAGGCGCGACATTTCCATTTTAATTAAAAACTGTTCAGGCTTCGTAAGCTCTGCTGTTTTTGATTTAAAAATTAGGTCAAACTTGGCGTTGCCTAAATATTGTTTTAGCTCATTAACGAGGGACTCGTGTTTGAGCATGATGTCATCAGCCATTTATAAAACCATCACCGTCTCTTTGAAAAAGTAGGTATACTGTTAAATCCATTTATTAGAAATTCAATAAACGTAAAGCGTGCTATGTTATTAATATAGGTACGATTTTTAGAGCAACTACCATTTAGTTTTTGTTATTATGTGTTATGTGCCATTTTATTGGCAAGTTACTTTTATTCAATTTTAAAGCAAAAACTGTGCCCTAAGATATATAAAAGTAAAACAGTTAATTAGGTAATGATTGTGGCTTAAGAAATTTGCACAGGCAAGCTATGTTGCTATGTAAATAGATGAAATGGCAAAATAACAACAAAACAGTACGCATTTTTAAATTCAATGATTAATAAATAAGGTTATTAATGGCTAAAGCGGCAAAAGTAGAGTTTGTTTGTACAGAGTGTGGCATGAACTATCAACGTTGGCAGGGGCAATGTCGTTGCGGTGCGTGGAATACATTAGCTGAATTTAAACCTTCAGCAGGGCAAAGTAAAAAAGCAACTGCACGCTCAAGTGTTGGCGGTTATGCCGGAGGTATTGGTGGTGGTTCTAAAAAAATTAATGACATAGCGACCGTTGAAGCCGAAAAACAACTCACAGAAATAGGCGAGCTTGACCGTGTTTTAAGTGGTGGTGTTACTACGGGTTCTGTAAATATTATTTCGGGCGATCCTGGTGCGGGTAAAACAACGCTTTTATCTGATTTGGTGGCAAGAATGTCAAAGCGTATGCCGTCTCTTTACTGTACCGCTGAGGAGTCTTTGTCGCAGTTTAAAAATCGTGTTAATCGCTTAAAGTTAGACTATAACGCCGATGAGCTTTATTTGCTTTCAGAAACCAGCGTTGAGACCATTATTGAAGAGCTTGATAAAAATAAAATAAAGTTTGCAGTCATCGACTCCATTCAAGCCGTTGTTACAGACACTGCAAATGGCAGCCCAGGTTCGCCTTCGCAAGTTAAAAGTGCCGCTCAAGCATTAACTCAATATTGTAAGCAGAATGACGTGACCATGTTTATTATTGCTCACGTGAATAAAAATAACGAAATTGCAGGCCCGCAAACCTTGGTGCACATTGTTGATGCGCTATTACACATAGACACCAATGATGGACAAATTCGTACCTTACGTGCCAATAAAAACCGCTTTGGTGACATTGATACTGTGGGTATTTTTAAAATGTGTGAGCGTGGAATGTTAAGCGTAGACAACCCGAGTGAGATATTTTTATCAGGCTCGACGACTGAATCCCCGGGGTCGTCTATTACCTGTATCCGTAAAGGTAATCGGAATCTATTGCTTGAAATACAATGTTTAACAACAGAAACCGAGGCTGAATTTCCACAGCGTGTTTGTGTCGGTTTAAATATGAACCGCATAAAAATGCTCACAGGTATTTTACGTAAACATACAAAAACAAAAATATTTCACGACACCTTTTTTAATATTGTGGGTGGTTTAAAAATTGATGAATCAGAAACCTGTATAGATTTAGCCCTTGTTACTGCGTTACTAAGTAGCTTGAACGAATTTGTTGTGCCTCGAACCACTTGTATTATGGGGGAGTTGAGTTTAAACGGTGATGTGCGCCCAATAGACAGCGGCGTACCACGAGTTAAAGAAGCTGCACAGCATGGTTTTACAGAAATATTTATCCCGTTTCGTAACTACCATAAATCAATGGAAGGCCTAGGCGCTAAAATAACTCCAGTAAAAACGGTACATGAGTTATTGAGCCTGATTAATTAACGCTTACAGCGACTGGTATGCAATGTTACTCTTGGGTTAATACAATTTTTATAAAAATAGAATAAGGAAATAATATGAAAAAATTAATTATAGCCGCAGCGATTATTGCCGCAGGTGTTGGCGGCGTTAGCTACGCTAACTATGTTGCAACCCAAGAGGTTCGTGCTGAAGTAGACAAGCAGCTGGCCATGGTGAGTGAGCAAACGGGTGCAACATTTAAATATGCTGGCTTATCTGCAAGTGTTATTTCAAAAAGTGTTGAAATTACAAGTATGGAAGTAATAAGCCCTGAGGGCGAGAGTGTAGCCAACGTTCAAAGTATTGAAGTTAAAGGCTACGAAACCGATAAAATTTCGCCGCATACATCGCTTGATGTAAAAAATCTGACGCTCAGTAAAGACTTTATTGCCACACTGCCTGCTGACACAAATGCCATATTAGCATCAGCAAGTTACAATCTGCATTCATCTTTAGATTATAATGAAGAGTCTGGTGAAAGCGATATGGTTGTAAAGCTCAATGCTCAAGATGTGGTCAGTTTTAATATGGACTTAGGGCTAGCTAATTCTAAACCGCTTATGGATACGTCGCTTGCGATGAGCAAAGAACAAAAGCAAGCGGGTGATACCCCTCTAACTTATGAGCAGCAACTGCAACAGCAAACACGTATGATGCAAGCAATGAGCAAGCTTGAACCCCGTAACGCAAGCTTTGTTATAAATAACCAAGGTAAACTTAAAGAGTTATTAGAAAGTGAGCTTTCAAAGCAAGGTATGACTATTGAGCAAATGCAAGCAATGTTAGCCCAGCAGTTAGAGCAAGCGCCTGTAACTGAAGAAATAGCGAATGCGTTAACCAGCTTTGCCAGCGGTTTAAATTCGTTAACTGTTTCAGCAAAATTGCCTGAAGGCCAAACTATGATGGAAGTTAACCAGCAATTAATGATGCTAGCTGGTAAGCCAGAAGAACTGGTAAAGTTTATAAATTTAGAAGTTAAAGGCGACTAATCACGATAAGTTGTTAAATCATAATTTAAAAAGCCGCACTTATTTAATCAAATGCGGCTTTTATTATAGATAATGTTTAGTGAAGAATACGCGCTCTAATTGTTCCTTCAACTGCACTTAGCTCTTTAAGCGCTACTTCAGAGTGGTCGGTATCAACGTCAATAACCACATAACCAATTGCTTCATCAGTTTGTAAGTACTGAGCCGCTATATTGATACCGTGCTGCGCAAACGCTTGGTTAATTTGCGTTAACACACCAGGGCGGTTGTGGTGAACATGCAATAAGCGACTACGGTTAGCAAGCTCTGGCAGTGATACCTCAGGGAAGTTAACGGCGGTAATTGTAGAGCCGTTATCTGAGTATTTAGCCAATTTACCTGCCACTTCAATACCAATATTTTCTTGAGCTTCTTGAGTTGAACCACCAATATGCGGCGTTAAAATAACGTTATCGAAGTCGCGTAGTGGCGATACAAACTCTTCATCGTTAGATTTAGGTTCAACGGGGAACACGTCAATTGCTGCACCACTTAGCTTTTTCTCGCTAAGTGATTCTGCAAGGGCATCAATATCAACAACGGTGCCGCGAGAGGCGTTAATTAAAATAGCGCCTTGTTTCATTACCGCAAGCTCTGCCGAACCGATTAAGTTTTTGGTTTGTGGTGTTTCTGGCACATGCAAACTAATTACATCAGAGCGCTGAAGTAGCTGAGTCAAGTTATGCACTTGTTTTGCATTACCCAGTGTTAGCTTATCTTCAATGTCGTAAAACTCGACGTTCATACCAATGTTTTCAGCCATAATACCTAGCTGAGTACCAATGTGGCCATAGCCAATAATACCCAACGTTTTACCACGTGCTTCAAATGAACCCGTTGCTGTTTTTAGCCACTCACCACGGTGAGCCGCAGCATTTCGCTCAGGTATACCGCGAAGTAAAAGCAGTATTTCACCAAGTACTAGCTCTGCAACAGAGCGTGTATTTGAAAATGGCGCATTAAATACAGCAATACCACGCTGGCGAGCGTTACTTAAGTCAACCTGGTTTGTGCCAATACAAAAACAACCAATAGCAATCAGCTTTTCTGCAGCATCTAAAACAGCTTCGTTAATATGAGTACGAGAACGCAGACCTACAAAGTGAGCGTCTTTAATACGTTCTTTAAGCTCGTCTTCCGGTAGCGATGTTTTAACGTAGTCTATATTGCTGTAACCATTTCGTTTTAGCGTTTCAACTGCGCTTTGGTGCACACCTTCAAGCAAGAGAATTTTAATTTTGTCTTTTGCTAACGATACCTTACTCATAACCTCATCCTATTTAATTTGAGGCCCATTTTTAGTGCCGATAATTACTTTATCAGCACCACGCATCGCAAATAGGCCATTGGTAACTACGCCAACAATTTGATTTATATCTGTCTCAAGTTGCTTAGCATTGGTAATATTTAAATTATATACGTCTAAAATAACGTTGCCGTTATCGGTAACCACACCTTGGCGGTAGACTGGGTCGCCGCCTAACTTTAATAACTCACGTGCTACGTAGCTGCGCGCCATTGGAATAACTTCAACTGGAAGCGGAAATTCCCCCAATGTGTCCACTAGTTTGGTGTCATCAACAATACACACAAACTGCTTAGCAACTGCAGCCACAATTTTTTCACGGGTAAGTGCAGCACCACCGCCTTTAATCATTTCGTTTTGAGCGTTAATTTCATCAGCGCCGTCGATATAAACATCGAGTGCATCGATATCGTTTAGCTCAAACACTTCAATACCGAGCTCTTTTAAACGCGCTGTAGAAGCTTCAGAGCTTGATACAGCACCTACTAAAGTGTCTTTAACTGTGCCAAGGGCATCAATAAAGTGATTAACGGTTGAGCCTGTGCCTACACCTACTATCGTGTTTTCTTTTACAAACTCGAGTGCAGCCCATGCTGCTGCTTTTTTTAATTCGTCTTGTGTCATTATTTTGTGCTCATGTATGTCAAACGTGTGCTGCAAGTATGCGAATAATCACATCACCAGCAGTAATTTTTGTTCGGTGTTATTATGGTTTTAAGCGGTACGTCCCAAGACTCTATTGGCAATACATCAACTTTTTGGCACTCATGTGCAAGGCCTATAAGTCGTGGTTTTTGCCAGTTTTCATCGTGTAAACGAGCCAGTGTTCTATCGTAAAACCCACCTCCCATTCCTAAGCGATTACCTTGATTATCAAATGCAACTAATGGCATAAGTAAGTAGTCCAGCTCGGGTAAAGGGCATATTTGACTGCAATTTAGCTTAGGTTCAAAGATACCATAGCGATTTGCCTTCATGGGTGAGTTTTTCTCATAGCGCTGAAACAGCAAAGTGGCGCCATTAAATGGGTGTATTACTGGTAGGTAAATAACGTGATTTAAGTTCCATAATTCTTTAATTAACAAGGAGGTATCAAGCTCTCCGTCGTTACTTAAATAAATGGCGATGTGTTGGTTTTTAGCTGTTTTTTTTGTTTTTAAGTATTGAATAAAATTCATACTTAAAGATTGAAATGCTAAATTTTGCTGTTCATTAGACAAATTATTACGTAATTCGCGAATAGATTTTCTTATTTGGGCGCGTGAATCGCTCATTTTTCAAACTTACCAACTAATTAAAAAGCAAATAAAGCAGGAAACGCCAAGTACACCGCAAGTATAATAAGCAACGTAACAACCGTAGCTATTAACGAATAAAGCAATGCATTACTGCGTTTTTTAGGCTGAGTTATTAGTTCCTCGTCCAGTAATAGCTCTTCGTCTTGCCATTCGTCTTCATCTACTTCAGGGTTTTTTGTTTGGTTTTCAGGTAGGCGCTGCTCAAGGTCTTCGAGTTTTTCTTCTAGCCTGATTAAACTGCTGGTTATGTAGTCTAATGCGTCAAAAATACGCTCATCTCGCTGGCTATCACTTACCGTTTGAGTGGTTTTTTCAGTATTTGTCGATACAGCTTGAAGCTTACTTTTAATACCCATTCCAACAAGTAGCTTAGCTTGTTTTAATGCTTTGTTTTTATCGCTAGGCGCAAATAAAGGCTTACCTTTAAAAAATAAGGCTACTTTTTCTTCTGAGATCTTTAGTTTTGCCGCCAGTGTTGTACACGCTGTTTTTGAGTCAACGTTATCAGCGAGTCCAGCAAATATAACGCGAAAGTTATCGGTCATTTAAATATCCCTAAAGCTTTATAATTAAATGAGTATATACCTAAAGTATAAAAAAGTTCGAGGACCAATTAATAGTTATTTTTTAAACTATGAATTAGCGTTGCGTTACATAATTGCTAGCTATAAAAAAGGCCCTTAAAAGGGCCGTTTTTTTGCTTTAGTCTTAAAGACCCGCTGCTGCTCGAAGTGCGTCAGCTTTATCTGTGCGTTCCCATGGGAATTCGTCACGGCCAAAGTGGCCGTAAGCTGCAGTAGGAAGGTAGATAGGGCGCTCTAAATCAAGCATTTGAATTAAGCCGTAAGGGCGTAGGTCAAAATGTTCACGAATTAATTCGATTAAACGTGCTTCTTCTAATTTACCAGTACCAAACGTTTCAACACTAATAGAAGTTGGCTCTGCAACACCTATTGCGTAAGATACTTGTAATTCACACTTATCAGCAAGGCCAGCAGCCACTACGTTTTTAGCCACGTAACGTGCAGCGTATGCAGCTGAGCGGTCAACTTTTGATGGATCTTTACCAGAGAAAGCACCACCACCGTGACGTGCCATACCACCGTATGTATCAACAATGATTTTACGTCCTGTTAAACCACAGTCACCCATTGGACCACCAATTACAAAGCGGCCTGTTGGGTTAATAAAAAACTTAGTTGCGCTTGTGATTAGTTCAGCAGGAAGTACTGGCTTGATGATGGTTTCCATCACAGCTTCTACTAAATCGTTTTGAGAGATGTCTTCGCTGTGCTGAGTTGACAAAACAACCGCATCAATACCTACTGGCTTACCGTTTTCGTATGCAAAAGTAACTTGAGATTTTGCATCTGGGCGTAACCAGTTAAGCTCGCCGCTTTTACGTACTTGTGCTTGACGTTGAACTAAACGGTGAGAATACGTGATAGGTGCAGGCATTAACACTTCAGTTTCGTTACATGCGTAACCAAACATTAAACCTTGGTCGCCAGCGCCTTGTTCTTCTGGGCTAGTACGGTCAACACCTTGGTTAATGTCTGGAGACTGTTTACCAATGGTGTTCAAAATTGCACACGAGTCAGCATCAAAACCCATATCTGAGTGAGTGTAGCCAATTTCACGTACTGTTTTACGCGTAATCTCTTCTATATCAACCCATGCGCTAGTAGTGATTTCACCACCAACCATAACCATACCTGTTTTCACGTATGTTTCGCACGCAACGCGGGCATGAGAGTCTTGCTCTAGGATAGCATCAAGAACCGCATCAGAGATTTGGTCGGCGATTTTATCCGGATGACCTTCAGAAACAGATTCAGAAGTAAATAAATGTTTTGCCATTGTAATTATGCTCACAAATATTGCGCTTCACAAACGTCGGTATTAGCGCTAAAAAATTAAGGGGCGTATTTTATCTAAAACGAAACACCTTGCATAGTGTTTTTACGCCTAGACGTCTAAATTAAATTAGTTATGACATTATGGTCTTAAAAAATATTCATAATACCTCATTTTTATAGGGTTTTTAATTGCACACAGCCCCCACAATAAGTAAGAATGGTCGCAATAAAAGTGCTCTTGTAACTTGAGTACATAAACGAACACATAAATACCCGCGCAAATACATATATAAGGTAGGAGAATTCATGCCATCTCGCAAAGAACTTGCAAATGCTATTCGCGTCTTGTCAATGGACGCAGTACAAAAGGCCAAATCTGGTCACCCTGGAGCCCCTATGGGCATGGCTGATATCGCAGAAGTATTATGGCGCGATTATCTAAAACATAATCCATCAAATCCAGAGTGGGCAGACCGAGATCGATTTATACTGTCAAACGGCCACGGTTCAATGCTTATCTATTCTTTATTGCACTTAAGTGGTTATGATTTACCGTTGGACGAAATTAAAAACTTCCGTCAAATGCACTCTAAAACACCAGGCCACCCAGAATACGGTTATGCGCCAGGTATCGAGACCACTACGGGCCCACTAGGCCAAGGGATCACAAATGCGGTAGGCATGGCAATTGCTGAAAAAGCGCTTGCGGCACAATTTAACCGTGAAGGTCACGACATTGTTGATCACCATACCTATGCATTCATGGGCGACGGTTGTTTAATGGAAGGCATTTCGCATGAAGCCTGTTCGCTTGCCGGCACATTAGGCCTAGGCAAGCTGGTTGCTTTTTGGGATGACAACGGCATTTCTATTGATGGTGAAGTTGAAGGTTGGTTTAGCGATGACACACCAGCACGTTTTAAAGCGTACGGCTGGCACGTAATTAGTGACGTTGATGGCCACGACAGCGATGCAGTAAGTGCTGCAATTAGCGAAGCAAAAAGCGTGACTGATAAACCAACACTAATTTGTTGTAAAACAATTATTGGTTACGGTTCACCGAATAAATCGGGTAGCCACGACTGTCACGGTGCACCACTTGGCGATGACGAAATTAAAGCATCGCGTGAGTTTTTAGGTTGGACGGGCGATGCATTTGAAATCCCTGAAGACATTTACGCACAGTGGGATGGAAAAGCTAAAGGCCAAGAGCTTGAATCAAGCTGGGACGAAAAGTTTGCAGCCTATGCAAAAGCATTCCCAGAGCTTGCAGCTGAGTACAAACGCCGTACAAATTCAGATTTACCTGCCGATTGGGCTGAAAAGTCACAAGCGTATATTGAGCAGTTACAAGCAAACCCGGCAAATCCAGCATCTCGTAAAGCGTCACAAAATGCATTAAATGCATTTGGTCCATTATTACCAGAATTTATGGGTGGCTCTGCCGATTTAGCAGGTTCAAACTTAACAATTTGGGAAGGCTCTAAAGGCCTAACGGCGGACGATGCAAGTGGTAACTACGTTTACTACGGTGTGCGTGAGTTTGGTATGTCGGCAATTATGAACGGTATTGCACTTCATAAAGGCTTTATTCCTTACGGTGCAACATTCTTAATGTTTATGGAATACGCACGCAACGCGGTTCGTATGGCTGCATTAATGAAGCAACCAAGTATTTTTGTATACACGCACGATTCAATTGGTTTAGGTGAAGATGGTCCAACTCACCAACCAGTAGAGCAAATTGCCAGCATGCGTTTAACGCCTAACCTTTATAACTGGCGCCCGTGTGACCAAGTTGAGTCAGCAATTGCATGGCAACAAGCTATTGAACGTAAAGACGGTCCTACATCGTTAATATTCACACGCCAAGGTCTTGAGCAACAGGCGCGTGACGCACAACAGCTAAGCGACGTCAAAAAGGGTGGTTACATCCTTAGCTGTGACGGCAACCCAGAGCTAATTATTATTGCAACCGGTTCTGAGGTGCAATTAGCACAAGATTCAGCTACTGAATTACGCAGCCAAGGTAAAAAGGTACGTGTTGTATCTATGCCATGTACTGATGCATTTGAAGATCAATCGCCTGAGTACAAAGAAAGCGTATTACCAGCAAGCGTTTCACGTCGCGTAGCGGTAGAGGCAGGTATTGCTGATTACTGGTACAAGTATGTAGGCCTAAATGGCGCCGTAGTCGGTATGACCACCTTTGGTGAGTCTGCACCAGCTAACGAGTTGTTTGAGCACTTTGGCTTTACGGTTGAAAACATTGTAAGTAAAGCAAACGCACTTTTTTAATCGTTTTTGATTAAATAAGTTAAGTAACTTAAAAACCCGCTAATGTGCGGGTTTTTTTATGCCCATATATGAAACAACTCCATCTTATACCAATCCGCTTAATTAAGTGATCTATTTTGAGGATAGATAAACGTGTTGATAGCTAGGCAAAAAATTCGTTATTTAGTTGTTCTAAATGAGGATTTTTTAACGCAGATAGCGACACTTTTAGACCCTAAAAATGATTAAGCATTATTGCGAATTGGTATTAAGCGTTACTGCTTTTCTTGCAAGAAAGTAAGCTATCAGGCAAGGTAGTGCGATAAAATTTATAAATAAAGATCTTTAAATTAATAGCAGGAGCTAAAATGTCTCAGTTTGAAAATGTAAGCGTAGTTAAAAAGGCCAACGTGTATTTTGACGGTAAAGTGTCAAGCCGTACGGTTGTATTTAGCGATGGAACTACCAAAACATTAGGCTTTATGCAGCCAGGTGAATTTGTATTCGATACCAGTAAAAAAGAACTCATGGAGCTTTTAGGTGGCCAGTGGGATATTTTATTACCAGGCGAGAGTGAGTGGAAAACATTTAATGCGGGCGAGTCATTTAATGTAGACGCTAACGTAAGCTTTAAAGTAAAAGTAAGTGATTTTGCCGACTACTGTTGCTCATACACAGATTAATAGCTAGCACAGCTAGACGTCTGAAAGCCCATGATTTATGGGCTTTGCATAAACTTTGCGCAACACATGATTTAAATCACCAAAAACCGCAAATAAACCTCAAATATCTCTCTTTTTTCCTTGTGTTAATCTAAATAGCCCCCAATACTATTTATGAGGTAACAAATAAAAGGATACCCTATGAAAATTAATCTTTCTGGTCACCATGTTGAAGTTACTGACTCTATTAGAGAGCACATCAACGAAAAATTTTCTAAAATTGAGAGCCACTTTCCATCACTTATTTCTCTCGATATGATCTTGTCTAAAGAGCATCATAAAATCCAAGCCGAAATTAGCACTAATTACGAAGGTGCGCGAATATCAGTAAAAGGGGAAAACGAAGTAATGTACCCAGCTATTGCAAGCGCAGCTAAAAAACTCGATGCAGCACTAAAACATCGAAAAGGGCAAATAAAAGCAAATTTACACGAAAAGCCTGTAAGTACAACGCCAGAAATAGCGCACGAAATCATCCAAGAGATGGAACTAAAATAATTTTTAGTCCCAAAGCACTATAAAAAAGAGCCTTATGGCTCTTTTTTATTGCCTTTAATTTAGGTAAGTTATGCAGCCTTCGGTGTTATTAATTGTGAAAATTAATAACCAGAGTGAATAACACACATAATTTGAGAAATTAATGCAGCAAACACACACTTCTTGGAAATCTCACGTAGGCGCACTAGGCCCTGGTATTTTAATGGCAACCGCAGCAATTGGTGGGTCTCACTTAGTTGCATCTACTCAGGCTGGCGCGCTATTTGGCTGGCAACTATTTTGGTTAATACTGGCTGTTAACGTATTAAAATATCCGTTTTTTCGCTTTGGTATGGAATACACCTTAGCCACTAAAAACAGTTTAGTAGAAGGCTATAAAAACAAAGGCCCGGTGTATTTTTATAGTTTTATTGGCTTGAACATACTGGCAGCAGTTGTTAATACCGCAGGGGTATTACTACTTACCGCCAGCTTACTGCATTACGCACTGCCTGCAGTGATAGAGGTAACCCTGCTATGTTGGATATTGCTCGGTGTGTGCTTAGCCATATTATTGTTAGGGCACTTTAAAGCGCTCGACAGCGTTGCTAAAGGCATTATGGGGTTATTAACACTCGCTACTGTTATTGCGCTGGTTATCGCGTTTAGTAATGGCCCAATGGCGCCAGCTGACTATGTTGGCCCCTCACCCTACGAGCTGGCTATGCTGAGCTTTATGGTCGCGTTAATGGGTTGGATGCCAGCACCCATAGAAATATCAGCCCTTAGTTCGCTGTGGCTTAAAGAAAAGCAAGCCCAGCAAGCGGTCACTAAAAGCCAAGGCTTGTTTGATTTTAACGTAGGCTATTGGTTAACAGCGTGCTTAGCATTGGTATTTTTTAGCTTAGGTGTGCTGGTGCAATACGGGCAAAGCAGCAGTATTGAGCTTGGCGGTGTTGCCTTTGCTAAACAGCTCATAGACATGTACGCACTCACTATTGGTGAGTGGGCAAGGCCGCTGGTATCAGCTATTGCTTTTTTATGTATGTTTGGCACTACACTCACCGTGCTTGACGGCTACGCCCGCACACTTAACGAATCGCATAAACTACTTGGCTTTGGGCAATCAAAGCACAGCCTAAACATTTGGTTAATACTACAAGCGCTTGCTGGTATAGCGGTTATTTTATTTTTTAAATCGGCCCTGGGGCCAATGCTTACTTTTGCCATGACACTTGCTTTTGTCACTACCCCCGTTTTTGCATGGCTTAACTTTAGCCTAGTGCGCTCAGAGCCTGCCATTAAACACAGCGTATTATTGCGCAGCTTAACGTGGTTAGGCTTAGTGTACTTAGTTGGTTTTGCTGTTGCGTTTGTGGTGTGGAAGCTAGCAGCCTAAATATAGCTATTTACTTTAGGGCTTTAATTAAAGCCCTAAAGCATTAAATTCAAGGGTTAAACGAGGCATAAATGGATATAAGAACAGGCGAGCTTTCAAACCCCCACGTTATAAAGTTACTACAAGCGCATCATAACGATATGCTAAAACACTCACCTGCTGAGAGCGTACATGCACTGGATGTAACTAAACTTACTCAGCCCAATATAACCTTTTATAGCTTATGGATTGATAATAACTTAGCGGGTGTTGGCGCATTAAAAGTGCTCAATGCCACGCATGGCGAAATTAAATCAATGCGCACCTCAAGCAACTATTTACGCCAAGGCATAGCGGCTAAGTTACTCACGTATATTATTGAGCAAGCAACACGGCGAGGGTATAAAAAACTTAGTTTAGAAACCGGCACTGCAAAGGCGTTTTTACCCGCACAAAAGCTCTACGTCCAATTTGGTTTTAAAGAGTGCGAACCATTTGGTGATTATGAGCTAGACCCATATAGCTTGTTTATGAGTAAATCGGTTTAAACTAAAATGACCGAGAAGTAACGTTTTGTAGTTGTATGATTTAAATATTATCCGCATGGCTGTTCAGAGCGAGAAGCGGTCATTGAGATTGGCTAAATATCGTCGTTAATAGATTGGTTAAACTGCTCTGCGCATATATTCATGAAAGTAAGCGCTGCGCGCATATTGGTTAATTTAACTTTACCTATAAACTTTAGAAAACTTTGCGATAGTAATACCTTAGGTAATTTGTTAAAACTATATAATGTAGAAAAATGAGCGTAGCGTCGGCAGAAATATGCGCGACGAGCGCACTATTAAATTGTTATGAGCTTTAGTCGTCGTGTTAATTTTAAATAAAAGGAATTTTAAGTGTTTTATTTGCAGCTAGTATTTTCAATATTGTTTGTTTTTCTAACTATCTATGGGTATGTAAAAAACAAACGAAACACTATGCTTCTAGGCGCTATGTGTTTGGTAATTGCGACCGCGGTAGAGCCATTCTCTAAAGGTTTTAACGATGGTTTTTCCAGTGCTAAAGAGCAACTGAAAGAATCAAATGGAAAGGACTAAGGTTTGAAATCAGCTCATAACAAATCTATCAACCGGATGTTGGCAAGAGCGGCCAACACAGGTTATAAGTGAATGGGGTCAAATCTTGACTTATAAAAGTGAATGAAAAAGTGAATGGGGTCAAATCTTGACTTAAGACATTAAAGTCGATGTCTGCTAATGGCTGTGAGTTCAACTGGTGAATGCAACGCTATCCTTATTATTAGTTAAAGGAGCGTTTACATGAAACAGAGAAAGCGTATTTATTATAATGCAGAACAAAGAAGGTTAATTTGGGATCGATATCAGCGCGGTGATAGTGCGCATGATATAGCAAGGTTATTTGATCGATACCATTCATCTATATTAGGTATTATCCATAAAACAGGTGGTGTTCGGCCGCTTGAGCCCAAACGCTCACCAACAACACTAACTCTTGCAGAGCGAGAAGACATTTCACGAGGGTTAGCAGCAAGTAAGTCACTTCGAGAAATAGCGAGATACCTTAATCGCTCACCTTCCACTATTTGCCGTGAAGTAAACCGCCACGGCGGGATTAAAAAATATCGAGCGAGTAAAGCTGACAAAGTTGCCTGGGAAAATGCCAAACGCCCTAAGCCTTGTAAGCTGTATGGCAACAAAGAATTATGTTTAATCATTGCTCAAAAGATGGAATCTGCATGGTCACCTCAGCAAATCTCTGGTTGGCTTAGGCGGAGATACCCCAATAATGAGGATTTGAATGTGTCGCACGAAACAATATATAAAACCCTATATATACAAACCCGCGGCGCCTTAAAAAAAGAGCTACAAAAACACTTAAGGACGCAGCGGGTAGTCAGGAAATCAAAACACGCCACTCTTAAAGGTAAAGGGTTAGGAAAGATAGTTGACGCTGTACCAATTAGTGAAAGGCCATCAAATGTTGAAGACAGAGCTGTTCCAGGCCACTGGGAGGGAGACTTGATCCAAGGCTCAGGAAACAGTTTTATCGCGACTCTAGTTGAGCGGCACTCTAGGTATGTAATGTTAGTGAAAGTACCTAGTAATAAAACAAAGCCAGTAATCGAAGCGTTGATTAAACAAGCTAATAAGTTGTCAGCAGAGCTTTATAAATCATTAACTTGGGACAGAGGATGTGAGCTTACTAATCATAAAGACTTTACTCTAGCTACAGATATTCAAGTATATTTCTGCGATCCACAATCACCTTGGCAACGCGGCTCCAATGAAAATACAAATAGGTTATTAAGACAATATTTTCCAAAAGGAACTAACTTAAATGAGCATTCTCAGATAAGATTAAACCAAGTTGCCAGACAACTTAATGAGAGACCGAGGAAAACACTAGAATACGAAACACCTGCGGAGCGATTTAATCAGTGTGTTGCATCGAGTGGTTGAACTCACAGCACTGAGCTGTCATTGATATTAACGATCAACTCAGTTCTTTTATCGCTCTACTTATCCCATCCAAGCTCAGCGCGTACATGCGATTGTTCATTGACTCTTTTATAAAGCCAATTGATTGATAATACGGCCAGTGTTCAACGGGTTGTGGGTTGAGCCAGGCGACTTTATCAAAGTGGTTTGTTATACGCTGTAACCATGCACTGCCGGGCTCTTCGTTGTAATGTTCTACTGAGCCGCCAGGGTAGGCTATTTCGTATGGGCCCATAGTGGCATCACCCACAAATATGACTTTGTAGTCGCTGGTAAATTTATTAATCAGCGTCATGGTGTCGATGATGTTTGAATGGCGGCGTTGGTTATCCTGCCAAACGTGTTCGTATAAACAGTTATGAAAGTAGTAAAACTCTAAATGCTTAAATTCACTGTGGGCGGCGCTAAATAGTTCTTCGCAGGTATGAATGTAGTCATCCATTGAGCCGCCAATATCAAACAGCATTAATACTTTTACCGCATTGTGGCGTTCGGGTGCCATTTTTACATCCAGCATGCCGCCTTGTTTTGCAGTAGCGCGAATAGTTTCGTTTAAATCCAGTGTGTCGCTTGCGCCAGTGCGGGCAAACTTACGTAACTTTTTAAGGGCGAGTTTTATAGTGCGTGAGCCAATTTCGCGGTCTGAATCTAGGTTACGGTATTCGCGCTTGTCCCACACTTTTACCGCTTGGCGGTTGCGGTTGCCGTCTTGTCCTATACGCACGCCCTCAGGGTTATAACCATACGCGCCAAAAGGAGATGTACCGCCGGTACCTACCCATTTATTACCGCCTGCGTGGCGTTTTTGTTGCTCTTCTAAACGCTCTTTCAGGGTTTTCATAAGCTCGTCGAGCCCGCCCATCGCTTTAAGTTGGGCTTTTTCTTCATCGCTTAGGTTTTTTTCAAACTCTTTACGTAGCCAATCTTCAGGTAAGTTGTGCTGTCGCTTTAAACTTTCGAGTAAATCAAGGTCGGCAATACCGCTAAAGTAGTCACTAAAGGCTTTGTCGAAACGGTCAAAGTGCGTTTCGTCTTTTACCATTATGGTGCGCGCTAAATGGTAAAACGCGTCTACGTCTGCAAATATAACGCCTTTTTTTAAGGCGTTAATTAAATCGAGTAGTTCGCGCAGGCTTACCGGTAAACGGTATTCACGTAATTTGAAGAAAAACGCAATCAACATATTAACGGCGGCTCATAAACGCGAGTTTTTCGATGAGGCTTATGTCTTGCTCATTTTTAAGCAGTGCGCCAAACATCGGCATTAAGCCGCCTTTTTGGCTTTTGTCGTGTAATGTTTTAGCGTCTATATCCTCTGCCATTAAAAGTTTTAACCAATCTAGCAATTCGCTGGTGGAGGGCTTCTTTTTAAGGCCGTTGGCTTCACGTAAGTTAAAAAATACTTCTAATGCTTGGCGTACTAAATCTTGTTTAACGTTAGGGTAATGTACATCAACAATTTGCTGCATTTCCTCGCTGCTTGGAAAGTCAATATAATGGAAAAAACAGCGGCGTAAAAAGGCATCAGGCAGCTCTTTTTCGTTGTTTGAAGTGATGATCACAATAGGGCGCTCTTTTGCGATAATGCGCTCACCTGTTTCGTAAACGTGAAACTCCATTTTATCAAGTTCGAGCAGTAAATCGTTTGGAAACTCAATGTCGGCTTTGTCTATTTCGTCAATGAGTAAAACTGGGCGTTTGCCGTTAAGCTCGGCATAGGTAAATGCTTGCCACAGCTTACCTTTAACAATGTAGTTGCCAATATCATGCACGCGCTCATCACCTAGCTGGCTGTCACGCAAACGCGATACGGCATCGTATTCGTATAAACCTTGCTGTGCTTTGGTGGTCGATTTAATGTGCCACTGAATAAGCTCGGTGTTTAAACTTTTCGCAAGCTCTTCGGCCAGCATAGTTTTGCCTGTACCAGGTTCACCTTTAATAAGTAATGGTTTTTCAAGCATAATAGCAGCATTTACAGCCTGTTTTAGCGAGCTGCTTGCGATGTAATTGTCAGTAGAATTAAATTGCACGGTGTACCCTTGTCTGGTCTGAGCAGTATTGAATGGGGTTATAATGCCACAGTTAATCTGCAGGTCCAAGGTAGGCAAAACGAGGTATAGTTTTGCCCTCTTTTTCAACGGTTTCTAAAAACATACTAAGTGGTCGTGCCCAAATACCGAACTCACCATATAAGGCTTGATATATCACCAATTGTTCGTCTGTTTCGCTATGTGTTGCCTGATATAAAACTTTGTATTGCGGGCCTTTGTAGTGTTGATATAAACCCAGTTTTAGTGCTGTAGTCATGCTTCAATCTCTTGTATAATTTGTGTTTGCACTTTTAATGCTAACTAATTTGCCAATATTATGAACTATATTTCGTTAGATGATTACAGAAAAGCGTGGGTTTTTCGCCATAAAGACATTCCGGTATCAAGTGATGACGCAGCTAAAATAAAACCAATGAGCGACGAGCGCGCTGCTGTACTTTGGAGCACAATGGTAAGCCGTGAGTTTGACCACCCCGACTTTTTTGATGACAGTATGTGGTGCGGTCAAGATAAAAGCTTTAGTGATGAAGTTAACTGGGAAGCAGCTTGGGAAAATGGCGATGCTTTACCACCTCAAGAAATTTTAGAGTTTTTAGGGTGGGAAGCAAATACCACGGTATATTTTTGTATGGCGCGCGATAATGTTATTGAAACAACGTTTGACGTATTTAAACGTAATTGGCAAAACTTTATGTTTTTAGCCGATGGCAGTTTACTAGTTGGTAAAAAGCGCAACAGTGTTGTGCAATTTTTAGAGTCGGGTAAAGCTAAGTTAGGTGAAAAACCAAGCGCTTAATTTATTATGTGTGCTTAAAAACTATTCAGTACTATGTTATAAAACAGTTATCTGAATGTTTTTGAGTAAAGCAATTGGTCGCGAAAAATCAGTCACTTGGTGAACAGCAGCAAGTTGAAATTTGGCAAACTGATGCGCAAAAGGCGCTATATGCGCAGTTGTGCAATGCATTTTATCAGCGAGAAGTTCAGCGGTTAGTCGCCGAACCTAATGCCGATAAGTTGCGTAGGCAGTTAAAAAGTTTGCCTTATTACATTGAACGAGCTGCATCGCTTGTAGTAAACGGGCATTCGCCTTTTACGCTTGATGCACAAAATGGCTCGTGGCTCGAAAAACAAAAAGCAACGCCGCCCGATGTAAATAAACAAGCCAATGAACTTTTTTTTCAAGCGCATGCCAAAGTGGGACTAATTGTTCCGGTGATAGTAAACCAGTATGACAAATTACACCTTAGGATAGACAGTATTGATCAGGTGTCTGAAAACAAGTTGCATTGCAACGAGCTAGGGTGGTTTGATTTTTTAGGCAATGGCCTAGAGCAGCAATATGCACAACTTTTAAAGCCAAGTAAGTTGAGTTTAGCTGCAGCGTGCTGTGGGCATCAGTGGCAGTTTTCAAAGCGTTGCACACCACGTGTATTATCATTACGTGAAATGCTACTGGCAGGTAACATTAATTGGCGCAATATAAAACGCCCATTAGCTTAGTTAAGTTAAAACTTTTAAATTATTAAATAAGGAGTGTTAAATGCGTGTTTTTCAAGTGTGCTTACTGTGCTTAGCACTGTTTGTTCAATACAGGTTATGGTTTGGTCAAAATGGTGTGCAAGATTATTCGCGCTTAAAAGGGGCGGTGGCAACCCACCAAGACACTAACGAAAAGTTGATAAAACGTAATAAAGTGCTCAAAGCCGACATAGAAGATTTAAAGCTTGGCCTTGAAGGAATTGAAGAACGTGCCCGAAACGAATTAGGAATGATTAAGCCGGACGAAACATTTATTCGTGTTTTACCGGGCAACCAATATGAGAAATAAACAAACTATCGTTGCGATTGTACCCGCAGCAGGTGTAGGCAGCAGAATGCAGCACAATGCACCTAAACAATATATACAGTTAGCGGGTAAAACAATTTTAGAACACACCCTAACTAAACTATCTCAATTACCACAACTACAAACTATTGTTGTTGCCCTTAGCGATACAGACCCATACTTTGGTGAACTACCATTAACCGATGCGCGCATTGTTCGTTCAAGTGGTGGCAAAGAACGTGCTGATTCAGTGCTTAATAGTTTGTTATTTTTAGCACCCAATCCCCCTGATTGGGTATTAGTGCACGATGCAGCGCGCCCATTGGTTGATCTAGCAGACATAGAGCGCCTTATCAGTGAGTGCCTTAGTGCAAATGAAGGCGGAATTTTAGCCACTAAAGTAAAAGACACCATCAAACGCGGCGATACACACTCAAAGCAAACCGTACCAAGGGATGATTTATGGCAAGCGCTTACCCCTCAATTTTTTAAGTACAGTGACCTTAAAAATGCGCTGAAAAATGCGCTACAAAGTGGGGTGCCTATTACCGACGAAGCCAGTGCAATTGAGTGGGTAAACAAACCAGTAAAACTTATAGCGGGTCGTAGCGATAATATTAAAATAACCACGCCAGAAGATTTAGCTTTGGCAGGGTTTATATTAAACAAACAACAAAACGAGAGTGCAGTATGATTCGAATTGGCCATGGTTTTGACGTACATAAATTTGGCGGCGAAGGCCCGTTAACTATTTGTGGTGAAAAAATTGATTACCCACAAGGCTTTTTAGCACACTCAGATGGCGATGTAGCTATTCATGCATTATGTGATGCTATTTTAGGTGCGCTCGCTATGGGCGATATTGGTAAGCACTTTCCTGATACAGCGAGCGAATATGAAAATATAGACAGCCGCATTTTACTTCGCCACGTTGTAGGCCTTGCTAAAGAGCAAGGTTATGTATTGGGTAACGGTGATGTCACTATTGTGGCGCAAGCACCAAAAATGCTGCCGCACATACAGGCTATGCGTGTAAATCTAGCTAATGATTTAAACTGCGATCTTAGCCAAATAAATGTTAAGGCTACGACAACTGAAAAGTTGGGTTTTGAAGGACGTAAAGAAGGTATTTCTAGTCATGCCGTGGTTATTATGAGTAAAGAGCTTGCGAGTACAAAAAACGCATGAGCGACTTAAATTATTTATACGGCGCACCGCTTTCAAAAGCTGACTTTAAAACCACAGCAGAAGACTTTATGGTAGATGAAGATCTAGGTATAGAGTTTACAGGTAACGGTGAGCATGTATGCTTGCAGGTGGTTAAAAAAGGCGAAAACACACAATACGTGGCTAAAATTATCGCGCAAAAAGCCGGTGTATCCCCTCGCGATGTAAGCTACGCGGGCATGAAAGATCGTCATGGTGTATGTAGCCAATGGTTTAGTGTAAAAGTGCCCATTAAAAAGCATATAGATTTTACAGAGTTAAATAGCGAAAGCATTTTTATAGTGTCGCAACAGCGCCACGAGCGTAAATTACGCACCGGTTGCCACAAGGGCAATAAATTTACCATTACCCTTCGTAATGTTACCGAGCCGCTTGATATATTATGCCGCATAAATGCTGTGCGTGCTGGTGTGCCAAATTACTTTGGCGAGCAGCGTTTTGGCCGCGATGGGCATAATTTGGTTATGGCCGAAAAAATGTTTGCCGGCGAACGTATTCGCGATAAGAAGTTACGCGGTATTATAATTTCAGCTGCGCGTTCACATATTTTTAATCAACTTGTAAGTTTACGTGTAAAAGAACACGGTTTAGCTAAAACGATGCACCGCGAAGTATTTATGCTCAGCGGCAGTAATGCATTTTTTGAAGATGAAATTAACGACGAAAACATAGCACGTTTAGCCTCTGGCGATATTGTAATGTCGGCACCAATGGCAGGCAAAAGTGATAAAGGGTTAACTGAGCAAGAAAAAATATGGCTTAAACCCTATCAGGCATGGTGTGAAGGCCTGGGTGAATTAGGGCTTAAAAACGAGCGTAGAATGTTGCGTTTGATTCCTGATAACTTGGCAGTAGAAACACTTGATAACACCACACTTAAGCTAAGCTTTGGTTTACCTAAAGGGTGTTTTGCAACTGCATTACTTCGTGAACTGGTGGACTATACAGATGCAAGTCCAAAAGAGCGAAAAGAAAAGGATAATGGCATAAATGAAGATACTGTTAAGTAACGATGATGGCGTTAATGCTAAAGGCATAGCGGTCTTATATAACGCGCTTACAAAAATTGCAGACGTCACTTTGGTGGCACCCGATCGCAATTGCAGTGGTGCAAGTAACTCGCTCACATTAATGAATCCATTGCGTGCAACAACTCTTGAAAATGGGTTTATGTCAGTTAATGGTACGCCAACCGATTGTGTTCATTTAGGTGTTAATCAGCTTGTTGACCAAAAACCAGATTTAGTTGTGGCAGGCATTAATCATGGCGCCAATTTAGGTGATGATACGCTTTATTCAGGCACTGTTGCTGCAGCGACCGAAGGTCGTCATTTGGGGTTGCCTGCTATTGCAGTTTCACTTTGCTCACACAATGGCGAGCACTTTGAAACAGCGGCTGCGGTAACAGTTAATATAATTAAAGAACTTGCATCGCACCCATTACCAAAAGACCAAATTATTAATGTTAATGTGCCAGATGTTCCACTAAGTGAATTAAAAGGTGTGCAGGTTACGCGTTTAGGCGCTCGGCATAAAGCTGAAACTATGACCAAGCAAACAGACCCTTGGGGTCGAAGTATTTACTGGTATGGCTCGCTTGGCACAGAGAGTGATGCAGGTGAAGGAACTGACTTTTACGCCATTAATAATGGTTTTGCATCGGTTACACCACTCAGTGTTGATATGACCGCACACAATAGCATTAAGGCAGTTGGGGACTGGTTATCTAATTTGGAGATAAATCGTGCTCGCTAATTACACGCGAAGTGCGAAAGCGTTATCAGATTTACTTAAACGTGAAGGTGTTGAGGATCAAGGCGTACTTGATGCCATTGCAGGTATACCTCGTCATTTATTTATTGATGACGTGTTGCAGCATAAAGCTTATGAAAATACAGCGCTACCTATTGGGCAAGGGCAAACTATTTCGCAGCCTTATATTGTAGCCCGTATGACGGAGCTTCTGAGGTTGGCCGGTGTGCGCGATAAAGTATTAGAAATCGGCACGGGCTCTGGCTATCAAACAGCGGTATTGGCTAAAACGTTTACTAAAGTTTATTCTGTTGAGCGGATCAAAGCTTTGCAATGGCAGGCTAAACGGCGTCTGCAGCAGCTTGATTTATACAATGTAACAATGAAACATGGAGATGGCTGGCAAGGTTGGCAATCTCAAGCACCATTTGACGGCATTATTGTTACGGCTGCCGCTGCCACCTTACCTCAAGGTTTGTTAAGTCAACTCGCTGATGGCGGTGTATTATTAGCGCCGGTTGGCGAAGCTGATCAAAAATTAATAATGGTTATTCGAAAGGGCGAAAGCTTTACAGAGCATGTTATTGCACCAGTAAGATTTGTACCTTTGGTACCTGGTGATATTGAATAGGAATTCACTTTGAAGTTGTTTACTAAGTTGTACGATATGGCCCTAGTATGGGCAAAGCACCGCCATGCGGAGCGTTATTTAGCAGGAATGAGTTTTGCCGAGTCTGTTTTTTTTCCTATCCCACCCGATGTAATGTTAGCGCCAATGTCGCTGGCTCAACCTAGTAAGGCGTGGCGTTTTGCTAGCTTCGCAACGATTGCATCTGTGCTGGGCGGGGTAATTGGCTACCTTCTTGGTTTTTGGCTTTTTGAACCTGTTGTAGAGCCGCTAATTGCACAGATGCATTGGCAAGAAAAGTTTGATGTAGCATTAAATTGGTTTAAAGAGTATGGCGTTTGGGTGGTGTTCTTAGCAGGTTTTTCACCCATACCCTATAAAGTATTTACAATTGGTGCGGGCGTTTTACAGATGGCGTTTTTACCATTTTTAATTGCTTCAGCAATCGGGCGCGGTGCTCGGTTTTTTCTAGTTGCTGCGCTTATGAAATGGGGCGGAGCGCAAATGGAGAAAAAATTACGTCAGTATATTGAAGTGCTTGGCTGGGGATTAGTAATATTAATAGCCGTTGCGTACTTTTTGTTGCGTTAAGCTATATAAAATAATGTTACTTAAACATGGAGAAAAGCACGATGAATAGACAATTTATGCTTTATGTTGCTTTGTTCATTAGTGTTTTTCTCTTTGGTTGTTCATCTCGCCATGTTCCAGCGCCCGTTAGTAGCTTAAATAATAATGTTAATGACTCAAACCATTTAATTAACATTGTAGATGGCAAATATACAGTACAAAAAGGAGATACACTTTATTCAATCGCATTTAGCGCAGGAAAAGACTTTAGAGAACTTGCTAAAAACAACTTAATTTCAAGTCCTTATGTTATATATCCAGGCCAGTCAATCTCTCTCTCTCCCACTATCAAAAAAATTAAAAGCTCAAAAAAATATACGAATTCGAGTAAAAAGTCTAGAAAAAACATACAAAATAATAACAAAAAATTAAAGAAAGGACTTGATCAGCCAAAAAAACGAGAGTATGTTCAAAAACAAGCCAAATATAAAGTTAGTAACCAAAAGCAGTTGTCGAGCGGTAAATTAAAGTGGTTTTGGCCAGCAAAGGGCAAAATTACCAAACGCTTTTCTAATAAGGAAAACGGCTATAAAGGCTTACAAATTACTAATAAAATGGGGGCTACAGTTTTAGCCGCTGCACAAGGAACGGTGGTGTATGCGGGTAACGCGCTTCGAGGTTATGGTAATTTAATCATTTTGAAACATAATGATGATTATCTTAGTGCTTATGCACATAACTCGAAATTACTTGTAAAAGAAAAGCAAAAAGTTAAGGCAGGACAAAAAATAGCAGAAATTGGCAATTCAGAGTCTTCGGTTACCGCGCTTCGCTTTGAAATTCGTTACCGTGGGAAAGCTGTCAATCCTGCTAAATACCTTCCTTAGATTTTAGGTATTGATAATTGCTCTGGAGAAGGCTTATGGCTAGCGCAGCAAAGATTGAAAAAAATATCAGCAATGACGACAAGTTTGATGAAAACACCGTTGAAGAAGCAACACCGCTACTTGAAAAAGTAGATGACGAAGACATATTTGCCAAAGAAGAAGTGACTAAAAACCTAGATGCCACCCAACTTTACTTAGGTGAAATAGGCTTCTCTCCATTATTAAGCGCTGAAGAAGAAGTATTTTTCGCGCGTAAATCCCTCAAAGGCTGTGAAGCCTCTCGTAAACGTATGATTGAGAGCAACTTACGTTTAGTTGTTAAAATTGCACGTAGATACAATAACCGTGGACTAGCGCTACTCGATTTAATTGAAGAAGGTAATTTAGGGTTAATTCGTGCTGTTGAAAAGTTTGACCCTGAACGCGGGTTTAGATTTTCAACCTATGCAACATGGTGGATACGTCAAACAATTGAACGCGCCATTATGAACCAAACACGCACTATTCGTTTGCCCATCCACGTAGTGAAAGAGCTAAACGTTTACTTACGTACAGCGCGAGAGCTAACCCAAAAACTCGACCATGAGCCAACTGCTGAAGAAATAGCTGAATGCCTAGATAAGCCAGTTGAAGACGTAACCAAAATGTTACGTTTGAATGAAAAAATAGCGTCGGTTGATATGCCTATTGGTGGCGAAAACGACAGCGTGCTGCTTGATATTTTACCTGACGAAAAAGGCAACGGCCCTGAAGGTGAAGTGCAAGACACCGAAATTAATAAACACATTGTTGATTGGTTAGGAGAATTAAACCTTAAGCAACGTGAAGTACTGGCGCGTAGGTTTGGATTACTAGGCTATGAGCCATCTACACTTGAGGATGTAGGTAGAGAAATAGGGCTAACACGAGAGCGAGTAAGACAAATACAAGTTGAAGCATTACGTCGTTTAAAAGATATTTTGCAACAAGAAGGGTTAAGCACAGATAGTTTATTTAACCAATTTTCTTAATAATAAATGTAAGGCCTTACAAGGCTTGAATAAAAAATGCCGAAGAAATTATTCTTCGGCATTTTTTGTTAAAGCAACGCTTTTAATTTATAGAGCAATTCGTGTGCTTGACGAGGCGATAAGTTATCTGGGTCAATTGCACTTAATTGTTCTTCCACTAATGAAGGCTCAATAACAGCGCCATTATTAAATGAAAATGCGTGTTGCTCAGCATTAGGTGCAGTAACACTTTGGTGATTTTCAAGTAACTTAAGCTTTTGTTTAGCTTGTGTAATTACCGCTTTAGGCACACCAGCCAGCGCGGCCACTTGTAAACCAAAGCTTTTGCTTGCCGCACCGTCTAGCACAGTATGCATAAATGCAATGGTATCATTATGCTCTATTGCATCAAGGTGAACGTTTACAAGGCCCTGCGTTTGCTCTGCAAGCTCAGTTAATTCAAAGTAGTGAGTTGCAAACAGGGTTTTAGCGGATATTTTTGATGCTAAATGATTCGCTGTGGCATATGCAAGCGAAAGCCCGTCATAGGTACTTGTACCACGTCCAATTTCATCCATTAATACCAACGACTGCGCTGTCGCATTATTTAAAATTGTGGCGGTTTCGGTCATTTCAACCATAAAGGTTGAGCGGCCAGAGGCTAAATCATCACTTGCACCAATACGCGTAAATATACGATCAATATTGCCTATTTTTGCGCTATCGGCAGGGACATAACAGCCAATGTGCGCCATTAATACAATAAGTGCTGTTTGGCGCATATAGGTTGATTTACCACCCATATTTGGACCGGTAATAATCAGCATTTTGCGCTGACTATTAAGCTCTACAGGGTTTGCAATAAATGGGTCTTTCATTACCTGTTCAACAACCGGATGACGGCCTTGTTGAATGCTAATATTGTCGTTGTCGCAAAGCTCTGGTTTAGCATAATTAAGTGCAAAGGCACGCTCTGCTAAGTTATTTAATACATCTAAGTCAGCAAGCGCTGCAGCCATTATTTGCAGCTGCTCAATATGTGGGGCGATAAATTTAAACAACTCTTCGTATAGTTGTTTTTCAAGCGCGAGTGCTTTTGATTGGCTACCAAGTACTTTGTCTTCATGCTCTTTAAGCTCTGGAATAATATAGCGTTCATTATTTTTAAGCGTTTGACGGCGAATATAATCAGCAGGTACTAAATGTGAATTAGCGCGGCTCACTTCTATAAAAAAGCCGTGCACTCGGTTATAGCCAATTTTTAACGTACTAATCCCAGTACGTTCACGCTCGCGTTGTTCAAGCTGCTCGAGTACATCAGTTGCCCCTTTACTTAGGTTACGCCATTCATCAAGTTCACTGTTATAACCCGGCGCAATTACGCCCCCATCACGAATAAGTACTGGCGGATTATCAATAACAGCTCGCTCTAGCAATGCTTGTAGCTCAGGTAATTCAGGTGAGTGTTTGATAATACTTGTAATGCGTGGGTCGCTCGCATCACTTAATAAATTATGCAGGGGGGCAAGTGCTTGTAGTGCACTGCGTAAGCGTGTTAAATCCCTTGGGCGTGCAGTACATAATGCTAAACGCGCTATTACACGTTCTATATCACCAATCTCTTTTAATGATTCGTGTAATTCTCCACATAGTTGTGCGTCTAAAATTGCGCTAATAGCATTTAGACGAGAATTCAACTCGTCTTTATTTCGAACAGGTGTATGAATGCGGCGTTTTAATAAGCGTGAGCCCATTGCAGTGGCTGTTTTATCAAGTACTTGTGCAAGCGTGTTTTCAAATCCACCTGACAGATTAACTGTTAGTTCTAAATTTTTACGGGTTGCGGCATCTAATATAACAGCGTGTTCGTTGTGCTCAAGCGTAATGGCGCGAATATGAGGCAAAGCAATGCGCTGTGTATCTTTCACGTATTGCATTAAACAGCCCGCAGCTACGAGCGCTGAGTGAGCTTTTTCTACACCAAATCCAACTAAATCCTTTGTTCCAAATTGATCGCATAATAAGTGCTGAGCCGTATCTAAGTCGAACTCCCATTCAGGGCGACGACGAGCGCCTTTAATATGTTCGATTAGATGTGTGTTTTCAAAATTTTCGCTATAAAGCAGTTCTGCTGGCGATAAACGTTGTAGCGTTGAGCTTAACGCTTCGTCAGTATTGACTTCTACAACGTTAAAACGCCCAGAATTTATATCAAGATACGCAACACCGTATTGGCCTTTTTTATTTTGCCAAACACTGGTCAGTAAGTTGTCTTGTCGTTCTTGAAGAAGCGCCTCATCTGAAATAGTGCCCGGTGTAACAATGCGCACTACTTTTCGCTCAACAGGGCCTTTACTGGTTGCGGGGTCGCCAACTTGTTCACAAATAGCAACTGATTCGCCCATTTGTACCAAACGCGCTAGGTAGTTTTCTACGGCATGATAAGGCACACCTGCCATAGGAATAGGGTCGCCACCGGCTTTGCCGCGCTGAGTTTGCGAAATATCGAGCAATTGAGCTGCACGTTTTGCGTCGTCAAAGAAAAGCTCATAAAAATCTCCCATACGATAAAACAATAAAATATCGCGATGCTCTGATTTTATTTTTAGATACTGCTGCATCATAGGGGTTTGTTGTTTTATAGTGTGTGGTGCAAAAAGATCAAACGACATGTATTTACCCAAAGGCTGAATATGGAATTACATCAAGAGATTAAAACACTTGCTGCGAAATTAGGTGTTATTTTAACGGATAAATGCTTATGGATCACTACTGCTGAATCATGCACGGGTGGCGGGGTGAGTTATGCACTAACAGACACACCTGGCAGCTCGCGCTATTTAGGGCATGCATTTGTTACTTATAGCAATGAGGCAAAGCACGAACTACTCAATGTAGCGACGAGTACGTTAGAGCAGTATGGTGCTGTGAGCGAGCAAACCGTAAAAGAAATGGCGTTGGGGGCAAAAAATCTTGCCAATGTTGACGTTGCTATTGCTATATCGGGGATAGCAGGGCCGGGTGGAGCAACACAAGATAAGCCAGTGGGTTTTGTATGGTTTTGCCTACAAATTGCAGATAAACAATTTACATTTAAGCAAATATTTAGTGGTGATAGAGCCCAAGTTAGAATGCAGGCTATTGAATTTGCTTTGAAAAATACAATTGAAAAGATAAATTTATAAATTTCGCTTGATACTGTGGTTTCATACAGTATACTTGTTCGCATTAGCCGGATTTGGAGAACAAAATGAACGATAACAAACAAAAAGCGTTAGACGCTGCACTATCACAAATTGAGCGTCAATTTGGTAAAGGTTCAATCATGAAGCTGGGCGACAATAAAGCCTTGAACATTGATGCAGTATCTACAGGTTCATTAGGGATCGACATTGCTTTAGGCATAGGCGGTTTACCAATGGGTCGTATTGTTGAAGTATATGGTCCTGAATCTTCAGGTAAAACAACACTGACTTTGCAAGTTATCGCACAAGCTCAAAAAGAAGGTAAAACATGTGCCTTCGTTGATGCTGAGCATGCTCTAGATCCTGTATACGCTCAAAAACTAGGTGTTAACATTGATGAGCTGTTAGTTTCTCAACCAGATACGGGTGAGCAAGCGTTAGAAATTTGTGACATGTTAGTGCGTTCAAGTGCTGTAGATGTTGTGATTGTCGATTCAGTTGCAGCCCTCACACCTAAAGCTGAAATTGAAGGCGACATGGGCGACTCGCACATGGGCTTACAAGCACGTTTAATGTCGCAAGCATTACGTAAGCTTACGGGTAATATTAAACGTTCAAATACATTATGTATTTTCATTAACCAAATTCGTATGAAAATTGGTGTAATGTTCGGTAACCCAGAAACAACAACCGGTGGTAACGCGCTTAAGTTTTACGCATCAGTTCGTATTGATATTCGTCGTATTGGTTCGGTGAAAGAAGGTGATGAAGTTGTTGGTAACGAAACGCGCGTTAAAATTGTTAAAAACAAAGTAGCGCCTCCGTTTAAACAAGCCGAATTTATCATCATGTATGGTGAAGGTATTTCTAAGCAAGGCGAGTTAATTGATTTAGGTGTTAAGCACAAAATTGTTGAAAAAGCAGGTGCTTGGTACAGCTACAATGGTAACAAGGTAGGCCAAGGTAAAAACAATTCAATTAAATTCTTAAAAGAAAACGTAGAAATTGCAAACGAAATTGAAGGCAAACTACGCGATATGTTATTGCTTAAAGCGACAATTGAACCAGAAGATGGTGAAGATGTACTTGGTGATGACGCTAACCTTTAAGGTTTAAAACGTTCTTCAAGCTTGATTTGACCCGAGCTTTACAAAAACGCTAGCCAGTAATGGTTAGCGTTTTTTTGTGTGAAAGCATTTATTAAGTCGTTATTAATTCGCCTAACTAAACGTGCTGTTTTTAGGTTATAAAGCCTTAATAGCATCGGGTTTACTGTATTAACACTATGGTGGGTTTGTAACTACAGTTTTAAACATGAAAAACGACACAAAAGCTGTGTCGTTTAAATTGTGTGATTAAAATATACTTATAATTAGCTTTATAGTTGCCAGTTAACAGATAAGGCATAGTTACGCGGCGCGCCGTAGTAACCTTGCGCCCAAAATAAGCTATGCAAATACTTTTCGTCGGTGGTGTTATTTACGTTAAAAGTAACACCTACGTTTTGAGTAATCTTGTAGTTGGCCATCAAATCAAGAATACCATAAGCACCTTGGTTTGTTGTTACAAGTGCTGTACCCGTTGCGTCAAAGACTTGTACACGGCTCACCGAATCTTGCCAGCGATAGTTTGCACCAAATGTTAAGCCTTCAAAAAACGGTACCTGATAAGTAGCGGCAAGTTTTAATTGATTTTCTGGTGTGTAGTCTTTTACTAAATCGTCACCTTTAATGCTTAGATTACTAAAGCTTACGCTAGTGCTTAAACTCTCAGTAAGTTTACCGCTTAGTTCTACCTCAAAACCGTCACTACTAATGCCATCAGCAGCATAGTAGCGCGTATCACTCGGTAATGAATCAGGTAGTGCAACTGCAAGGCCTTCCTGTTTAGCATCAAAATACGCCAACGTTAAAAACACTTGGTCTTCTAAAAGCTGTGCTTTTAAACCTATTTCGCTACTTTTGCCAGTAATGGGGGCAAGTTGCTCAGCGTTTATATCCAGCTCTTTTTGTGGCACGAATGTTTCGGTATAGCTTGCGTAGGCTGAGAGTGAATCTGTAAAGTCGTAAACCGCACCTATATAAGGAATAACTTCATTGTCATCTCGTGTTTGTACTACCCCATATGCAGTGCCTTTTGTTTCCCAGTCGGTGTAACGAACACCTGCAAGCACACTTAGTGGGTCACTTAGTTTTATGCGAGTAGATACATAAGCAGATTGCTGCTTGTTTTCAATATCACTGCCGTTTAAACCATCTGCAAGTGTTGCTTCTGGCGCTACGCCATTCCATGTATCAAGCGATGGCATGGCAGGAAACCCATTACCCGTTGTGTAATCGTATAGTGACTGCTCGTTATAATCCATGTTTGCTTGGCTTACACCAAATGATAGGTCGTGCTCTTGACCAAATAAATCAAACTTACCACTAGCGTATAAATCAAACAGGTCGTGTTTATCCTCGTAATCATAACGGCTTGCGTAACCAGTAAGACCTAGGCCTGTTTCTCTATCGGGTGTGCCATAAACATAAAAAAGCTCTGAATCTTGCTCGTTTTCAATATGTGCATAACGGGCGGTTGCTACCCAAGTTGCTGATAAGTTTTGCTCAAGCGTTACATAAACCTGTTCAGCACTGTTGTCCCAATATGACCAATCTGATGCAGTACTAGTAGATGCATCGTAATCAGTGGCTGAGCCATCAGTGTAGTAAAGGGGTAATGCTCCCCAAAGAGGACTATCGGCATCTTTTTGTTGATTAACGTAGTTAAGACTTAGCGTTGTATCATCTGTTAATTTACCTTCATAGGCTAAGTAACCTATTGTTTTGTCAGTTTCGTAACGGTCCAAGTAAGATTCTGCTTTATGCTTAGTAAATACCGCGCGTACAGCGTGCTCATCGTTTATTGGAGTCGAAACATCAACCTCTAGTCGTTTGTTATTCCATGAGCCATAAGATACAGATGCATGCGCTTGTGTTATGTAGGTTGGTTTTTTAAGTACCATGTTCACTGTTGCAGAAGGGTTTCCTGCACCGGTCATTAAACCGTTAGCCCCACGAACAATTTCAACACGGTCGTAAATAGAGGTATCTAATGAGCCTTGAATTGACCCCGAACTTTGTGGAATACCCAAGCCATCTACTTGAAAGTTTGTGATTTCAAATCCACGGGCTTTAAAGTAAGTCCGATCTGTTTCTATTTGCTCCACCGTTACACCGGGTGTGCTTTCAAGAACGGAGTTAATATCGTCTAACGAAAAATCGTCCATTAATGCGCGCGAAACAACCGAAATACTTTGTGGGGTTTCTTTTATTGAAAGGCCTAATTTAGTTGCAGACTGCGCATCTTCGGTAATGTAGTTTTTATGATGCTGGCCATATACGGCTATTTTCTCTAATGACTCGTTGTTAGCTTTTAACTCCTGCGCAAACGTATTTCCAGATAAAATTAAAGAAGTAACAATGCTTAGTTTAGACAAACGCAAAATAGTAGGGGACGACATATCGGTTCCAGTTCGTTAAAAAATTGGAATTTATGCTAATCTAAATGATATTGATTTGCAATTACATTGTTGTGGTTTGTTTATCTTTTAACTAATTTGGGCCAGCTTAATTAATACCCTTAGGTTTATTTTAAAATTATGTAGGGTTAAATTAAGAGGTTTATTAACCAAATTTAAAGTTATACGCATAAAAAAAGCGGCCTAAGCCGCTTAATTTATGGAGTAGACTTTAAATTAAAAAGCGTATTTAACAGAGAATTGTAAGCGGTCTAAATCACCATCAATACCGCTTTGAGTTTCTCTCTCAGCATGTTTTAACTCTGCACCAAATGTTAGGCGTTTAACCGGAGAGTATAAAATATTTGCGCTATAGCTTTGCGTTGATTCAGTTGGATCACCTGAAATGCTCAACAAATCAGTGTTGTTGTCAGCTGAAAAGAATGAGTAAAGGAATGTTGAACGCCATTGGCTGCTCCATTTATGCTGATAAGCAACAAAGCCAGACGTTGAGTCGATTGCATCTAACTCATCACCATTGAGTACGGCACCATGAGCAACATTTAAACCTACATATCGGCCTAAACCTTTACCTTGTGTCAGCATAAATTTAATGTTGTCGTCGCCTACTTTAAACATACCCGATGCGCTTACGCCAAATGACGTTTCATCAGCATCAATACCGCCTACTTTATACGTTAATTGGCGAGCAAGTGCGGTTACAACAAGGTTACCCCAGTCTGCTTTGTGTGTGTATCGTGCGGTAAAATCAGGAAGCGAAGCATCATCAGTTGCAACGCGTGCTCCGCCTGTTGTTGTGATTGTGCTTTCAGGGTTTTCTAATGAGAAAGACCACGCACCTGTTGTGTATTTAATTTGAGCTTGGCGAACAAACACTGTGCCTTCAGCAGGGCCTACAAAATCTAACGTTTCAGGAAGAGCTCCTACGTTTTGAAAGTTTGACCATGTTTGGCCAAATAACCATCCGTCGTAGGTTATAAAAGCGTGGCGGATGCGTGGAGCGAAAGAGTTTGATACGCGTTCATTACCACCTGCGGCTGAGGCAAGAAAATCAATTTCAATCTTGCTGTTAATTTTTTTACCGTTATCTAGCAAGGTCGACGTACCAAAATTAAAACGCGATTGACGCGCATGCATATCAAACACTGCGTCTGAGCTGTCATCATCACCTACAGTTAAAGTGCTGGGTACATAAAAGTCACGACCAACGCTTGTACCAGCAGAGGCACCCGCTGAATAATCACTCCACATCGTGTCGAGTTTAATATATCCGCCGTAAGTGAACTCTGTGTCACCAATCTTTGCAGCTGTAGCCGCATAAGTAGTGCTTGATAGTGCACATAAAACAGCGCTTGCTGCGAGTGTTTTTAATGGAGTTATTTTCATACTGGTATCCCTTGTTTAGGCTACTTGTTGTTTATAATTTTTTACTCGTTTTTGCCAATACTTGCTACAGGTATAGATTACGAATAAAAATAAATAGTGTGAGTCTGTTCAGTGTTAATAAATATTCTTTTAATTTTTAAACAACGCATGCAATAGTTTTTAGATTTGCTTAATTGTTCAACACAAATACTTTAGATATGTGTAGTGTTTACTCAATTATCTATTGGTCTATAAGACTAAGGTTTAACAGTGAAGTAATCTTTTGCTACCTTTATTTAACATCATGTATTGTTTAGGTAAAAATATTTAAGCTTATTAATTATATAGTACAAATTAGTAATATGGAGGCGAGTACAACTAAGGTCTAATACTTAATAAAGCACTGCTGAGTAATCCTTGTTAAGAGCCTAAGGCAAGTAATTTAAACGGAGACTAAGATGTCACAAAGTATCTATCCTGTTCCTAATCATATAAAAGACACAACACTCGTTGATAAAAATAAATATAATTCGATGTACCAGCAGTCAATTAATGACCCCGAAAGCTTTTGGCGAGAGCATGGTCAACGCCTCGATTGGTCTACTCCTTATACTAAAGTTAAAAACACCTCTTTTGATAAAGGGCACATCAGCATCAAATGGTATGAAGATGGTTTCTTAAATGCCTCTTATAATTGTATTGATCGTCATTTAAAAACCAAAGCCGATAAAATTGCACTTATTTGGGAAGGTGATGACCCGTCACAAAGCGAAAATATTACGTATCAGCAATTACACGATGAGGTGGCCAAATTTGCTAATGGTTTAAAAAAGCTAGGTGTGCAAAAAGGTGACCGAGTTGCTATTTACATGCCAATGACCCCGCAGGCTATTTATGCTATGCAAGCGTGTGCTCGCATTGGTGCAATTCACTCAGTTGTATTTGGTGGCTTTTCACCTTCGGCAATAGCTGATCGTATTAAAGACTCTGGTGCTAAAGTGGTCATTACATCTGATGAAGGCCGACGTGCAGGTAACTGCGTGCCATTAAAAGCGAATGTTGATGAAGCCGTATTACAAGATTCTGTAACCACTATTGAGCACGTGATTGTACATCAGTTAACAGGTGGTGAAGTTGATTGGCACGATCACGATATTTGGTGGCACGACTTAGTCGCTGACTTACCAGCACAGTGTGAACCAGAGCCAATGAACGCAGAAGATCCGCTATTTATTTTGTATACATCAGGTTCAACAGGTCAACCTAAAGGGGTTGTACACACAACTGGCGGTTACTTAGTTTATGCGTCAATGACTCACGAGTACGTATTTGATTTACAAGATGATGATGTGTATTGGTGTAGTGCCGATGTAGGTTGGATCACCGGACACAGTTATATTGCATACGGACCGCTGGTGAATGGGTGTACACAAGTTGTATTTGAAGGCGTACCTACATACCCAAGCGCAGGAAGAATGGGTGAGGTGGTTGATAAGCATGGTGTCACTATTTTATATACTGCGCCTACAGCGATTCGAGCATTAATGGCCAAAGGTGATGAGCCTACCGCAACTTCACATCGCGATAGTTTACGTATTTTGGGTTCAGTAGGTGAGCCAATTAACCCAGAGGCATGGAACTGGTACTACGAGAGTATAGGTAAATCTAATTGTCCAATTGTGGATACCTGGTGGCAAACAGAAACAGGTGGCATTATGATCACGCCACTACCTGGTGCTACAGACACGAAGCCGGGTTCTGCAACCCATCCATTTTTTGGTATTGCACCGGCACTTTATGATGCAGAGGGAAATACACTAGAGGGAGCGGTTGACGGTAATTTAGTTATTTTAGATAGCTGGCCATCACAAGCGCGTACCGTTTATGGCGATCATGAGCGTTTTGAACAAACTTACTTTAGTGCATACCCTGGCGTTTACTTTACCGGTGATGGTTGTCGTCGTGATGAAGATAGCTATTACTGGATAACAGGGCGTGTTGATGATGTACTCAATGTATCTGGGCACCGTTTAGGTACTGCTGAAATAGAAAGCGCATTAGTTGCTCATGAAGCTGTGGCAGAGGCTGCTGTAGTAGGTTACCCGCATAATATTAAAGGCCAAGGCATTTATGTTTATATTACGCCTAACGAAGGGGTCACGGTGAGTGATGAGCTTACAACAGCGGTTCGTAATTGGGTTCGTAAAGAGCTCAGCCCAATAGCCTCTCCAGATATGATTCAATGGTCTCCGGGTTTACCTAAAACACGCTCAGGTAAAATAATGCGTCGTATTTTGCGTAAAATTGCTGCCAATGAGCACGAGCAATTGGGTGATACGTCAACCCTTGCTGATCCGTCGGTAGTGGATGAACTTATCGATAATCGATTAAATCGATAAATACGCGTTAAAAGCTTGATTACAAGTTAATTCTAAACGTAGTATATCGGCTGTTACTTAGTAATAAGTATCAGCCGAATTTTTAGGAGTGAACCATGAGTCAGTTTTTAATAGCGGACGATCATCCGTTATTTCGTGAAGCACTAAAGGGCGCACTGAGCGCAAAATTTGAAGGGCTAGAAGTGTTCGAGTCGTCAGATTTTGATAGCACATTGCAAGTGCTAAGCGAGCAAGAAGATCTTGATATATTACTGCTAGACCTTCACATGCCAGGTAATGGTGATTTGTATGGTCTTATTCGTATCCGAGAAGAGTACCCAAGTTTACCTATCGCTGTGGTTTCAGGCAGTGAAGATGTTAATATTGTTTCTAAAGTCATGGGTTATGGTGCTATGGGGTTCATTCCCAAATCATCGTCATCGGACGATATTGCCAATGCAATTAACCAAATACTTGAAGGTGATACATGGCTGCCAAAAGAGCTTAAAAACAAAGTAGCCGAAATCGAAGGTGAAGACAGAGAAATTGCAGCGCAAGTCGCTTCTCTTACACCTCAGCAATACCGCGTTTTACAATATTTGCATGAAGGATTACTCAATAAGCAAATTGCTTATGAGTTGCATATTTCAGAAGCAACAGTAAAAGCACACATTACCGCAATTTTTAGAAAGCTCGGTGTCTATAACCGAACGCAAGCCGTACTGATCGCTGCTAAATTACAACTAGAGCCTATTGAGCCAGCTCAATAATGGTTTAACGGCTTTGAAGCGATTTATTACCGTTATATTTTACCCGCTATTTTGAATTGGCATTTTAGCGCATGGGAATATTGTCGGCTATGATTTGAAACGCATTTAATTTAGGGCAGGCGTAGGTTAACCCCTTTAGGCAGCGTCTGCTTAGCACTTATGCTTTTTTACCTTTTCACTTATGAAAAACACGCCTAATACCTATACCTACAGCTTTGTCTAACATTAAACGGCGTAATTAATTACAAAAGGTCAGCATATTCCTGCTTTTGTGTTATTTAGCTTTACTCACAAACCATTCACCTTTTATACATGATCTAAATTACAAATAATGCTAGGTTACGGCAATTTTATAACTTTAAGAGCAGGGTATGACAGACTCCACACACACACCTAGCAACAACCCAAATAAGGGGTTGTTTAATCGGTTTTTAGCCACCGTCGAATTTTTAGGCAATATGCTGCCTCATCCAATTACACTATTTGCAATATTTGCAGTGGCAATTGTCGTGTTTAGCGGTATTGCAGATTGGTTTGGATTAAGTGCGATAGACCCTCGCCCGTTAGGTGCTCCTGGGCGCGACGCTGATGGCGTTATTGAAGTCGTAAGCTTATTAAGCGCTGAAGGTTTACAGCGCATTATGGCTGGGCTTGTCACTAACTTTACGGGGTTTGCACCCTTAGGTACCGTGTTGGTTGCACTACTTGGTGTAAGCGTTGCTGAGCACTCGGGTTTGCTCTCTGCAGCCATGCGAGGCATGGTAATGGGCGCTTCTAAACGTTTAGTTACGTTTATGGTGGTGTTTGCCGCTATTATGTCTAATACCGCCTCAGAGCTAGGTTATGTGGTTTTAATTCCACTCGCAGCGATGATTTTTCACAGTTTAGGACGTCATCCTTTAGCTGGCCTTGCCGCTGCATTTGCAGGCGTGTCGGGTGGCTATAGTGCTAACTTATTATTAGGAACTATTGACCCACTTCTTGCTGGTATTACAACTCCTGCGGCCCAAATGATCGACCCAACCTATGTTGTTGGCGCAGAGGCAAACTGGTATTTCATGATGATATCGGTGCTATTAATTTCAGTACTAGGTACTTTGGTGACTGAAAAAATAGTTGAGCCACGTTTAGGTAAATATAACCCAGACGAAGCCGGTATTGATCTGTCTCAAAACAGCATAGACACCCTTACTCAACAAGAAAAATCAGGTCTAAAATGGGCTGGCGTTTCTTTATTAGTAGTTTCTTTATTACTTGCTTGGACCATCGTTCCTGACGATGGCATTTTACGAAACCCTGCAACCGGTGAAGTAGCGGGTTCTCCTTTTTTAAAAGGGATTGTGGTTATTATTTTTGTGACATTTAGTATTCCTGGTTTTGTGTATGGCCGTGTTGTTGGCACCATGAAAAACGATAAAGATGTTATTAATGCCATGAGTAAAAGCATGAGCTCAATGGGGTTATATATTGTGCTAGTCTTTTTTGCGGCGCAGTTTGTCGCATTTTTCAAGTGGACTAATTTAGGCACTATTTTAGCTATAAACGGTGCGGCGCTTTTGCAAGCCTTAAACCTGACAGGCCCTGAAGTATTTGTTCTGTTTATTTTAATGTGTGCGTTAGTAAACCTAAGCTTAGGCTCATCGTCAGCACAATGGGCTATTACAGCGCCTATTTTTGTTCCTATGCTTATGTTAATAGGCTACGCGCCAGAAACAATTCAAGCGGCTTACCGTATTGGTGATTCTGTAACAAACTTGATAACCCCGATGATGAGTTATTTTGGTTTAATACTTGCCGTGGCTGTTAAGTATAAAAAAGACATGGGCATAGGTACGCTGGTTGCTACCATGCTGCCATACAGTATTGTATTTTTTATTGGCTGGGTTATTTTGTTTTATGTTTGGGTATTTTTACTGGGTATGCCTGTAGGGCCTGAGTCTCCTACGTATTACACACCGTAATTACTTATTTTACGCGAACAATAAAAAAGCCAGCTTAGCTGGCTTTTTTTAGCAAATGAGCGTGGTATAACCACAAAGGTTAACGCGTCCTAGCTAAATACAACGGTTTTATTGCCATTTATAAATAGCTTGTGCTCTGAAGCGAGTTGCAACGCTTTGCAAAAAACCGTTTTTTCAACGTCTTTACCCATTTTTGCCATCATTTCAGCTGTGTTAGCGTGAGTCACACTTGTCACGTCTTGTAAAATAATTGGGCCTTCATCTAATTCATTATTTACAAAGTGAGCCGTTGCACCAATAATTTTTACGCCGCGCTCAAATGCCTGATGATACGGTTTTGCACCAATAAATGCGGGTAAAAAAGAGTGATGAATATTAATAATTTTACCGTCAAAGCGGCCTACAAATTCAGGGCTTAAAATACGCATATACTTGGCTAAACCAATTATATCTGGGTTATAACTAGCAATTAAGTCACCTACTTGTTGGTCATGTTCACTTCGGCTTAGCCCAACATGCGATACCACATGAAATGGCACACCAAACCCTTTAGCAAGTGGTTCTAAATCAGGGTAGTTAGCAATAACAGCTAGCACTTCAATATTAAGTGTTTGCTCAAACTGTTTTAATAGCATACCACCTAAGCAGTGTGCTTCTTTGGTGGCAAGCAGCACCACTTTAGTTTTTGCATAGTCGTGCAATGCAAGTTTGGCGCCTTCAGGTAATAAAGCGCGTAGCTGCTCTAAAAAGTCACTTTGTGGTTGCCCCGTCAGCTCAGTGCGCATAAAGAAACGTTTGGCGTCTTTGTCTACAAATTCGTTATTACGAGTAATGTTCAAGTTATTTTGATGACAAAGCCCGGTGATTTTAGCAATTAAGCCCACATCGTCGGCACATTGGGTGGTTAGTATGTAACTCATTTTCCTCATTCTTACCCTGTGATTAATGTTTCATTATTTGTGTTTTAAAACATAAAGCAAGGGCTTTGTGGGCTAATCAAATATTAATCATGTTATTGCACGCTTTTAGTTTAATTTAGACGTTACATAGCGGTGGGGCATATTTAGGTAAATAAAAAATGCCACCCAATTATACAGGTGGCATTTATTTGAAAATGCTATTTTTTTGGCTCAGACGCCAAGTCGTCTTCTTGACGTAAAAAGCCAGCGGCTTCTTCATCGTCTTTAGTTAGAGTAGGTTGCATAGGCATTGCGCGAGTTTGTTGATTCAACTGATGTAGTTGAGATGCATTACCTAAATCGCGTTCACTCGTAATAGAGGCTATGGATTCGCGGTCTTTCAAAAAGGCGATTACATCTTTTTTGATTGCTTGTAATTGACCTTCATCTTTGTGCATTTCCATAATATGGCGAGGATGCTCAAGGTTTTTCATACCTGTTGCGGCAAAGGTTGTCGAAACGACACGCGAAACAATCACCCAAGGTGTTATGCTGCTGCGCACTAAGGTGTTTTCTGAACGAGTGCTATCGTGAATACCTGTACCTGTTGATATTTTTGACTCAGTAAATGTGCCTTCGCATTTAAAATATACCAGTAAAGATTCAAATTGCATTTCGGCAAAAAACAAGTGTGCACTGTTGCTTAGCAGCTGGGCAAAGGCTTTAATTAATACACCAATCAGTAATAAGTGAACACTTGCCATTAGCAGTTCACTAAACTCAATAATATTTTGATTATTAAACGCTTGCTCAATGCTATTTATATTTGCTGCATCAATATAGTGGTAAATATTAATAAACGAGTAGGCAAGCAATACGGTAAAAGTAAGCGCTACAATATAAAGCAAGTTACCGCTAATTAACGCAATTAAACGCGAAAGACTAAAATGCTTACCTAAATCCATTGTGTGCAGTTTAGGTTGAATTTCTTGAATCATTTCACCTTTAAAGCCGCCTTTACCTTCAATTTGCTCTTGTAATTTAGGGTCTAGCTCACGGTAAACCCTATTTGGTACTTCTTTGTAACGACGGTTTGCCATCACTAAATTATCAAGGTTTATAAAAATTTCATCGGGATGAACAGACTCTTGCCAGTTCTCTCTCAGTTCTGATACCTCGGCAGTGGGGGTCACAATATTTAAACGAGCTTTAATCATTACAAACACAAGGGCGCAACTTAGTGTAGCGAGTATAATAATGGCTGTTAAATACAGCCCTGCATTAAGGCTAGGTAATTGTTCTAGCCAGTTGTCTATTTGTTGTTTACTAATGCGTTGCTCTTGCATTAGCCACGACATAGAAAGCCCTATAGCAATGGGTAATATAAACGATAAGGAAATGATTTTAGCAAGCGCACCCGTACCTAAGGCTTCAATATTTTTTTCGGCATTTCGTGAAATGGGTTTACCAGACGAACGCCAAGAAAACAGCACGTAAAACATTAAAATTGCGCTATATATCGGAAAAGCAAGTTCTCCTGCTTCGCCTGTAAAGCCTGACAGTGATACAAATGCAACCAACGCATAAGCAATAAGTGCAACCAGCGTGCTAACCCATGAGCCAAATAAACGTTGGGCAACATTACGTATTGGATAGGGTAGAAATAATAGTTTTGGTATTAAGCTGTGTAGTAAGCGAGATAAAAATCCGTTTGGTTCTTTGAACGTACTGTTTTTGCGCCCAACAAGCATTTCCTCTAATGTTTGTGCTGTGTAGGCTACTTCGTTTTTTTCTTCTTGTGCAGTTGAGGTTTGCGATTTACTAAAGTTAAACGCCAGCGATGTAGGGTGATTTCTACCTACAAAGTACTTAAGTGTGGCATATATACCGCCAGATAAGGTACGAATACCTAGTGCGAGTATCAACATGCCAAATATCATCAAAATCCAACCTGCGGTAGCGTCGTCTTTTACAGAGCTAGATGCGGTAACTAACAGGCTAACACCCACAACAGCCTCAATCAGCCCTCTCACAGCCTTTACTTTACCTTCTAGTTTAAAAGGGTTTTTTAGTCCAAGATCGATTGATCCGTAATCAAAAGCCATTAAATGCTCCTTATAAATAGCACATCCAAAAAAGGGAATATCAGCAGAGTTACAATAACGTATGCACTTTAAACATTATTGCTTAATTTTTGATTGTATATCAATAATAGTGTTCAGTTTAAGGTTATTTGAATATGTTAGCTTAAATGTTTTATAGGCTGTCATTGATCAAAACGGAGTGCAGTGATTATGAAGTTAATTTATGTGGATGATAATTTACCTGGTATCACTCGAAAGCTTAAAAGCAAGCAATGGCAGTATTTCGACCCTATTTTCAAAGTAATAAAAGATGAAGCGGTTATTGAGCGTTTGAATGGCTTAGCATTTCCGCCTGCGTACAAAAGCGCATGGTTTTGCCCCGAAGAAAACGGACATATTTTAGCGACAGGGTTTGACAGTAAAGGGAGAAAACAATACCGATACCATCCAGAGTTTAGAGCCCAGCAAGAAGCAAAAAAATACCAAGTTTGTGGTGTATTTGGCCATAAACTTCCTTTATTGAGAGCTCGCTTGGAGTCAGACTTACAAGGCAGTGAGCTTAATGTAGAACGTACATTAGCTGCAGTAGTTAGGCTTATGGACTTAGGGGCACTTAGAGTCGGTAACGAGCGAAACGTAAAACAAAACAAAAGCTTTGGCGCTACAACCTTACGCACCCGACACGCAAAGCTGACTGGGAAAAATATTCAGTTAAAATACCGGGCTAAATCTGGAAAAGAGCGTGAGGTCAACATTACTGACAGAGTACTAAGCCATGTAATTAAAGACTTACAAGACTTACCTGGGCAACATCTATTTCAGTATATAAGTGAAGGTGAGCGCACTAACGTAACATCGAGCGAAATAAACCAATATATACAGCACATAATGGGGGAGGAGTTTAGTGCAAAACATTTTAGAACCTGGCGAGCAAGCGTTATTGCTTTTAAGCAGCTAGCTAAAGCCAAAGGCGCACTTACCTTAAAAAGCATGCTCGATTGTGTATCTCAGCAATTAGGTAATACCCCAGCAATAGCACGCAAATCTTATGTTCACCCTGATTTAATTACACTGTGTAAAGAAGATGAAGCAGCTCAAAATGCGTGGCGTGAGTCACTTACGTTACCTCGCAAGACTAAGTATTTAAGCAGATACGAACGTGGTTTTTTAGCGTTTTTAAGCGATTAATCTACATAGCAACTTTACACACTTGAGTATATTTATTACACAAGTAGTGTGTATTGTAACTTAAATGAAATGATCTTATTTTAATAAACCTAACCTTTTCAGTGTCTTAGTGTTGAGTTTGTTTTTGGCACTGACGTTGCATCTCTCGTTGATAATTAAACGGCAAGTACACATGCATTTATCAACACTATTTAGCGAGGGGCGCACCGTGAAGGGATTATTTACAAAAAAAGGTTTTACCAAAACAAACAAAGCTACTTTGAAAGGGGCTTTGTTTGTGAGCTTAGCAAGCATGTTTGCTTCACCTTTACTCGCGAATGATGATCTTGATGGTGTTTTACTTGCCAGCTCATCACTGACCACCTACAGCTCACAGCGCTACACGCAAACTAAAGATAGCTATTACTTTGATCAATACTCAGCCCAGTTAATAAAGCGTACTGAAAAAGCGATTAATTGGTACCAAGAAATAGTGAATCGCGGTGGGTTTATTTCTTTACCCGCCAGCGAGTTGCTTGAACTAGGTAGTAACAGTAAAGCGGTAAGTTTACTTGCTATGCGTTTATTTCAAGAACAAGATTTACTCACTAACGTATGCACTAAAGCGCCGTGCATTTTTGATAAACATATTGAGCGCGCTGTAAAGCAGTTTCAACATCGCCATGGCTTAAACGTTGATGGACGAGTTGGCAAAAACACGTTTGCTAAACTTAATATTTCAGCTGAGCAAAAACTCAATAAGTTAAAGTTAAACTTTTATCGCATTACCAACTTTGCTGGTTCGAGCGATGAACAGTACGTGTACGTAAATATTCCTGAGTATCAGTTGCGTTATGTGAAAGTAGGTGATGTAAAACTTCAAAACAACGTGATTGTAGGTAAACCTAGCTGGGAAACACCGGCATTTAGTGACGAAATAGAAAAATTTGTTGTTAACCCTGAGTGGCGCATACCTATTTCAATTGCTACTAGGGAAATAGCCCCTAAAGTGGCAGAAGATCCTGATTACCTTGTTAAAAACAATATTGAAATCAGAAAAAACAGCTACATAGACTCACAAACAGTTAACCCCAGTAATATTGATTGGGATTCAATTAAGCCTTATCAGTTTGACCATTTTTTAGTGAAACGTGCGGGTGAAAAAAATCCCCTTGGTGAAGTGAAATATTTGTTCCCTAACCCTGAGGCTATATATGTACATGATACACCTGCAAAGCAGCGTTTTAGCCAAACAAGACGTGCGCTATCGCATGGCTGCATAAGAATTGAAGACCCTTTTTCACTTGCTCAAGAAATAATTAAACATCAAGGTGAAGAGCATGCATTGGAACAAGTTAACGATGCACGCAGTGAAAACAGCACACAAACATATTATTTGGACGAGCCATTACCCATTCATTTAGTTTATTGGACTGCGTGGGTGGATGAAAACAAGCTCGTTAATTTTAGAGATGATATTTACAAACGCGATCAAAAAGCACTCCTAAAAAATGATAACCAGTCGGTTATTGCAGCATTATTAGAAAGTAAATAATGAGAGGTAATATGAAATTAATCGGTATTTTATTAATTAGTATGCTGACTACTCTGCTTAGTACGCATTTATTTGCTTCTCAGCCTGCTAAAACGGCTCATCAGGTTGTTGATATACAAAACAGGCCTGTTTTTGAGGACGCAGAATTTAGTTTAAAAATTAACGATATTGTCATGCCATACTCACTTTTTTCGGTGTTTGTAATGCCCAACGAGCAGGTTGAATTTGAAGTGCTATATGCGCAATCACCCGATGCTTACACATTAATTAGCGATGAAAAGTTCATGCTAACTGATACTAATCGTTGGCAATGGCAGGCACCGGATACTCCCGGCTTAACATCGGTAATAATTGAATCGCCAAATAAAAAACAGCGTATGAAAATTAACGTGTTTGTAAAAGTACCTGCCGATAGAGTAGAGGGCGGAAAGCTAAAATATTACCAAATAGGGCATTACCCAAAGCCATCGCAAATAAAAGATTCAAAGCACTATATTGTTCCTGACGGGTTTGTTGAAGTGACCCCAGAGAATGAAAGTACCAAATTATCGCCTCACTTTTCTTTAAAAGAATTTGTGAGTAAGCAAAAAAGTAATCATCCCAAGTATCTTTTTTTGCAAAATAAACTGCTGCTAAAGTTAGAGATGATTCGTAAGGAACTAATTTTAGAAGGCGTTCCAGTTAGTAACATGGTGGTGATGAGTGGTTACCGAACACCTTATTACAATAAAGCCATTGGTAATGTGAAACTGAGCCGCCATGTGTTTGGAGATGCAGCAGATATTTTTATCGATAACGATGGAAATTACCGTATGGATGATATTAATAAAGATGCAAAATACACTATTGAAGACGCAAAAGTGATGGCAAATATTGTCGAGTCGTTAGCCAGACGCGAATCATTTAAAGGCTTATTAGGTGGGTTGGGCGTTTATGGCCCTAAACCGCACCGAGGGGCATTTATACATGTAGATACACGTGGTTTTAAAGCCCGCTGGGTAAGTAAATAAAGTTTACACCTAATAAACAATAAATATATTGGCTACTTTTTATTAGGTGTAAGTGTTTTTATTGCAACATAAACGTTTCGTATTCTAGGTCTTCAAACTGCCTAGATAACCAAAACAAGCCAACTACAGAAGTAATTATTGTAGAAAGGGCAAATCCGTAGCCATAAAATTGTGGCCCAAGTGCGATAGATAAATACGTAAGCACAATGTTTAATGCTAAAAATAGGCCCGAAAGGATTAACACAGTAAAGCGTTTATCAAGATAGAACAATATATTGAGAATAGATAAAAATATTACCTGCACGCCTACGCCCACTACATCAATAAAAAGTAATGTTTTATAGTTAGGATCAATCCCAATGTAGGTAAGAACTTGCTCGCCCCACAATAGTAAACACGCAACAGTAATGCCTTGAATTTTAAATATGTCGTACAAGCCACCTCGAGCTGTTGTGATCATGTTGTCTTTTAAAAAGTAAATTTCTTCGAGCGAGGAGCCGCCCCTTATCGCAGAATAAAACCTGTCATATTGTTCTACAAAGTCAGTTTCCATTCTTACTAAAAATACCGCCATGCCGGGAATAATTGATAAATAGGCCAAAAATATGGGGAGATCGTAAATTGGGCTAGCTCTAAGGGGGCCTATAATATGTATAGATGTACTTGGTGAAAACCAAAACAAAATTTTATCTGCCCAAACGCCAATATTGTAAAATAGCCCGCAAAAGAACAGCATGTAATAGACTTTTTTTCGACTCATAAAGTCGAAGCTTATTAGTTTATTACCTGGGTAGCGACGAATAATCATGAATAAAAAACTAAAAAATAACAGTGCCTCACCTGCAAAAAAAGCAAAAAAGAGTCCATCTAATTGCCAGTCACGTAGTAATAATGCAAGTAGCACCATAAACGCGTACCCGCTGAGCATAGTGATTAAAATAAGCCGATACTCTTTCATACCCGATAAAAATATAGCACCAAGCCATTGATTACAAAGGCTAACAAAGCCACCTAAAATAATAATTTTGGTTACAACGGGTAAAGGTAAAAATGGCCAAACAGCAAATCCAACCAGTAATGCACCAATCGTTGTAATAAGTTGTGCACCAAGTAAATTGGGGAGTACTGAGTCGTCATCTTTTGTAAAAAATAAATCTGCCACAAAGCGCGTTAGCATAAGCTGTAAGCCGCCAGTTAATATTAACGAGGCCGCCATCATGTAAGTTATCAGGGTTAGAAACTGAATAATTAACAGCTTAGGTAATACTATTCCAAGGCTTAAAATACCAATAAGCATTAGAGCGATGATCGACAATAACCAAGGGCCTGAACCGATGAGACCAGCGTAGCTATAGGCTTCAAAAACAGAAAGGAGGGTATTTTTTTTGAGAATTTTCCGTATCTCAAAACCTATTCCGGCCATGACATTGTATCCTTATAAAGCTTGTCGTATCGGGCAAACATGTGGCTTTCGTCATAAAATGCTTTTACACGTTTTAAGCCGCTTGATTGATACTCATGCCATTTATCGTCGTTATTAAGTATGTTTGTAATTTGTACGGCTGTATCGCTTGGCGATGCAATAGAAACAACTTCACCTGCTTTACCTAAAGCCTTGTCTTGTTCTGTGGCACCTTCAATAATTTCTCGACACGAGCCAACATCACTGGCTAGAACAGGTACGCCTGCTGCCATTGCTTCTAGTAACACTAAGGGTTGGGCTTCAGAAATAGATGTTAATGCAACAAGGCCTAACTTAGGGAGTATTTCAGCTATATTTTGCATACCCAAAAACTTCACGCTGTTCTGTAACTCAAGGCTGCCCACCAGTAACTGGCACTCTTTGTAGTACTTTGGGTCTTCTTCAAAAGGACCTATGATCCATCCCTCTATTGCGGGCATGCTTGATTGCACTTCTTTAATGGCACGAATAAAGGTTTTAATGTCTTTAATTGGTACTACACGCCCAATTAAGCCTACTGTTAATGGAATAGTTTTAGAACGTGCAGCCAGTGCTTTAGCGTAGTGAGCGGTTTTAATGCCGTTTGGTACGACTAAAGAGCGCTTCTCACAGGCTCCATCTTTAATTTGGCGCTGCCTATTACCTTCGTATAGTGAAATTATTCTATCGGCTTGGTGGTAACTCGTGCGGCCAATTTGCTCGAAAAAAGTGATCCACATTCGGCGAATAAAGCCCATTTCGGTATTTAAGTTTTTACCTAAAATAGCTTCAGACTCTTTTATCCAATCGGCTTGAATTAAGTCTATTTTTCGCTCTTTGGTATAAATACCGTGTTCTGTTAATAAGTAAGGCGTGTTATTAATTACGCTTGCACCTGCACCTAAAAAACCAGCATAGCCTGTCGAAATAGAGTGTATAAGTTTAACATTCGGTAATTGGCGGGCAATATCTGCAATTTTAAACAAAGGCTTATACAAATTACGGTACGACCAAAAGAAATCAATAAAAGATGATTCGTCGCAAAATGTTAAATAGTAGTCAGCCAATACCTGCCAAGATGACTCGCTATATAAAAAGTCAGCTTCGTTTATACCGTTTTTTTGCCCAAGTTGTTCAAATGCAAATTCAAGTAACTCGGTGGGAATAGGCTCTTTTGAGTCTCTAAAATAACTTTGCAGTTGCTGCCAAAACTCAAACAACTCTTTTTTATATTTAACGCCGTGCTTTGCTTTTATATCAGTATTATTTTGCTCTACTAGATAATGAACATGCAATTTTGTAACATTTTTTGGAAGTGTGTACTTAATATCGCCATAGTGCTCAGAGGCACCGCCTAAAAAAATAAGCTCAAAGTTATAATGAGGTAGCCCTTCAATAATTTGATGAACCCAACTTGATACCCCCCCACGAACATAAGGATAAGTACCTTCTAATAATAATAATATATCGGCATTGGGGTTAGGCATTCCAATACTCCTGTAATTGGCGAAGTTCGCTCCCTTTAGGTTGTTCAGGTAACTCTTTTAAGTAGCGTTTACAGTCATCATACTTATTCATGCAAAAGGCAACTTCGGCTTTGTAGGGTAAAACATGGCGACGCGCCATACCTAATTCAGTTGCTTGTACAAGAAAATCAAGCGCACGTTCGTAATGACCCAGCGCTAGATAAACACGCCCTAAAAATACATAACTGGCTGGTTTTTGTGCGTACTCAATACTTTGTAAACTGAGTGCTTCAGCTTTTTCTAATACGTATGTTTTTAAAGCGCCTTGTGCAAGCCCTAAATAACTAAGCTCCCAATATACGTGTGCTAACTGTTCTTGTAAGTTACTCAGCTCAGGCTGCTTTGTGGTGTTAGCTATTTGTTGCTGATAAACACTAATTTTTTCGTTTAATTTTGTTTCTTTGGCATCAAGTGTTGAGTAAGCAAGTAAGCGTATATCGTCTTCTAAATCTTTGAGTGCGAGTTTTAATATTGGGATTGCTTGGCTGTCGCGCATGTGGCGAGCAGCCATTACTGCAGTTAAGCGTTTGTTAGGTTCGCTTGCGTATTTTAAAATAGCTTTTACGCCACCAATTGAATAAGTAGGGTTCGCCGAAATATCAGGAACTTCAAAGGGGAGTTCTGGAATTTCATGCTCTATTATTTCGGTATCATCACTTTTAAGTGGCTTACATAGCGCAAACGTAAGCGCCATCACAACACCTAAAATACCAAATACAGGTAAGCTAAACAGTAATAAGAATAATAATAGCGTGCCATTTATAAGCGTTGTTTTATATTTTTTAGGAATTAAAACGTAGCTTACAAAGGTAAAAAGTATGCTTGCAATGGCATGCAGTAAAATTACACCAAACCAGTTTGGTGTACTAAGAATTTCTTGCAGTGCAAAATACTCGCATAAACATGCAATTAAGGCGGCTATCACAACTTTAATCATGTAGGGCTACCAGTTTAGATAATTCATCCTTATTGACTGGAAACGCCACTTCTTGCTCAATAATAATATCGAGTTCTTGTAATGTTTTACCGGTACGTTCTTTACACCAGCTATTCATTCGCATTACAAAACCATCTTTTTCAAGCTCATCGGCAAGCGGCATCAGTATTAACAGAACTTGTTTTTCATTATCGTATAAATAGATGTCTAACCCTCGGCGAGCCTCGGTTAAATACTCCATCAACCGTCGAGATTCATCATTAATACTTAGCGCGTTCACCTTTAAAAAGTGTGAAGGAATTTTATAACGCTTTGCTTCTTTGTTTGCGTGTTTAACTTGACGCTTAAAGTATGGCGACTCTTCACGGGTCATTATTGGATTAGTGATTTCGTGACGCAATAAATCACCAATGTGTCCGGCCATAACGGCAAGTAAAGTAAGGGTGTTTTCTTTGAGGGCAAAAAATTTCACTTTTTCAACTAAAATAGCTCCATAAATTGTGTCGTTCACATCAATCAATGGAATAGCAATATGATACTTGCTATCACCCGATGAAGCTTTTGGATTTTTAAGTGACACCAGTTCTTTTTCGTCAAACATGGCAGCTATTAATGGGTCTGAATTAGATGGCTCACTCATTTTGCCTACACTAGCTAGTGCAGGCTCTTGTATTTTATCGTTTTCAACTTTATATAAGCCTGCTTTTTCTATCGAGCCATATTCTATAAATAGATTTAAAATAACCTCAGCGGCACTGTCTAAGCGTCTTTCTTTTAATTTACCAATTGATTCTCGTACGGCTTGTAATGACTCACGTAAACTAAGTGTATGTCCAGCAAGCATTTGTTCGATTCGGTCATGTGATGAGCTAATTAAATGATATTGGCGCGTAAATTTTTCAAGTCGGTCTGATACATAGGCTAGTTGAATGCTTTGCTGTTGATTAGTTCGCTCCCATACATCTCTAAATTCACCTGCCACCATAACTACAATAATGTAGCCAATCATGGCGTTAATATTAAACTCACTTTGAGGGTCTAATATAGTGCTTTGTATTAGCAATAATTGCCCTACTAGTAAGGTTAAAATACTAATAAAACCTTTTGAAAAGCCATAGCGTAGAGCAACAAGCAACGGCCCTAATACTGGCCAAGAAAACCCTCCTTGCGTCCAATAGGGGTCCTCAGCATTAAATAGAACAGGCAGCCCTAAAGCTAAAGCGGTAAAAAAACATACCTCAGCCCATATCTGTAGCTCAGGAACGTCTCTTGGGCGTAAGAAATGTGTTTTCACTCACTAACCTCAATATAAGACACTAAATCGGCAATTACATCTTGCGCAGTTGCTGCAATGCTATCGCGTCCCCAACCGCTTTTTGCAATGGTGCCGGTCCAAATTGGCGTTGTTTCACCGTTTTTTGTAAGCAATAAAGTAAGTGCAACCACTGGCTCTCCATCAAGACCTGCTTTGTAACGCCATTCTTCAATGCTGCCACTAAGTACATAGTCAGCTTGTTGAGTATTGAGCCATTGCATTGCGTTGTTTAAACGGTATTGATCGTCTAAAGGTGGCAGGTCTTTACTGCTATTTCTTGGTGCACGGAGTAACTTAGGTAGCTTATTTTGTTGCCAAATACTTGCTAAGATATCTTCAGCGCGCTCACCTGCCAGTGGTGTTTGTGCATGATTAACAAGCGGTAATAAAGCCACGGTAGTTGCTGGGCTAATTTCGATATCATCAGCAATTCGACTTGTAGTACACGCCGACAAGAGCAAAACCAAACTAAGTATAACTAAGCGAAACATATTCTCTCCTAACATTAAAAATGTATGTAATATCCTAATTGTAACTGTGTATCTGAGTTACCGACCTTATTACTACTTTGGTAACCGAGCTGTAATTTAAATAAATCATCACCAAGTACTGACCATCCAGCACCACTGGAAACAGACACATCAATTGTATCGTTCAGTGTTTGGTAGCCCGTACTTATGTCAAATAACCAAGACGGACTGGCACCCAAGTATGGGGGCGTTAATGAGCCTGTTGAGGCAAAAGAAGTACCTAGGGCAAAACGCCTAAAAGGTTCAATAACTATGCGTCTGGGTCTTCTATTTGTATTAATAGCAGTATTTACTGGGTCAAAGTCTTGCCATTGCGCACTAAAGTAGGCGTTCCAAATAGGGCGATCTTTTAAAATACTGTATTGATAGCGTGCGTTATATTCCTGTCCATTAACGAGTGTGCTGTCGTTGTCTCTACGCGTGAACGACATAGCAGCTGCTGATAGCTGCACGCTTTGCCTGTTATCAATATTATAATTTATATAAGCCATGGCTTTATTAAGTTGCGCATAGCTAAGTAGCACTTCAGATTGACGGTTTTCGGCATTGTATTGTAAGTTTATGCCAACTTGAGTGCGCGCATCCCACTGATAACGAGAGTCTAAATTTACGCCTTGTCGGCTAACAATATCGCCCTGATGCGTATCAACTTTTGTATTAAAAGCCCACCGGCCAAACGTCATTGTATTTTCTATTGCGAATAGCAGTCCGTTATTGCCAAGGTTTTGCTGATCGCTAAGGCTCAGTTTCCACTGGCCTTTTGCATAAGGAAAATACACATTTATGTCGTATTGCGTACTATTAAGCCCTGCTTGCGGTGATAGGTTTACTTCAAATGCGCGAAAGTAAGCTGTGCGCGCGTTTCTTAAAAAGCCTAGCTGAGCTTCACTTGGCTCGTTAATTAGCTCTTCATACCAACGTTGCATAGTTGCATAAGGTTGGTTTAAGTATAAAAGCGCACTTAACTGATCGTTTTTGCCAAGTGTATTTTTATCAACTAATTGTTTGATTTTACTAAACTCACCTTGAGTCATGTACAGCTGAAGTGCTTGCCACGGCTCAAGTTTTTGCGCAGCACGGCGTGATAACCACCAGTTTGCTTGTGCTGTGCCTATGGTTTCAGGGGCTAACTCATCGAGTGTGTTTAGCTGCATTAAATGTGGCATAGCCATAGCGCCAGCCCATCTAAACATAAGTCCTCGATATGCATATTTATCTTTAGGTAAATGCTGAAGAAGATAATGATTAAGCTCTGTGGCGTTGGCGTAATAGCCGAGTTGTTTCATTACATCGGCTAAGTTTACTAATGTGGTTAAGTCGCTAGGCTCAGCTATCGCTAGTTTACGTAAGTAAAAATAAGCACTGTTATATGACTTTTCATAAATAGATAAGCTCGCTAAAAGTTGACCCCACGCATATGTTGGGTTGTTGTCAGCATAGTTATTTAAAATACGTTTAATCATGATGCTGTCGTGCATTTGCAGTGCTAACCAACCTTGCACAAGTACTACGTCAGGATTGTATTCACTTAGTTTTGCGGCGCGGTTGAGCGTTGTATACGCTGAATTTAAATCGCTCTGATTTTGATACCAGCTAGCTAGCGTTAACCAAGCAGGGTATAGCGCCTTGTTATAGCGTTGCTTGTTCAGTTCGTTATAGATTCGTTCAACGGCGTTTGAATCGTTTATTTGCGTACTTAAATTAGCAATGTCAATTAACTGACTTTCGCTCAGAGAAGGTTGCTGCCATAAATGCGCAAGTAACGCTTTGGGGTTACCTTCAAAGCGTACTTGCTGGTATTGCAATAAATCGCTTTCGCCTAATTTACCCAGTAACTTTAGTTGCTCAAGCGCATGAAGCTGTTCTTTTTTATCATTTACCCTGAGCGCCATGTCAACGCGGGCACTCCAGAATTCGTCGTCGCTGCTTTGCTGCTTTTGCTTTAAAATAGTTAGTGCCGTGTTAAAGTCGTTATTTAACCAAAACGCACGGGCTAGCCACATTAAATCTTCTTCGTTTTTGGGGCCCTGATAAATAGGCCACAAATTACGTAAACCGCTTAAGTTACCTGTGTCATGTAATACTTTTGCTTTCCAATATTGTGATAATACGCTTTTACCGTTTATGCTTTCAAAACGCTCTATATGCTTGAGCTCTTGTTTGGCATCGCCAATAAACTCGTTGGTTTGCATCCATTTAGAAAAGCCATTGCCTTTTAGTTGCCTATTTTTAGCTTTGTAAGCGTAAATGTCGTTAGCGTCTTGGTACAAATATAATGCCGTTGCATCGTTAATACTGTCTGTAAGCATTGATGCGGTAACGGCTTTATTTATCATTAACCATTTAAATTCTTTGAGTGCAGCTCTTGGCTTATTGAGCCAGCGCTTTATTTTCCAATTTAGTAAATGAAGATCTTTATCGTTAGGTTTTTGTTTTAGTAGTTTTGAAAGCAATAATTCAGCGCCGTTAGCATCGCCATTGGCTAAGTGAAGCTGCATTGCCTGTGTTAAATACTTAATATTGTTAGGCTCTTTTTGCAGCAGTTTTGTAGCTGCAATAATTGCATCTTCTTTATTGCCTGCTAAGTCAGCAAGATAAAGTGTGCGCTTTATATTTGATTGATCTCCATATTGCTTCCACCACGCATAAGCTTGCACCGCTTCGTTTGCCCCGAGAGCGGTTTCAATGGCTTTTTCAGCTATTGTTTCGCTCATGTTATTTTTGTAAAGCAGCAGCGCTTTTGCAGGCTCGCCTGCGGTTAACCAATAATCAGCGGCAATTAACGGCTTTTTGTGTGTTTGATAATAATGTGCAAGCTTAACATTCAAACCAAGTGCCTTAGCTATACTAAGAATGTCTTCGTTCCATGGTTTATAGGCACTAACCTTTAATGAAAGTTCTTCAAATCGATCATCTACATTGGCACCACTTGCAAGCCATAATGAGTAAAGTAACTTTATTTCAAGTTCTGTTTTACGCCGACTTTTTGTTAGTCTTTCTAGCTCATTAGTTGCGTTTGAATATTCACTCAATGCAATATGCAGTTCAACTAATTTAGCGCGCAGTTTTTCATTGTTTGGGTCAGTATTAAGTGCAGCGTGTAAGTATGACTTTTCGAACGTATAGTCTTGTGAAAGTGCATCGTTTTCAAAGAAGAGGGTGTGCGGAAATAGCGCATACAACGAAAAACAGCTAACAGCGAGTATTGTTAAAATTGTTTTTATTGAAACCAAATGAGGGCGCTTTTTGGTATTCATTACTTAGTGACCTCGTTACAACGCAAATAACCCAAAAACTCACCTGCAGGTAGTTTAAAGTGGGTTATTTTTCCGCGAGTAATACCTTTATAACTTTTTCCCATATGAGATATAAATTGGCAAGAGTGGGCATTCACTAAATCAAGTGTTGCAGGTATCCACGCTTTAAAACTAACCGGGCCATTTACTTGCCATGTATCTATTACTACATTGGCAGAGGCTAAATAGGGGGAATTACCTTTTTGGCTGTGGTCAAAACTAATACGCGAAATACCCTTTATAGTATGTACGTAATCGCCTTGCTGCGTTACCCCTAATACCCCATCACTTTGTGATATGTTTGCAATATCAAAGTCGCTGGGTATGCGAAGGGTGCGAATATTTTTTGAACTAAACAACCAGTCGCCTTTACTATTTTTAGCTAAAGCAGAAAAGTAAAAATCTTTCGCAATTTTTGCATAGTGGCTTAAGTACACCGGTGTATTAGGTCTTTGTAATACATAGTCAATATTATGCTTTAGGGCATCAAGCCCTGCAGGAACTTCGCCAGAATAAAAGTGATAGTAAATAGTATAGGGCTTTAACCTGTATGGCTTTTCGGTTATTTCAAAGGTCTCTGTTAGGCGCTTAAACCCATAATACGGGCCATGCCATAAATTAGTGTATACGTTTTCGTTCAGTATTGGCGCGTAAATTTGATACAGTAAATCACCCTCAGGGCGCGCAATCGGCGATATATGTGAAAGGCTAGGGTTATCACTATTTACATCAGTATTGCCGCCATTTACGTTTAGTACACCAGCATTACGCGCTATTTTTAATGCGTCTGGACCGGGTGTAGCATCGCCCGACCACAACATAAGCACTGTTTTTTTTCCTTTAGGTACAAGTCTTTCATTAATATAATTAATGGTGCCGGTAATTTCTTTTTCTAAGCTAATTGTGTCATAGCCAGGTACATCTAAGTGAAACCCATAGTCAGTATCTTCTTCGTCAATTTCTTTTCGGCCAGAAAGCGCGGTCCAAAAGTAAGGGTGACTATAAGTATGCGAAGCGACCTCTACATAGGGAAGTTCAAAAATACTGCGCGCAATTTTTTCTAGTTTTTTACTGTGCTTAGCATGAATTCCTCCAGGCTCTATATCAGCCTGAATAATAGAAGATGTGATGGGAAGTTTATAAGGTTTAATAATGTCATCGCGAATGACCTCTGCGGCATATGGGCTGCCATCAAAGTGTGCAATGCTGGTAAAGCCATCCCCATCTATATGCATAGTAAGCATACGTCTGCCACTTTCTGTCGTTGTGTCTGGAGCGAGTATTGTGGGTAACCCCATGGCTTTAGTAAGCAGTGTCAGTGGGTCAATAACCCAATTACTACCTTCCATTGGGAGCGTATCAATCAGCCATGGGGCAACAATAACTGCGCCATATTTGGTTTTGGCACTTTGTACAACGGTGCTACCATCAGCCGCTTTTATATCAATAAGAGTGGTGGCTTCTGGCGCTAATTTTAATAAATAAGGTTTGGTAATGGCAGGCGAAGAACCTGACTCACCTTCTAACCATGGTGCTAAATAGTTAAGTTCATAAGGCCCTGGAGGGGAGCTGTTAAGTGTTTCCACGCCTAATGCGGCTAATAATTTAGCTGATTGTGGTAGCTCACCTACCACTAACTGAGGCACTGTACCTAGGCTAGCTTCGAGCCAATTTATTACACTTGGGGAGTAAAAGCCCCCCATGTTTGTCCATGAAACAATTCCAGCATGTAAACTTGGATCAACTAATGGCAACTCTCGTTTTGCTATATCAATATAGTCAGGAATATAACCTAAATACTCAATAAGAGTGGCTAGCTTTAAATGAACTGTAGAATAAATAAGGGGTTTTAAGTCACTATTGTACGGAATAAGTACGCGCCTGGGTACGGGGCTAATAGTTGATGTTCCCCAGGTTTGTAAATGCCCATCGGTCACCCAAGCACTAAACCCAGAAGCAATAATTTTTTCAGCCATTACAAGGCGTTTGTCAGGTTTTGCATAGTCAATAACTTGAACATTAAAACCTAAGCTTTGCGCTTTTTTAAGTTGAGTTGTTAACCATGCTTGATCGTTCTTAGAGGTTAACTTGTAGCTATTATCAAGTGGATTAAAGTGGCTAAATAATCCCTCAGCAACTAAGTCGGTTGCAAGGTTTTGTAGGCTTGGCAGTAATTCAAAGCCACGATTGAGCACTAATTGCTTTTTAAATACTAAAGACAGATCTTTTATTATTGAAACTAATCCAGCTTGCTGCGCTAATTTATCGTAACGTTCGTTATCTAATAATTGATAGCTATCAAGGGTGTCTAAAAACAACCCACTAAAGCCACGTTCTTTTAATATAACAGCCGAGCTATTTAATTGTTGTTGCCATTGCTTTGAAGTTAAATCGGAAATGTAGCTATTCCAATTTGGGTTTGTAGTAAGTGAATAGTCACTTTTATTATATGATTCGCCAATGCTCAAATAAGCATAAACAGCAATGTTACGTTCTTTAAACCAATTTAATTCATGCTCAGTCACTAACTCAGGTTGCACAACAACGCGTGAGTAAAAAGTCATTTCAGCTAAAGGCATTGGGGCTGAATAGTAAAAAGCGATGCTGTTATTAACGGGCTTTGCTAGTAACTGCGCTGATACTAAAAGCAAAAGCCATAAAATATATTTCATTAATGATTCGTTATGTTAATTTTAAACTATTGCTCAAAGGAAAGCATTTCGAGGCTTTTCTAGTTATTTTGTATTAGTTATTAAGTATTATTATATGTTAACAAAAATAAAAGGTCTATCATGTTGTTTTAAATTTATACTAAATTAATCTATTATTTAGGTGGTGTTATTATTGCAAGTTAATGAATTTAAATAAATAAAACCTTTAAGAAAGGCTTGGATTTTAAACGAGATTTGTAAAGAAATGTAAGTTTTTATTGTCAGTTCTGGATAAATTTAAAAGCCATTTCGCTTATAAAATGGCCTTTAAAAAGTTTATTGTTTTAAATATTAATCATTACCTAATACAAATCATGTTTCTTCCTTGCGATTTAGCTCTGTACAAAGCGCTGTCGGCGGCACACATTAATGCTTCAGATGTTCTATATTGGTTATTGTATTCACACGCTAAGCCTTGGCTAACACTAATTTTAACGTTGTCAGGTAGGCCTATTTCTCTAAAGTTTAAATTTAAAATTCTATCTTGAATACGCTTGGCTATCATCTCAGCGTTTGAAATATGAGATCGCGGTAATACCACGGCAAACTCTTCTCCACCATATCGGGCAACTAAGCTGTCTTTTGACGGCAGGCATTCTTCAATTGTTTTTGCTACTTTTTGCAAGCATTTGTCACCTTTTACATGCCCAAAGTTATCGTTAAATAATTTAAAATAATCAATATCAATCAATATAAAACTTAATGGTTGCTTGTTCATTAGACATGTTTGCCAATCTTTGTGGATTGTTTTTTCGAGCGTTCCACGATTTGCAATACCAGTTAGGTGATCGAGCTTTGAAAGTGTTTCGAGTACTTTATACTTTTTTATGTGTTTAGAAATGTCATGCATGATGCAAATAAATAAAGGAGTATTATTAGTTGTTGCTGGTGGAATGCACGAAACCGAAAGCTCTACATCTAAAAAGTTACCATTAGCTTTAATTATTTTTACTTCTTTGGGGCCATGATTTAGCGGCGTTTGATAATTGTTTCTCCAACTTTCAAACATGTATTCGTAATCGTCACGGTATTGCTCTTGTAAAAAATGCTGCCACTTTTTACCAATTAATATATCTGAAGGAACATTAAAAAATCGTGCAGCTACCGGGTTTACCGATTCAAAAATGCCTTGTGCATTTACAATAAATATAGCATCGGCCATCACGTTAGTGACATTAATAATCGCGCTTATTTTTTCATTGTTAACACGCTCAGAAAGGCTGTTTACTAATGTTGATACAGCGATATTTTCGTTATTTAGTTTGCTGTGTTGATTATTGTTAGACATGGCAGTTGCTCATTTTTATTGTTAATGAAACTTGATGTCTAGCAGTGTATTCAATTTATGGTTTTTAAACCTTTCGGTAACCTTCTGGTTTAAGTTATTGTTATTTATGTTTATTTAATGGGCGTTTTTAAATAAATTGCACCGCAATTAATATGCCTGTGCAATTTAAGAATAAGTATTACTAATTAGAGTTCTTTTTCATTCTTAACTTGTGGATCAGCGCTTTCATATTTATTGCCATTACATTCAACGTTAAAAATTAAGCATACAGAGCCATTATTTTCATCTGTGTCGGTAATGATAATTGTGTGGCCGTTGTCACTTACTTTATAGCTGAAGTCTTGGGCGCATGGTTTTTGTGTGTCGATATCGGTGATAGTAGCGCCAGTAAATACGAAACCATTTTGAATTGTGGCGTCGTCTAAATTATAGTTGCCAGCGGTTTCAGTTCTTACAACACCACCGCCAGTAGCGGGTTCGCCATTTTTTGTATAGCTAAAAATAGCTTCACTATTGTTAAGTTTAATATTTACTTGAAAGTCGACATTTTCTAGGGTGTTATTCATATTATTTCCTTTATGAGTAATTATAGTTGGAAGTTCGTAATGCCTAATTTAACTAGGCTTGTTTTTATTTCTGATATCTCGTCTTCCCTGTTTAAACAGGTATAAGCTTGTACTAGTGGGTATGTTATTTTTACGCTCTGACTTATTTTTGCAGCTTCAGAAATAGCTTTGATAGCGCTTAAGCAAAATTGCTCTCGCTGTTTATTAGTTGTAGCTAAGTTTGCTTTGATTAAGTTTATTCTTGTATATACTAAGTAATCACCAGTTTTAGTTAGGTTGGATAATTGATGTTTGTAGTTTTCATTATTCTCAAGCTCAGTTAATAACTTCTGCGCTTTGAGTGATGATTGTCTATTTATAAAATATTGAATCAGTGTAATTTGTGTATTAATAGTGCTGGTATTTTTAAAATTTTGAGATTTTAAAAAATTAATTATTTTTTCAATTGTTGAGTCAGTAGCTTCATCAGTAGATAGCATTAGTGAAAGTGCTAAAGAGCGATAATACATAAGCTGAAATTTATTGTTTTTTGGATCTTGTACTAAAGCTTCATTGATAACTTGATTAGCCAAGCTGGCTTTTTTATGTGCCATCCGTTTATCACTCAAATAGCTCAGTAAATAACTTTGTTGCATATATAGGTTTGCTGATGTGTAAAAAAGGCTTGCATCACTAGGGTAGTTAGCAATCAATTTTGTGATTACTTTAACTGCAGCTTCTAATATATTAACTGCTTCATTAAAGTTACTTAGCCTCTCTTCTGTTTTTGCAAGCCAACTAATTGTATCGGATTTATCTCGAAGTAAGTCTTTGTTATTAGGTTTCAGTTCAAGCGCTTTATTCTTAAGTAAAAGTGACTCTGCAAAGTTCTTTTTTGCAGCGCTGTAGTTAGATTTTTTTATGTATAAAGAACCTAAAGAATTAGATGAATACGATAATTCCATAATGGAGTTAAAATCATTGGCTGCCAGCGCATACATTTTTTTACTGTAATCGTGGTATCTTTTAAACATTTGCTCAGTAGCTTGATGATCATTTTGATCATAAGCTAATTGACCAAGCCAAAAGGCATTGGCGCCTGCAAGCGTGAGTAGCTCTAAGTTGTTTGGCTGAATTTTTAATAATGCCTCAAGGCGAATGCGGGCGTTTTCAAAGGCGGTTAAGGCCTCAATGGTTTTTCCGCGCGAATAGGCCACTTCCCCCATGGCCTCAAGGGTTTGTGCGTACTGAAAACGGTTGTTAAATTGTGCTTTATTATTGCTAAAGCTAAAAAGTGAACTTGAATCGTCAGTTTGATCAGTAAAATACTCAAGTGCTTTATTACTAATACCATCAAGTAAGTCCATACGTTCAACGCTACGTAATTTATCCGCAAAGTCGCCGACCATAAACCCTAGTAAGCTTTCGGCCTCTTGGCGTTTTTGCTGTGCTAGTTGCTGCGCTTGAAAGCTGGTAACACTCATTAATAGGGCAACACAGGTAAGTAAACAAAGCAAAGCGACAGTGCCACGTTTTATGGTTGTTTTTGTTTTACTATGCTTAAGAGAGCTGGTTATAAGGGCGTGTTCGTCATCGCCTAGTTCGAATGTGTTGTCGTTTAATAAGGTAACGGCCTCTTGCAGCGGTTTTCCTGTCGCAAGGAGGTAAGCATTACTTTTACCTTCATCTATCCAATTTTGTGCTTGGTGTTGTAAACGGCTTTTTATTGCTAATGAATCTTTGTGATCGCTTATCCACTGCTTTGCGCGTGGCCATTGACGCAATAATGCTTCGTGCGCAAGGCTAAAACAGGCTTCGCCATTTTGTAAGTGCGATACAAACAAGCGGCTATCGACCATGGCTTGTACAAGTTCTATTTGGCTAGTGTTAGTTAATGCCTTCCAGCGGGCTGCGCGGCTAGTAATAGTTTTACCATCAGGGTTTAGCGTTATTAATTGTGATAACACGCTTTTTAGTTGCAGTTGTTGTTTGTTGCTAAGGCCTATAAATACATCTTCTGCTTTTTTGCCTATGGCGCCCTCAATACCGCCAAGTTTTTTATACACACTGTGTAACAACTCATTATTATCACTGCGCTGTAAATACAGCTCTTGCAGTGTGTATTGCAGCATGGGTAGTGCATCGGGATTGTTGGCGGTATCGGCGCAGAGTATTTCATCCAGTGGTGTTTGGGTTTGTGGGTCATGTGAAAACGTTAAATTAGCGGTTATTGCTGGCAAGCGAATAATTTGTTGAAGCTCGTGCCTGTTCGGTGGTGTTAAGTCGTAATGCGCGCCATTAGCTTTGCCAGCCATTAGGCTTGGTTGCTCAACCACTAAAGGATAAAAATCGTTTCTGCACGCACTAAATACAATCACCGCTTTAGACGTTGCTAAGCGCTCAATAACTGATAAAAATTGGCTACGTGTTTCATCATCAAATAAAGGTGATGAAAGTAGGACCTCTAAACGATCTATGAACAAAAATAATTGCGGTTTGTTAAGCGTTGGTACTGTTTTAGTTAGGGCATTTGTTAAAGTATGAATAACGTTATTAGTGTTTTGCGTTAATTGCTGGGCGAGTGCTTCGGCGCTTAAACCATCAAAGACAGGCAGGTTATTTATATCCCAATCAAGCATGGCAGACGCTAAGTCTAAATAAAGCCGGCTGTGGTCAATATCTGCAAAATCTAGTTGAGTATACGAAACAACACCAATCCCGTTGTAGCCGCGCTCATCAAGCAGTTTAGGTAAAATGCCTGCGTTCACTAAGGATGATTTACCGGTACCACTTGGACCTAAAATTAAGCAAAAAGCGCGACCAAAATTCACTTGGCTAGCCACTCTTTCCAATAAAGTGGTAATAGCCTGATTTCGGCCAAAAAACAGGTGGTTATCGGTTGTATTATAAGCGCTTAATCCTAAAAATGGAGATCCACCTTGCCAGCTTGTTACTTTGGGGGCTTCTTCACTTAAAGGAAAGTCTAACTTTGCAATAATACGGTAGCCACGTTTTCTTATTGTTTCTATGTATTGTGGTGCACTTGCTTTATCGCCAAGAGCTTTGCGCAACTGTGTAATTATTTTATGTAGCGGGTTATCGCCTACTTCAATATTTTTCCAACAGTGGTTAAGTAGTTCGTCACTGCTTACAAGCTCCCCTTTTTTTGAGCATAAATAGATCAAAACATCCATGGCTTTTGGTTCTAGCTGCTTGTTTTTACCAGCATGTTGAATGCTGTTTGATAGGGGGCTTACCTGCCAATCGCCTAAATAAAATGGGCTGAGGTTCATAGTGACTCATTGTTGTTTTTTGTTGATCTAAATATGTATCGGCTTGTTAAGCTGTAACTTAATAGTACAGAAAAAATGGCAAACCAATATGGCTTTTAGTCAGTGGTGTTGAGTTATTTTAACGCCAGCCCTTGGCTAGACCAGCGTTGTATTTACAGTTATAGGTCGTTTTTATTTATGGTAACAACACGTTGCGGGAAAGGAATTTCGATATTGGCGTCGTTAATGGCTTTGTACACTCCACCGTTTATAGCTAACTTTGTTTCTATAATTTTCGTGGTGGGTACCCAGTATCGGTAGCTAAGGGTAACGCCGCTATCGGCAAAGCGCTCAATGCCTATTTGCGAGTGCGGGTTTTGAGCAACTAACTCGTGTGCGTTGAGTACCTCTTCAATAAGATCAATAGCGGTATCAGCACATGCGCTATAGGCAATATCTATTTCACCCTTAACTAACGAGTAACTAAATGAGTTATGAATTATTTCGCCCATAATATGTTTGTTAGGGATGGTGATTTCTACTTTTTCTTCATCTATTAAAATGGTGTAGCCAAGCTCTATTGTTTTAACTTGACCGCTTACATTTTTAACTTCAATGGTATCGCCAACTACAAAAGGGCGTGTAGCGATAATGGCAAGGCCAGCACCATAATTAGACAGCATGCCCTGTAGTGCTAAACCTGCACCCAAAGAAGCTGCACCTATTGCCGCCACAAAGGGAGTAACACTTATCCCTATCTTGCCAAGCGCTATAATAATAACCATAACAATAAGCAGTACTTTTACAACACTACTAACAAAGTTTGTAAGCGTAATATCCACATTATGGCGAGTCATTAAATTGGCGACTATTTTAGATAGTTTTTGTGCTATCCAAAGGCCAATCAACAATATAAAAACAGCCCCTACAATTTGCATGCTGTAGGTAACTAAATACTCAGTGAGCATATTGTAATACTTTTCAAACTGTTCGATTTCAGAACTGATCATTATGGGCTCTTAACTCGTGTAATTAAATTTTTGTAAACTATAGCAAACTGTTTACTAAAAAAGGATAGAGGAGTGGGACTATTATGGCCGTTAGCAATGCACTGAGCGCCATAGCTACTGATGAAAATGCACCTATTTTAGGGTGTTCAGCAAGTGCCGCTGCTGTCCCAATAGCGTGGCAGGCCGTCCCCATAGCAACACCTTGGGATTCATGACTGCCTATTTTTACCAATTTAAACAGCATGAAACCAAATAATGCCCCTAATAAGCCAATAAAAATAACCATAGCGGCGGCCAAAGAGCTGATCCCCCCCAATGAATCTGTAACAATTAAAGAAATAGGCGTTGTGACGCTAAGTGCCGCCACAGAGGCACTTAGCTCAGAAGGAACCTTAAAAAATACACTTAATAAAAAAGCCACAAAAGTTGCATTTACAATACCTAAACTGCAAGTACCTAGTATGAGTAATAGATTTTTACGTACGTGAATAAACTGCTGATACAAAGGTAGCGCTAATGCGACAATGGCGGGCTCTAAAAGCCAGCTTAGTAGCTGGCTATGATGGGCAAACTTGGAGTAAGGCAGGTTTAAGTTAATCAATAACAAAGCAATAACGGCAATACTTAAAAAAACAGGGTTTGTAATTGACTTTAAAGCACTGCTTTTCATGCGTGTGTTAAAGGCCCTAAGCAGTAAAAACAAAGCAATAATTATAGGAACACATAACCACCAAATGTCAGGCTTTAATTCAGTCATTGTTTTTTCTACTTTTGAAAAAAACCATTACTGAGCTAACTAGTAATAATGTACTTGCTGGCACAATAAAAATAACAGACATTAAAAAAGGCCAATTAGATTTTATAAGGTTTAGGTGTTCAATAAAGCCAACGCCAGCGGGAATAAAAAAAATAGGCATAACATTTAAAATTGGGGAGGCACAAGGCTTTAGGTGTTGCTCTTTTACTATGCCTGCTAGCAGCAACGCTAATAAAATAACCATAGCGAGTAAAGGGGCAGGAAAGCTGCCTCCTGTATAATGCATAATAAGTTTAGCGCAGGCTAAACACAGCAAAATGATTGCGCTACTTAAAAGGTATTTCATCATTATTACTCAATTTAATAGGGTGCATTTAGTTTAACAATCAATAACAGCGTGTACATTGTGCCTTAGTATTACCGCTATTAATGCATTACCACCGTTTGGCGTTTTTGTATTTTATATCGGATTTACCTTTTGCTTTTGCAATGGCTTTTTTTGTATTTGGGTTTACTAGTAAACGAATTTGACTCCAGGTTTCTTTTGCGAGTATTTTTCGTTGCCGTGACTTGTAGCTTAATTGAGTAATACGTTTAATGGCAGCTAGGGTATCGGGTGAGCGTTCAAGTAATGTACTCAGTAGTGCTTGGGTTGCAAGTTCAGTGTTGTTTGTTAGTTGTGTGACCAGTCCTAGCTCGTTTGCTTGCTCTGCAGTTATAGGGGTCGCATGGCTTGCAAGTAAAAGTGCTTGGTCGCGTTTAACAAGTCCGCCCATCATTACATTTGCCCCCATGTCAGGGCAAAGCCCCCAGCGAGCTTCCATTATGGCTAGCTTGGCGTCATTGTGAACAATTCTGTAATCAGCTCCTAACGCTATTTGCAAACCCCCACCCAAACAATTGCCATTAATTTGTGCAATAACAGGTACGCTTAACGACTGCCAACCCAGTACAACTTTTTGCGCTAAGTTTTGGTTGCCGGGTAACCACTTAAACAGTAATTTTATGATATTTAAAGGTGAGGCCATAACTGCGGCAATATCAAGCCCTGAACAAAAATGATCGCCATCCCCTTTTATAATTACCGCACGAATAGTACGATCCTTTTTTATATTTTTAATCGTGTTATTTAACGACACAAACATGGCAAAGTTTAATGCGTTTTGTTTATCAGCTCGACTCAAGGTAACCGTTGCAATACCGTCTTGCTTTTCTAGTTTTATCATTGTTAACTCCTCTGACCTGTTGCTTGAGCTTATGCGGTTAGAAAGGTGAAGTAAAGTGATGCTGTTTTTAAAATAGATTGAATTTATTCGTAAATGAGCAGTCTGAATGACTTGGTTTTATTTTGATAATTAACAAAGTGTGGTTTGAGGTTAAAAAAGTCAGGTTTTTAAACGCTTTTTTATCAAATAGCTAATCAGATTTGATAACATATCGCCAATTATTAAGGTTAAGGTTACGCAACTATGTCGGGTCCACGTTTATTTACAATCGAAGAAGCAACACATCAAGCTTATGATATTTTTTTAGAGTTAGCACCGAGTAACTTAAGTGATGACGACGTTGAAAACTTTAATGAATATAGAGAAGACCTTGGCTTTATTGAAGAAGATGAACCTGACGACCAGTGGCAAGATTTTGTAGCGCTTGAAATTGAGCCAGAACACTTTATTCAAGTGTTAGTGGGTTTAGAGTTTGATAATGAAGATGTGCTATTTGCAAAAATTTTAATTAGCCGTGATAAAGACGCTCCGTTTTGCCATATTTTATGGAAAGAAAGTGAATAAGCCCCACTGCTTGTTTATTTTTTATTAAGTGGCGAGAGAGAATGTTGCGTAAGTATTTATTTATAATTTTTATTTTAATTAGTGGCTCTTGCTGGGCTGTTGATCCATTTGAAGATTTTCATGAGTATGGGCAGCTTTCTGACGAAGAAATCCATGATTTGCATAAAGGTGAAATGCTTTACGGCGATACTGAGTTTGGGTTTATTTTGTCTCGGGGAAATATTAATTCAACCAGCTTCAAGCTCAAAGGTAACCTGTACCAAGATTTTGAAAAGTGGCGAAACCAATTTAAAATTGACACCCTCTATAAGCGTGACGAAAATGACGACACTGGAGACAGCGACGTAACTGCAAACCGTGTGTTTGTATCTGCACAGGGTAACTATAAAGTAGGCGTTAAAAACTCATCATTCTTTATTTATGGCGATTACGAGGAAGATCAGTTTAGTGGCCTTAAATTTAAAAGCACCATTGCAACGGGGTATGGCGCACGTGTTTATCAGGGCACTAAGAACAAAGTCGATATTGATATAGGGCCTGGCCTGTATCGTTCGGTGGCTGATGAAGAGTCAACGGTAAGTGATAGCGAAGAAAATAAAACTGGTTACTTACTTCGTGTTGCTATGCAATGGGAACGACTGGTTTCAAAACGCACTCGTTTTAATCAAGATGTGAGTATAGAGCAGTCATTGTCAGGTTTAAATTCACGATTAAAATCTGAAACTGCGCTGATTAGTCAGGTTATAGGGGCGGTGTCTCTTAAGTTTGCTTATATGTATCGTTATAATTCAAAACCCGAAGATGATAAACTTAAGTTTGATTCTGAGCTCAGTGCTACATTAGTGTATAGCTTTTAAGTATTTATTTAATTAGAGAATTATATGTATCAGCATAAACAGTATGCAGTGTTTATCTTTTTTGTTTTGACATGGATTGGTGGCTTTGTAGCACTTGCGTGGAACTTAATAGGGGCAGATTGGCCGTTAATTATTTTTGCAGGGGTGTTGGTGCTGGTGGGCTTTTTGTTTCATGGCTTAACAGTTAAAGTTGACGATAAAACAATTAGCTGGGGATTTGGCCCGGGCGTGGCTGGCCAGCAAATTATGCTCAGCGATATTTCAGAGGCAAAAGCGGTTCAAAACTCATACAGACATGGTATTGGTATTCGAATAACGCACGATGGGTGGGTTTATACCGTGTCTGGATTTAGTGCTATTCAGCTAACGCTTAACGATGGTACCTTGTATAGAGTGGGTACAAACGATCAGCAAGGGTTATTAGACGCACTAAAAAAACAAAACGTACCAATGGCGCAGCCTCAAAAGCAACAAAGCGAACCCAAAGTGGTCAAACGCAATAACATGATATAAAAAAAGCGCCTTAGGCGCTTTTTTTGTATGTTTGAGTTAGTGGTCGTGACCACAACCCCCTTCGCCATGAACATGGCCATGGGTGAGTTCGTCTTCTGTTGCGTCACGCACTTCAAGTATTTCTACATCAAAGTTAAGTGTAATACCTGCAAGCGGGTTATTGCCATCAACAATGACTTCTTCATCTTGAATATCAATAATCATTACTGATTGGTCGCCATCATCTGTTGATGCGCGAAATTGCATACCTACTTCAATTTCCATACCCTCGAACATCGATTTTGGCACAGCTTGCATTAGGTTGTCGTGGCGTTCACCGTAACCATCTTCAGGCTCAACTTTTACGCTAAGCGTATCACCAGGTTGTTTACCTAGTAGCGCATTTTCAAGGCCTGAAATGAGGTAACCAGTACCTACAATAAAATGTAGCGGCTCACCACCGAACGAGTTATCAATGCTATTGTTATCATTATCCATTACTGAATAATGCATTTTTACCACTTTGTTTGCCGCAACGATCATAGTCATTCCTATTTATTCATCATCTAAAGAGTAGGGTAAAGGCAGAATGCTTAGCTCTACCTCAGGCGCGTGTTTTGCACGAAGTACTTGCGTTGTTTCAGTATCGTTTGGCAACACAACAAGGCCAGTTAATATATTAGTTTTTTCATCAAAGCTTTGCGCAATAAGTTTACCAGCGCGGCGCCAGTTTTCACCCAGTTGTACTTCAAGTTCGGGTTCATCCAGCATGCTTTCGCTTTGCCCTGATACGATATACATTGCACGCTTATTTTTACCAAGGTACTTCATGCGCGCTACAGTTTCTTGTCCTGTGTAACAGCCTTTTTTAAAGCTGATGCCACCAATGGCTTGTAAGTTAACCATTTGCGGTACATATTCGCCAATCGCATCACTGCTCAGCTGTGGCTCGCCAGCTAATATTGCTGCTTGCTGCCATGGGGCATCGTTATCAAGCGTTAAAACGCTATCAGGGATTGCAAACTGACTATTAACCATAAGCAACACTCGGTTATCAGCAAGCTTTAATGCTTTACCGTTATCAAAGTCACACGCTATTATATTGTCGTCAAAAGCAATACCCAGCTCTGTTAAAACCGTAGATAAGTCATCACCAATAAGACCAATTAACCGGTTTGAAGACGCACTTATGTCTACTTTTGCAAATACTGCGTATTTCTTTAGCTCAACTAACGATTGCTCTACCTCAGCACTACTGCCAGATAAGTAGTAACTGTCTTGGTGAGAAAATAGCTTAAATACGCCCCAAAGTTTTCCTTTGGCGCTACAGTGGCCGGTCCATAAAAAATTGCTGTTGGTTAGTTTATTTAGATCTTGAGTAATTTGCCCGTGCAGATAAGATAATTTATCAGCACCTGTAAGGCTAATAAGTTGGTGAGATATCGGACATGCGTAAACGCTAGACATAAAAACCTTCTTTGCAATACAAATGAAGTGACATAATAACGCAGTTGCTACGTATGGTACAGACAACCACCCGCAGGGGTGTATTTATTTTATAGTTGATTAATAGCTGCTAAACCGGCTTGTGTTTGTTAAACTCGAGTCAATTCAGTATGAGGTTTAAAATGGTTGAAATTCATAGTAAAGCACGTATTCGTTGGGCTTGTCGTCGTGGTATGTTAGAGCTAGATGTTTTGTTTATGCCGTTTGTAGAAGAGGCATACGATTCTTTAAATGCAGAGCAACAAGCTATTTTTCAGCGCTTGTTAACACAAGAAGATCCTGATCTATTTGCATGGTTTATGGGCCATGAAAAATGCAAAGACGAGCAGCTAAATAGTATGGTACAACTCATATTAAACAGAGTTCGTGTATAGGTTCACTGTAAAAAATAATAAAGCAGACCACAAACCCATTGTGGTCTTTTTTTGTGTGCTTACTTTAATAATGTGTTTATTTTTAAGCTCTTTTTTGGCAATCTTAATATGTATTTTTGCCAACCTAATAACTGGGGTTTTAGTCGGGCGTAAAGTAAAAGCCTGTCAACCGCAAATGGGCGTGATTATTTTAGAGCCTAGTTTGTTTAGATTCGAAAATGACGTACATAAAATAGAAGGGCAAATAAGTCCTAAAAGCAAAGTGTTTTTGGGCAGTGTTTGGCTATTCATAAAAGGATTTAATAACAACCATTGGCTTATTCTTTCAGCCAATGGTGTTGATAAGCAAAGCTATGCCCGATTAAAACGAGCTGTTTTGAGTGCGGTTAATGGCGCTCAGGGGTCAAAATAGTGGGGGTTGGGTTTTCGTTTTGCTCAGGGTAATCAATTGTGTAATGAAGCCCTCTACTTTCTTTTCTTTGCATTGCACTTCTAATTATTAACTCTGCTACTTGTACTAAATTACGTAGCTCGAGTAAGTTGTTACTTACTCTAAAGTTAGCATAATAGTCGTGTATTTCTTGTTGCAGCAACTCAACCCGATGTAGTGCGCGCTCTAAACGCTTAGTTGAACGAACAATACCGACATAATCCCACATAAATAGGCGTAACTCATGCCAATTATGCGTAATGACTATTTCTTCGTCCGAGTTAGTTACACGGCTTTCATCCCATTGCGGCAAGGTCATGGGTTCTGGTGCATGTTCAATTTTGCTTAAAATATCTTTCGCCGCAGCATGGGCAAACACAATGCACTCTAATAATGAGTTACTTGCCATTCTGTTTGCACCGTGCAGGCCGGTGTAAGCTACTTCACCAACTGCATATAGATTATCTAAATCTGTTTTACCGTTAAAGTCAGTCATTACGCCACCACAAGTGTAGTGTGCGGCAGGGACAACCGGAATCGCTTCTTTTGTAATATCTAACCCAACACTCAAGCATTTTGCATAAATGGTAGGGAAGTGCTCAATAATAAATTCTTTATCTTTATGGCTAATATCTAAGTAAACGCAATTAGCACCTAAGCGCTTCATTTCAAAATCGATTGCGCGAGCGACTATATCACGAGGGGCTAGCTCTTCACGTTCATCAAAATCTTTCATAAAGCGAGTGCCGTCTGGGCGTTTTAAATACGCACCCTCACCGCGCATTGCCTCGGTAATTAGAAAGTTTTGTAATTCAGGGTGGTATAAGCTGGTGGGATGGAATTGGTTAAATTCCATATTAGCTACTTTACAGCCAGCTCGCCAAGCCATAGCAATACCATCACCGCTTGATACATCAGGATTAGATGTATATAAGTACACCTTACTTGCTCCACCGGTCGCAAGTGCTACAAATTTAGCTGATATAGTTTCGACTTTTTTAGCTTTTTTGTTCCACACATACATACCCTCTACATGTGTTCCTGCTTTGCCAGTATTTTTATCAGTAATTAAATCAATTGCATTGTATTGCTCAAGTAGGGTGATATTTTTATGTAATTTCACTTGGCTTATTAATGTTGTTTGAACGGCTTTACCAGTCGCATCGGCGGCATGCAAAATTCGACGATGGCTATGACCGCCTTCTCGCGTTAAGTGAAAACGCTCTTTGCCTTTGCTATCAAATTCCATGTCAAAAGGCACACCTTGGTCAATTAGCCATTGAAGGCAATCGTGTGCATTACTTGCTGTATAGTGAACAGCTTCACGGTCACATAGGCCGCCGCCAGCATCCAAAGTATCTTCAACATGCGATTCAATACTGTCATTTTTTTTATCAAATACTGCGGCTATTCCACCTTGTGCATAAAGTGTAGAGCCTTCTGTAAGCGCGCCTTTACTAATGACGGTAACGTTACAATAGTTAGCTAATGATAAGGCAAGAGATAAGCCAGCCGCGCCGCTTCCGATAATAGCGACATCTGCGATGTGATGTTTATTTTGGTTCATGTCAGGGGTACTTTGCGGTTACAATGCTTAAATAAAGCAGTATTTGTTTTTAATATTTGTAGTTGTATCATATTTGTCATACCACTATGTAGTGATTTTAATGGCTTAGCGCCGTTATTTATGAACTATTTTATATAAAAATAATATTAAGCAGAACTTTTTATTCATGCCGCGGTCAGAGTATTTGTGAACAATGGCGATAATATGAATAACAAGCAAAAACCAGACATAGGAGTACCGGCTCGAATGAGCGAGCAGGAATTGGATTTAGTGCTAGTAAGAAGAGTGCAGCAGGGCGATAAAAATGCCTTCAATCTATTAGTAAAGAAGTATCAAAACAAAATTGCAGGTTTGATCTCTCGTTATGTATCAAATCAAGGCGATATTGCTGATGTAGCACAAGAAGCTTTTATAAAAGCTTACCGTGCACTTCCCAACTTTAGAGGCGACAGTGCTTTCTATACTTGGTTATACCGTATTGCCGTTAATTGTGCTAAAAATTATTTAGTTGCTCAGGGGCGTAAGCCGCCAGCTAATGATATTGACGCTGAAGAAGCTGAATTTTATGATTGTGGTGACTCGATGCGTTCAAACGCATCACCTGAAAACCTTTTATTAAGTGAAGAGGTTCGCGCTGTAATTTTTAATACAATTGATAGTTTGCCTGAAGACCTTAAAACCGCAATAACTCTCAGAGAAATTGAGGGTATGAGCTATGAAGAAATAGCTGTGGTAATGGATTGCCCTGTAGGCACAGTACGTTCGCGTATATTTCGTGCCCGTGAAGCAATTGATAACAAATTAAACCCATTAATAGGCGAGTCTTAGTATGACAAAAGCACACCTTAACAAGTTAGATAACGAATCGTTATCTGCATTACTTGATGGCGAGCAGCACCTAGCTGATGCAAAAATTGCAGAGCAAGATGTTTCTACGTTTGGTCGTTATGCGTTAATTGGTGATGCAATGCGTGCTCAAAAAAATAATCACGACATCCATATTGATATTAGCGAACGCGTTGCTCTAGCACTTGAAAACGAGCCTGTTTATGCTGACTTTACCCAGTCGAAAGCGCAGTCTGAAGTGGCCGATAAGCCAGACCAAAATAACGTAGTGGCATTTAATTGGCGTAAGCCTGTTGCTCAGCTTGCAATCGCTGCAAGTGTCGCAATGTTTGCGATTGTGGGAGTAAGCACTTTACCGCAAAGTGATCCACAGCAAAATGAAATCCCATTACTGCAAACAACACCGTTAACAGGTATGGCGTCACCAGTGAGCTACTCATCTGCGCCCGCTCTTGAAAACGCAGAGCAAGGTTTACGTGAATTGCAACAACAGCGTATTGGCGCGTTAGTATTAGAGCATCAACGTCAAGCACGTGTTGCTAACTCTCTTCAAACAGCGCAAAATGAAACAAAAGCGCAAGAGGAAAAAAACTAATTAAATGAAAGTAATCACTTTTGTTCTGTCGTTGGTATTGAGCTTTACTGCAGTTGCCAACGACACAAACCCTGCCAAAACGCTATTATTAGAAATGGCTAATGCTGTTCATAATCGTAACTTTGATGCCTCGTTTGTGGTTGTTAAAGGTAAATCAATGGAACCCTATCGATGGGTGCACGCCAAACAAGGTGAAACTGAACTCGAACACTTGAGTTTGCTCAATGGCGCAGGCCTTGAAATGATTAGAGTCAACGACCAGGTAACTTACTTTGAACCTCAGTCTGAACCTTATTCACTAAAAACAGACTCTATTGCAGGGCCTATTCCAGAAGTACTTTTTAAAGACATACAGCGCTTAAGTGAGCACTACGATTTTGTACTAGGCGGAAAAGGGCGTATTGCTGGGCGTGCTGCACAACTTGTACGCATAGAGTCAAAAGATGAGCACAAATATAACTACTGGATTTGGCTTGATATGGAATCGGCGCTGCTGCTAAAAGCTGCTTATGTTAACCATCAAGGAGAAGCTCTTGAGCAGCTTCAGTTAACCCATATTAGTGTGACTGAACAACCAGCACCTATGCTATTAGAAGTGTTAAATCGAAATTTTCCTACACCGTTACCTGAAAACGAATTGGAAGGGGTTGATAGTTCGTCAACTAACTGGAAAATAAGCTGGTTACCTGCCGGTTTTGAGCTACTCAAATCTGATAGGCACAAGCTAGATTTGAATAACGAGCTTACGGATTACTATCTATATTCAGATGGGTTTGTTGAAGTGTCGGTATTTATTCAGCGACCACTACCTGGTAAACGTTTAAGTGGTGCACTCACCTCTGGCGCTACAACGGTTTATGTGCATAATGGCGGTAATTTTGATGTATCGGTTGTTGGTAATGTGCCAAGCCTAACTGCAAAGGCAATAGCCGAATCTGTTACGCGCGCTTTATAAACGATTCGTAAGGATTGTTATGATTGAACAAACCCTCACTGTTGTGGCCCTTAGTGGCCACACGGCTCATTTAGAAGCCGAGCAAAAGCAAGCTTGCGCTGGCTGCAACGGTCGTTGCGGCTCCCAAGTATTTAGTAAATTATTTGGCACTGCAAAAAAAACACTCCCTTATAAATTTGAGTCCCCTGTCGAAATAGGCCAGAAAATCACTTTATCCCTTGATGATAGCCATATGGTAAAACACGCATTTGCTGTGTATATGCTGCCGCTTTTTTTAAGTCTTGTTTTTGCACTTGCTACGTCTGAGTTATTACTAATGGGCGAAGGGTGGCAAATATTTGCAGCTGCGGTGGGCGGTGTTTTGGGGTTTTATATTGCAAAAACACGTGTTAAATCGCTCAGGCACGATATAAAAGTAGTAAAAATTCACCCAATTAGTATCCCTTTAACTCAAATAGATGGTGATTGACGCCAATTAAATGTAAAATTGGCGTTTTATACCCAAGTAACTTGGAAATACAGGAAGCTGTGATTTAAAACAATTTAATAAAAGTTAATCAGCATGGTTGCTGTGTGAGCCTTTATTGATTGTTTATATCATTTTTCGTCATTATGTATGTTTTAAATAATTAACAAAAGCATGCTAAAACAAGTATTTGCAAGTCACTTAGGTATCCATATTTAGTCCTTTAAATAAGAAGTATTGAACTCAGTTTATGAAGCATATCCGTAATTTTTCGATAATCGCCCATATTGACCACGGTAAATCGACCCTTTCAGATCGTTTGATTCAAGTTTGTGGCGGTTTAACCGACCGTGAAATGCAAAAACAAGTTTTAGATTCAATGGATATTGAGCGCGAACGTGGTATTACCATCAAAGCGCAAAGTGTAACGTTGAACTACAAAGCAAATGACGGCGAAACATATCAACTTAACTTTATCGATACCCCAGGGCACGTTGACTTCACCTATGAAGTATCGCGTTCTTTAGCTGCATGTGAAGGCGCATTATTAGTTGTTGATGCAGGACAAGGCGTTGAAGCGCAAACTTTAGCAAACTGTTACACCGCAATTGAAATGGACTTAGAAGTAATTCCTGTATTAAACAAAATCGATTTGCCACAAGCAGATCCATTGCGTGTTGCTGAAGAAATCGAAGAAATTATTGGTATTGATGCTTTAGACGCTGTGCAGTGTAGTGCTAAAACAGGTGTTGGTATTGCCGAAGTACTTGAAATGATCGTCAAAGATATCCCGCCGCCAGTTGGTGAAAAAGATGAGCCTCTACAAGCGCTAATTATTGATTCATGGTTTGACCCATACCAAGGCGTTGTATCGCTTGTGCGCATTAAGCACGGTGAGCTACGCACGGGTGACAAAATTAAAATCATGTCTAACGAGCACATTCATACAGCCGATCAAGTGGGTATATTCACACCTAAGCAAACCAATACAGGTATTTTACGTACCGGTGAAGTAGGCTTTGTTATCGCAGGTATTAAAGAGATTCACGGTGCCCCCGTTGGTGATACGATCACGCATCAAAGAAACGCAGCACCAGAGCGTTTACCTGGCTTTCAAAAAATTAAACCGCAAGTATATGCAGGTATGTTCCCAATTGCGTCTGACGAATATGAGTCATTCCGTGATGCGCTTAACAAGCTAAGCTTAAACGATGCGTCTTTATTCTTCGAGCCAGAAAACTCAACGGCACTTGGTTTTGGTTTTCGTTGTGGTTTCTTGGGTATGCTCCACATGGAAATTATTCAGGAACGTTTAGAGCGCGAATACGATATTGATTTGATTACAACCGCACCAACGGTAATTTACGAAATCGTAACGAAGGACGAGCGCACTTTCCAAATCGATAATCCGTCTGATTTACCCGCAGTAAATGACATTGTAGAAATTCGCGAGCCGATTGTTGAGGCAAATATATTAGTGCCGCAAGAGTACTTAGGTAATGTAATTACCCTATGTATTGAAAAGCGCGGTAGCCAAACCAAAATGACTTATCACGGTAAGCAAGTTGCAGTAACGTATGAGTTACCAATGGCTGAAGTGGTAATGGATTTCTTCGATAAGCTTAAATCTACAAGCCGTGGCTTTGCATCGCTAGATTATAATTTTAAGCACTTTCAAACCTCAGACATGGTGCGCGTTGATATTTTAATTAATGGTGAACGTGTTGATGCGCTTGCAATTATTGCTCACAGAGACAGTGCGCAATCGCGTGGACGTCAGCTTGCTGATGCGCTTAAAGAGCTTATTCCGCGCCAAATGTTTGATATTGCAATTCAAGCAGCGATTGGCCAGCATGTTATTGCGCGTACAACTGTAAAACAGCTACGTAAAAACGTAATTGCCAAATGTTACGGTGGTGATGTGAGTCGTAAGAAAAAGCTACTCAAAAAACAAAAAGATGGTAAAAAACGCATGAAACAAGTAGGTAATGTAGAAGTACCTCAAGAGGCGTTTTTAGCTATTTTGAAAGTTGGCAAATAACAACAAAGGATTATAAATGGCTGGTTACTTTTCAATTTTATTGGTGCTGTTAACCTTAGGCTCAGGCTTAATATGGTTAATAGACCACTTAATGTATGCACCAAAAAGGCAAGAGCGTTTAGCGTTAGCACAAACCTCTGCTGGCGCAAAGTTAGATGATGAAACAGCAGCATTAATTGCACCAGAGCCAGTATTAACTGAAACTGCAAAATCGATTTTTCCGATGATTGCTGCTATTACTATTTTCAGATCGTTTATCTTTGAACCTTTTCAAATTCCGTCAGGTTCAATGATGCCAACACTACTCGTGGGCGATTTTATTTTAGTACAAAAGTATTCATACGGTATAAAAGACCCCGTTTGGCGCACTCAATTAGTTGAGATGGACGAGCCAGAACGCGGTGATATTGTTGTTTTTAAGTTTCCTGGTAATGAAACAATTGACTACATCAAAAGAACAATAGGACTACCTGGCGATAAGGTTGTATACCGCGATAAGCACCTATACATTCAGCCAAAGTGTGCTGAAGGTGAAGTAAGCCGCAGTAACTTACAATGTGGTGAGTACAACAAAATTGATATGGAAGTGAAAGATAGAGGCGAGTTTATGCTAAAAGGCATGGAATCGGTTCGAATAAATGAATCGCTAACAGAAGATGGTCACGATATTTTAATTTACCCTGAGGTTCCAGAGAAAAAAGGTCGCTACTTTAGACAAGCTGGTACTCGCACCGATGAGTGGGTTGTACCCGCAGATCACTATTTTATGATGGGTGACAACCGCGATAATAGTGAAGATGGTCGATTTTGGGGATTTGTACCAAAAGAAAACTTGGTGGGGAAAGCTGTCTTTATATGGATGAGTTTTGAATTTGAGAATGGCCCTGATGATGTTTTACCAGGATGGGTTCCAACTGGTGTTCGCTTTGAACGCCTAGGTAATATTCAGTAACAATGAAAAAAAATGTAACAGAGTTATACAACAAAATCGGCTACGAGTTTTCTGATCAAGGTTTACTTGAACAGGCAATGACGCACCGCAGTCACAAAGGTCAGCATAACGAGCGCTTGGAGTTTTTAGGCGACTCAATTTTGAGTTTTGTTATTGCTAATGCACTTTATGCCAAATTCCCTAAAGCACGTGAAGGCGACTTAAGCCGCATGCGTTCAACACTGGTACGTGGTCAAACACTTGCTGAGTTTGGCGTTGAATTTGGTTTAGGTGATTACTTACGTTTAGGCCCAGGTGAGCTTAAAAGTGGTGGATTCCGCCGCGAATCAACACTTGCCGATGCAGTAGAAGCCATAATTGGTGCTGCATTTTTAGATTCAGGTATTGAGCGTTGCAGCGAGCTTATTTTATCGTGGTACGAATCACGCTTAGATGCTATTTCACCAGGGCTTAATCAAAAAGATCCGAAGACCCTGCTGCAAGAGCATCTACAAGGTCGCAAACTTCCTTTACCAGGCTACACTGTGGTTGATACAAAGGGCCAAGCGCACAATCAAACATTCACGGTTGAATGTATTGTTGATGGAATGGATAGCATAATTTCTGTTGGTAGCTCACGCCGTAAGGCCGAACAAAAAGCTGCTGAAAAAGCATTGAAGATAATTAAAAATGAATCTTGATACCCTAATACAACCTCATGAAGGTGATGTTGATACATTTTGTGGCATGATTGCCATTGTAGGACGTCCTAACGTAGGTAAATCGACTTTACTCAATGAGATTATTGAGCAAAAAGTCAGTATTACTTCACGTAAGCCGCAAACAACGCGCCACCGTATTATGGGTATTCATACAGAAGGTAAGCATCAAGCCGTTTATGTTGATACGCCGGGACTTCACATAGAAGAAAAGCGCGCAATTAACCGTTTAATGAATCGAGCTGCGTCTAGTTCGATTGGTGACGTAGAACTGATTATTTTTGTGGTTGAAGGAACACACTGGACTGCTGATGATGAAATGGTACTTAATAAAGTATCGCAAAGCGGTAAGCCAGTGATGTTGGTTATTAATAAAATTGACCAAGTGAAAGACCGTGATTTAGTGCTTCCGCACATGAAGTTATTAGGCGATAAGTTTGACTTTGTGAGCATTATGCCCGTTTCTGCTAAGCAAGGTAAAAATGTTGACCTTATAAAAGACGAAGTAACCAAACGTCTTCCGCCATGTGAGTTTTACTTTCCTGATGACTACGTAACCGATCGTTCTATGCGCTTTATGGCTGCAGAGGTTATCCGTGAAAAGCTAATGCGCTTTATGGGTGAAGAATTACCTTACTCGGTTACTGTTGAAATAGAGCAGTTTAAGTGGCAAGAAAACGGTGTTTGGCATATCAATGGGTTAATTTTAGTTGAACGTGAAACACAAAAGCGCATGGTTATTGGTAACAAAGGCGAAAAGCTAAAAGTAATTGGCCGTGAAGCCCGTAAAGACCTTGAAGAAATGCTCGATAACAAAGTATTTTTAGAGCTTTGGGTAAAAGTTAAGTCTGGTTGGGCTGATGACGAACGCGCACTAAGAAGCCTAGGCTATGGTGAAGACTAAAATAGTAAGTAACCTACTTTATGGATAGTGACTTCTATACCGCATATTTATTACACCGACGTCCTTATAGTGACTCACAAGTAATGCTCGATATGCTAGTAGAAGGCGTTGGCCAGCTTAGAATGATCGCACGAATTAGTGGCCGCCAGGCCACTAAACACAAAGCGCAATTACAACCCTTTCAACCTCTACTTGTTCACTATAGTGGTAAGTACGATTTAAAATACATTAATAAATTTGAGCTGCACGGCGCACCGCTTTTTCTATCTGGTGACGAGCTTTATTGTGGGTTTTATTTAAACGAGTTAACAAACAGAATAGTGCCTGTTAATGAGCCTATTGAACAAGCTTACGAGCTTTATAAATCTCATTTAGAAAACTTAAACCATGGCGCCAATTTGCAATCTGTTTTGCGTTCGTACGAATTTCAATTACTAGAATTACTGGGTTACGGTGTTGATTTTAGTTTTGATACCAACGGTGAGCCAATAGATGAAGCGCTTACGTATAGTTATTTCTCTGAACTTGGGTTTGTTATCCAAGAAGATACTCGCTCAGGTTTTAGCGGTGAACAGCTTCAAGCAATAGCAAATCATGACTTTAGCCGAAAGGATGTGTTATATATGGCAAAACAGTTAAGTCGCTATTTACTAAAACCTTTGTTAGGTAATAAGCCATTAAAAAGTCGTGAGTTATTTACGGCCTCTCAATAAACGTAATTTTACAGGTAAAACAATGAAAGATATTCTTTTGGGTGTAAATGTTGATCACATTGCAACGCTTCGCCAAGCACGAGGAACAACGTATCCTGACCCAGCGCATGCAGCAAGCGTTGCAGAGCACGCCGGTGCAGACGGCATTACCATTCATTTACGTGAAGACCGCCGCCACATTCAAGACCGTGACGTGTACGTAATGGCAAAAACCATTCAAACGCGTATGAACCTCGAAACAGCAGTAACCGATGAAATGATTGCTATTGCTTTAGAAGTGAAGCCTGAATATGTTTGTTTAGTGCCGGAAAAACGAGAGGAATTGACCACTGAGGGCGGTTTAGATGTTGCAGGTAATATAGAAAAAATAAAAGCGGCAACTAAAGCCCTTACTGATGCAGGTATCAAAGTTTCATTATTTATTGACGCGGATACTGCACAATTAGATGCTGCAAAAGCCTGTGGCGCACCTTATGTAGAAATACACACCGGTGCATACGCAGATGCAACAAACGATAGCGACTTAAGCAAAGAACTTGAACACATTCGTCAAGGTGTACAATACGCAGCAAGTTTAGGCTTAATTGTAAATGCAGGACATGGTTTAAATTACCATAATGTAAAACCAATAGCGGCTATGCCAGAAATTTATGAGTTAAATATAGGCCACGCTATTATTGCGCGTGCCGCCATTGATGGCCTAGATAAAGCGGTGCGTGATATGAAGCGCCTAATGATTGAAGCGCGGATTTAACTTAAATTATAAATAGCTGTTTTAACTTAACAATCAGGTATAAGTGTTAAGGTCTAATTGAAAGACGCGCTTAAAGCACGTCTTTTTTGTTTTTACTGTCCATTTTTGCGTCAACCAATAGGTTTTCAAGCTCATCTTGTAGCTCAAAAAGTTCAGGTTCTATATTTTCGAGCACGCACTCATTTTTAAGGGAAGTCTCAATAGTTTCAGCTAACGATTTTAATTTCGGTACACCGGTGTAGCAACACGCACCATGAAATTTATGCACAATACTGAGTACTTGTTCGCAAGCTTCATCATCAATAGCTTTAGTCAGTAAATTAAGCGTTTCTGGTACGCTTAAAAGCAGCATATTAAGCATTTCAAGCGCCAATTCGTTTTTTCCACCAGCGCGTTGTAATGCAAGGGGCCAATCTATTCGGCTACTCTCAAAAGGCGCTGGACTTTGTGGTATTTCATTTTTGCTTTTTTCACGATTTATTGGCGTTTGTGGGCTGTGGTCGCTAATAATTTGTTTAAGTGTATCTTCATCAATAGGCTTGGTTAAATATCCTTTAAATCCATCTTTCAGTAGTTGTTCTTTTTCACTATGCAGGGCATGCGCAGTTACTGCTATTATAGGTGTATCTTCATTAAGGGATGACTCTTGGATAAGTTTACATGCGGTTATGCCATCCATTATCGGCATTTGAATGTCCATAAAAATAACATCGTACTTATGGCTTTTACTTAAACTATAAGCTTGTGAACCATTATGAGCTGTATCAATTACTTCAACCTGTTCATCGAGCAATGTACATATAAGTTTTAAATTAGCATCGTTATCATCAACAACCAGCACTTTAAGCGGTAATAATTTTTGCTCGCTCTGCTCTATATTATGAACAGGATGGTCGAGTCTATATGGTGCGGCAAGCACTTCACATAACTTACGATGATTAAGCGGCTTACTTAAGCAAGCGTCTGCACCGCTGCCAATAAACGCCTCACGCATATTATGTGAAACGGTATTAAGCATTAAATATAAATAGTCGGTCGAGTCTCTTACCGTTTTTACATAGCCTTTTAATAGTTGCATGTGATCTACCGATGCCATGTGACCAATTAAACAAATATCAAATTTAGTTTGGGTATTTTCTACGGCCGATAAAAAGCTGGCTTCGTTAAAGCATGGCGTTACATTTGCTTGCCACTCAGTCAATAAAGACAGTACAGCATGATGCGTATGCTCGTGCGGCTCAAGGTATAAAATACGCTTACCAATGAGTGACTTACTTGGTAGATCGTTTGTAAATACGTGATTAGGCAGTCTAAAAACACTATTAAATGTAAAACACGTTCCGTTACCAGGCGCTGAGTTTAACGATATTCGACCATTCATCGCTTCAACAATATGTTTCGTGATAATCAGGCCGAGGCCGGTACCCCCAAATTTGCGCGTAATGCTTGAATCTGCTTGGCCAAAAGGAGTAAACAATGAATCTTGCTTATCCATTGGTATACCCACACCGGTATCTGTTACCGAGACTAAAACAGAGGCACTTTCTTCATCAAGTAAACGGTAGCTAATATCTACTTTTATAGAACCTTGCTCGGTAAATTTAATTGCGTTACTTAATAAATTAATAAGTACTTGTTTAAAGCGAGTAGGATCGCCGGTCAAATCGTCAGGGACTTGTGGGTTTATATAAATAGAGAGCTCAAGCTGTTTTTCATGGGCGCTTGGGGCAAGTAATGTCATTACTTCATTTACTGCATCGCGCAATTGAAATTGAATCGATTCAAGTTCCATCGCTCCAGCTTCTAGTTTAGAAAAATCTAAAATATCGCTGATAATAGTCATTAAACTATTAGCCGATAACATGATTGTATCGAGGTAATCTTTTTGATGCTTGTTCAGTGGTGTTTTATAAAGCTGGCGGGTAAATCCCATTACACCATTAAGTGGCGTACGTAACTCGTGACTCATTTTTGCTAAAAAGTCAGACTTAACACGGTTGGCATCTTGTGCTTCTTTTTTTGCCATTGTGAGCTGAATATTTTGCGTTTCATATTGTTCAAGCGTTTCACGATAATCACTGGTTGCTTGGTCAATATTTTTTTGCATTTCGTCTTTTTGCATCACCATAGTATCGGCTATGGTATTTAATCCTTCACGAAGAATATCAAATTCACCCAACATGGTATCAGTAAGGCCTGTACTTCTTTTTCCCTCAACGAGTTTGTCGGTTGCAAGCACTAACTTATTTAAAGGGGTCATGAACATGCGGCTAAGTTTAAATGCCATAATTGCCGCTAATACCAAAGATAAAATAATAACTATGCCACTAATAAGTAAGGCGCGTTGTTGGCCTATAACGGCTTTATCTTTGTTTAGCTGTAAAATGACCGTACCTAACGATGTTTGAAAGGCTGAAGCGTCCCATTGAGTATTAGGTGAAGAATGACCAACAATTGGCGTATAGAAAGTAATTATATCTTTTGAGGATTCTATTTTTGTGGCTTTAAGTGATGCAAGAGACGCTTGATTAATTAATTCATCGAATGAACGGTGGTAATTACTCGTCATCAACAGCTCGTTGTTAGTGTCAAATATAGCAATTGATTTAATAGACGGGGAGTGCCGATTATGTGTAAAACTGATTAAACGATTTAGTAATACTTTATTTTTATCAAGAAGCGGTTGTTCTAAGGCAATTGCTAAAGGCTCTGAAATAGTTGCACCTTGCTGATATAAAATTTCATCAAGCTCAATGTAACGATTTACTGTAAAATAACCACCAAGCAGCAATCCAATGATCACCGTGGGGATCAGGGTCAAAGTTAAAACAGAATCACGTAAGCCTAATTTGGTCATAGTGGGAGCATTATTATCATTATTAGTATGTTTTGAGTATATACGTTTCGATGCCTATTCTCAAAGCTTCACCTACACGTGATTAGTTACGAGTTTTAACCTAAATAAATGTAAGGTAATGCCACATGGCGCAAATTTTTAAAGCGAAAAAAAAACCTCTTCAACAAAAGTCAGTGGTGCTCGATATAACAAATATGGATCACCAAGGCCGTGGCATAGCAAAATATAACAATAAAGTGTGCTTCGTCGCAGGCGCATTACCGGGCGAGAAAGTAAAAGCGACCCTTGTTGATGATAAGGCGCGTTACAGTAGTGCAATTACACACAAAGTGATTAAAGCAAGTGAAGCCAGAGTAGCGCCTTTTTGTGAGCATTATAACCATTGTGGAGGCTGTCAATTACAGCATTTAGATGTAAACCAGCAAGTAGTTGAAAAGCAAGCAGCAGTTGAACAGCTTTTCGAAAAATTTGCCAAGCAAACAAATTTAAACTGGCAAGCTCCATTATTAAGTAGTTCAACGCATTATAGGCGAAGTGCACGGGTAGCGGTTATGTTTGATAAGGCCGCTAAAAAAATGCGTATAGGGTACAGAGCGAGTGGTTCAAAAAATATTGTAAGTATTAATAAGTGTGCGGTTTTGACTGACGCCTATGAAACTGTTTTTACACTCTTTGATGAATTAATTAATCACAATAAGCCATTACACAGTATAAGCCACCTACAATTATGCCAAAGTGAAACGCATAACTTTGTTGTCATTCGTCACACTAAAGCAATTAGTGATGAAGTAAAAGCTGTGGTAATAAAAGCCTGTACGCCTTACAAATACTCAGTTATTTGGCAAAGCGAAAGTGATGTAATTGACCATACTAATATTACTATGCCTTACTATTACCTAGATGAATTTAAACTAAAATTTGAGTTTGGTTTGGATAATTTTATTCAAGTTAATGCTCAAGTTAATCAAGCTATGTTAAAACAATCGGTAGATTGGCTTGGTTTAAGTGGTAATGAAAATATATTAGATTTATTTTGTGGTATTGGTAACTTTTCACTTGTGCTGGCAAAACAAGCAAAAACGGTTATTGGTATAGAAGGTGTTGCTTCAGCGGTTGCAATGGCCGCGCAAAATGCGCAAACTAACTCTATCAGTAACGCGCAGTTTCATTGTTTTGATTTAACGCAAAAAATACAAAATGCGCAGTGGTTTAATAAAAACCTAGATGTGTTGGTATTAGACCCTTCACGTACTGGTGCAATGGCTATATTAGAGCAATTACCTTTAAAGCAATTTAAAACAATTTTATACGTCTCTTGCGACCCTGTTACCTTAGCCCGTGACAGCGCTATTATTTCGCAAGCAGGCTTTGAGCTCAACAAAGTTGGGCTAATGAATATGTTTCCTCATACTGGGCATATTGAAACTATGGCGTTATTTCAACGGAGGTAAAGCGCATTATGGTAGCGACACGTCAATCACATCAACAAGATGAAGCGGGTGATCTTTTTACACGATTAAAAGCACTCGACCTATCTACAGAAAAGACTCAGTTGCTTAATAAGGCGCAAGCGCTTTGTGTTAAAAGTGATAACCAAGACTGGCAAAATACAGCCATAGAAATGGTGGAAATTTTAGTCGAGTTAAACCTCGATGCTGAGTCGTTAGCTACAGCGTATCTAACACCCTATTTTTTAAATGATGTGGTCTCCCTTGAAACCGTTCAAGAGCAGCTTGGAAGCAATATATCTTTGTTGTTAACGGGGGTTTCTCAAATGGCGACTATTAGTACTTTGTCGCACCAAGGTAAAGGCACTGTTCAAGTCGATAATATTCGTAAAATGTTATTAACCATGGTTGAGGATGTGCGCGCTGTGGTGATTAAACTTGCTGAGCAGGTATGTCATTTACGTAACGTTAAAAATGCAGGTGAAGAAGAGCGTGTTATTGCCGCCAAAGAAACAGCCGACATTTTTGCTCCTTTAGCAAACCGACTTGGTATTGGCCAGTTAAAGTGGGAACTTGAAGATTTATCGTTCAGGTATTTACGCCCAGATACGTACAAAAAAATAGCAAAACAGCTTGATGATAAACGTCTTGCCCGTGAAGCCTATATGGAAGACATGGTAGAACAGGTTAAAAGCCGTTTAAGTGAAGCAGGTATAGAGGCTGAGGTATATGGTCGTCCTAAGCATATCTACAGTATTTACAAAAAAATGGCGCAAAAAAACTACGAGTTTGATCAACTTTTTGACATACGTGCTATGCGTATTGTGGTTGACCGCTTGCAAGATTGCTACGGTGCGCTCGGTATAGTGCATACCAACTGGCGCCATTTGAACAAAGAGTTTGATGACTATGTTGCAACGCCTAAGCAAAATGGCTATCAGTCAATTCATACCGTTGTTTTTGGCCCTGAGGGCAAAACCGTAGAAATACAAATACGCACGCAAGATATGCATCAAGATGCAGAACTCGGTGTAGCCGCTCATTGGATGTACAAAGAAGGGGCTTTACCTGGGCGAGGCTCGGGTTACGAGCAAAAAATTAGCTGGTTACGTAAATTACTGCAATGGCAGGAAGAAGTGGTGGATGGCGGCGATTTAGCTGAAGAGCTAAAAAACCAAGTTGTTGAAGACCGTGTATATGTATTTACCCCGCGCGGCGATATTTTTGATCTACCATTAGGGGCCACGCCGCTCGATTTTGCTTACTACATTCATTCTAATGTGGGACATCGTTGTATTGGCGCAAAAGTATTTGGCAAAATAGTGCCGTTTACGCATCAATTAACGACGGGCGATCAGGTCGAAATTCTCACACAAAAACAGCCAAATCCCAGTAGAGATTGGTTAAATCCGTCACTGGGTTATATTAAATCATCTCGTGCACGTGCCAAAATACACCATTGGTTTAAGCAACTTGACCGCGATAAAAACCTAAGTGCGGGTAAAGAGATTCTTGATAACGAGCTGCAAAAGCTTGATTTAACATACAAAGATTTAGCCCCAGCAATCAAGCGATTTAACTTTAAAGAGCTTGATGACTTAATGGTCGCAATTGGAGCAGGCGATGTGCGTCTTAACCAAATGCTTAATTTTGTTACTGACCGTACAGAAGACGAACCTGTTATTCGTTTTAAAGCTCCAAGCAAAGTAACGGGCGATAAAAACGGCATAGTGGTTGATGGTGTGGGTAGTTTAATGAGTCACGTTGCTAAATGTTGCCGCCCCGTTCCAGGTGATCAGATCATCGGTTATATCACGCAAGGCCGTGGTATTGGTGTACATCGTGATGATTGTGATTCATTTAATAATTTGAAAACTCAGCACCCAGAGCGTGTTGTTGAAGTTAGTTGGTCTGAAGATATAAATGGATCATACGCGCTCAGTATAAAAATTGAAGCAAGCGACAGATCTGGACTAATTCGCGATATCAGTTCTGTACTGGCTAACGAAAAAGTAAACGTACTTAACATGAATGTAAATACGGTGGGCGCTGACCAGTTAGCAGTATTTACCATGCAAATAGAAGTACATGATTTATCGGGCACTAACCGTGTACTGTCTAAATTGCACCAAATTGAAGGTGTTCACCATGCTAAGCGAGGGCAGTAGCTTTGGCTAACCATTCAGCATTAACAGAATTACTTAATATTATGCAAACACTAAGAGATCCCAATGGTGGTTGCCCTTGGGATCTCAAACAAGACTTTAAATCAATTGTGCCGCATACACTTGAAGAAGCCTACGAAGTTGCCGACTGTATAGAATCGGGTAATTTAAATGAGCTTAAAAATGAGCTTGGAGACTTACTGTTTCAAATAGTGTTTTATGCCCAATTAGCTCAAGAGCAAAGCTTGTTTGACTTTAACGACATAATAGAACAATTAAATGCAAAATTAACACGTCGCCACCCTCATGTTTTTGGCGAGAAAAAAGCCCTCAATGATGAGCAGTTGTCAGTTCAGTGGCAAGCTATTAAAGCCCAAGAGCGAAGCGAAAAAGCAATATCTGAAGAATCACTGTTATGGCAAGATATTCCTGCAAATATGCCAAGCCTTAGCAAGGCTAAAAAAATTCAACAGCGAGTAGCTTCAATGGGATTTGACTGGCCCACCTATCATGGTGCGCTTGATAAGGTAAGCGAAGAAGTACTTGAAGTTAAAGGTGCAATAACACAAAACCCCTTGTCGGATCACACAGCAGAGGAGCTTGGCGATTTACTGTTTGCCACTGTTAATGTAGCGCGTCACGTTAAACGCGACCCAGAGCAGCTCCTCAGAAATGCAAATGACAAGTTTTCTGCCCGATTTGAAAAGGTACAGGCGTACTTGCAAGAACAAGGTAAAAGCTTAGACACGGCAAGCCTTGAAGAAATGGATAATGCATGGGAAGCAATCAAAAAACATAAATAAAATAGCGCACGTTTTTTAATCGCTCATTCGCTAATTTTAGCTGGATTGCTAAAGCGTGTTTTGGTACAATTTCGCCCCGTCTTGATGATATGCCCATAGCCATTTTTTTGGGTGTTATATTCCTTTTAATTCCTGATATTCTAGGGTTCGCATGAGTACAAAATTTATCTTCGTTACTGGCGGGGTTGTTTCTTCGTTGGGTAAAGGTATTGCAGCAGCATCGTTGGCGGCTATTTTAGAAGCCCGTGGCTTAAATGTTACTATTTTAAAGCTGGATCCTTACATCAACGTTGACCCAGGCACAATGAGCCCAATTCAACACGGTGAAGTATACGTTACAGAAGACGGCGCAGAGACTGATCTTGATTTAGGTCACTACGAACGTTTTATTCGCACCAAAATGACTAGCCGAAATAACTTCACGCAAGGCCGCGTATATGAAGACGTATTACGTCGCGAGCGTCGTGGTGAATACTTAGGCGCAACTATTCAGGTTATCCCTCATATCACTAACGATATTAAACAGCGTGTTTACGAAGGCGCTGAAGGCCATGATATAGCAATTGTTGAAATTGGTGGCACAGTAGGTGATATTGAATCACAACCGTTTATCGAAGCAATTCGTCAAATGGGCACAGAGATAGGTCGCGAACGCGCACTCTTTATTCACTTAACGTTAGTGCCTTTCTTAGGCCCTGCAGGCGAAGTGAAAACGAAACCAACACAGCACTCAGTTAAAGAACTTCGCTCTGTTGGTATTCAGCCAGATATTCTAATTTGTCGTTCAGACCGTAAGTTACCTAACAATGAGCGTGCAAAAATTGCATTGTTTACCAATGTAGAAGAAAAAGCGGTAATTTCACTACCCGATGTAGACAGTATTTATAAAATTCCAGCACTGTTAAAATCACAAGAACTAGACAACTTTGTATGTCGTCGTTTTCACTTAGACGCACCTGAAGCTGATTTAGTTGAGTGGGAACAAGTATTGTACCAAGAGTCTAACCCTACGGGTGAAGTAACCATTGGTATGGTTGGTAAATACATTGAATTACCCGATGCATACAAGTCGGTTAACGAAGCTTTAAAACATGCGGGTCTTAAAAACCGTTTAACTATCAACATTGAATATGTTGATTCACAAGACTTAGAAAGCAAAGGTGTAGAGCTGCTTTCTCATCTTGATGCTATTTTAGTACCAGGCGGTTTTGGTGGTCGTGGCGTTGAAGGTAAAATTTTAGCGGCTAAATACGCACGTGAAAATAAAGTGCCTTACTTAGGTATTTGTTTAGGTATGCAAGTGGCGCTTATTGAATATGCACGTAATGTTGCAGGCTTAACCGATGCAAACTCAACAGAATTTAATGCTAAATCAGCAGCGCCTGTTGTAGGTTTAATTACTGAGTGGTTAGACGCCGAAGGTAAAGTAGAAGTTCGTGACGAGAAATCAGATCTTGGTGGCACAATGCGCTTAGGCGCTCAAAAATGTCACTTAGCACCAGGTTCTAAGGTACACGAAGTTTACGGTAGCGACGAAATTGTAGAACGTCATCGTCACCGTTATGAAGTTAATAACAACTTTGTAGATCAACTTGAAAAAGCAGGTTTAACATTCTCTGGTTTATCTGAAGATAAAAAACTAGTAGAAATTATTGAAAACAAAGATCACCCTTGGTTTATTGCCGCGCAGTTCCACCCGGAATTCACGTCAACACCACGTGATGGTCACCCGCTATTTGAAGGATTTGTAGCAGCAGCGCATATCCACCAAAAAGCGTCGTCGTAATTTATAAAAAGCCGTGCATATATTGCACGGCTTTTTTGTTTTAAGACTGACTAAACTATGCAAAACATAGTAAAGTAAACAAAACTCACCATTTTGGGAATATAGAGGAAACAAGATGTCAAATATCGTAAAAGTAATTGGTCGCGAAATCATGGACTCGCGTGGTAACCCAACTGTTGAAGCTGATGTACATTTAGCTGATGGCTCATGGGGTCGTGCGGCAGCACCTTCTGGCGCATCTACTGGTACTCGCGAAGCATTAGAGTTACGTGATGGTGACAAAGCGCGTTACTTAGGTAAAGGCGTATTAAACGCGGTTGGTTACATCAATAAAGAAATTGCTGATGCGCTAGCTGGCCAAGACGCACTTAACCAAAGTGCAGTTGATAAAGTAATGCTAGATTTAGACGGCACTGAAAACAAAGAAAAATTAGGTGCAAATGCAATCTTAGCAGTATCACTAGCAACAGCTAAAGCCGCAGCTCAGTCTAAAAAAGTAGAACTATACGAGCACATTGCTGATTTAAACGGCACACCGGGTGTTTATTCAATGCCACTTCCAATGATGAACATCATCAATGGTGGTGAACACGCAGATAACTCTGTAGATATTCAAGAATTTATGATCCAACCTGTTGGCGCTTCAAACTTCCGTGAAGGCTTACGTATGGGCGCAGAAGTTTTCCACAGCCTAGCAAAAGTACTTAAAGCAGATGGTCACTCAACAGCTGTAGGTGATGAAGGTGGCTTTGCGCCAAACCTTGAGTCTAACGAAGCAGCACTTGCAGCAATTAAAGTTGCGGTAGCAAACGCAGGTTACGAGCTAGGTAAAGATATTACGCTTGCAATGGATTGTGCTGCCTCTGAGTTTTACGACAAAGAAGCAAACATCTACGATCTTAAAGGTGAAGGCAAAAAATTCACGTCTGAAGAATTTAACTTCTTCTTGCAAGAGCTTACTCAGCAATACCCAATCGTTTCTATTGAAGATGGCTTAGATGAGTCTGATTGGGATGGCTTTGCTCACCAAACTAAATTAATGGGCGATAAAATCCAGTTAGTAGGTGATGATTTATTCGTAACTAACACTAAGATTTTAAAACGTGGTATCGACAACGGTATTGCTAACTCAATCTTAATTAAGTTTAACCAAATCGGCTCACTAACTGAAACGTTAGCAGCTATTAAAATGGCGAAAGACGCTGGCTTTACTGTTGTTATCTCTCACCGTTCTGGTGAAACAGAAGATGCAACAATTGCTGATTTAGCAGTAGGTACTGCGGCAGGTCAAATCAAAACGGGTTCATTAAGTCGTTCTGATCGCGTAGCTAAGTACAACCAATTGCTTCGTATTGAAGAGCAATTAGGCGCTAAAGCACCGTACAACGGTTTAAAAGAAGTTAAAGGTCAGTAATTCTTTTTAGAAGCTGGTTTTAATTTTTAAGCTATAAAATCCTCGCCAATGCGGGGATTTTTTATTTCTATTTTAGGTTTTTTTGTTAATATGAACTTCAACTTACAGGGAATTGTAGTGAAAAAACATTTCATTTTTTCTGCAGCGCTTTCCTTATCAATCCTTACACAACTTAATGGCTTTAATTAAAGTGAATATTTCAGTCAACGATTACAGTTACTTAATAGTAATATTGCCTATAGCGTTAACAATGGCTTATTTATTAAAAAAAGCGACATTAAAAACAAACGTTAAACATAACGTTATACTTAACTTTATTTTAACGATGTTATTTTTCCCCGCTGGGTTTGCATATTTTATTTGGTGTATTTATACATCAATAAAAAAGCGTAAATGCAACGCTCAATAATTTAAATTTAGGGGGGAACTCCCCTTTTTAGGAGTTTTAAATAATGTATTTTCACTCATCTTTTTATTACATTCTCGTCTTACCATTTTTGCTTATTTTTTTAGGCTTTATTTTTTTTCTAAATAAAAACTCTAATACTAAAAGTAGTATAGGTATAAGTTTGGTTTTGACGTTTGTGAATATCATTTTAGGTCTATTTCATTTTTTTTACGTTATTAACAAAGTGCTCAACGAAGTCCCTGATAATAAAACGCTCACAAAGTGAATTGTTGCTTTAAAATGTCACCTGTAAAACTGGTTTTTAAGTAAAAACCACGCGGGAGGGTTTTTATTATTTGCCCGTTTGGGCCAATGGCATCTGTCACAATTTTGCTATTAGCGGCTTTTGGACGAATTTGCATTGCATCGCCTAAATGGCCTGATATTTCATCAACCCTACCAAGCGCAATAAGCTCCATTTGCTCTTCCCAGTCTCGTTGTAGTTTAGCGTCCTGCTCAGGCGTTGGTTGCCATAAAAAGCCACTGCCAATGGTTCTATTAAACGGTGCTATATCTCGCTCGCTTAAAACCGGAAGCCATAAAACGTGGTTAAGCTTTTTACGAACCGCACTAGTGTGCCATGTCATGCCCGTTACGTTTATTAGTGGTGTTACCGATACAAAGGTGGTTTCAAGAGGTTTGCCCTTATAGGAAATAGGCAGCGTTTTGAGTTCAATACCTAAATCCTCAAAGTCTGGAAGGGGTTTAGAACCTGCTGTTGCACCTAAAACGTACTCAATTAATTGACCCGTCCAGCCTTTTTCTCTTAATAAGTCATCAGGGGTTTTAAAGTTATATTGCTCGGCAAGCTGTCCAAGCGTAAGGCCTGCAATACTGTTAACACGTTGAATAAGGTCATTAATTGAATGTGGTTTAGTTGGACGCATAGCACTAATTTGAGTTGAATAAATACCATGCTCATGATAGCAAATCAGCTAAGCCGTGGATATCTTTAGGGTTGTGTGTTTTTTGTTCGGTGGTTGGGTGTGTTAATTTTATACATTGTGAAAGTTGCACCTAATTTGTTAAGTTGCTGACTAGCTTGGCTTTTTTTTGTTGGCGAGAGTTGATTGTATTGGGCGTAATAAAAGTTACAGGGATAAATACAACTATATAAACATGTTTATCCACAGAATCTGTGGAGAACAACACGTTTTCGATCTTGTATTGTGGATTTGTTTGCAAAATGAACGTGTTTTTTAAAAGTTATGCACAAACTGTGAGTAACTAGAGTGAAATAATAACTGCAATAGCTTTTATACATTTTTTTAAATCTTTTTACTCGTATCTCAGTATTTTCATCTTTGAGCTGAGTGTAAATTACACTTACCCAGCGGCTCGCTTATAATAGTGTTTGCCGTATTGCGGCTAATGTGGAACAATCATTAAAAATCGACTTACAAATGAGGCACTAAGGTGATTGATGCCGAAGGTTTTCGTGCCAATGTCGGAATTGTAATTTGCAATAATCAGGGACAAGTATTTTGGGCCAGGCGCTATGGTCAGCACTCTTGGCAATTTCCCCAAGGCGGTGTTGATGATGGTGAAACACCAGAACAAACTATGTACCGTGAATTACACGAAGAGGTCGGACTGCGACCAGAAGATGTAGAAATTGTCGCAAGTTCAAAACATTGGTTACGCTATAAATTACCCAAACGATTAATTCGTCGCGACTCAAGTCCGGTGTGTATTGGGCAAAAACAAAAATGGTTTTTACTAAAACTTCGTTGTAAAGACGAAGATGTAAACTTACTTAAAACTCATCACCCAGAATTTGATGACTGGCGTTGGGTGAGCTATTGGTATCCTGTAAGGCAGGTTGTGTCGTTTAAACGGGACGTTTACCGACGTGTAATGAAGGAGTTTGCTCCTTTCGCTATGCCTTTTAATAAAAGAGAACAACATAAAGACCACTGGCGAAGTAAAAGGTAATAACATTATAGTAAAATAAAGGAGCAGGACATGCTGGCAACATTGAGGTCTATTGCTGAGTCTGTATCGCAACAAGCGAATTTAGACACTGCATTAGTGTGCTTTGTGCAAATGGTTAAAGACGCCATGAAAACCCAGTGCTGCTCTATTTATTTTGCTGATTATAGCCAAGACAACTTTGTGCTTATGGCTACCGAAGGGTTAAATCCTGATGCGGTTGGTAAGTTTAGAATTGGCTTTACAGAAGGCTTAGTGGGATTAGTTGCTCAACGCGAAGAGCCCATAAACATTGCCTTTGCTAAATCACACCCGCGTTTTAAGCTCTCTCCTGAGGTAAACGAAGAAGGCTATAATGCTTTTTTATCGGTGCCTGTGGTACATCAAAAAAAAGTGTTAGGCGTTATTGTTGTTCAACAAAAAATGGCCCGTGTTTTCAGCCAAGATGAAGAATCATTTTTAATAACGCTTTCTGCTCAGCTTGCTTCACAATTGGCACATGCCGAAATCAAAGAAGTACTTCGCCAAGACGAGTCATCTCATCAAACATCCGTTTTAAAAGGTGTATCCAGTGCGCCGGGTATAGGTATAGGTACTGCTTTTGTACTTTTACCAAAGCTTGACTTTAAATCAATTGAGCTTCAAAAAAATAGTGACGTAACAGAGCAGCGGCGGCTATTTACTCAAGCGGTGGCCGCCACACGAAAAGAATTTAACACGCTTTCGATGACGTTGAGTGACTCTATTCCTCAAGAGGCGTTAGCCGTATTTGATGTTTACCAACAGTTATTGGATGCTAAAAGTTTAGGTCACAATGTAGAGGTTCAGTTACTCGAGGGATGGTGTGCAAAAAGCGCACTTAAAATTGTGATTGAGCGTTTAATTTCGCAATTTAATGCGATGCAAGACCCATACATAAAAGAGCGTGCTGTTGATGTTAAAGACATAGGCTTACGCGTATTGCATCACTTAGTTAATACTGAACACGCAATAAAAGATTACCCCCCAAATACTATTTTGATTGCTAATACATTAACCCCCGCCATGCTTGCTGAAGTACCAAAGGGGCATTTAGCAGGAGTTGTTAGTGTTAATGGCTCTGCCAATAGCCATGCTTCTATTTTGACTCGCGCAATGGGGATCCCTGCTATTTGGGGGATAGAAGATTTACCATTACTTCAATTTGATGGTAAACCAATGATTTTAGATGCTTTTGCAGGGCGCTTGTATATCTCACCCTCGCAGATGTTATTAGATGAGTACGCAGACTTACAACATCAAGATAACCTGTTAAATAATCGCTTTTTAGCAGAGCAAGAGTATGAGTCTATTACTTCAGATGGCGAACACGTCAGTTTATTGTTAAATGCCGGACTAGAGTTAAAAACAGATCAAAACAACGCTCATGTTTGCGACGGCGTAGGTTTATACCGCACTGAAGCGTGGTTTATGCAAAAAGGCCAGTTTCCCTCTCAGTTAGAGCAAGAGAATTGGTATCGAGAAGTGCTCACTAGTTATTACCCAAATCCCGTTGTAATGCGTACGCTCGACATTGGCGGCGATAAAGTGCTCGACTATTTTAATATAACCGAAGAAAACCCATTTTTGGGTTGGCGCGGTATACGTATTAGCCTTGATCACCCCGAGTTATTTTTAGATCAGCTCAAAGCAATGCTTAAGGCAAATATAGGGCTAGGCAATTTAAAAATAATGCTGCCGATGATCAGCGGCACTGAAGAAGTAGATGAAGCATTAGGGTTATTTGAACAAGCTTATTTTGAACTCAACGAACATTTTCCTGAGCAGCAAATAGATCGCCCCGATATTGGTATTATGCTTGAGGTGCCTTCCAGTGTGTTTATGTTGCCTGAATGGTCTAAAAAAGTAGATTTTTGTTCAGTAGGCAGTAACGATTTAACACAATATTTATTGGCAGTAGATAGAGCCAACGCGCGTGTTGCTGAGCTTTTTAATCCTTATCATCCCGGGGTGCTCAGAGTTTTAAGTAAAATAGCCAGTGAGTGTGAAAATTACGAATTACCCTTTAGTTTATGTGGTGAACTTGGTGGTGACCCAGAAGGGGCCATATTGCTAATAGCTATGGGCTACAGACGATTGAGTATGAACTTATCGTCTTTAAATAAGGTAAAATGGGTGCTTAGGCGTTTGAGCGTTGCCGACATGGAGCAGTTGTTGAGCGAGTGTTTAGCACAATCAACAGCTAAACAGGTCCTGCGTTTAACGCGTAATTTTATGTTAGAACATAATTTAGGTGACCTATTTTATACCCCAAAGTAAAAAGTACTGACTTAATTAATTTTAATACGCAGATGCTATTCGTTTTATAATCCTTTAACATATAAGCCTTCAAAAGGCATTTGAGATAACTATGTATGACTTAGGTTTGTTGGTCGCATGTTGCGCACTACTAGGCTGTATTGTTGGTTTTTTAGCAGGGTTATTAGGTATTGGCGGCGGATTAATAATTGTGCCTGCACTGAGCACATTGCTGATTTTATTTAATGTTACATCTGCAGAACATGTTGTAGTTATTTCGATTGCGACCTCTTTGGCCTCTATTTTATTTACTTCTACGTCTTCAGCATTGGCTCATCATAAAAATGATAATGTGCCTTGGCATGTTGCGCCTTGGGTTATGGCTGGTGTAGCAGTAGGGGCTTTAATTAGTGGCTTTGCCGCAAGCTTAATACCGGAGCAGTTACTTCGTAGTGTATTTGCAGTAAGTGTTGTATTTATTGCAGCTAGAATGGCGCTATCATCACGTAATAAACCCTCATCAACTAAGCCGCTCCCACCGGGTCCTATTTTAGGGTGTATTTCCGCTATTATGGGCGGTTTATCGGGCTTGATTGGTATTGGTGGTGGAGCGTTAATTGTGCCTATGCTCAATTACTTCTCCATTGATATAAGAAAAGCCATTGGGTGCGCTGCCGTTTCGGGCATTGTAATTGCCTTATTTGGCTCTATTGGCTACATTAGCGCGGGTTGGAAGGTGACCGACTTAGCACATGGTTTTGCAGGGTTTGTATATTTACCTGCGTTATTTGGTATTGTTATTACGTCGTGGTTTGTGGCGCCTTACGGGGCTAAAGCAACTCATTATTTACCTGTTAATACAATAAAGAAAGTTTTCGCGGTACTGCTTGTTGTTATCGCAATTAAAATGGTTTTTAGCTAAAGGTTTATTTTTATGGCACTTGAGTTTCCTCAAATCGATCCAATTATTTTTTCGATTGGACCACTGAGCGTACGTTGGTACGGATTGATGTATTTAATTGGTTTTGCATTTGCGATGTGGTTTGCAAATCGTCAAGCGGCAAAGCCTAATTCTGGCTGGACCAAAGAGCAGGTAAGTGATCTATTATTTTATGGCATGTTAGGGGTCATACTTGGTGGTCGTATTGGCTATGTATTGTTTTACCAATTTAGTTATTTTTTAGAAAACCCACTTTACTTATTCCGCATCGATCAGGGCGGTATGTCGTTTCATGGTGGTACGCTGGGCGTAATTACAGCCGTTGCTATTTTTTCGTGGACACGCAAAAAATCACTGTTACAAGTTGGCGATTTTGTAGCGCCACTAGTGCCAGTGGGGTTATTAGCAGGGCGTATAGGTAACTTTATAAATGGTGAGTTATGGGGGCGTGTATCAGACGTACCTTGGGCTATGGTATTTCCAACCGGCGGGCCGCTTGCTCGCCACCCTTCGCAGTTATACGAAGCCTTTTTTGAAGGGCTCGTTTTATTTTTAATTATGCTATGGTTTATTAAAAAACCACGCCCTGCGGGCAGTGTTGGCGGTGTATTTTTATTAGGTTACGGTGTATTTAGGTTTGGTATTGAATACTTCCGCCAACCAGACGCACAACTAGGCTTATTTGCCGACTTTATTTCTATGGGACAAATACTGTCACTGCCTATGATTATAGGTGGTTTAGGTTTATTAATTTGGGCTTATAAAAACCCGCAGCAAGTAACAGCAGCAAAGGCATAATAAAAGCATGAAACAATATTTAAAATTATGTCAGCGTATCGTTGACGAAGGTCAATGGGTAGAAAACAAACGCACAGGCACACGTTGCTTAACCGTTATAAACGCCGATTTAGAATATGATGTAGCAAACAATCAGTTCCCGATGATCACAACGCGTAAAAGTTACTATAAAGCCGCCATTGCAGAGTTACTTGGCTATTTACGAGGCTACGATAGCGCAGCGCAATTTCGTGAAATTGGCTGTAAAACATGGGATGCTAATGCCAACGATAACCAAGCTTGGCTTAATAACCCAAATCGTAAAGGTGAAGACGATATGGGGCGCGTTTACGGCGTCCAAGGCCGCGGCTGGCAACGCCCTGATGGATCAACACTCGATCAGCTAGCTAAGGTAATTAACAATTTAAAAAATGGCATTGATGATCGTGGTGAAATAATCACGTTTTATAACCCAGGTGAATTTGAACTAGGTTGTTTAAGACCTTGCATGCACACGCATACGTTTTCACTATTAGGTGACACGCTTTACTTAACATCTTATCAGCGCAGCTGCGATGTGCCGTTGGGGCTAAATTTTAATCAAATTCAATGTTTTGTATTGCTTGCATTGGTCGCTCAGATTACCGGCCACAAACCGGGTAAGGCGTATCATAAAATAGCTAACGCTCATATTTACGAAAATCAGCTCGAATTAATGCGCGACGTCCAGCTCAAGCGCGAACCATTTGAATCGCCTACACTTACAATTAATCCAAATATAAAGTCACTTGAAGACATAGAAACGTGGGTTACCCGAGACGATTTTGAAGTAACTGGCTATCAATGCCATGACGCAATTCAATATCCATTTTCAGTATAATAACCGATTAAGGAAAACAACATGAAAGCAGTGATCCCAGTAGCGGGACTTGGTACGCGCATGCTACCAGCCACAAAAGCAATCCCTAAAGAGATGCTTCCTGTCGTAGACCGACCTTTAATACAATACGTAGTAAACGAAGCGGTTGCCGCAGGCATAAAAGAAATAGTACTTGTCACGCACTCAAGTAAAAACTCTATCGAAAACCATTTTGATACCAGCTTTGAGTTAGAAGCAACGCTTGAAAAGCGTGTTAAGCGGCAATTGCTTGCCGAAGTGCAAGCTATATGCCCTAAAGATGTAACAATAATTCATGTGCGCCAAGGCGAAGCTAAAGGGCTAGGCCACGCTATTAATTGCGCCGCGCCAATTATTGGTAACGAACCGTTTGTCGTTATTTTACCCGATGTGATTATAGATGACGTTGAGAGCGATCTTAAAAAAGACAACCTTGCGGAGATGATCGCTCACTTTGAACAAACTAAACACAGCCAAATTATGGTAGAGCCTGTACCAATGCAAGAAGTAGATAAATTTGGTGTGGTGGACTTAGGTGGCACCGAAATAGCACAGGGTGAAAGCTCACCAATTGTTAGCATGGTAGAAAAACCACCGGTTGACGAGGCACCTTCAAACCTAGCCGTAGTTGGGCGCTACGTGTTAAGTGAAAACATTTGGCCACTACTTGCAAAAACGCCGCAAGGTGCTGGCGATGAAATTCAGCTGACCGATGCTATCGCTATGCTGATGCAAAGCGAAAAAGTAGATGCTTACGCAATGAAAGGCCGAAGCCACGATTGCGGTAGTAAAATTGGTTATTTAAAAGCAACCATTGAGTTTGCACTTCGTCGTGACGAATTTGCCGGTGAGTTAAAAACGTTTATTAAAACACTGATATAACCGTTTACATTTAATCAGCAAAAAGCGCCTAATTAGGCGCTTTTTTTATTGTTTTTTGCATAACTTGTTTTTTTAATGTAAAAATTAGAATAGTTTTGATTACTTTACAGACATAATGTAATTTATGTTGTAATGTTTGTTTTAAGTGGCACTAAAATTGTATTGAAATGTGCTCTCATGGAGGAGTCAAAAAAACATAAGTTTATTGAATTAAATACGCTTATTTTTACAAAGGGCTAGGGTGTGGCTCGAAAATTTAAAGTAAGGTTAAACGCTTTCTAAAGAGAATGTTTAATTGAAATGTAAGTGTGATAGCACTGCTTTCAGGACAACGAATAAATGTTAATAAATAACAAAAAAATAACAGGATTACTTTTAAGCCTGCTGATACTGCTATTTGGTACAGCATGCTCTATTACGCCTGAAGCTAAATTAGTGCCAGCACCAGAAACACAAACTAATTCGCCTGAGTATGTACCTATTACTGCATTAGAGCTGGCTCAGTTAAAAGATGCAGCATTGCAATGGCAGCAAGCAAGAGCGGGTATAGAGCGTATTTTAAAGCTAGAAAAAGAAATTACCTACCTTGTTAATCACATAGATATTATTAACAGTAAGGCAATAGCCCAATCTAATCAGCCTACAAATAGCTCGTACAGCACGCGCACAATTCACAATCAGCAAGCTGCTCGTTCGCGTAGCCAAAGCGTTAATCAATACAGAAATAAAAAGCAGACAGTTAAACTTAATACACCTAGACATATTTTTGCTCTGCAAGTGGCATCGGTTGACTCAGAAAAAGACATCGCAAAAGCGTGGAAAGAGCTAAACACCAAAGCTGCCCCCTTATTCAGAAAAAAAATACTGACCAATGTTGAAACCGCAAAAATTAACAAAAAAACGTTTTACAGGCTTAAGTTAGGTTCGTACCAAAATCTAAAAAATGCCAAAGCAGACTGCGAAGTATTTAAAGTGTATAAGCTTGACTGCATAGTGAGTAACTACACAGATAAACCCGTAAAGCTGTAGTTAAAATAGTAACTTGCTAAAAATTTTTTTATCCATAAAATACCTGACCATAATCAAAAGGGTGGTAGGTAAAAGGTATGGTTATTAAAAAGGAATTTATAAACACTTTATTTTGTATTGGGGTTTTGCTCGTTATAACAGGGTGTACTTCATCTAAAAAAGCGCCACCGAGTTCAACAACACCAAACACTGTCCTTATTTCAAGCGATGATTTAAAAGCGCTCAAACAGTCTGCAAATGAGTGGAAAACAGTTGAGCCTAAAGTTAACGACCTGCTTGAGCTAGAAGGGCAGCTATCAAAGCTGACTACTCGTTTAAAAGCCATTGACGAAACCAATACGGCTGGAACAAACAACGTTCAAACAACCACTTCAACAGAAAGTATTTTAAAAAGCGACCAGGCATTTTTCGCTATTCAAGTAGCAGCATTTAATAGTAAAGCTAAATTAAACGTGGCACTGGCTAATTTAAAACGTAAAATACCGACGTTTTTTAGTAATAACATAGCTGTTAATGTTGAAACTAAAGTAATAAAAACCAATACGTTTTATCGTTTAAAGTTAGGCGCATATAAAAAAAATAAACAAGCAACAACCGCTTGCGAAGCTTTAAAACAGCAAAAAATTAATTGTTTTGTCACCTATTATACGCAGGAAAAACCACAACCAACCCTCTAGGCATAATAATTGCTTAGTCTCTTGTATGATCACAAGAGGATGGCAACTATGCGCCTTTTACTACCCTTATTATTAATTAACTTGGCCGCGTGCAGTTTAATTCCTGAACCCGAGCCAAGTATAAGCACATATGCCCCAAAAGCAGCGATGGCACCTTATACAGTAAGTGACTATGTACACAACTTAACTGTGCAATTAAGTCATTTAAAAGGTCCATTAAGCAACAATACTCGCATAGGTGTGAGTAGCTTTTATTTTGCAGATGCGCTCGACACTAAGCTAATGACGCAGCAAGCGTCGGGCTTAAGCCAACAAATACAAGAAAGCATATTAACCAAAATGACGCAAATGGGTTATCACACGGTCGAATATCGCTTAGCAAATAACCTACACTTATCTCATAATGCCGACAGCGCGCTGACCCGTAATTTAGAACAGTTACGAGAGCGCCAAAATATTGACCTTATAATCACCGGCACCGTGACACGTCAACAGCATGCATACATTGTAAATGCGCGCATGGTAAACATTAGCAATAAGCAAGTTTTATCTGCTGGCAGTACCGAGATCCCAATCAATGTAATGTGGGGAAATGAAAAAATTCAGCAGCGCGATGGCTCACTCTATCGCAGTGAATATTAACGAGGAGTACACAATGAGAAACTTATTAATCACGCTATGTTTGCCACTAGGTTTTGGTTGTTCACAAATTATGAACACCCCTAGCGCCGACCCAGCTGTTGAGCAAAGTAACCAAGGAGCGCAACTGGCAACAAGCCAACGCAAAGTGAGTGCTCCAGTTAATCACGATAACATGTTTCAGTCGGGGTTAGCTCAGCAAACTAACTACACAAAATCGACGCCGCCAATGCATAAAAATATAAACCACTATGTGCGCGGAATAATGCAAGACATGGTCGAAAACTTACAATACGTAAATGATAAAACACCACTAGCGGTATCAAGTTTTGTATTTTTAGACGACGATTACAGTAATGGTAGCTTATTAGGAAATCAAATTGCTGAAAGCTTTATGCATGAGCTTCACAATTTTGGTGTACCGGTCATTGATTTTAAAACCACCGATTATGTGCGTGTAACACAAACCGGCGACTTTGTTTTTAGCCGAGACTATCTTGAATTAGACCCAGAGCAAAACTTTCAATACGTACTGGCAGGCACGCTAGTAAGTCACCAAGGCGGAGTTTTAGTCAATGCACGAATTGTTGGCTTAACAAGTAAAGCGGTTGTTGGTTCGGCGCAAGGGTTTTTACCGCAATCAGTTATTGATGCGTTAAATGGTAATTACCGTACCGATGGTATTATGCTAAAACAAGCGAGTGAGTGAGGTGAGTATGCGCTTTACACTAAACACCAATTTACGGACATTATCACTAGCTGGGTTAGTCGTTGCTCTATCTGGTTGCTCGCTAATGCATCACCATGAGCATGATTCAAATTCGCACACAACAACGCAAGCAAGTACCAGCTATGTACTAAATGGCCGTTACGATACTCAAACACACAACCAAACTGTTCAACCAAACAATGATTACGATGCGTCAAAACCCTTTAAGCCAGTAAAGCATCATAAAACGCTCGTTAATTACGTAGAACAAATGGCTTTAGACTTAGTTGACACGCTAGAGTACGACACAGAAGCCGATACACAGGTTAATATTGCTGTTAGTACATTGGTAAACTTTGACTCGTCACTCAATAAAAGTAATCAGTTAGGTAACCAAATATCTGAAACATTAATCCATCAATTACAAAAGTTTGGTTACAGTGTGGTTGATTTTAAAACCACCAGCACGATAGACGTAAATAGACGCGGTGATTTTGTGTTTTCACGAAATATCAAAAAGCTGAGTGAAGATCATATGGCAAGTCATATACTCGCGGGCACCTTAATTTACAGGCAAAACGGTATTGTTATTAATACACGCATTATAAATGTCAACACCAAGCAAATAGTGGCCAGCAGCCGAGAGTTTATACCGCAATACGTACTAAGCAAAGAAGATATATATTTATCAAGTAATTAACTCAAATTCCACTTGATTTAAAACTTGATATTAAAAATCAGATGCCGTTATAATTTAGCTCTAGCACATCGCTGTGGCCTCTTAGTTAAATGGATATAACGGCCCCCTCCTAAGGGGCAGTTGCAAGTTCGATTCTTGCAGGGGCTACCAATAAAATCAATGAGTTACATGGCTCTTTTTTTCTTTCGCTTATTTTTTATAGCACATTTATAGCATCGTAAATTGAAATATAAATAATTAGCGCTGTCCTTTTATTAAAATAGCCAAATTACATTCAGTCTGCTTTGTGCCATGAGCGGTCATTGGTAACGCGCTATTCAGCCGAGCCGTTGTTTGGCGTTGGCTGCATTTGCTTGTTAGCTTGAATATACTCTATTCCCAATTCTTTTTTGCATATATCTCCGCTCTCAAACTTTTCATCAGAATAAAATAGTGCACCAATTATCTTATTATTTGTTGGGTTAAGAGACACACTTAACGAATCAACTCCCTTCGTTTCATTGCGATTAATTTTTAAAGTCAAAGAGGTTTGGTTTTCTGCGCGTTGCATTTTAACGTGTGTAACAGAAGAAACTTGGTAAAAAGCAGGGTACAGAATTAAAGAAGAACTGAACGCGTTAATTAAAGCTTGTTTATCATTCCACTCTGGAGTCGATTTCTTATACCTTTCCATTGCAGTTAAGTAATCATGATATTCATCTATTCGATCAGCAGAGTGATAACTTTTTGATAGGTTCTTTACGTCATAAATATAATTATTGATTTGAATAAGCTCATCACTTGAGCATACGTTAGCGAAACTCCCTGCTGTGAAAGTCGAACTTAGTAGCAATACTAAATGACTAAGTTTCATATTTGAAAACATACGCCTCCCTTCAAGCTAACACTTACAATAAGCGGTTTTGGCCGCTCTTGCCAAAATCCGCTTGATTGTTTTGTTATGTTCCGTCGTCGCCAATATATTTGTATTTTCCGGCTTTTGGTATCTCATATTTCCAACCTAATTCGGCTAATGCATCCATAGCAAGCATCCTGATATTGGCCCAAATTTCTGAATTATCTAATAGGTCGTTATCGAGATAATGCTCTTTGTACTCTTCACCGCTATTTGCAATTATATAGTTATCTAGTGCTTCAATCGCACGAATAGATTTAATTGAAAAACTAGATTTGTTCAAGCATTCAATGGCCTCACCAAAATCAATGAGCATTTCGTCACCTTTGCAGGTGAAATCAGGAAACAAACTACTTTGGATCTCTGCTGAAGAAGCTAAAACAAAGATACGTTTTTTAAACTCATCCATAAGGAACATAACAATTTAATAGTGCGCTCATCGCGCATATTTCTGCCGACTTAACGCTCACTTATCTACTTTATATAGTTTTAACAAATAACCTAGGGTATTACTATCACTAAGTTTTCTAAAACTTTTCAGTAAAGTTAAATGGAACAATATGGGCGCGTCGCTCATTTACATGAATATATGTGCAAAGAGCAGTTTGACCAATCAAGTAACTACGATATTTAGTCAACCTCAACGTCTGCTAATCGCCGCCCTTAAAACCTAAGATATCAACAACTATTGAGTTGAAGCATTAGCAAAACAGTTTTTTATAGCTAAAAATTTATAACTACACATAAAAAAGCGAGTAAATGAAAATTTACTCGCTTTTTTATTTTGATATTTAATCGTTAGTAATTAACCATCATTAGTGATTTTATCTATCAGCTCAGTGAGTACTGTGTCGGCTTGGCTGGTCTCTACTTGGCAGGTTCCTGCATTTAAGTGGCCGCCGCCGCCGTATTTAAGGCATAACTCACCTACGTTTGTGTTTGAGCTGCGGTTAGTAATTGACTTACCAATTGCATACACTACGTTTTGCTTTTTAAGCCCCCACATTTTATGAATTGAAATATTGCAGTCGGGGTACATGGCGTAAATTACAAAGCGGTTGGTGGCGTAAATGGTTTCTTCTTGAGTAAGATCTAGTACCACTAGGTTTTTATGCACTGTTGCACACTGTGTTATTTGTGCTTTTGCTTTTTCGTTGTGCTCATTATAAAGCGAAACTCGCTCTGCAACATCTTCCATTTGCAAAATGTCGTCGATGCTTTGATCTTTACATGCATCAATGAGCTTCATCATTAACTGGTAGTTTGATATGTTGAATTCGCGAAAGCGGCCTAGGCCTGTGCGGGCATCCATTATAAAGTTCATTAACACCCAGTCGGTTGGATTGAGTATTTCATCTTTAGAAAACTGAGCTGCGTCGCCTTTATCTACAGCGTCCATCATATCTACTGAAATATTAGGAAATTTTTCGGCGCCGCCGTAGTAGTCGTAAACGACTCGCGCAGCTGAAGGCGCTTTAGGGTCAATTATGTGATTTTTAATGTCGCTTGCGTTTCGAACGGTTTCACTTAAGTGGTGGTCAAATGCTATGTGACAACCCGCTACGTAGGGAAGGTTAGTGGTAATATCGTTAGCGGTGATGTCTATTTTTCCATCTTGCATGTCTTTTGGGTGTACAAACAAAATGTCATCAATTAGATCTAAATCTTTTAGTAGTACAGCACATACAAGGCCATCAAAATCGCTACGAGTGACTAGTCTAAATTTATTATTGGGCATAGCTATTCCATCTTTTTAATTAAGTTACGTATTAAGTGTAACAGCTAAACTATTTTTTGAGATACCAGTGCTTAAAAATTATATAAATAAAAAAGCCAAAACAGACGTTTTGGCTTTTTGATAGCAAGTGTTTATTTTTTGTAAGTTATGCGCCTGGGCCACATTCCATACAGTGGTTAATGATATCTGGGCCAAACTTAAGCTTGGCGTTTAAGTCGCGCAGTGCGGTGCGTAAGCCTTCTTCAATAACCGGGTGGTAATACGGCATATTAAGCATTTGTGGTACGGTCATTTTATTTTGTACTGCCCATGCAAGCAGATGCGCTATGTGCTCGGCTTGTGGGCCAATAAATTCGGCGCCTAAGAATAAGCCGGTGCCTTGCTCTGCGTATACACGCATATGGCCCTTATTTTTAAGCATTACGCGGCTTCTGCCTTGGTTTTCAAAGCTGACTTCGCCCACTTCAAAACAGCCACATGAGCCTAAACGGTCTGTTATTTGGGTAAAGCTTTCACCTACCATGGCAATTTGTGGGTCGCTGAATACAGCGGCAATTTTGGCCCTGCGTAGGCCAATGCGTACATCTGGGAAACGCCCTGCATTTTGCCCTGCGATGGTTCCCTGATCAGACGCTTCATGAAGTAGCGGGATCATGTTGCTTGCATCGCCGGCTATAAATATGTTTGATTCGCCACATTGCATTGTGTGCGGATCGGCATGCGGTACGCCGCGTTCGTCAAGTTCTATACCTGTGTTTTCGAGCCCAAGCTTGTCTACATTAGGAACTCGGCCTGTTGCGGCTAGTACATAGTCAAACTGTTCGGTGTGTTTTTCACCTTGTTTGTCGGTGTAAGTAAGTTGCGCTTTGTCGCCTACTTGCATCATGTCTGATACGTTTGAGTCGGTATCAACAAAAAACTCTTTTGCAAAAACTGTATTTGCATAGTCTTTTACTACGGGGTCGGTGAGTGGGCCAATTGCACCACCTACACCAAATAATTTTACATTAACACCTAAACGGCTAAGTGCTTGACCTATTTCAAGGCCAATTACGCCCGGGCCAAATACGGCAACAGATTCTGGTAGGTCGTCCCACTCAAATACGTCGTCGTTAATGATTAATTTGTCACCAAAATTATTAAATACGCCAGGGTAAGAAGGGCGAGAGCCTGTAGCAATAACAAACCGCTTGGCTGTAATAATGGTGTGGTCATCTATTTGTACGCGGTTTGTATCTAAAAATTTAGCGTAACCTTTAATTTTGTCTTCGTCTGGTAGTTCATCAACGGCTTCTACTACAAAACCAGCAAAACGATCGCGTTCACTTTTAACGCGTGCCATAACTGCTTTGCCGTCTACTACCGGCTTTGAGCTATGCACACCAAATGCAGGTGCCATTTCTATAGCGTGCGCAGCTTCTGCAGCAGCTATTAATAATTTGCTTGGCATACACCCTACGCGTGCGCAGGTTGTACCATAAGGACCTGATTCGATCATAAGTACGTTAGGGGTAAACTGTTTAGCGTTTCGGTATGCACTTAAGCCTGCTGTACCTGCGCCTATAACTACTACGTCGGTTTGCAATTGTTTCATTGTATTTTCCTTTAATAAATAGGGGCACTTGACCCCCATTTAAATTTACTTATTAGGCAAAGTATTTTTCTAGGTCGTCTGAACCACCAATGTGATTACCACCAATAAATATTTGTGGAACGGTGTCGCGGCCAGAGATTGCTTTTAGGCTTGTTAATGATGCACCTGCACCCATAACAATTTCCTCATAGGCAAAGCCTTTTTCTGTAAGTAGTTCTTTTGCTTTTTTACAGAATGGACAACCGGGCTTAGTGAAAACGCTTACTGGCTCAGGTTTAGCTTGTTTAGGGTTGATGTAATCAAGCATTGTGTCTGCATCAGACACTTCAAACGGGTCTCCTGGTAGGTCTGGTTCGATGAACATTTTTTCAATTACGCCATCTTTTACTAGCATAGAGTATCTCCAGCTGCGCTTACCAAAGCCTAAATCGTTTTTGTCTACTAACATGCCCATGCCGTCTGTAAACTCGCCGTTGCCGTCTGGTAGCAAAGTAATGTTTTGCGCTTCTTGGTGTTCAGCCCATGCATTCATTACAAATGTATCGTTAACTGACAAACATACAATTTCATCTACGCCATTTTGCTTAAACACACCAGCTAGCTCGTTGTAGCGAGGAAGGTGAGTAGATGAACATGTTGGGGTGAATGCACCCGGTAGTGAAAACACAGCAACGGTTCTGCCTTTAAAAATCTCGTCTGTTGTTACCGATTTCCATTCGTCGTTTTGACGTGTTGCAAATGTAACGTTTGGGATTGTTTGACCTTCAATATTCTTTAACATGGTTTAGTTCCTCTTGATTTGTTAAAGCCATTATGGCGAAAATTTAAATATAGTTCTAATCGTTTGTTTGTATTAAACTGATAGTCAAAAGCTATCAGGGTGGAGCTGAACATGAACTTAAAAGACTTTGAATACGTTAAAGCCATAGCACAACATAAACATTTTCGTAAAGCAGCCGATGCGTGCTTTGTTAGCCAACCTACACTGAGTGGGCAGGTTAAAAAACTTGAACAAACATTAGGTGTTACTTTATTTGACCGCTCAACCAAACAAGTAACCCTAACAGCTAAAGGTGTACGTTTATTAGCGCAAATAGAGGTTATTTTAGAGCAAACTCAAATACTCAAAGAGCTGGCTTCTACCTCTAATGAACCATTACAAGGTAAGATAACAATTGGTATTATTCCAACTATTGCGCCGTATTTATTGCCAACTTTGTTAACTTCAATGAAAGAAGCATTTGTAGATAGCCAATTTGCGTTTATTGAAATGCAAACAGCCACCATATTAGATGCGCTTAACAATGGTGAGCTTGATTTTGCAATTTTGGCCGATGTAGCTGAGCTTAATCATTACCACACTATTCCACTTTATAAAGAAGACTTTTTAGTCGCTGTTTCAAAAGATAACGCGCTGGCTAAGCATAAAAAAGTCGCGCTTAGCGATCTTCAGGGTTGCAGCCTATTAATGTTAAGTGATGGCCATTGCTTTAAAGATCAAGCCCAAAAGTTTTGTTTTTCAGCAGGGGTTGATGTGTCTAATCAATATAAAGGCAATAGTTTAGAAACGTTACTTGCGCTGGTGGCAATGGATGATGGCGTTACTTTTGTGCCAAAGTTAGCTTGCACACTGCGCACGGGTATTGATTATATGCCTATATTTCCCAATCAGCAGCGTAATGTCGTGTTTGCATGCAGAAAGCATTATCCGCATTTGGCAGGGGTTGAGCAGTTGGGTGAGTGGTTGTCGGCTCACCCTAATTTAAAAACACAGCTTGCTAAAGCGCTTTAAAGATCTTGGCTTATTACTTCAACTACATCGTTGATTTGTACGCCGGGTAGGGGCTGGTCGTCAATGCTTACTGCAACCGCAGTTTGTTGATATAACTGCTCTACACGTATTTTGTTGAGTGTTGTAGTGGTGTGAGGCATTACATTACCTGCTGCATCAGTTAGGTAGTTATGGTGTGCAATGCTCAGCATTTGCCCTTTTTTTAGGCCATGTGCTTTACCTAAATTAATTACTATTTTGCTGTTTTCCATATGCATTATTTTACCTTGCGTTGGAAAACAGGCTAATACAGCTTGTAAGTCATAACTTAGGGTTTGATTTATATCTTGTATACTTTGACCGTAGGGTGATTGCCAAAATCTATCACTGTTTACATCAATGATGGCGGTTTTTTCGAATGGCCAAGTGCCTTGGCCCTGATAACTATTGCTCCAAAGCTGCTCATAGGTTGTGCCATTAAAAAGGCTAAACTCTATTTTGTAGTTGCGTTGGTAGCTATCGTCTTGCCAAAAAGCATAATCACTATTGAGTTTATCGCTTGTTGATAGGTCTGTAATTTGGCTTAGTAACACGTACTGAGCGTTGGTGCGAGATGATATTTCTTCTAGCTGAACTTTCGAGTAGTCGTACTGCTGCGAAAAGTAATTATCTACATTTAAAGGCATATTGTAATAAGCAACGGGTAGGGCGCTCATTTTTGATTTTTGTAAGGTGGTGAATATTCGTTTGCTAATTGCTTTGTTTACGTCAAATATTTGACCCATTCTAGCTTGCTCTCGATGAGCTAGCTGACTTTGTGTTACGGCAACAAACTTGTTAAAGCTGCTTTGCGGGCATTGCTCTGTTTGCGCAAATATATCTAAACGCAGGGTAATGGCAAATTTATCGTCGTATTTATTTTCGCTTACAAGTTCAATTTTTTGAATTTCGCCGTGGCTACTAATTTTTAACTGATCTTGCATTAATACGCCGTCTACCAAGGTTTGTACTGAGCTGACACGCGCCCCAGAAAAAACCAACGCTTGAGTTATGGCATCTTTTATAGCTGCAGATTTGGCCGCGCTTATGTCGTCGTTTTGAATAAGTGCGTGCCCTGTAGATTCATACCACTGCGCATTTGAAAAAGTCGAAAACGTAAATAACGCAGTTGCGCTTAATCCTGCAAATGCCTTTAATAAAAACGATTTCATACTTTTTGCTCCAAATAAACGTTAGCTTTACCTTGAGGCAGCAAGGACTGTACCAATGTTATTAATCAATAAAAATAACGTTATAAATGGCATTAAACATGCATATACCACCGTAATTAATTTACTAGGGCACAAAATTATGCGAGCAATTTCATTAGTTATTACACTTGGGTGTTTAACCTTGAGTGGGTGCAGCAGCGTGTTTGATAAGCATGTTGAGTACAAATATGTTGAGCCTAATAATTACCCGGTATTAAAAGCGGTAGGTTATGCACCTATTAGTTTACAAAAAGGGGCAAGCGCATCACAAAAGCAGCTTATGGCTATTAAAGCCTCTAAACTTGAAGCATACAGAGAGCTTACAGAGCAAGTATATGGGCAAAAGGTAACTGCGGGTATGAGCGTTGAAAACGCAGTCGCTAAGGATGATTATCTAGAAAGCAAAGTGCAGGGCGTTATTAAAGGTGCACAAATTATAAAAACGTATGCAGTAGACGACACATACGTCACTGAGCTTGAACTCAATATGAAGCGCGTGCATGATTTATATATTGGCGAAATAAAACCACGTGAAGTAAAAAAAGTAACGTATTACTGATAAATTGACGTTCGCAATAAATTTTACAGCTGTACGTTTAGTATTTAGGCAAGTTAGAGTTTTAAGTATACAGCAGTTTAAATATTACAATGCGTCAACTAAACAGTCTCACCTGAGTACAAAACCTCAGTCAAAAAAGTTGACGCAGCTTGGCTAAATTTTTGGGTTTTCAAGTTTGAGATACCTGTAACTAGCAGGTTGAAGTAGATAATTTGGCTGAAGCGTTTTGAATTTATGCTTTTAAATTTCTGACAAGCTGACCGTTGGTGTTAACTTCACCGCCAGACTGATTATATGTGGTGGACGATGGGGCACCAATTAGAATGTTTTTTAGTTGTTTTACACTAAGCTGCGCCTGATGTGCTGCATGCGCGTTTACTTCGTTTTGTTTTTGGCATTTCTCTAACTTACTGCGAACTTGGGCTATAAGCTCGGGAAGCTCTTCAGACTGCTCGTCATTCTTAGCAAGTAACTTGTTCAACTCTTGATCTAGGCTATTTAGCTTGGTTAAAAAAGTCATTTTTTGTTGGGTAATTTCTTTTAAACCTTCACCTCTTCTTGAGGCAATAGCTGTTAGCTCGTCGTTTAATAAAACAGCGAGAGAATCTAAACACTTATCTTGCTCGTTTAGCTTAACAATAATTAAGCTATTATGATCAGCCATAGACATCAAACTCGAAGTCAGCTAAATTTTTGGCAAGCTTTTCACTGTCTATTTGGTACTTGCCTTCAGTGATTGCTTTTTTTAGCTCAGCAACTTTATTACTGTCAAAACCAGAAGATTGCTGTGCTTTTTCTTGCAGTGTTTTTAATTGCTGTGCTTGTGGTGTTAAGCTTACAGAATCGCTAGCAGCTTTAGGCGTAGCCGATTGAGCCGCTTGTGTATTTGCATTATCTCTTTGCAAATCAACCTTTTGTTGTTTAGCATTAGCTAAAGCGCTTGGTTGTTGATTACCTGAATTGACTTGATTAACCATAATAAAAATCCATAATTTACCCAACTAATACCAGTATATCGGCATATCTTTAGTAAACTTTAATATTATTTTTAATTAAATATTTACTTGTACAGACTCTACACCATCTACACGCGCATTTAAAACTTTACCTGTTTTTTTGTTCTCTACAAGTATTTGTTCGCCCAGAGTGCCATCTTCAAGCGCAACACCGGTCGTTTTTATCTGTAAGCCTTTTGTGCTTGCATAAATATTAATAGCATCACCTTTGCATACCATACATATTTGATTGAGCAATATTGGCATACCTTCGCGAATGTTGCGTTTACTTCGACTGCCAATAAGTGCTTTAGGATCGTCTTGATATTGCACTCTTACAAAGTGTGTCGGTTTCATCTCAATGGTTAGGTGAGCGCTGGTTATTACTTCACCGCGCGCAATACTATCAGTTGTTACAACAACAGGTGCCATTTTTAGCACCTTTATATGTACGTATTGTGCCCAGCTTTGTGGATCGTCGCATTTTACTTGTATTGTAATTTGTCTGTTAAACGGTGGTTCACTTGATGAAATAATATCAGGTGTCGTTGAACAAGCACGATCAGGTATACGGCTGTCTAATGGCAATGCACTGAGGTGTATTTGCTCACTATCGTGTTCGCCAATTTGCTCAGCAATGTATTTTACAGCCATTTCTTGTAGTGATGCTTTAGTAAATACTTGTGCAGATACAGGGAATGCCATTCCTAGGCTAGTAACAAAATAAAAAACACTGTATCTTTTGATTTTTTTTAACAAACTCATAATGTTTCGACTATGCTTATGGTTTCAAACAGGGTATAAATATTTTGCGTCAAAATTAAGACGCTCCCACGATGTTGTGTAGCTTTGTATATGTAGGAAGCAATTATCGTTCCGTATTATTTGTTTTCTAAAGGAGATTTTAATGGCAGGCATTTTAGACTCAGTAAACCAGCGTACTCAGTTGGTTGGCCAGAACCGCCTAGAATTACTATTATTTAAACTCAGAGGGCGCCAGCGTTTTGGGATCAATGTATTTAAGGTAAGAGAAGTCCTTCAATGTCCTCCGCTTACTAGTATGCCAAAATCGAATTCTTATATTCGTGGTGTAGCTCATATTCGTGGACAAACTATTTCTGTCATAGATTTATCTATGGCGGTAGGTGGACGTCCAATCGATAACATCAAAGACAGCTTTATCATAATTGCTGAATATAATCGCTCAGTGCAAGGTTTTTTGGTCGGTGGTGTTGAACGTATAGTTAATATGAACTGGGAAAAAATAATGCCACCACCTTCTGGTGCCGGACGTTATTCATATTTAACCGCCGTTACTGAAATAGAAAACGAGCTAGTAGAAATTTTAGATGTTGAAAAAATATTAAATGAAATTTGCCCTGTTAACACAGAAGTAAGTTCTGAAGTTGCTGAAAGTGGTGACATTCAAAAAGATTTAGGTGAACGAATTGTATTTATAGCTGATGACAGTGCGGTTGCGCGAAATCAGGTAAAACGAGCACTTGAGCCGCTGGGTGTACAAACTGAGTTGGCTAAAAATGGCAAAGAAGCACTCGTAAGATTAAAAGAAATTGCGAAGCTTGATTGTCAAACAGATATTACAGAACGTGTTGCTTTGCTTATATCTGATGTTGAAATGCCTGAAATGGATGGCTATACACTAACTGCAGAAATAAAAGCAGACCCTAAACTTGCCCCTTTGCATGTCATTTTGCATACATCACTGAGTGGTGTATTTAACCAAGCAATGATTGAAAAGGTTGGGGCTGACGATTTTATTGCCAAATTTAACCCTGATGAATTAGCCACGGCGGTTAAAAAGTGGGTTCATTGTGAATAATCAAAACAGGTGCTACTAATTTGAATAATAAAGACTTGCAGCAAAATGAATACGATCAGTTCCGTTCGTTTTTAGAACAGCAATGCGGTATTGTTCTTGGTGAAAACAAGCAATACTTGGTAAAAAGTAGACTTGCGCCCCTTATGGCTCGTTTTGATGTAGGGTCGTTATCTGAACTTGTTAGCAAAACACTCGGGCCGCATGAGAGGCAATTGCGCGCGGCTGTTGTTGATGCGATGACTACAAACGAGACCTTGTGGTTCAGAGACCAATACCCCTTTGAGCTACTTCAAAACAGATTGTTTCCTGAGTTTAAAGATTTGAGGCGGCCTGTAAAAATTTGGTCTGCAGCTAGTTCGTCTGGTCAAGAGCCTTATTCTATTGCTATGTCGGTTGCTGAGTTTCAATCTAAGCAGCCTAACGTTTTAAAAATGGGTGCTCAGATCATTGGTACTGATATTTCTAACACTATGCTAGACATGTGTAAAAATGGCGAGTATGACGCGTTAGCCTTGGCGCGCGGGTTGTCTGCAGAACGTCGAAAAAAGTTTTTTACAGACAGCGGCAATGGTATGGCAAAAGTTAACGACACTTTGAAAAGACAAGTGAGCTTTAGGCATTTAAATTTACTAGATTCGTATGCATTAATGGGTAAATTCGATATTATTTTTTGCCGCAATGTACTTATTTACTTCTCTCCAGAGGTAAAAGCAAAAATTATTAAACAATTTGCACAAGCGCTTAATCCTAAAGGTTATTTATTTTTAGGGGCTTCGGAGTCAATGGCCGGGTTGAGTGACGAATTTGATATGGTTAGATGCAACCCTGGCATTATTTACCAAAAGAAATAAACCTTTTTTCTTTCCTTCAAAACGACACATTATGTGTCGTTTTTCATTTTAAATCATTCGATTACAAAAAATATAATCACTCAATTATAAATGGCTTATTTATTGCTTTATTCAAGTTAAGTCAATTTTTTGGAGATGGTTATGGCTATCAGTTTTGATAAAGCTTTAGGTGTGCATCAGCATACTATGTTGATCCGTTCACAACGAGCAGAAGTGCTAGCAAGTAATATTGCTAATGCTGATACGCCGGGCTACAAAGCAAAAGATATTAACTTTGCCTCAGCATTAAAAGCGGCAAAATCACACCAGCAAAGCGGCAATACAATGGTAACTACTAATGAAAAACACATTGGTGGTGGTACCCGTAGTGTGGGTGGTGATGAATTATTTCGTACGCCAAATCAAACAGATACAGGTGATGGTAACTCAGTGGATGTACAGGTGGAACGGAACTTGTATACACAGAATGCTATGGAGTATCAGGCTAGCTTACAATTTTTAAGCGGCAAATTTAAAGGCCTGAATAAAGCCCTCGGTAGTCAAGGATAATAATTATGAGTTTATATAACGTTTTTGATATTGCTGGTTCTGGTATGAGCGCACAGAATGTTCGTTTGAATACCACTGCGAGTAATATTTCGAATGCTAATACAATTAGCTCTTCTCAAGACAAAACGTACCGAGCGCGACAACCTGTATTTGCTGCAGAGCTTACCAAAGCTTCTGAGTCGGTAAGTAATAATCAGGGCTCTTCTGTTGGTGTTAAAGTGCTGGGCATTGTTGAAAGCAGTGCACCACTGCAGATTGAATACAACCCTAATCACCCGAGTGCGGATGAAAATGGTTATATCTACAAACCCAACGTTAATGTTGTAGAGGAGATGGCGAACATGATTTCTGCCTCTCGCTCTTATGAAACAAACGTGCAAGTTGCTGATGCAGCTAAGCAAATGTTAAGTAAAACTCTGCTGCTAGGTCAGCGTTAACCGAGGGTAGGTTATGAGTAACGATATTAGTACATCTTCATCCTATTTAGATTCTTTGCGTTGGCAGGATACAACACCAACGACAACCGAAGAGCAAAGCGATGCGTTAACTCAAGAAGATTTCTTCTCGTTGTTAACTCAGCAATTATCGTTTCAGGATCCGAGTAAACCTGCTGATAACGATCAAATGATTGCACAAATGACCAATTTCACGATGGCTGAAGGTATCTCAAATCTCAATAGTAATTTTGAGTCGCTAGCAGCTTCGATGACATCTAACTCTGCTTTGCAGGCATCAACATTGGTTGGTAAGCAAGCATTACTTGAGTCGGATTCCTTAGATTTAAATGCAACGGGTGAAGCGAAAGGTTCAGTCGTTGCAGAAAGCCCAGTAGATAGCTTAACGCTTCGTATTACTGATGGGTCAGGTCAATTAGTTCGCAGTATTGATTTAGGTTCACAGTCTGCTGGTGCAATACGCTTTGCTTGGGATGGTAAAAACGAAGCCGGTGAGCGGTTGCCTGAGGGTGAATACAATATTGTAGCTGAAGGCAGTACAAATGGTGAGTTTTCAAGCTTACCCATTGCTACGTTCAAGAATATTGAAAGTGTAAATATAAACGGTGCCAATGGCATCATTATTAACACTAAAGAAGGTGCGGTTAGGCTGACTGATGTCGCAGAGATCGCGTAATAGAGTTTGATAATATTTCGCCTGTTTGCAGGCTGTATTTAATAGGTTAGAGGTCAATTATGAGCTTCAATATTGCATTAACAGGCATAGCTGCCGCACAAAAAGATTTAGACGTTACCGCAAATAATATTGCGAACGTTAATACAACCGGCTTTAAAGAGTCTCGCGCTGAGTTTGCAGATGTATATGCTTCTTCAGTGTTTAGTTCAGGTAGAACTAAAAATGGTGACGGTGTTCAAACCACTATGGTTGCTCAGCAATTTCACCAAGGTTCGCTGCAATTTACTAATAACTCACTTGATTTAGCGATTACAGGCGAGGGTTATTTTGCAATGAGCCAAGACTTGGGCGCGCAAGACTTTACATATACGCGAGCTGGGGCTTTTAAATTAGATAAAGATAACTTTATCGTAGATGCCAAAGGTAACTTCTTACAAGGTTTCCCTGTTGATGAAGCTACCGGAGATACTACCTCAGTCAGTTTGAGTACTTCGTCGGCACTTCAAATCCCTGATTCGTCTGGGTCACCTCGTGCAACGGCAACGGTATACAGTTCATTTAACTTAGATTCACGTGCAGATGCGCCTTCGCTGCCATTTGATCCAACAGAAAGTGCTTCGTATAATTCATCAACTTCAACCACTGTTTACGATTCACTGGGTGAGGCACATGTTTTACAATACTTTTTTGTAAAAAATGATCCGACGACAAACCCTAATGAGTGGGATATACATGCAACGCTCGATGGTTTAGTTGTTGATCCAGCAACGGGCGCTGAGCAAACTACTGCGCCATATACACCTTTAACTACCCTAGGTTTTAGCTCAAGCGGTTTACCTGAAACAACAAATGGGGTTGCTAATGCAAACCCAAGCAGTTTCGATGAGTTAGTTTTACCTGCGGGTGCTGGGACTGGTTTATCTTCGTTACTGACCAACGGCGCGTCATTTCCTGATACGGGCGTGGAGCTTAATTGGCGAGATGAGGCTGCAACTACAAATAAGCAGCCTACTCAGTACGCAAGTCGATTTGAAGTTAAAGCGCTAGACCAAGATGGCGCTACGGTTGGTCGTTTAGCGGGTATTGATATTGGTACCGACGGAAAAATAGTGGCTTCATACAGTAATGGCGACACATCTTTCTTAGGTCAGGTAGCGATGGTTCGTTTTTCTAATTCACAGGGCTTATCTCAAGTTGGTGATACCTCGTGGAAAAAAAGCTTAACGTCAGGTGAGCCAATTGCGGGTGAACCTGGTTCAGGTACATTAGGTTCAATAAATTCATCAGCACTAGAGCAATCTAATGTGAACTTAACGAATGAGTTGGTTGACCTAATTAGTGCTCAGCGTAACTTCCAGGCTAACTCTCGTGCGCTTGAGGTTAACTCAACACTGCAACAGGCAATTTTACAGATTCGTTAATTTAATACTTAACACCATTTTAAGGGCTGCTTTTTAAAGTGGCCCTTTTTACTTTTACTTCATTTAGTTTGTTTTATAACCATTTCACATCGTTTCCTATTGTGGCATCTATTTTGCATTTCCTGTGTATAGAGATTTTTGAAACGAGTCGATGCTATGGACAAAATGGTCTACATTGCGGCCTCAGGCGCTAAACAAAGCCTACAGGGGCTAGCCCTCAAAGCCAATAATTTGGCGAATGCGAATACTACTGGATTTAAGTCAGACTTTGCACAAGCTCGCTCTATGCAGGCTTTTGGTGAAGGGTTGCCATCACGTGTGTTTTCTATGCAAGAGCGCCCAGGTTCTAATATGACCTCTGGTGGCATAGTTGAAACAGGTAGAGACCTCGACATTGCAATGAGTGATAACGCATGGTTAAGCGTCCAAGATGCCTCAGGCAATGAAGCTTACACCAAGGTGGGTACATTAAATATTACCGCTGAAGGTATGTTAATGACCAGCCATGGTCGTCAAGTAATTGGCGAAGGCGGGCCTGTCATTTTACCAGTACCGATTGAAAAAATTGAATTTAGTGAAGACGGCGCAATTCAAGTTCGCCCGCAGGGGGCGCCTGCTACGTTTTTAGAAGAAGTTGACCGCTTAAAGGTGGTTGAAGCTAATAGCTTTCAACTAGAAAAAGGGAATGATGGTTTATTTAGGCCTAAGGCAGGAGAGCTTGTTGATACTTCTGCCAATGTCAAAGTATTAAGCGGAACCTTAGAAATGTCTAATGTGAACCCAGTTCACGAAATGGTCGATATGATCAGCCATCAACGTCAATTTGAGTTACAAGTAAAACTGATGAAAACAGCTGAAGATCTGGATAGATCACAAGATCAGCTGATGCGCATAGTTTAACTTTAAATGAGGACACGATTATGAATCCAGCATTGTGGATCAGTAAAACGGGGCTAGACGCTCAGCAAACCGATATTTCGGTTATATCAAACAATTTAGCGAATGCCAGTACGGTAGGTTATAAAAAAAGCCGCGCTATTTTTGAAGATTTACTTTATCAAAATATTAACCAGCCAGGTGGGCGATCGTCGCAAGACACTGAAATGCCCTCTGGTTTAATGTTAGGTGCTGGTGCAAAAGTAGTGGCTAACCAAAAAAACTTTTCTCAGGGTAATATGCTAACCACTGAAAATTCATTGGATTGGATGATCTCAGGGCCTGGCTTTTTTGAAGTATTACAACCCGATGGCAATATTGCTTATTCGCGTAATGGGCAGTTTACTACCGATGGCGATGGCCGAATTGTAACGTCTGGTTCTGGTTATGTAGTGCAACCAGAAATGAATGTTCCCGATGATGCTCAATCAATTACTATTTCACAAGATGGTGAGGTATCTGTTCGTATTTCAGGTCAAGCTGATAATGTTGTGATTGGCCAGCTTACAATTAGTGATTTTATTAATCCATCGGGTCTTGAGCCTGTAGGGCAAAACCTTTATACCGAAACGGCAGTAAGTGGCGCGCCGGTTCAAGGTAACCCGGGTGTTGAAGGCTTAGGCACAATTATTCAGGGCTCACTTGAAACATCAAACGTAAATGTAACTGAAGAGTTGGTTAACCTGATTGAAACGCAGCGTATTTACGAAATGAACTCAAAAGTCATCTCGGCTGTTGACGAGATGATGAGTTACATCAATCAGCAATTATAAGGTATAGGGGGAGTTATGCGTCATTATATGTTATTTGCGGTAGGTACATTATTTTTAAGTGGCTGTGTTTCAACACAAAATAGTGATGTTGTTCAAGATGACCCCTATTATGCGCCAATGTATCCTGAACCAAGTATGGAACCCGTAGTTGCAACGGGTTCATTATTTAATACTAATGTGTCAAACGACTTATACGCAGATAGAAAAGCACTGCGTACTGGCGACATTATTACTGTAAATTTACAAGAGTCTACTCAAGCAACTAAAGCAGCTAAAACCGAAACCGATAAGCAATCTGATGCAAGCCTAGACCCAGTCATAGGACTTGGTGGCCTCCCTGTGAATATAGGTGGCGATAGTATTCAGTTTGGTATTGGTAGTGACGCCTCTTTTACGGGGGATTCTAAATCAAATCAATCAAACAGCTTGTTTGGCAATATTTCGGTTAATGTTATGCGTGTTTTACCTAATGGTAACTTAGTTATTCGTGGCGAAAAGTGGTTAACATTAAACACTGGCGAAGAATTTATTCGTTTGGAAGGTTTAGTACGCCCGCAAGATGTGAGTTCTGATAATACGGTTGAGTCAAACCGAATAGCCAATGCGCGTATTCAGTACTCTGGCAAAGGGCAAACACAAGAAGCTCAAAGTGCAGGTTGGTTAACACGCTTTTTCAGCAGCTCGATTTTTCCTTTTTAGAGGGCATTCATTATGAATGTATTAAAATTAATTTGTTTAATCACGCTAATAGGTTGCCAATTTTCGGCACATGCTGAGCGTATTAAAGATATTTCTATGGTCGAAGGGGTTAGATCGAACCAGTTGGTAGGTTATGGCTTAGTAGTAGGTTTGCCTGGCACGGGTGAGCAGAGCCGCTTCACTCAGCAAAGTTTTAAAGGCATGTTAAGCAATTTTGGTATTTCGCTACCTGCAAATTTAAGCCCTAAAATTAAAAACGTTGCTGCCGTTGCTGTACATGCTGAATTACCCGCATTTAGAAAGCCAGGACAAACAATTGATATAACCGTTTCATCTATTGGTAGTGCGGGTAGTTTGCGCGGTGGCACGTTATTACAAACGTTTTTAAAAGGGGCTGATGGCAATGTATATGCCGTAGCTCAAGGTAGCTTGATAGTGGGGGGCTTAGGTGCCCAAGGCGCTGACGGCAGTCGGGTTGTTATTAATACCCCAACAGTTGGCCGTATTCCAAATGGCGCAACAGTAGAGCGTGAAGTTAAAAGTCCGTTTATGCAAGGCGATTTTATTACGTTTAACTTAAACCGCCCTGATTTTACAACGGCAAAGCGCCTTGAAAAAACAATTAACGATTTAGTCGGGCCTAATAGTGCAAAAGCAATTGATTCTGTGTCTGTTCGTGTGATTGCCCCTAGAGATGCTTCTCAACGTGTGTCTTATTTATCAACGCTTGAAAATCTTGAATTTAAACCTGCAGATATGTCTGCAAAAATTATCGTTAACTCGCGTACAGGCACCATTGTGATTGGTAAAAATGTTAAGTTACAGCCTGCAGCAATAACACATGGCGGGTTAACTGTAACCATTTCAGAGCAACAAAATGTGGCTCAACCTAATGCATTAGCTGAGGGCGAAACCGTTGTAACGCAGCAATCAATTATAGATGTAAATGAAGACGACTCGCGTGCGTTTGTGTTTAACCCGGGTGTTAGTTTAGACGATTTAGTTCGTGCTATAAATGAGGTCGGCGCAGCGCCTGGCGATTTAATGGCTATTTTAGAGGCCCTTAAAGAAGCCGGAGCAATAAACGGCCAACTTGTTGTTATTTAATATTTATTAAGCTTTAGCAAAGCCTTTGCTAAAAACTTTGCTAAAGCTTCCCGTTTACTCCCTCATTCATATTTCCAATCTGGCTTAATTTTTGCATTTTAATTTGTATTATTCATTATTGTGTCAAAAAGCTGATGGAAACTAATCATCTAGACAAACAAAACTTTTTTGATTTAGGCAATTTAGATTCACTTCGTAAAGAAGCCTTAAGCGGTGGTGATGCATCGACCGATGCATCTAAAGCCGCTCTTAAAAAAGCAGCTGCGCAATTTGAAGCTATTTTTACCCAAATGCTACTTAAAAGTATGCGTAAAGCTAACGAAGCGTTTGAAGATAAAGAAAGTCCACTTAACTCAAGTAGCGTTAAGTTTTTTGAAGACATGCATGATCAACAGTTATCTACTGAGCTTTCATCAAATGGGTCTTTAGGCCTTGCTGATTTAATTGTTCAGCAGTTATCGCCAGACGGCAAAACTTTTATGCCGGGTTCTGTTTTGAGAACCACCAATGACTTTTTAAGTGATATGCGTGCGGGCTCTTCGCTTCCTCATACCCAAAATGAAGAAAAAGCTGCTGTTAATGTTCAAAACGATAAAACCGATTCTAAAGTGCCTGAAGCTCCTTCAGCGCCATTCGAAAGTACTGAAGAATTTGTAACTACAGTATGGGAACACGCTAAAACAGCAGCACAAAAAATTGGCTTAAACCCTGCTGTTATGGTTGCACAAGCCGCACTTGAAACAGGTTGGGGTAAGCACATTATTAATAAAAGCGACGGTAACAGTTCAAATAACTTATTCAATATCAAATCAGATAAAAGCTGGGATGGCGAAAAAGCGAGTAAAGTAACCCTAGAGTTTGAACAAGGAACGCCTGTTAAAAAACAAGCAAGCTTTAGAGCTTATGACTCAATAAAAGAGAGCGTAAACGACTTTGTTGATTTTTTAACCCAAAACCCACGCTACCAAGAAGCATTACAAAATACAGCTAAGCCAAGCGAGTTTTTAGATTCATTACAAAAAGCCGGCTATGCAACGGATCCTAATTACGCTAGTAAAATAAAAAAAGTGCTTAACAGTGCTCAATTAAAAGATGTTGCAGCCAGTGTTATTCGCCAAGGAGTAAAGTAAATGTCGTTTAACTTATTAAACATTGCCAGTTCTGGGGTTAGAGCAAATTCGGAACTACTGCAAACGACAAGTAAAAATATAGCGAATGTAAATACCGAAGGCTATGTGCGAGAGCGCACAGAGCATACAACTATGGTCGATAACCAGGTAGGAAAAGGAGAAACCTATCGCTTGTTAAACCAGTTTGCCCAAGAGCAACTCAACAGAGACACTTCTAATAAAACGTTTTTTGATCAATTTGTTACAGAGTCAAACCGCGTTGATAGTTTGTTTTCAGAAGATTCTAATAGTTTATCTACTAGTATAAATTCATTGTTTAATAATGTTCAGGAGTCGTTAAATCAGCCTTCGTCTACCGTTGCTCGCTCGCTGGTAATGACGGATGCTGAAAACTTAGTGAATCAAATGGACAGACTCTCAGGCATTGTTTTCGATCAGAAAAATATTGTAAATGAACAGCTAGACGTATTTACAGAAGAGGCAAATGGCTTAATTCAAAAAATTGGTACATTAAATCAAGATATTGCTGCTGTTAACGGCACTAATAACCAGGCTGATGCAAGTTCTACTTATAATGAACGCGATAAGGCAATCCGTGATTTATCAGAACTTATTGATATAGAAACACTGGATGGCCCAAATGGTGAAAAACTTGTATTTATGGGCACCGGTGAAGCGGTTGTAATGCAAAATGGCTCGTTTAATTTGTTTTCTATGCGTGGCGATCCTGATCCAAACTTTAAAGAACTTAGGTTAGATGTAAATGGGGGCAAGGCAGTGCCGCTTGAAGTTGATGTATCTAAATTAAAGGGAAAAATTGGTGGATTACTGGCATTTAGAGACGATGTGCTAGTCCCTGCTCAAAATCAAATTGGCCAAATGGGCTTAGCAATAGCCGATTCTTTTAATGAACAAAACAAGCTGGGTATGGACGCTAACGGAGAGCTAGGGGGTAATATTTTTAATATTCCTACGGTTGGTGGCTATGCTTATACCGCTAATACGGGTAGTTCAAGTATGACTGCAACCCTTGAAGCTGGTAAGGGCAGTGAATTGCCTGCAAGTGACTTTATAATTACTTATACCAGTGCTTCAACGGTTGAAATTCAGCCAGTAGATAATAAAGGTGAGCCGCTAGGCACAGCATCGACAGCAAATATAACCGCTGGCGTCATTGATTCATCAACAATTACTAGTGGCGAATCGTTTGGTTTAGAAATTAATGTTGCTGGCGCTGCTAATGCAGGTGATCAGTTTCAAATAAAGCTTAACTCTGAGTCGGCGGCAAATATGTCTTTAGCAACCACTCGTGGTGAAGATTTAGCGCTTGCAGCACCAATAAGAACAGCAAACGACATTAACAACATAGGAAATGCCACCATTACGGTTGGTGAGGTAAATGATGTTACTACTGGTAGCTTTACAACGTCACCGGCAGGTCTTACAAATGGCCCTATTAGTGTTGTTAAAACCGCTAATCTAAATGAATACACAATAAGTGATGGTGTAAATACCAGTACTTTTACAGCAACTTTGCCAGCAAAAGACATGTTACAACAGGCAGGTAATGGCTTTGAACTATATGGTTTTGACTTTGATATTGAAGGCAGCCCTGAAACTGGCGATACATTCACACTTGAGTTTAACCAAGGTGGCTTTGATGATAACCGTAATGGTCAAAAGTTAGCGGGGTTACAGCAAGGTGAATTAGTGCGTCAAAATGTTGTTAGCGGTACAAATTCAGACAACCACAAAACATTTAACCAAGCTTATGCAGGATTGGTAAGCGATATAGGTGTGGTAACTAACCAAGCAAAAACGAATGGGGAAGCATTTGAAGCGCTTGCTCAGCAATCTGAAGCCTGGTATGAATCGCTTTCTGGCGTAAACCTTGATGAAGAGGCTGCCAATTTATTACGTTTTCAACAGTCTTATGCGGCTTCTGCACAGGTACTTGCAACTGCTCGTACTGTTTTTGACACTATATTAAGTGCTGCGAGGTAATTATGCGCTTATCAAACAATTTGATGTACCAAAGTAGTTTAAATTCAATTTTGAACAATCAACAAAATGTTAGTAAGGCTCAAGAGCAAGTTAATACTCAAAAGCGTGTGTTAACGGCATCGGATGATCCTGCAGCGGCTTCCCGCGCACTTCAATATACCGATCGAATACAGAGTAATGAGCAGTACAGTAAAAATATAACCATGCTTAATAGCCGCTTGAATATAGAAGAAGGTGCACTTGAAAACATAAAAGGCGCATTAGAGAGAGCGCATACTTTAACCATTCAGTCAGGTAACGGTGCATATAGCGCTGCTGACAGAGAAGGGCTTGCCGAAGAAATTAAAGCGCTTCAAAGTACAGTACTTGATTTAATGAACTCTAAAACGGAAGACGGGAAATATATTTTTTCTGGTTATCAGGATAATACACAGACTTACTCGCTCGATTCATCCACCGGCTTATATGTGTATGGTGGCGACCAAGGTCAGCATATGATTAAGATAGCTGAAGGGGTTGATATTAAATCAAGTGATAATGGGTTTGATGCCTTTGAAAAAGTGGATGCGCGTTTAGATGTTGTTTCTAACGATGGAGTTGTATCAGGCGGTATTACAAGTTCTAAGGTGTATGTAACGGAACAAGGTCAATTTGATACGTTCCATAAACAGAACTATAACCCAGATCCGGCGGCTGCCGCAGGTGCTAATACACTAAACGTGATCACAACGGCGGGATCACCTAATACTTATCAAATAGAGCAAGCAGGGACAATACTAGCAACCGGTAACATCAACGACTCTGTTATTAAGTTTGCAGGTATGGAGATAAGTGTTACGCCAGTTGCGACAGGCCAAATTGATATTACGCTTGAAGCGCCTAAAAAAGAAAATGTGCTTAACTCTATGAGTGAGCTAATAGCTGGCCTGACTAACCCTGCGTTAACAGAAGAAGAATATGAGCAAGTCATTGCTGACTCGCTTGTTCAAATTACGAATGCAAAAAATAATGTGTCTCTAACCCAAGCTGGACTGGGTGGACGAATCAATACAGCAGAAAAAGTACTGCAATCAAATACAGATTTAGATATTAATAACAAATCAGCACGATCTGACTTGGTTGATATAGATATAACAGAAGCAATAACTGAGTTAACCAAACAAGAAACAGCACTTCAGGCATCACAGGCAACCTTTGGCCGTTTAGCAAACCTTTCGTTGTTTGATTACTTATAATTAAACTCAGAGTAAGGCAATACTTTGCCTTACTCTGTAAAACTCTTCGCTTTGAATAAATACTTCTTTTAAATAAATTACTTACCTCACCAATAAAAGCACTTTAAAAACATTTACAATGATGTTTTTATTTAGCGATGACTTTAAATTGTTTTTATTTTAATTAATTAAATTCAATAAGTTAGAAAATAAATTTGATTTTTTTAAAAAAAAGCTAAAGGATTTTTTTTCTAGACCGATAACTTAATTAACCAAGCACAGCGTTGAAATTACAACCACTGCTTAATCTAGTAAGTTTGAGAGTAAATGATAAGTTTACTTTAGGAGAGACATCATGGCTTTATATGTAAATACAAATGTTAGCGCGTTAAATGCGCAGAGACAATTAAACAATTCAGGTAATGCACTTGATACATCATTCCAACGTTTATCATCTGGTATGCGTATCAATAGCGCAAAAGATGATGCGGCTGGTCTACAAATTTCTGACCGTCTTACATCACAAGTAAATGGTCTAAATCAAGGTAACCGTAACGCGAATGACGGTATCTCTCTGGCTCAAACAGCTGAGGGTGCACTTGATGAAGTAACATCAATGTTCCAGCGTGTTCGTACTCTTGCACAGCAAGCTACTAACGGTTCAAATACAGATGAGGATCGTCTAGCAATTCAAGAAGAAATTCGTTCTTTATCAGCTGAAGTTAACCGTGTGGCTGAAGATACCACATTTGGCGGACGAAACTTATTAGATGGAACTTACTCAGCTAACTTTCAAGTTGGTGCGGATGCTGTTCAAACAATCGGCTTCAGTATGCAAACTGTAGGTGCTACTACTAATACTATAACTGCGGATGGAGGTTTTACTCTATCGGGTATTGCAAGTGTTGCATCAGCAGTGTCAGGTAAAGCATTATCAGCTAACTTAGTGGGTGTGAGTGAGGCTGGTGGTACCGCTGCAGCAACTACATATAATTTTGCAGCTCAATTTACCGAAACAGGTATTAGTGTTTCTTCTCAAGGTAATGCGCAAGCGGTTTTAGCAGGTATGGATGCAATGATCGCAGTAGTTGATAAAAAACGTGCTGAATTAGGTGCTGTTCAAAATCGTTTTCAATCAACAATTCGTAACCAGTCAAATATAGCTGAAAACCTATCTGCGGCACGTTCACGTATTCAAGATACCGATTTCGCATCAGAGACTGCAAATTTAACTAAGATGCAGATTTTACAACAAGCAAGTCAAACAATTTTGGGACAAGCTAACCAGCGTCCACAGGCTGCACTTAGCCTACTAGGTTAATAAAGCTTTACAATTAGATTAGTCAATTTATTGGCGAAGAAGAAATGAAAGCGCCTTTGCTTAATGGGGTATTAACAAAGGCGCTATAGGATTTTGCCAGCGGAGGCCTTAATCCAAGTTGTTCTAACATTTGTAGAACATATATGTATTAGCACAAACTATGCCATTATTTTGTGTTAGTCACCCACTCTCAAACTTATCAAATCATAAGGCCCTTAGCGGGCCTTATTTCTCAATTATACTACTACTACCTTTAACTGCCCAATTTTAAATCAAAACACACCGTATAACGGATTTCCAGTCTTTAATAGTCTTTAAAATAAAGTTGGCCTAATGCTTGCTTTTATCTTTGTAAGTTTATTATTAACTTACAAAGTGGCAGATAGTTGCCCCTAGGCAGAATATACCGCCTACATATCTAGTCACTTTGTCAAATACCCACTTTCTTTGAATGAGATAGTGACCTAACTTTGACAGATAAGAAGAGAGTTTATTATGGCTTTATATGTAAATACCAATGTAAGTGCGCTTAATGCACAAAGACAGCTTGATAGAAGCGGCGGTGACTTAGACACGTCATTTAAGCGCTTATCGTCAGGTCTTCGTATAAACAGCGCAGCAGATGATGCCGCAGGTTTGCAGATTTCAGACCGCTTACAATCGCAAATACTGGGCCTCAATCAAGGTAACCGAAATGCGAACGATGGTATTTCTTTAGCGCAAACTGCTGAAGGTGCAATGGATGAAATTACCTCTACTTTCCAACGTATTCGAACGCTTGCACAACAATCGGCAAATGGCTCTAATACTGATGAAGATCGCTTAGCAATCCAAGAAGAAATTCGTCAATTATCGGCAGAAGTAAATCGTATTGCTACGGATACTACTTTTGGTGGTCAAAACTTACTTGATGGAACCTATTCTGCAAACTTTCAAATTGGCGCTGATGCTGTACAGGCTATAGGTTTTAGTATGCAAAATGTTGGCGGAACAGCAAATTCATTATCAGCTAATGGCGGTTTTACTCTATCAGGTGTTGCAGGTGTTGCATCTGCGGTATCAGGCAGGGCATTATCAGCTAACCTTGCAGGGGTTAGTGAAGCTGGTGGAACAGCAGCAGCAACTACATACAATTTTGCAGCTCAATTTACTGAAACTGGGATTAGCGTTTCTTCTCAAGGAAATGCGCAAGCGGTTTTAGCCGGTATGGATGCTATGATTGCTGTAGTTGATAAAAAGCGTGCTGAATTAGGTGCGGTACAGAATCGTTTTCAATCAACAATTCGTAATCAAGCTAATATTTCTGAAAATTTATCTGCTGCTAAATCGCGCATTAAAGATGCTGATTTTGCCATGGAAACGGCTAACTTGACTAAAAATCAGATTTTACAACAAGCAAGTCAAACTATTTTAGGGCAGGCTAACCAGCGCCCACAAGCAGCACTTAGTTTACTTCAGGGTTAATAAGATCACAGCTAGTAGAAATTAAATACAAATAAAGCTAAAGCTTTCGCTTCAATGGACGATATATGATTTAGAGGACTAAAAATCCAGGACTCTAAATCACGGATAATAACAGGGTAGGGGTATCCCGTTATTGTCTATCGAACTTTGAAGCGGAGGCTATCATGGCTTTATACGTAAATAGTAATGTGAGTTCTTTGAACGCACAAAGACAATTAAGCAAATCAAGTAACGCATTAGATACATCATTTCAACGTTTATCGTCAGGTATGCGTATCAACAGTGCAAAAGACGATGCTGCAGGTATGCAGATTTCAAACCGTTTATCATCACAAGTTAACGGTTTAAACCAAGGTAACCGAAATGCAAACGATGGTATTTCACTTGCACAAACAGCGGAAGGGGCACTTGATGAAGTAACGTCAATGTTCCAGCGTGTTCGTACTCTTGCACAGCAAGCTACTAACGGTTCAAACACAGATGAAGACCGCTTAGCACTTCAAGAAGAGATCCGTTCTTTGTCAGCTGAAGTTAACCGTGTTGCAGAAGATACGACATTCGGCGGTCAGAATTTACTAGATGGTACGTTTTCAGCTAATTTTCAAGTTGGCGCGGATGCTGTTCAAACTATAGGTTTTAGTATGCAAACTGTAGGTGCGACTACTAATACTATAACTGCGGACGGAGGTTTTACTTTGTCGGGTATTGCAAGTGTTGCATCTGCTGTGTCAGGTAAAGCATTGTCTGCGAACTTAGCGGGTGTAAGTGAGGCTGGTGGTACCGCTGCAGCTACTTCATATAATTTTGCAGCTCAATTTACCGAAACAGGTATTAGTGTTTCTTCTCAAGGTAATGCGCAAGCGGTTTTAGCAGGTATGGATGCAATGATTGCAGTAGTTGATAAAAAACGTGCGGAGTTAGGTGCTGTTCAAAACCGTTTCCAATCAACTATCCGAAATCAGTCAAATATCTCAGAAAACTTATCGGCTGCAAAATCACGTATCCAAGATACGGATTTCGCACAAGAAACAGCTAACTTAACTAAGATGCAGATCTTACAACAGGCTAGCCAAACAATCTTAAGCCAAGCAAATCAGCGTCCACAAGCAGCGTTATCGCTTTTAGGCTAATTGATTTGAACTATGAGCCACTTTAGACTAAGCAAATAGTCCAAATGTGGCTTATAGTCTTAATATATGTTTCGAGGGTAGCCGAGATGATTGATTTAAATTCTTCACAAAAAACGATAGATGGGCTCAGTGTTGTAAATACATCTATTGCTAAAGATGCGGTAAAAGAAGAAAAGCTTGAAAAGGGTACAGCTTTAACAGCAAGAGAAGCTGTTGATTTGAAGAATGCTCAAAACCTTAAAGAGCAAGAAGGTAAAGAAGATAAAGAAGATAAAGAATTGTTTGTCGAAGTTAAAGACAATCTAGAGAAGCTAAATGAGTACATCCCAGTAACATCAACTAACTTAAAATTTGAGTTTGATGATGGTGGAGATCTACCTATCATTAAAGTGCTTGATAAAAGCAACGATGAAGTAATTAGAGAAATTCCTACCGAAGAGTTTAGGGAAATAGCTAAAGCTTTAGATGAATTTGCCGATAAACTAACTAATAAAGGTTTACTGTTTAATAAAACAGTTTAAGCCGTTTCAGCTATTTAGGATTATATTATGCCTCTTATTACATCTGCGGGTATTGGTTCAGGTCTTGATTTGGAAAGTATTATTTCGGCGTCAGTTGATGCTGAAAATGTACCTAAAATGAATGCCTTTGCAGCGAAGGATGAGGCGCTTCAGGTTGAATTATCAGCAATAGGTGAAGTCAAATCGGCAATGTCTAAACTTCAAGATACAATTGAAAAATTAGCAGACCCAGATAACTTCAACAAAAGAATTGCCAATATAACTCAACCAGCAAGCGATGATGGAGATCTGATTTCTGTAACTCCAACGTCAGATATTTCTCCAGGTGACTTCAAGATAGAAGTGGTTGCAATTGCCCAAGGGAGTAGAGCTTTATCTGAAGATGGTTTATTTGCTACTAATGAAGATGTTGTGAGTGCTTCAGGCGGTACATTATCCTTTTCAGCAGGCCCTGATAAATCTTTTGATTTGACTTTGGATACCGGTGCTACTCTTTCAGATTTACGCGATGCAATAAATAGTTCTGATAGTAATTTTGGTGTCACAGCGAATATTATTAATACGGGTTCGGAAGCTAAACTAGTTTTGACTTCAACTGTCACTGGTACCGGGAACGATCTTGTCATAACAAACGATAATGCTGAACTCGATAACGTATCTACTGTAGCAAATGCAGGTGGTGCAGGCGGCATTGGAATAGCAGCAGAAAACACTGCAAAAGATGCAATTATTAAAGTTGATGGCATTACCATAACGAACGACACAAACACCTTTAAAGACGCTGTTCAGGATATGACTATCACTGCTAAGCGTCAAAGTATTGACGGGGAAACAGCCAAACTCTCAGTTAATGTTGATAGAGAAAGTGTAACAGAGCTAGTTGATGAGTTTATCGCCAATTATAACAACCTAATTGGACAGATAGGGTTGCAAACACGGATCGGCAAGCCCTTAAATAGTGATTCTACGATAAGATCATTCGATTCTCAGCTAGTTAATGGTTTATCAACACCATTATCAGGCGCAGGACCATTTACTAGTATTTTTGATATTGGTTTAGGGATTGATAAAGACGGTTACCTAGAGAAGTCATCATTAGTTCGCAGCCTAAACGACGCAATAGATGAAAATTATGACAATATTGGCAAGGCTTTTGCTGGTGATAACGGTATAGCTAAAAATCTGGAAAGTTTATTAGATAACTATGTTAATTCTGATGGGATAATGAAACAACGCGAGAATAATTTAAATTCCCAGATTGATGATTTAGAAGATGATGTGGCTAATCATGAATATCGTATGGAGGCCTTGGAAGGTAGACTTCGAGAACAGTATGCGGGGTTGGATGTACTGCTTGCGCAAATGCAATCTACGCAAAGTTATTTAAGTGCTCAGTTAGCTAGCCTGCCTGGATTTACACGTTCAGACAGTTAGTATATGAATCAAAGTTGGTAACAATATAATCAGGTGAACTATGTACAATGCTAGAGTAAAAAATTATCAAAAAGAAGCCTTAAAAACGCGTGTTGCAGGGGCTGATCGTTATGAAATAATCCAAATGCTAATGTCTGGTGCAATTGAAAAAATGGTTCTTTCAAAAGTGGCTATCGACAAAAAAAATTTTGAGGCAAAGAGTGAGCATTTATCTAAAGCCTCAGCAATAATTTCAGCATTAAGAGATTGTTTGGATTTTAATGCCGGCGGAGAAGTTACTGAAAATCTTTATGCCCTATATTCATACATGAACGAACGTTTAATTGATGCAAGTGTAAAGAATGACGTCAATATTGTAGATGAAGTTTCAAACTTACTAAAAGAAATAAAATCTGCATGGGATGCAATTCCAGTGGATGTTCGTCACCAAGTTTTAGGTACAAATGGAAGCCAGGCGACTGTTAATGCAGGCTAATACGGATAAATTAGCTGAGTTGCTTGATGCGATGGAGGTTGCGCTTAAAAACTCTAATCAAATTGAAGCTCAAGATTACCTTAATGAAATAGACCAGCTACTAAGAAGTCTAACTAAAGAGGATTTAGCTGCTGAAGAGCAATCATTTACTCTGCTAAATAAGAGACTTATAGAAATTTCTATAGTTTATACATCACATCGTGACGATATGAAAAAGCAGCTTTTTCAGTTTAAAAGCAATTCTAAAAAACTTTCAGCTTACTCTAAATAACCTACAGCATTGGCATTTTAATTGCAGTTGGTTGAATGAATAATACACTCGCAATAGTGGTGGCTAACTTATGACAAACCAGCAAGAACAACTCCAGTCGTTACTCGTAGAAACTGAAAAATCAATTCAAGACCATCAAGAACAAAAGCTGCGTGAGCTTAAGTTTGCGGATGAAGCAAACTATCGTTTTAGTAAAAATATACAAGCTTTCGATAAATACTACCCTGATATTGCTAAATCTATAGCAGAATATCAAATTCGCGATGATTTCTGTATTCATGTTACTAAATCAGGTCACGGAAATTTTATCCCTGATGGAGAGCATGTGCCCTTATACAGTGATAACCCGCTATCGCAGACAATTCAACAAGTTAAAAAGTATACGAAAAAAGCAACTTTTGGGCGCACGGATTATACAGGAACACAAGAATGGGAAAGTGATGACTCTCGTTTACACATGCAGTATATGCAGCGTTTAAGTACTGTTTTAAGTAAAGTTGGCGCCAACAAATTTACACCAATTTCTTCATTACCAAAACATTATCCAACAGCTTTAATTTTTGGTGTTGGTTTGGGGTATCATATACAGGCGCTATTAGAAGAGCACTCTTTTGATTATATGTTCATTTGTGAACCTGATTTAGAGCTGTTTTTTGCCAGTTTATATTGTATTGATTGGTTTAAAATAATTGAGGGTTTAGATAAAAAAGGTGCCTGTTTATTCCTAAGTATAGGGGTTGACTATGATGAATTTTTCGATGAGATATACAGAATAGCTAATGAGTTAGGCTCTTTTAGCGCAATAAATAGCTTTTGTTATCAGCATTATCCTTCGCAAAAAGTAAACGAACTAATTAAATCTTTTTTTGATAACTATTATCAATTACAACAAGGTTATGGCTTTTATAATGATGCAATAACAGGGTTGGCTCATGTTATTAAAAATATAGAAAAGAAGGCTGATTTTTTATTTTCTTCACCTGAAGAAATGAAAATGCTAGCAGATATTCCGGTATTTGTTGTTGGTAACGGACCATCGTTAGACAACGCGATTGAATTAATCAAAGCATATAAAAATAAGGCAATTATTTTTGCTGCAGGTACCGCCTTACAAAGTTTACTTAAAGCTGGGATTGTTCCTGATTTTCATGTTTTAGTTGAACGCACAAAGGCAACTTACGATATTTTGAAGCTCGTTGAGCCCGAGCAGGGATATCAGGATTTAAACCTTCTTACCGTCGACGTTATGTATCCAGATGTTTTAGATTTGTATAAATGGTCGGGCGTAGGATTGAAGGGCCCTGAAGCGGCCACTGCCTTCATGTCTCTTTACAGTTATATTATGTGTGGCAAGCAAGTATCCGAGCTACCTGCTAGTGGTCCGTTTGTTTCAAATACCGCTTTTTCTTATGCTTTGACGCTTGGCTTTAAGCAAATATATTTAATAGGTGTAGACAACGGATACACTTTAAATGGTAAAACTCACTCAAATTTATCAATATACAATGATACAGAGCTTAAGGCACTTGAAGGTGCTAGCATTAGGTTCGATGGTAATTTTGATAATGATGTAATGGCCACTCCACTTATGGCAATGTCAAAAAATAGCTTTGATAGATTAATTTCGGCTTTTGCAAAAAACATAAGTGTATTTAATGTTGGTGAAGGTGCTAAATTAAGAGGTGCTGTACCTATTCGTGAAGGGGATTTGTTACTTGGCGAGGTGATCAAAGATAAAGCAGAACTCATTGAGTCTATAAAATCGTATTTTTTCGCTCCAGTTGATGATAGTCAAATAAAGGAAGTTCTTAATTTTGATGAGTTTGATGAGCTTTGCGATTATATTTATAATATAGGTATTAGAGAGATAAATTCTCGAGATGCAGCTAACGCAAATTTAATAGCTCAACAACGCGTTATTTTTGCTTACAAAAAATCAAAAACACCTCATTTATTCCAGCTTCTCAAAGGGACAATGCATTATTTCCATTGTGTTATTGTTTCTCTTTTATATCAGTTTGAAGAAGAGCAAGAAATGCTAGTATATTTTAATGAAGCACATAAACTTTGGCTTGAGTTTGTGTTAGCAGCTAAAGCTGATTTCAGAAAAAATTGGAAGTCAAAATGTGATTGGACAAAACCTGAATATCAAAAGAAGGCTTAAGCTTTTAAGGTATTGATTTATCATGGGTACTTATCTTTATTGCGTTTTTTAAATTTAGAAGGAATGGACTGTGATGCTAAACTTGTTAAAGCGCTCATTATCTTTATTTAACAGTGATTTAATACAATTTGAGCATGAGCTGGTCTCTAAAATTTCAACCTCTCGTTTCCTGATTTTAGGTGGGGCAGGGACGATAGGGCAAGCTGTTACTAAAGAGATTTTTAAAAGGTCTCCCTTAAAACTTCATATTGTTGATATAAGTGAGAATAACCTTGTTGAACTCGTACGTGATTTACGTTCTTCGATAGGATATATAGAGGGAGATTTTCAAACATTCACACTTGATATTGGCAGTGAAGAATATGATGCATTTTTCAACGCTGATGGTGGTTATGATTATGTTCTTAATTTGTCCGCTCTCAAACATGTCAGAAATGAAAAGGATCCTTTCACGCTGATGCGCATGGTGCGCACAAACATACTCAATACTGAAAAAACCTTACAACAATGTATCGGAAAAGAAATAAAAAAGTATTTTTGTGTTTCTACCGATAAGGCTGCTAACCCTGTAAATATGATGGGGGCATCAAAGAAAATAATGGAAATGTTCGCTGCAAGAGCCAGCTCAAAAATTGATGTATCCATGGCCCGATTTGCTAATGTTGCTTTTAGTGATGGTTCTCTGCTTCATTCATTCAAACAGCGTATCGAGAAAAAACAACCTATAGTGGCCCCTAATGATATTAAACGTTACTTCGTCACACCGGAAGAGTCAGGTTTAATATGCTTGTTTTCATGTTTGTTAGGGGAAAATGGAGATATTTTTTTCCCCAAGCTGGATGATGATGTACACCTTTTGAAATTTTCAACAATTGCAGAACGTTATTTGAACTCTCGTGGCTTTAAGGCTCACGCTTGCTCAGATGAAGATGAAGCGAGAGCATTAATCTTAACACTACCTGAGACAGGAAGTTGGCCGTGTTTATTTACACAAAGTGATACCACTGGTGAAAAAGATGTTGAAGAGTTTTATACCGCTCAAGAAGTACTTGAGATGATGCGGTTTGATGGGCTAGGTGTTATTAAAAGTTCTTTGGGATTTGATGAAATGAAATTGGTTGAATTTTCTAAACTAATAGATAATCTTATAGGAAAGCAGCATTGGACAAAAGAGCAAATCGTTGGCCTCTTCTATACGCTGCTACCTGACTTTGCTCACCAAGAAAAAGGCAAGTACCTTGAAAGTAAAATGTAGTCGAGGTTCATGTGAATACTAGTCAACTCATTAACTTTATCCGCGATTACTATAAAACGAATGATTTTATTCCCCTGCATGCACCTGTTTTTGAAGGGAAGGAACGTCAATATGTTTTAGATACTTTAGATTCAACCTTTGTATCAAGCATTGGTCAGTATGTTGATAAATTAGAGCAAAAAATTGTAGGCTATACCAACTCTAAGCATGCCATAGCTACAGTAAATGGTACGGCTGCATTGCATACTGCGCTTTATGTGAGTGGCGTAAAAGCCGGGGATTTAGTAATCACTCAACCACTTACGTTTGTAGCTACTTGTAATGCGATTAATTATTTAGGAGCTGAGCCTGTCTTTGTTGATGTTAACCGTGAAACGCTCGGGCTATGCCCTGATGCACTCTTAAGTTATTTAGAAGAAAACTGTAAAGTCCGTGATCAAGAGTGCTATCACAACAAAGGTGCTCGTGTTAGCGCTGCTGTGGTAATGCATACATTTGGTCATCCTGCTAGAGTCGATGAATTAAGGGAGGTTTGTGATCGCTTCTGTATTGAGTTAATCGAAGATGCCGCAGAAAGTCTGGGCTCTTTATATAAAGGCTCACATACAGGAACTTTTGCAAACATGTCAGCACTGAGTTTTAATGGTAATAAAATAATTACTACAGGAGGTGGTGGAATGGTTTTATGTAATCAAGATGCTTTAGCTCACCGCGTAAAGCATGTTACCACCACTGCAAAACAGCCTCACCCTTACGAGTTTTACCACGACGAAGTAGCATTTAACTATCGTATGCCTAATATCAATGCTGCTATAGGCTGTGCTCAGCTCGAAAGGTTATCAGAGTATATAGACAATAAAAGAGAACTGGCGTTACTTTATCATACGGAGTTTGAAAGATCTGATGTGGAGTTTATCGTTGAGCCGAAAGGTGCTCGTTCAAATTATTGGCTCAATGCCGTATTATGCCCCTCGAAAAAATACCGAGATGAGTTGCTCTCAAACACTAATAAAGCTGGAGTAATGACAAGGCCTGTATGGCAGTTAATGCATACATTACCGATGTTTAAAGAGTCAATGTGTGGGCCTCTCAACAACTCGCTTTTTCTAGCCGAACGTTTAGTTAACATCCCAAGTTCTGTATCAATAAAGTGAGCAAGTATGAGAAAAATAGGTGTAGTAACAGGAACAAGGGCTGATTTTGGGTTATTAAGTAGAACGATTTGTTTACTGCAAAATGCACAAAATATAGCTTCAGTCGTTTTTGCTTGCGGTACGCACTTGTCGCCTGAATATGGTTACACTATAAGTGAGCTTGAAGAATCAGGTGTAGAAAACATTATACCAGTCGAGATGTTACTTTCATCAAAAACTAGAGTTGGTATTGCCAAATCAACAGGTTTAGCGACGATAAGCTTTACAGATGGATTCGCGTACCAAAACTTAGACTGTATTTTGATTTTAGGTGATCGCTTTGAAATATTTGCAGCTGCTCAAGCTGCATTATTTTTAAATATACCCATCGCTCACATCCACGGTGGCGAAGTAACTGAAGGAGCGTTTGATGAAGCTCTCAGGCACAGTATTAGCAAGATGGCCAGTATCCACTTCCCTGCTACGGAGTCTTTTGCAAAAAGACTAATGCAATTAGGTGAGCAACCTAGTCAAATTTTTGTCACTGGCGCACCCGGTATCGACAACATCATTCATGCTTCAAATGCAAGCGATATAAATTTAAACGATATAGTCTCGTTTAAAAATATTGATCTCCCTATATTTCTTGTTACTTATCATCCTGTTACTAGAGGTTGTGCAGAAGAAAATGATATTAACCCTTTATTAAATGTTATTAAAGAACGAGACGATATCAACTTTCTTGTCACTTATCCAAATGCAGATGGTGAAGGCGCACTGATGATAAAACAGTGGCTTGCGTTGGCGAACTTAAACAACGTGATCCTTTATCCTTCGCTCGGTTTTAAGCGCTACTTAGCTGTAATGAAACAAGCAGCTTGTGTGCTAGGAAACTCATCAAGTGGTTTAATTGAAGCTCCTAGTTTTAAGATCCCCACGATAAATATTGGCACCCGTCAAAAAGGTCGGCCTAAAAGTTGCAGTGTCATTGATACTAGTATGAACAATATTGCATTAATGAATGCGATTGATAAAGCCCTAGATACTGACTTTATTTTCCAATGCACACAGGCTATTAATCCCTATGGGGAAGGCAATGCATCTGAAAAAATAGTTAAAATATTGAGTGAGGTTGATTTGAGCAACTGCCAAAGTAAACCTTTTTATGACAGAGATAATGCATGAGCCAAAAAACATTAATTATTGCTGAAGCTGGCGTTAATCATAATGGCAATGAGCAGCTGGCTCTTGAGTTGGTAAGGGAAGCTCATCGTGCAGGAGCAGACGTAGTTAAGTTTCAGACCTTTAAAGCAAAGAACATTGTAACTAGTGACGCAGCTCAAGCAAGTTATCAAAGCACCAATATTGGCATGGTTGAATCACAATTAACAATGTTAGAGCGTTTGGAATTGAGTTATGAAAGCCATCATACATTAGTAGCTGAATGTAAAAAATTAGGAATCGAATTTTTATCAACAGCATTTGATATACAAAGCTTGCGTTTTTTAATCGACGACTTAAAACTAACTAGGTTAAAAATTCCTTCAGGAGAGATCACGAACCTCCCGCTGGTGTTAAAGCACGCTCAATCTGGTTGTGATTTAATTGTATCTACAGGCATGGCGACATTAGGCGAAATCGAAGCGGCTCTTGCTGTGATTGCTTATGGCTACATTTTTCCTAAGAAGCAGGTCCCTAGTGAAGGGGATTTTGAATTAGCTTACAGTAGCATTCAAGGGCAAGCTTTATTGCAAAGTAAAGTGACATTATTACACTGTACAACCGAATACCCAGCCCCACTTGATGAAATAAATTTGTCAGCTATGGCAAGTATGGAAAACGCGTTTAATTTACCAACGGGTTACTCCGATCATAGCGAAGGGTGGCTAGTACCTTTAGCTGCCGTTGCTTGTGGCGCCAAGATTATCGAAAAACACTTTACCTTGGATCAAAACATGGCTGGACCAGATCATAAGGCATCCCTTAACCCTGCACAGTTAAGTGAGATGATCAACTTGGTCAGGCAGACAGAGCAAGCTATGGGCAGTAAAATTAAAGCTCCTACTAAAAGCGAAGTCGCAAATAAAATCGCAGCAAGAAAAAGCTTAGTCGCTGCTGTCGATATCTCACCTGGTACGGTCTTCTCAGAGCACAACATTGATATTAAAAGACCAGGTAACGGTATGTCACCAAGTCTTTTTTGGAAAATTATGGGGTGTAATGCTTCTCGCCACTATAAAGCAGGTCAATTAATTAATGAATAGCAAACCCACAGTAATTTTGGGGGCCGGTGGGCATGCGAGTGTGCTGACTGATATTCTTAGAGAAAATAAGCAAACGGTAGCTGGAATAATCAGTCCTGTACGCCCCTCAAATGAAATTTTTTCAGGTATAAAACTGTATAAACGTGATGATGATTTAGCGGTTTTTTCTACGAAGCAATATGGTGTTGTGGTTGCTATAGGACCACAGCTTGATGATAGAAAACGTCTTAATATAATTGATATGGTTGTCGCGAAAGGCTATACATTTACTAATGTATTATCCCAGCGCGCTATTATTTCACACTATGCTATGTTGGGTTTAGGCGTGCAAGTTTTGCCTGGCGCTATTATAAATGCAGGAGCAAAAATAGGCGAACATGTTGTGATTAACTCTAGAGTAGTTATAGAACATGATTGCATTGTAGGTAGCTTTTCTCATATAGCCCCTGGTGCTGTAATTTGTGGTGGCGCCAATGTGGCCAAGCATGTCTTTATAGGCGCTGGTGCAGTTGTACTACCAGGCATAAATATTGGAAGTAACTCAATTATTGGTGCAAATGCATTAGTTGATAAGGATATTCCTGAAAACACGACTCTTTATGGCTGTCGTGGCAATATTAAATAGGGGATTACAGATGAAGTTTGTATGGCAAAATATCTTAATTTCACCAACGCGAACCTTACGAGACGCACTGGAAGTTATTAACGAACAAGCATCACAAGTTGTGCTTGTAGTTGATGATGAAAACCATTTATTAGGTGTTGTTACTGATGGTGACATCCGGCGGGCACTGTTGAAAAATCTCGGCCTTGAGGTTGCATTATCAGAAATAATGAATTTATCCCCAATTACAGCACAAAGAGGCACCGCTAAAGAGCAATTAATTGAGCTGATGGAACGCAAGAGTATTTTATCTGTCCCTTTGGTCGATAAAGGCAAAGTAGTTGGCTTTGAAATGCTCAAGCACTTTCTTAGCAAGCCAAAATATGACAATCCAGTATTTCTAATGGCGGGTGGCTTTGGTACTCGCTTACGGCCATTGACCGATAATTGCCCAAAACCCATGCTACAAATTGGCAATAAACCAATACTTGAAACAGTATTGAAAAGCTTTGTTAAAGCTGGTTTTAGAAACTTTTATATATCGACTCATTATATGCCAGAGTTAATTTTGAGTCACTTTGGTGATGGCAGTAAGTGGGGAGTCAATATTGAATATATTCATGAGGATAAGCCTCTTGGTACCGGTGGTGCACTGGGTTTATTACCTGATGATGTTTCTCAAGAACTTCCGTTAATTTTGATGAATGGGGATGTACTGACTAAGGTAGATTTTACACGTTTGTTAGAGTTTCATTGTGATAATGGTGCCGATGCAACGATGTGTGTCCGAGAATACGAATATCAAATACCGTATGGTGTGATTAGCGGAGAAGGAAATCGTATAACTGAAATGGTAGAAAAACCGATTCAACGATTTTTTGTAAATGCGGGAATTTATGTACTATCGCCAAGTGTTGTTAACGCGGTGCCCCGAGAATTAAATATTGATATGCCAACAATTTTAGAACAGCAAATCGCACAGGAAAAAGATGTTTTAATGTTTCCTATTCATGAATATTGGCTTGATATTGGTCGCATGGATGATTTCAACCGTGCGCAAGTTGATATTCGCAATTTGGGCATGAGTTAATGCTATGCTTAGCTGTAATTGGGCTTGGTAATATCTCTCTTCGCCATCGAAAGAATCTTAAGATCCTATACCCAGAATCAAAAGTGATCACTCTTTCTGCAAGAGGTAAGGTATTGACTGAGTTACCTGATAGTGCCGATTTGATTGTTACAGAGGTTGCTGAACTAATTAGATTGAAGCCTTACTTTGTCATCGTTGCTTCACCAGCGAGTATGCACCTTCAGCATGCGAAGGAATTAATACAAGCGGGAATTCCGTGTCTGATTGAAAAGCCTTTATGTATTAATTTTCGCGAAGCTGAATCTTTACTTAAATTGAGTCAGAAAGAGTTAACTCCCACCGCTGTTGGCTACTGCTTAAGGTACATGCCGGCTGCAAAAAAAATGCATGAGCTGATTAAGAGTAAAATACTTGGGGAAATTTATAATATTACTATAGAGGTTGGTCAATACTTACCAGATTGGCGTCGAACGATAGATTACCGATACTCTGTTTCGGCACAACGGGAGCTTGGCGGCGGTGCCTTATTAGAGCTCAGCCATGAGTTTGACTACGCTCAATGGTTATTTGGCCCGCTCAATGTTGAACACGCGGTTTTACGAAGCTCAAAAGAGTTGGGCTTAGACGTTGAAGATTTAGTTGATGTTGTATTTAGCACGCAAAGTGGTGCTCAGGGCCATGTGCATCTTGATTTTTTACAACAGCAACCACAGCGTTTTTGCACAGTTAAAGGAGAAAATGGACGTATTCATTGGGATTTATTGAAAAGTACAGTAGACATTTTTTTAAATCATCAAGAACACCAACACTTTGCATTCAATGATTGGCAAGTTAATGATATGTACTTAGATTTAATAAAAGAGTTTGAAAACCTGTGTTTAGGCAAAAAGCATTTAACAGTAGATTTAGCGCAAGCTGCTGAGACATTAAAATTAATAGATATGATTAAAAAGAGTACATGATGAGTCATTATGCATTTATTTTTGCTAGAGGTGGCTCAAAAGGGCTACCAAGGAAAAATATTTTACCTCTTGCAGGGAAACCACTATTAAACTGGTCGATCGATACCGCGAAAGCTATTCCGATTATTGACCGTATTTTTGTTTCAACCGATGATATTGAAATAGCTAATGTAGCAAAAGCTGTGGGGGCGGAAATTATTGATAGGCCCAAAGAGCTGGCTTCAGACACTTCTGCTGAGTGGCTATCTTGGCAACATGCCGTTGAGTGGGTAGAAAAAAAATATGGTAAGTTTGACTTTTTTATTAGTTTACCTGCAACGAGCCCTTTGAGAAATGAGGCTGATGTTGAGGCTGCAATTGATAAATTAAAGTCAACATCTGCAGATGTTTGTATCACTGTGACCCCATCAGATCGTAGCCCGTTTTTTAATATGGTCAAATACACAGAAGATGCTCTTGTTGAGTTGGTGATCAAAAGTGATGAACAAGTATCAAGGCGACAAGACTCCCCTGAAATTTTTGATATTACTACTGTTACCTATGTTACAACGCCGACATATATACGTGAAAGTAATAGTGTAATGGCTGGTAAAGTCACTAGTGTCTGTGTGCCTAGAGAAAGAGCGGTAGATATTGATAATCAAATAGATTTTGACTTTGCACAATTACTAGCTAATAAGTTGGAGCAAAAATGAGAACATTAGCGCAGTTACAAGATCTTCAAGAATGTTGGGCTTTGATCACTGGTGGCAGTGGGCATGTAGGTAAGGCCGCTGCAGATACTTTGCTAGAGCTTGGTGCGAATGTCATTTTATTAGATCGTAGTAAAAAAAGTTTGCACGAGCTTCACCAAAAGACTTATAGCAATAGCACAAAAGTTCACATTTTGGTTTGTGACCTAGCTGATAAACAAGCCATTATTGGCGCTATGGAGAGCGTAGCAAAAATCTCGGGTGGGAAGCTCAATATATTAATAAATAATGCGGCATTTGTCGGCACAGATAAACTTACTGGGTGGTGTGTTCCTTTTGAAAAGCAATCAATTGAGACATTCAATGATTGTTTAAATGTGAATCTTTCTGCGCCGTTTTTATTAAGCCAATTGGCGTATGAATTAATGAAAAAACAACAGTATGGTAGTCGCAGTATCATAAATATTTCGTCTATATATGGTGTTGTTGGGCCACAAATGGATTTATATGAAGGCACAGATATGGGTAACCCAGCAGCGTACGCTGCAAGTAAAGCAGGTTTGATGCAATTAACGCGTTGGATGGCGCCCTCAGTTGCACCTCATGTAAGGGTGAATAATATCGTGTTAGGTGGTATTGAGCGTGGCCAACCGGAGAGTTTTTTAGAAAAGTATAATGCTAAGGTTCCATTAGCAAGAATGGCAACGGAAGAAGATATCAAAGGTGCAATTGCTTACCTTAGTTCAGCACTTTCAAGTTATATGACTGGACAGAGCTTATTTTTAGATGGAGGTTGGACTGCTGTCTAAATAGTCTATACTAAGTTAATTACTATCCATTAGGAGTTAGCTATGAAAATTGATAACTCAAGTTCATTTTTAAACCAAACTCAGCAAACGGGTAATAAGCTTTTAGAACAACTTGCTACAGGTAAAAAAATAAATACCGCAGCAGATGATGCAGCGGCTTTGCAAATTATTGATAGGCTTACTTCACAGCAAAATGGTTTTAGCCAAGCTGTAAGTAATGCGTATGACGGGATTTCATATACTCAAGTAAGCGAAGCTAACTTGAGTGGTGTGAATGATGCCGTTTCGCGTATTCAAGAGTTATCAATTCAAGCGGGTAACGGTGCATTGACTGACAATGACCGTGCTGCGTTGCAAGAAGAAGTCGTGCAATTGCAAAGCCAAATATCTGAAACGTTCGAAAATGCGAGTTTTGCAGGAAAGCCTTTATTTGATGGTCAAGCTGTCTCGTTTCAAGTTGGTGCTGATGCGAATACAAACCAAACGGTAAACCCTACAGATGGTAGTTTTGCCTCTGCGTTATCAACCATTGATATTTCAACCCAAGCCGGTGCTCAAGCGGCTATTGACATCAGTAAGCAAGCAAATGATGAAATAAATGCACAACGAGCTGGGTTAGGTGCATTTCAAAATACGTTGGCAAGCACAATTAAAGGGTTAGGGACGCAGCAAGAAAATATTGCAGCCAGTCAAAGCCGCATTCAAGATACCGATTACGCTCTAGCAATTTCTCAACAAGTGTCTAATGATATTTTAGCGCAATCATCAGTTGCTCTTCGTGGCCAGGCTAACCAATCTGCAGAGTCTATTTTAGGCTTACTTTAAATATTAATACTTAATAGTTAATTCTTAAGTATGACTGAATTAACGAGTGCGTCTGTTTTTTGGCGTTTATGTCAAAAAACTGCCGCTATCACTTGCATCCGTGCTTAACTGGCTTACAATTTAGTTAATTACATTAAAGAGTGAAGCACGGCTCGCTAACTATGATCCTGATTTTAGATAATAATAACAATCGCTCTATTGGGTTAAACGCATCACTTGGTTTTATCGGTGAGGTTACTCATCGTTCAGATGAAGACAACTTTGAACAAGAGTGTGCAAAATATCAGCAGCATGAGTGCATGGTCATTTTAGGGGCTTTACAGTCTCTCGATCACGAAAACTTAATTAAGCGCTACCCAACACTTCCATTTTTATTAATAGGTGAAACGTTAAGACCATTACTTAGCATTGCTAATGTAGTTGGACTTATTTGTGAGCCATTTAATCACGAAGTGACCACACAGTTGCTTCATGATTGCCAGCAGTATCATCGTATGTTGCCGGGGGAGCACAAAAATACTCAGTCACATAAATCTTTTGATGGCCTTGTAGGTGAAACACAAGCCGTAAAAGAGGTCCGCTTTTTAATTGAACAAGTAGCAAAAACAGATGCAAACGTTTTAATTTTAGGTGAGTCAGGTACTGGAAAAGAAGTGGTTGCACGTAACGTTCACTTACTTTCTAAACGAAGTACAGGGCCATTTGTGCCTGTAAACTGTGGAGCCATACCTGCAGAACTATTAGAAAGTGAACTTTTTGGCCACGAAAAAGGGGCGTTTACAGGGGCTATTTCTGCGCGTAAAGGCCGTTTTGAGTTGGCGCAAGGCGGTACGCTGTTTTTAGATGAAATTGGTGATATGCCGTTACAAATGCAGGTTAAACTTTTACGCGTATTACAAGAACGAAGCTATGAGCGTGTAGGTGGAACTAAGGCGATTCAAGCCGATGTACGTGTTATTGCTGCAACACACCGCAACCTCGAAACCATGATTGAAGCTGGCAGCTTTCGTGAAGATTTATATTACCGGTTAAATGTATTCCCTATAGAGAACCCGTCGTTAAGTGAGCGTGCTGATGACATTCCTTTACTACTTAAGGAGTTAATGCGTCGCGTAAACGAGCAAACGGGCACGACAGCTAAATTTACTGAGCGAGCGATCGAAAGTTTAAAAGAGCATGCATGGCCGGGTAATATCCGTGAGCTTGCGAATTTGGTTGAGCGCATGGTTATAATGTTCCCTGAAAAGGTAGTGGACATCCCTGATCTACCCAATAAATATCGTTACATTGAGGTAGATGCTTATGAGCCTGAATATCCTGAAGAACTTATGGAAAAAGATGCTTTTAACGATATATTCAGCACGGGGTTTAGTGATTATGACAATGAGCCAGAGCCTGAATTTAACCAAGCTGGCTCAGGCGTATTACCCGAAGAGGGCATTGAGCTTAAAGAGTATTTAGCTGAGCTTGAAATAAGCTTAATTACCCAAGCTTTAGAGCGTTTTGATTACGTTGTTGCGCGCGCCGCAGAAATATTAGGTGTAAGGCGCACAACACTGGTCGAAAAAATGAAAAAGTATAACCTCTCACGAGATTAGCAGTACGAAGATGGTGAAATACTCTTTGTTATTTTTATTCATTTTTGAGCAACTAATTTACGGGCTTTGCCCGTCACGCAAGCAAGCTTGGCGTCTACAAGATAAACGCAAACTTAGACTTTGATGCTAGGCGCTGAGCTTACTCGCGTGAAAAGCGTAGCTTTTAATTACTTAAACACATATCTGAAAAATGAGGGTAAATGAGTGAATATAACTAAATTTTACGTTACTTCTCAAAAGCGCAGCGCCTCTTAACCTCTTTGTGAGCAAATTACTTACCCATTAAACGCCTGTATAATTTCATCTTTTCTAAAGCAGTCATTACTATGATCGTTAACCATACCACAGGCCTGCATATGAGCGTATACCGTGGTAGGGCCTAAAAATTTAAAGCCGCGCTTTTTTAAATCCTTTGCGAAGGCTGTTGATTCTTTGGTGATTGCAGGCGTCTCTTCGGTATAATTTAAATTGCTCACGATCGGTTTGTTATCAACAAACTGCCATTGATACGCGCTAAAACTGCCAAATTCTTTTTGAATGTCTATAAATTGCTTGGCATTATTTATTGTGGCGTTAATTTTTAAACGGTTTCGTACGATCTTTTCATCAAGCATTAAACGCTCAACATCGTCTTGGGTAAACAACGCGACTTTATTTACATCAAAATTAGCAAATGCATTTTTATACCCTTGTCGTTTTTTTAAAATGGTATACCAACTTAAGCCTGCCTGAGCCGACTCTAGCGTTATAAATTCAAACAGTGTTTGATCATCGTAAACAGGGACGCCCCATTCCAAATCGTGATATAAAACGTAATCGGGTTTGGTGGCGTCTAACCAAGCACATCGGCATTTTATTTGCTCACTCATACATATTCCTTTTTATGCGCGTCATTTTTATGTCGCGCTATTATTATTGTAAGTTAATGAAAATAATATAAATAAATTTTGGTACACATTGTGCATTAAGCTCTATATCTATACAAATTCGAGATTTGATTATGGCCCTTGCGAGCGTGCTTAAACCACAGTTTATTTCTGCAAATCAGTATAACCCATGTTTACTTCAAGAGGAGTACATAGGTGAGTTAAGCGATCTGCGTCAGCAAGCAAGTTGGCTTTCACATTTAGTTGATACCATGCCCGCAGGTGTGGTTGTGCTTGATGGTAAAGGAATGATTGCAAAGGCCAACCAAATAGCCATTGATATGTTAGGCGAACCTTTAGAAGGTGAAAAGTGGTTTAGCGTTATTCAACGCTCTTTTAGACCGCATCAAGACGATGGTCACGAAGTATCGCTTAAAGATGGCCGTTTAATTAAGCTTGATATAACAGCGTTAGCGCCCGAGCCGGGCCAGCTAATTTTAATGACCGATTTGAGTGAAACACGCCGTTTACAAAAGCGAGTTGCTCATATGCAGCGCCTAAGTGCTTTGGGTAAAATGGTGGCGTCGCTTGCACATCAGGTTCGAACCCCACTTTCAGCGGCCATGCTTTATGCTGCTAATTTGGGCTCTAAGCGTTTACCCGAGGCATCTCGCGATAATTTTCAAAGCAAGTTAATGTCACGCTTAAAAGATTTAGAAACTCAAGTAAACGATATGCTACTTTTTGCCAAAAGTGGCGACCAGCAAGTTGTTGAGCAAGTGTCTATGCAGCAGTTACTCAGTGAGGTAAAAGCGGGTGCTGATGCTATGGTGACACTAAATGACAGTCATTTAGCTGTTAACCTCCCAGAGCCAGATATTCAAATAACAGGCAATAAATCAGCCATAGCCAGCGCAATTCAAAATTTAATCCATAACAGTATTCAAGTCATTGGTGCTGGCGCTGAAGTAAAATTAAGTGCTGCGACTGACGAGCAAAATCCAGATTTTGTTCGTATCAGCGTATCCGATAACGGTCCAGGTATTGATTTAACTCAAGCAGAAAAAATATTTGAACCCTTTTATACCACTAAAAGCCAAGGCACAGGGTTAGGGCTTGCTGTTGTGAGTTCGGTTGCAAACGCTCATCAGGGGCGTGTTGACGTGACTAATAATAAAGGCGGTGGAGCATGCTTTAGTTTGCTTTTACCTATTCGCACCGCATCTAAATTAGAGGAATCATTATGAGTAACACTATTTTAGTTGTCGAAGATGATGCAGGGCTTCGCGAAGCCTTAATTGACACACTCGAAATGTCGGGGATTGAATGTATTGCGGCTAATTGTGCAGAGCAAGCCATGTTATTGCTGAAAAAAGAGCAATTTTCGCTGGTGGTGAGTGATGTACAAATGGGCACTATGAGTGGGCTTGATTTACTACGCAGTATTAAGCTTAACCACCCTGAATTGCCTGTTTTAATGATGACGGCGTACGCTACCATTGACGATGCTGTTGAAGCGATGCGCTTGGGCGCTATTGATTACATGGCAAAGCCGTTTGCACCTGAAGTTTTACTCAATATGGTAAGTCGATACTTACCTGAAAAAGCAAAAGAGACCGACGGACCCATTGTTGCCGACCCAAGCAGTATTCAACTTTTAGAGTTAGCAAGTAAAGTTGCACGCTCTGATGCGAGCGTTATGGTGCTAGGCCCAAGTGGTTCAGGTAAGGAAGTGCTTGCACGGTATATTCATGATAAATCGAACCGATGCGATGCGCCGTTTGTTGCGATTAACTGTGCAGCAATTCCTGAAAATATGCTTGAAGCAACCTTATTTGGGTATGAAAAAGGCGCGTTTACAGGCGCAATTCAAGCGTGTCCTGGTAAGTTTGAGCAAGCGCAAGGCGGTACTATATTGCTTGACGAAATAACAGAAATGGATTTAGGGCTGCAAGCTAAATTACTTCGTGTGTTGCAAGAGCGCGAAGTAGAACGCTTAGGTGGAAGAAAAACAATCCAGCTAGACGTACGGATACTTGCAACAAGTAACCGCGATTTGAAAGAAGCGGTTACCGAAAACCAATTTAGAGAAGATTTATATTACAGGCTTAATGTGTTTCCTTTGATGTGGCGACCACTTTGTCAGCGACCTGGAGATATCCTTGTATTGGCTAAACATTTAATTGAGCGCCACTTAAACAAAAGTAAAGAGCCTATGGCTTATCTTGATAGTGCCGCAGAGAAAAAATTACTTGCTCATTCTTGGCCTGGTAATGTGCGTGAGCTTGATAACGTAATACAACGTGCGTTAATACTTAGGACTGGGGATACTCTAAACGAGCATGCTATTTTCATTGAAAACATAGCGGCGACAGATTTTGTAATGGAGCCTGCATCTGTCAGTGCGCAAAATACTAGTCAGCAGCAAGTAAGTGCTACTAATAGAGATATTGACCAAGGCGCTATGAGTTCAGCGTATTATGACGAACAGTCATCTCCAGCCGAGCCAACAAAACAAGACTTATTGGCTGTTGATACGGGAAGTTATAAGGATGAGCTAAAAGATAAAGAGCATCGCATTATTTTAGAAACGTTAGCAAGATGCCAAGGTAAGCGAAAAGATGTCGCTGAAACGCTAGGTATAAGCCCTCGGACTTTACGTTACAAACTAGCGCAGATGCGCGATTTAGGTATTTCACTCCCCGCATAACATCATTTTTAGCCCTAAATTTCCCCTTTGAATTTAGGGCTGTCAAAACTCTGACTTGTCAAATTCCTTCCAACTAATTGAAATTATTGATTTAATTTTTTGGCATGCTTTGTGCTTTATTCATGTTAAGAGTTAACTGCATTGTCAGAGACAAATTATGAAAATTCAAAACAGCGCTGTATTTCAAGAAATGCAATCAATGGCTTTAGAAGCTGGCCGTAATAATCAAATCGAAAGATTGCCAGTAAAAACACAAGCCTCATCAACCGCTCAATTTGGCGATATGCTATCGGATGCAATTAATACTGTGCACGGTTTGCAGCAAGACGCTAAACAAAAAGTAGTGGCAGTAGAAACAGGCGACAGAAGTGTGTCTTTGGCCGAAGCGATGATTGCTTCTCAAAAGTCGTCAGTTGCATTTGAAGCGACAGTGCAGGTTCGTAACAAACTTGTCGAAGCTTACAAAGAAATCATGAACATGCCTGTTTAACTAGGTAGTGGAGAATTATTGTGGCGCAATCTAATCAATCAACCGATCTGGCTCTTGCTACTGGTGAAATGGACCAAAGCGATAGCGACGATCAACAAGAACAGAAATCAGGCTACTTAAGTTCGCTAAATGGCGTTGATTTATTGCGCCAAGTAACTTTAGTTATTGCTTTAGGCATTTGTTTAGCGATTGCTATATTTATTATTATTTGGGCACGTCAGCCAGATATGCGCCCACTTGGTAAAATGCAGACAGAAGAGCTTATTGAAACGCTCGACTTTTTAGACGCACAAAAAATTGAATACCAAGTAGATGGAAATGTAGTGCTCGTCCCTGAAACTGAGTATCAAAATATTAAACTTTTAATGACTCGTGAAGGGCTAGAGCAAGGCCCTACATCGGGTTCAGATATTATCATGCAAGACATGGGGTTTGGTGTAAGTCAGCGTTTAGAGCGTGAACGCTTAAAGCATGGCCGTGAACAACAGTTAGCGCGCACAATTGAAGAGCTTAATAATATTACGCGTGCACGTGTATTGCTTGCCATTCCAAAAGAAAATGTATTTGCGCGCAGAGAGAAAAAGCCTTCAGCAACTGTTGTGCTTACGCTTAAGCGTGGGCGTTCGCTAGATAGCGAAGAGGTCGACTCTGTGGTTGATATGGTTGCATCAGCTGTACAAGGTTTAGAGCCGGCTCGTGTAACGGTTACGGATCAAAATGGTCGTTTATTAAATTCAGGCTCGCAAACATCGCTTGCTGCACGTTCACGCAAAGAGTACGACATAGAGCGTAAGCGTGAACAAGAATATCTTGAAAAAATAGACAGTATTTTAATACCTGTAGTAGGGCTTGCAAACTACACTGCACAAGTTGATTTAAGTATGGACTTTAGTGCTGTTGAGGAGACGCAAAAACGCTACAACCCAGATTTACCAGCAGTAAGAAGCGAAACCACATTCGAAGAAAATAATATAGGTGGTTTAGCAGTAGGTATACCAGGTGCTCTGACGAATCAGCCTCCAGTAAACTCTAATATTCCTGAAGTTGCGGGACAAGGTGGCGCAGGTAGTGCAACTTCACCATCAAGAACGCATAAAGAAGCGACGCGTAACTATGAGTTAGATACAACTATCTCACATAAGCGTCAGCAAACAGGTGTGATACGTAGAATAAGCGTGTCGGTAGCCGTTGACTACATTCCGAAAGTAGGTGAAAACGGTGAAACCACAATGACACCGCGCTCAGTGGAAGAATTGTCAAATATTCGTCGTTTATTACAAGGTGGCGTTGGTTTTGACATGCAGCGTGGTGATGCACTTGAAGTGGTAACGGTTCCGTTTGTTCGCGAAGCAACTGATTTTGATATTAGCGTGCCGCTTTGGGAGCAGGATTGGTTTATGAAAATAATCCGCTTGGTACTGGGCGCATTAGTTATTATTGTACTCATAATGGCGGTAGTTAAACCGATGCTTAAACGTTTAATTTACCCAGACGATACACTTGAAGAATATGACGAAGATGCGTTAAGTGCAGGCGTAGACATTGGCGATAGCACGTTGGATATGCTAAACAAAGACTTTGATTCTGCTTCAATTGGTTTCTCAAGCGATGGTACACTGCAGTTACCAGATTTACATGGCGACGAAGACTTACTCAAAGCAATTCGTGCCCTTGTAGCAAATGAACCAGAACTATCATCACAAGTAGTGAAAGCGTGGTTAACAGAAGATGACTGATCAAGATCAAGAACAAAAACAACTTCCAGCAGCGTTTGATGTTGATAAGCTAGACGGTGTAGATAAAGCCGCTATTTTATTACTTAGCTTATCAGAGGAAGATGCAGCGCAAATACTTAAGCACTTGGAGCCTAAACAAGTTCAAAAAGTTGGGATGGCAATGGCTGCGTTAGACGACCTGTCACAGGCTAAAATAAGTGCGGTTCACAACTTATTTATTGAGCAAATTCAAAGCTTCAGTACTATAGGGTTTCAGTCAGAAGACTTTATTAAAAAGGCGCTTACTGCTGCATTGGGTGAAGATAAAGCGGCCAGCCTTATTGACCAAATTGTTATGGGGTCGGGGGCTAAAGGCCTTGATTCTCTCAAATGGATGGATTCTAAGCAGGTGGCGAATATTATTCGTAATGAACACCCCCAAATACAAACGATTGTATTGTCTTACTTAGAGCCTGAGCAGTCCGCAGAAATTATTGCGCAGTTCCCAGAGAAAGTACGTCTTGACTTAACCATGCGAATTGCCAACCTTGAAGAAGTGCAACCAGCCGCACTACAAGAACTTAACGAAATTATGGAAAAACAATTTGCCGGACAAGCAGGGGCACAAGCTGCGAAAATGGGTGGCTTAAAAGCCGCGGCAGACATTATGAACTACCTAGATACAAACGTAGAAGGGCAGCTAATGGATTCTATTCGTGAACATGACGAAGAGATGTCTCAGCAAATTCAGGATCTTATGTTTGTATTTGAAAACTTAATGGATGTGGATGACCGGGGTATTCAAGCCATTCTACGAGAAGTACAACAAGATGTATTAATGAAAGCAATCAAAGGTGCAGACGACGGTCTGAAAGACAAAATACTGGGTAATATGTCTAAGCGTGCTGCCGATATGCTGGCTGATGATTTAGAAGCAATGGCGCCTGTACGTATTAGCGAAGTTGAAGCTGCCCAAAAAGAAATTCTATCAACGGCACGTCGTTTATCTGATTCGGGTGAAATTCAGTTAGGCGGTGGTGGTGGTGAGGAGTTCTTGTAAGCCATGAGCAAACTCAAAGGGCGTCCACTTCGAGCTGAAGAAGCTGATGAATTATTAAAACATTGGGCGATTCCCGATGTAGCACCTAACGAAAAAAGCTTTGGTAACCGCTCAACAGCCTATGGCACCCCATTGGGCGAGCTTTATAAAAAAGAGCTTGCCGAAGAAATGCCCGCTGATGAACCCGAAGAGCCCGAGCTGCCCAAGCTTACTATAGTTGAGCTTGAACGCATTAGACAAGATGCTTATGAAGAAGGCCTTAAACAAGGTCATGAACAAGGCTACATTGACGGCTTTGAAAAAGGCGTTAGTGAGGGAAAAGAAGCTGGTTATAAAGAAGGGGTAGAGCTCGGTAAAACTCAAGGCCAAGAAGATATAAAACCGATTATTGAAGAGCAACTAATTAGTCTTAAAGGTATTTTAGAAGCACTTAATTCACCGCTAAAAAAAGTGGATGAACAAGCCGAGTTGCAACTTATTCAATTAGCTAGCATGTTGGCTGAAGCAGTTATATACCAAGAAGTACAAACATCGCCAGATGTTATTTTACATACATTAAAACACAGTATTGATTCGTTAAATGCGCAACAAGAAAAAGTCAAAGTGCATCTGAACCCAACCGATCTAGAGGTTATAAAAGATAGCTATGGCGAGCAAACTATAGCAGACAATAACTGGCAATTAGTTCCCGAACCCACGCTTGAAAGAGGTGGATGTGAGGTGAAAACCGCGCAATCTTCTCTCGATATGACTTTAAAAACACGCGTCAAAGAAACGTTGGATAGTTTTTTGCATAATAGTAATATCTAAATATTTTTTAGGCGTACTATGTCTGTGCAAATTGCTTCTTTGAGCGAACGCTTGTCGCAATATCAACAAAGCATTAAGCCCTACACACCTGCAGTAGCGGGTATATTAACGCGTGTTGTTGGCCTTACCTTAGAGGCAAAAGGTCTGCGGGCGCCTGTTGGTAGTCAATGTAAAATTGAAACCATGAATGGTTTTGTTGACGCAGAAATTGTTGGTTTTAACGACCAAACTTTATACTTAATGCCTAATGATCATATTTCCGGCGTACTGCCAGGTGCCCGAGTAATACCCCAAGTAAATAATTTGGGATTACCTGTAGGGATGAGCCTACTAGGGCGTGTGGTTGACGGCTTAGGCCGTCCACTCGACGGACTTGGTAAAATTAACGCAGAACATTATTTAAAGTTTGCTCAAAATACGATTAACCCTTTAGCCAGACGTCCGATCAGCCAGCCAATGGACGTTGGGGTGCGGGCTATTAATTCAGTGATCACCGTAGGGCAAGGTCAGCGTATGGGCTTATTTGCAGGCTCTGGTGTAGGTAAGTCTGTACTGCTAGGAATGATGACTAGGGGCAGCGAAGCCGATGTCATTGTAGTTGGTTTGGTTGGTGAACGTGGTCGTGAGGTCAAAGAGTTTATTGAAGAAATTCTTGGAGAAGAAGGGCGTAAACGTTCTGTTGTTGTTGCAGCACCCGCCGATTCATCGCCATTAATGCGTTTAAAAGGTTGTGAAAGTGCAGTGACCATTGCCGAATATTTTAGAGACCAAGGTTTAAATGTGTTACTGCTACTCGATTCAGTAACTCGCTACGCAATGGCTCAGCGTGAAATTGCTTTAGCAGTTGGAGAACCACCGGCAACAAAAGGATACCCACCATCGGTTTTTGCAAAACTACCAGCCTTAGTTGAACGAGCTGGTAATGGGGGGGAAGGGCAAGGTGCTATAACAGCCTTTTTCACCGTCTTAAGTGAAGGCGATGATATGCAAGACCCAATTGCAGACGCTGCACGCGCCATACTAGACGGCCATATTGTACTTTCTCGTGAGTTAGCCGACAGCGGCCATTATCCAGCAATAGATATCGAAAAATCTATATCACGCGTTATGCCCCAAGTGGTTTCAGAGCCTCATATGCAACAAGCGCGAGTACTTAAACAAGTGTATTCAATGTACCAACAAAATAAAGACATGATCACATTAGGCGCCTATCAAAAGGGCACTGATCCCATGCTCGACCAAGCAATAAATATGATGCCAAGAGTAAACGGGTTTTTACAGCAAGGTATGCGTGATGTAATAAGTTATGACGATGGGCTGCAAGGGCTAGCCCAATTATTAGGTCAAGGGTAATGGCTAAAAACAAATTTGACTTGCTGCTAAAACTTGAAAGCGACAAAGAAGAAAGTTTACGTATGAGTTATTTGCAAGCTAATCAAAACCTGCAAGCAAACCAGCAAAAACTTCAAGGCTTAAATGACTTTAGGCTTGAATACTCTCAACAGTTACATTTAAAAGGTCAATCAGGTTTATCAAGCGCTGGTTTTGGGCAGTATCATGCGTTTATAGCAAAAATTGAAGAGGCTATTCGGCAACAAGCAAGTACTGTAAATACGGCAAAGCAAGTTGTTTCACAGCGAAAAACGTTGTGGTTAAAACAGCAAATAAAGGCTAAAGCGGTGGCTAAATTGATTGAAAATCAAAAAATAAAAGCAGCAGCTGTGGTTGCTAAAAACGAGCAAAAAATGCTGGATGAGTTCACATCTAATCAATTTTTTCAGCGTCGCAAATTTTCTTAAGTTAGGCACGTTTATTGCTTTGTTAATGGGTGGTATTTAATTTTGGGCAATGTGCGGTGACATGTTGCCGTAACCGTATTAGGTGACTTATGGCGATGAATGATATTTCTGTTTCAATTTCGGCTGATAAAGAGTCTTTTTTAGCATTTAAAGACAGTAGCTTAGCCGATTCTGCTGATGAATCAGGTACTGAGTTTTTTACTCAGTTGCAAGACGCCCACACTACATTTGAGCCAACAAAAAAAGAGATTAATAAGCCTGAAACAGATACTTTATCTGCCGCCTCAGCAGATTCCTCATCAGTTACTAATGAAAAATTAAACAGTGATTCTGATGATGAAGACATAGCCCAAATAAATTTGTCTGGAAGCGATATTCTGGAGCAGATCAATTCATCTCAACTAATGAACACTGAGGTTACAAAGCCAAGTGAAAAAGCAAAAGATATAAACCTTGCAGATACATCAACAAATAAAACACAGCTTGTTATTGCTGATTTAAAAGAGAAACTGCCGGTTAAAGGCTATGTTGCTGTGCCAGCAAAAGATTTACCTGTTAAAGATGAAGTAGGTAAAATAATAAGACCACATGCAACACTTACTGATAACAACGAAAGCGGTGTGGCAAGTATAGTAAATGATGTAGATATTAATGACTCGTCAAATTCACAAAGACAAAATAAAACGTCTCTTGCTCAGGCTGTTGAAGCAGAACTAAATATAAAATCGGATAAAGTTAAACACCCTGCACAAGCGCAAAGTATAACTCAGGGCTTTGATACAAAGGATAATGGAGCAGATACTAAAAAAGGCATTTTTACGGATAAAATAACAGCTTCACAAAGTTCAGTACTCTCTGACGTGAGTGTCAATTCTGATCAGACTATTTTAAAAACGGATGTTGATAAAATAGTTACTACTCAAAGCACATTAGAGAATAGCGGTAAAGTTAACGCCAATACTTTAGCTCAAAATACCATAGCTAAAAATACAGTTGCGGAACAAGCAGAAAATACGCTCACAGCAACTTCACCTAACTCAAACATAACTGAAACTGAAAAAGCAGACGCGATAAATACACTCATTGCTAAAGATGAAAATGCATTAATGTTACCCAACTCAAACATAACTGAAACTGAAAAAGCAGACGCGATAAATGCACTCATTGCTAAAGATGTAAATGCATTTAAAACAGATAAAGTATTAGCAAGCCTAACGCCTGAACAGCTAACAAAATTACAGACTGAAATTAAACCAGTGATGCTTGACGCACCTAGCAAAGCTGAAAAATTGACGGTTTTAAAGCAAATGCTTACCCAATTTATAACGGATAATAAACAGCCACAAAGCACTGACGTTAAGTCGTCAGCCAGTGAGCAGTTTAATACGCTTTCAGGGACAGAAAAGCAGGCACTACTGACTCAATTAAATGCCTTTATTAAAGCCGAGCAACCAAAAGGTGAACAGTTAGCGGCTATTAAGCAAGCGATTGGTGAGCTAAAAGTGTTGGTTGCGAAAGATGCGAATCAATCATCAGACACTAAATTTACGATATCGCAAAAAGCTGTAAATGACTCACAAAAATTGCCGCAAACAAATGAATCTCAAATAGACAAAGTGGTTACCTTACCGGTAAAAGGTGAAGAGATAACAAAACCAGTTACTTTTGTAGCTTCACAAACACCAAATACGGTAAACAGACCACAAAAAGTGAGTGTGAAATCAGGCTCTGAAAATAGCGCTGATCCAACTAAATTAGCAGCACAGCCTACTAGTGATGAAGAGCTTACAAAAGCGCTTGAGCAATTGCAAAAAGAGGGGCTAAAAAATACCACGGCTGAGCAGTCACCCGCTAAAGTTATGCAGGTGTTTAACCATATAACTAATGCTTTAAATACAACCCAAACCAGTGCCCAAAGCTATTATGATTCGGTTGATTATGAAATGGGCTTGTTGGATCAACAAGCTATTCAAAATCAGCAGTTACAAAGTACAGCACAGACAAAGCAGGTAAGTATTGATCCTGGTGTGATGCAGGCGATTAATATAGTTAAAAGTGACGCGGCCAAGTTACTACAAGAGCGCGTTAGTTCAATGCTAAGCATTAATAACAAAGAGGCTGAAATTCGTCTTGATCCACCTGAGATGGGCAGCATGCAAATACGAGTTCGTAGCGATGCAGAACAAGCACAAATTAACTTTGTGGTACAAAACCAGCAGGCCAAAGAAGCACTCGAACAATCTATGCCTCGCTTACGCGAAATGTTAGCGCAACAGGGATTGGAACTTGGTGAAAGCACTATTTCATATGGTCAATCAGGTGGTGAAAATGCTGATCAAAATGAATCGGGGGCGGGTGAGCAATTAGCCAAAAATGGAGCAGCAAATAGTGAAAGTGATGAGCCATCAAATAGCCCAGAACAAACTTCTGAGCAACAAACATCATCATCAATAGATTACTATGCCTAACTACTGCTATTATAATAACTAAAACAAGCAAATACCTTTGCGATATAAGGAATCATGATGGCTGAAGAAACAAGTTTAGAAATAGAAGAAGCGCCAAAAAGTAAAAAAAAGCTGATAATTATTATTGCAGCAGTACTGCTCGTTGTAGGTGGTGCTGCGGGGTTCTTTTTAATGTCGGGCTCGGATGAGCCTGTTGAAACATTAGATGAAGAAACGACCCTTTCAGAGGAAGCGCCAGAAGCTTCTGGGTCATCTGCAGAAATAGGCAGTGCGCTTTATGTTGCGATGCCAAGACCTTTTGTTTTTAACGTTCCGGGCTCGAGCCGAGATAGAATTGTACAAATTAAAGTACAACTTTTGGTACGTGGTGAGGTAAACGAAGAAACAGCTAAAAAGCATATTCCGTTAATTGAAGGTAAGTTACTCAGTGTATTTTCAACCACAACTGCTGACGAGCTTAGTACCAGCGCAGGTAAAGAAACACTGCGTTTTTCTGCGCTAGAGACAGTGCAAACTGCCTTAAATGACGTTGAAGGCAGCAAAGTAATTGAGCGGGTATTATTTACCGGCTTTGTAATGCAATAAGGGGTTAGCGTGAGCGACTTATTATCCCAAGACGAAATTGATGCGCTATTGCATGGTGTTGATGACGTTGAAGAGGAAGATATAAACGATGGTGAAGATGGCGGGGGAAGTACGCTTCAGTACGATTTTTCTTCGCAAGATCGAATCGTACGTGGTCGCATGCCGACGCTGGAAATTGTTAATGAGCGTTTTGCTCGCCATATGCGAATTAGCCTATTTAATATGATGCGCCGCACAGCGGAAGTGTCTATTAATGGTGTTCAAATGATAAAGTTTGGTGAGTATGTTCATACATTATTTGTACCGACAAGCTTGAATATGGTGCGTTTCAGACCTTTAAAGGGTACCGGCCTGATCACCATGGAAGCACGGTTAGTATTCATTTTGGTGGATAACTTTTTTGGCGGTGATGGCCGTTACCATGCAAAAATTGAAGGCCGTGAATTTACCCCAACAGAGCGCCGAATTGTGCAAATGTTGCTAAAAATAATATTTGAAGATTATAAAGAGGCATGGGCACCGGTAATGGACGTGTCGTTTGAGTACCTCGATTCAGAGGTAAACCCCGCAATGGCTAATATTGTGAGCCCGACTGAAGTTGTGGTTATTAGCTCTTTTCATATTGAACTCGATGGTGGCGGCGGTGATTTTCATATTGCCTTGCCATATTCAATGCTCGAACCAATAAGGGAACTTTTGGATGCGGGTGTTCAGTCAGATACTGAAGATACCGACTTGCGTTGGAGTAAGGCATTACGAGATGAAATAATGGATGTTGAGGTTGACATGTCAACTCAGCTTTTAGAAGTTGACTTAACACTTCAACAAATAATGGAGCTTAAAGCAGGTGATATTATTCCTGTTGAAATGCCAGAGCATATAACTGTATTTGTAGAAGAGCTACCCACGTTTAGAGCTAAAATGGGCCGCTCTCGTGATAATGTTGCGTTGCAAATTAGCGAAAAAATTAAACGTCCTGATTCAGTTAAATCTGAGCTGCATGTATTTACCAAAGGCGGCAAGAAAATTGACTCAGATGCAGAGTTAGCAGAATTAGAAGAAGATTTACACCTTTCAGACGGTGTAGACTTAGACTGGTAATTGATTAAAAGGTTAAACGTATGAGCGATGATCAAGACACAATGGACGAATGGGCAGCCGCACTTGCTGAGGCTGAAGGTGGTGATGATGCTGGCGAAGCGCAAGTTGCCGAACTTGATGAATTAAGTGATGAAAAAAGCGAAATAACAGGCGAAGAAAAGCGCAAGCTCGATACAATTTTAGACATCCCAGTGACCATATCGATGGAAGTTGGACGCTCAAAAATTAATATTCGTAATTTGCTACAACTTAACCAAGGCTCTGTAGTTGAGCTTGATCGTGTTGCTGGTGAGCCATTAGATGTATTGGTTAATGGTACCTTAATTGCTCACGGTGAAGTGGTCGTGGTAAATGACAAGTTTGGTATTCGTCTAACGGATGTTATCAGCCAAGTAGAGCGGATCAAAAAGTTACGATGAGTGCCTTTTTTGCGCTAACAGCGTCTGTATTTACAAAAACAGAGTCAGTTACGCCTACGGGCGATTTAATTTCTATTGTGCTTTCGCTTATTGTGGTGCTAGTGCTCATTGTTGTTCTGGCTATTTTTGTAAAAAAACTTAATCCTAATTTGGCAAACAGTGATGAATTTAAAGTGGTTCGAAGTCTTCCCTTAGGCTCACGCGAACGCTTAATGGTGGTAGAAATTGATAATGCGCAGCATTTATTAGGCGTCACGCCGCACAGTATTAATTACCTTCATAAATTAGAATCACCACTGAGTGAAAAAGAAATCCCAGAACTTGCTAAGCAATTTAGTAAACTTTTAAACCCCAAATCGAAACAAAATAAAAAGAACTGAACCTATGACTAAGTGGCTGCTAATTATTTTTGCCATTGTGTTTGTTCCAAGCGTAAGCGCTGAAGGTATTGATGCGCTTACTATCACAACAAACGCAGATGGCACACAAGATTACTCGGTGACATTGCAAGTTTTAGCCATTATGACGGCGCTGAGTTTTATACCGGCAGCCATAATCATGATGACGTCTTTTACACGTATCATTGTTGTACTCGCAATTTTACGCCAAGCAATTGGTTTGCAGCAAACGCCCTCTAATCAAGTACTGTTGGGCATGTCTTTATTTTTAAGTATTTTTATCATGGCGCCTATTTATCAAAAGGTTAATGACGTAGCCATAGAGCCTTATTTGAGTGAGCAAGTTACATCGGTACAAGCATTGGAGCTTGCAAAAGAGCCAATGAAAGCATTTATGCTCTCGCAGGTTCGTTTAAAAGACTTAGAAACATTTGCCAAAATAGCAGGCTACGACAAGCTAGAGTCACCTGAAGAAACTCCGCTCATAGTACTTATACCCGCATTTGTAACAAGCGAACTGCAAACCGCGTTCATTATAGGATTCATGTTTTTTATACCTTTTTTAATTGTCGACTTAGTTGTTGCGTCTGTACTCATGGCTATGGGTATGATGATGCTCTCCCCCATGATTGTTTCCTTACCCTTTAAAATAATGCTGTTTGTACTTGTTGATGGCTGGAGCTTGGTGATGGGAACCCTCGCCAAAAGCTTTGGTTTAGGCACGTAGTATGTTTTTTTTGAATGGTACTAAAAGATAGGATTACAGCATGGAACCAGAAATTTTTGTTGATATTCTTAGCGATGCACTGTTTTTAGTTATTAAATTAGTATCGGCTATTGTTGTTCCAGGTTTAATTATTGGCCTAGTGGTGGCGGTGTTTCAAGCGGCTACGTCTATCAATGAACAAACGTTGAGTTTTTTACCGCGTTTGCTAATTACTATAAGTGCATTAATTGTTGGTGGTCACTGGTTTACACAAGAACTTATGGACTTTTTTACCCGGTTGGTGTTGCTCATTCCCGAAATTGCAGGTTAGCAAGTGGAGTACCCGTTTTCAGTTGTCATTCAATGGTTAAGCGACTTTTTACTACCTTTGGTACGTATTAGTTCTATGATTATGATAATGGCGGGATTAGGCGCTAAAAATGTGCCAACACGTATAAAGCTGGGTTTATCAGTGGTCGTGACTCTGTTGGTTGTGCCTGTTCTTCCTCCAGCTACATTTACTAACTTGTTTTCGTTTGAAATGATTTTAGTGGTCATACAGCAAATGCTTATTGGAATAGCGATTGGCTTTGCTTCTACCTTGTTACTCAATACCTTCGTTTTGGCAGGGCAGATACTTGCTATGCAAACCGGTTTAGGTTTTGCCTCTGTCATTGACCCCTCAAATGGGGCCAGCGTTCCGGCTGTTGGTCAGTTTTTTCTTATTTTAGCAACACTATTATTTTTTGTATTCAATGGCCATTTAATGATGATACAGATGGTTGTACATAGTTTTGAAGTACTGCCAATTGATGGTAATTGGTGGTCAGTAGATCATTACTGGGATATTGTAACGTGGGGCGGTTGGATGTTTACAACAGCTTTAGTGCTCTCACTTGCACCATTGACGGCAATGCTAGTTATTAATATTTCATTTGGTATTATGACCCGTGCGGCGCCTCAGTTAAATATTTTTGCTATTGGTTTTCCATTCACCCTTGTTGCAGGGCTTGTCATTATTTGGGCAACACTGGGCAACTTCATCCTGCAATTTGAATTTCAGTGGCTTAAAATGATCGAACTAATGTGTACCTTAGTTGGTTGTTCACCTTAGGAGTGTGTTATGGCTGAAGATTCAGGTCAAGAAAAAACAGAAGAACCCACAGGGAAAAAAATAGAAGAGTCTAAAAAGAAAGGGCAGGTTGCTCGTTCAAAAGAATTAGGCACTATGTTTGTTCTTATATTTTCAGCTATTTCATTGTTAATGTACGGCCCTGAAATTGGTAAGGGGTTATACAATATTATGGGCAGAATGCTCAGCCTTAATCGAAATGAAACCTACGACACCACTAAAATGTTTGCGGTTTGGTCCAGTGTTGCCGACGCGCTTATTTTTCCTATGGCTATGTTTGTATTCATTATTTTATTTGCGGGCATTATAGGTAATACTTTACTAGGTGGCTTTAATTTTAGTTGGCAAGCAGCCGCTCCTAAAGCAAGTAAAATGTCTCCATTTAAAGGCTTTAAACGCATGTTTGGCCCTCAAGCTGCGGTAGAGCTTACTAAAGCTATTTTAAAGTTTTTAGTGGTCGCAAGTTTTGCCTTTTTTTTGATTAATACTTTTTTTGACGAAATATTACACTTAAGTATTGAGTCTGCACCTAATAATATTATCCATGCGCTCGAAATCCTCTCGTGGATGTTTTTAGCATTGTCGTGCACATTGGTAATTATTGCAGCAATCGATGCCCCGTATCAAAGTCATACTCACCATAAGCAGTTAAAAATGACACTGCAAGAAGTAAAAGATGAGTACAAAAACTCTGAAGGTGACCCTCAAATAAAAGCGCGTATTAGGCAAACTCAGAGACAAATGTCTCAAAAAAGAATGATGCAAGACGTGCCCGATGCCGATGTAGTTGTTACCAACCCAACGCATTATTCTGTTGCTCTTAAATACGACACTGAGCGAGCAGGAGCACCTATAGTGCTTGCTAAAGGCGTGGATGAACTGGCTATGCAAATTCGAAAAGTGGCAAACGGTAATGACGTACCCATTGTTGAGTCGCCAATGCTTACTCGAGCGCTTTATCATACCGCAGAAGTGGGAGAACAAATTCCTGATCAACTGTTTACTGCCGTTGCACAGGTGCTAGCTTATGTTTTTCAGCTAAAACGCTTCAATAAAGGTCGCGGAAAACGCCCGACTAAGCTTAATAAAAAGCTCCCCATTCCTGATGCCTACAGGTATTAATATTACCCCTTTATTAACTTGGAATAGTTATTGCTAATTCTACGTAGTGTCAATTTTTTGAAATTGTAGAATTATGAGTTTTAAAGCGGTATTACAACAACTTAATGCAGATAAAAAAGAATATGCAAAGGGCGTAGGTACGCCTTTGCTTGTGCTTGCAGCTTTGGGAATGGTCATTTTACCGTTACCGCCATTTTTACTTGATATCCTTTTTTCATTCAATATTGCGTTAGCGTTGGTGGTTCTACTCGTCACCGTTTACACCATGAAACCCGTTGAGTTTGGTATGTTTCCGGCCGTGTTGCTTATCGCCACAATTATGCGTTTAGCACTCAACGTAGCCAGTACACGTGTTGTACTTTTAGAGGGACATAATGGTGGAGATGCTGCGGGGAAGGTAATAGAAGCCTTTGGCTCTGTTGTGATTGGCGGTAATTATGCTGTTGGTTTAGTGGTGTTTTTAATTTTGATTATTATTAACTTTGTAGTAATCACAAAAGGTGCCGGGCGTATTTCTGAGGTATCTGCACGTTTTACACTTGATGCAATGCCTGGTAAGCAAATGGCAATTGATGCTGATTTAAACGCAGGGTTTATTAGTGCCGAGCAAGCGCGCGATCGCCGAGAAGAAGTAACCCGCGAGGCCGATTTTTATGGTTCAATGGATGGTGCAAGTAAGTTTGTAAAAGGTGATGCTATTGCGGGTATCGTCATTTTAATTATTAACATTGTTGGTGGTCTATTTGTTGGCATGATCCAGCATGACTTAAGCTTTGGCCAAGCTATGGAAGTTTACACACTCCTTACGATTGGTGATGGCTTAGTGGCTCAGCTCCCCTCATTACTACTATCAATTGGTACCGCAATTGTAGTAACACGCCAAAACGAGTCTCTCAATATGGGCGACCAGTTTAAGAAACAACTTGGCAACGAAAAATCTTTATTTATAGCATCTGGCATATTAATTACCATGGGCTTAGTGCCTGGCATGCCTCATTTAGCATTTTTAAGCCTAGGTGCATTATTAGGTTATTTAGCTTATTACACTCAACAAAGTAAATTAAAAGTGGCTGCAGCAGAAGCCGAGGCTGCTGCAAATGGAACTGCTGGTACGGGTGTTGCCAACAAGCAAGAGCAAAAAGAACTAGGCTGGGACGACGTTCAGCAAGTAGATGTAATTGGCTTAGAAGTGGGTTATAGATTAATTCCTTTGGTTGACCAGTCTCAAGGCGGAGAGCTACTAAATCGTATTAAGGGAGTACGTAAAAAGCTTTCTCAAGAGCTGGGTTTTTTAGTTCCACCCGTACATATTCGCGATAACTTAGAGCTTGATCCTAATGCATACAGAATTACGCTTATGGGGGTATCTACCGGTGAAGGTGAACTCAAGCATGGTGATGAGTTGGCAATAAATCCAGGTCAAGTATTTGGGCCAATTAAAGGGGTCGAAACTAAAGACCCTGCTTTTGGGCTTGATGCGGTATGGATAAAACCAGATCAAAAAGACGAAGCGCAATCGCTAGGCTATACCGTGGTAGATTCAGCTACAGTTGTGGCTACACACATTAGCCAGTTGCTTACTAACAGCGCAGCACTGCTTTTAGGTCACGAGGAAGTACAGAACTTATTAGATATGTTAGGTAAAAGCCACCCTCGCTTAGTTGAAGGTTTAGTCCCTGACGTATTACCGTTAACTGTGATTGTAAAAGTACTACAAAATCTACTTAATGAAGGCGTTGCAATTCGTGATATGCGCTCAATTGTACAAACCCTTGTTGAGTATGGGCCACGTAGTCAAGACCCTGATGTGCTAACGGCTGCAGTACGTATTTCATTACGTCGATTAATCGTTCAAGACGCTGTAGGCATGTCTTCAGAAATCCCTGTCATAACCTTGGCGCCTGAGTTGGAACAGATGTTGCATCAGTCACTGCAAAATGCAGGCGACGAAGGTGCCGGTATAGAACCAGGACTTGCAGAGCGACTTCAAGTGTCACTAAATGAAGCGCATCAAAATCAAGAAATGTCCGGTGAACCTTCAATATTGCTAACGTCGGGAATGTTACGCACTGTGTTATCTCGTTTTGTTAAGTACACCATCCCGGGTTTAAGGGTGATGTCTTATCAAGAGGTACCAGATGAAAGACAGATCAAGATAGTCAGCTCTGTTGGCCAACAATAAGATTTTAAAGGGGTTGAATCATGAAAATAAAACGTTTTTTTGCTAAAGATATGCGCACAGTACTTAAAGAAGTTAAAGACGAATTAGGTGTTGATGCGGTTATTATGTCAAATAAAAAACTAGCTAACGGTGTAGAAATTGTAGCAGCAGTAGATTATGACAAAGCAGCCCCTAAAAAAGAGCAGGCACTTAGCACTCCAGCACAAAGCTCAACAAAAACACAGCCAGTGCATAATTTTGTAAAATCAGAGCCTCTTCGCGCTAAACCAGAGCCACAAGCGAAAGTAGCCGATAGTCTTCAGGCATTATTAGAGCGTCAAGCCCCACGCCCTCGTTCTGCAGAATTGGCTTCTATGTTTTCTCAATCAGGTATTGATACTACAGACAACTACCAAGAGCCAGTTCAAGAGCAGCGTCCTCGTCCTATGTTCACTAATGAACGTCAAGCTTCAGCGCGTCCGCAAACACAAGCAGACAGCCTTGGATTTGATGATTTAGAAAGTGGTTTTGATGATCTTGACAGTCCAGTGACACCTCGCCAAGAAACTAAGCATACTGAAAGTGAGCAAATTTCGTCAATGCGTGACGAAATGAATGCCATTCGTCAATTGTTAGAACATCAAGTGTCAGGGCTTATGCAACAAGACATGGCAAGACGCGATCCTACTCGTGCATGCATGATTGATCGTTTAGTCGGTATGGGAATAGATAAAGATGTTGCTGAGCAAATGGCGTGCTTTGTTCCTGACGATGTATCTCGCCAGCAAGGTTGGAAAGCACTTTTAACAATGGTTGAAGATCAGATGCAGACAACCAACAACGAGATTTTACGTCAAGGCGGTGTATACGCCTTAGTCGGCCCAACGGGTGTTGGCAAAACAACAACCGTTGCTAAATTAGCTGCACTTGGCGCACAAAAATACGGTGCAGACAAAGTCGCTTTAATCACAACAGACACATACAGAATTGGTGCTTATGAGCAACTCGCCACTTATGGCCGAATTATAGGTTGTGGTGTTAAGCAAGTTAAAGATGCTAATGAATTAGCTGAAGTTTTATATCATTTACGAAATAAACGACTAGTATTAATTGATACTGCGGGTATGAGCCAGCGCGACTTGCGCTTAACTGAGCAACTTAATACGCTAATGCGTAATCAGCGTGTTGATATTCGTAGTTATTTAGTGCTCAGCGCAACATCGCAAATACATGTGTTGCAAGAAACCGTTAGGCACTTTAAAAAAGTGCAGTTAAGTGGTTGTATATTCACCAAATTAGACGAATCTTTAAGTTTAGGTGAGATTATTAGTATAGCGATTCAAAATCGCCTTCCAATAGGGTATCTTACTAACGGTCAACGAGTACCAGAAGATATTCGAGTTGCAAATGCTGAAAAACTAGTTAAAAAGGCTGAGCAACTCTATTTAAAAAGAGCAAAAGCACAACATTCAAGGCACCAAGCAGTGGCGCCAAGCACAGTAGGGATGTATGATTAACACAGTATTAGATCAAGCAAGTGGCCTGCGCAAAATGAGTCAAAACAATAACAACGGCGTAAAAGTTATCGCTGTCACTGGCGGTAAAGGTGGAGTAGGAAAAACAAATGTTTCTCTGAATACTGCAATTGCATTAGGCCAGCAAGGTAACAGAGTGTTGGTTCTTGATGCCGATTTAGGCTTAGCAAACTGTGACGTTATGCTAGGACTACGTGTTGAACGTAACTTATCACATGTTTTATCTGGTGAATGTGAACTTGATGAAATTTTAGTTGAAGGCCCCGCAGGTATAAAGATTGTACCCGCAACGTCAGGCTCTCAAAGTATGGTTGAATTGTCGCCTTCAGAGCACGCGGGACTTATACGGGCTTTTAGTGAATTAAATACAGAATTTGATATTTTAATTGTCGACACAGCCGCAGGTATTTCAGACATGGTGCTGAGTTTTTCTCGCGCGGCACAAGACGTCATGGTTGTTGTATGCGACGAGCCCACATCGATTACAGATGCTTACGCGCTCATTAAAGTGTTGAGTCGCGAGCATGGTGTATACAAATTTAAAATTGTTGCAAATATGGTCCGTAGTATGCGTGAAGGGCAAGAGTTATTTGCTAAACTTTCCAAAGTGACCGATCGTTTTTTAGATGTATCAATGGACCTGGTCGCAACGGTTCCCTACGACGAAAATATGCGCAAAGCAACGCGTCGCCAAAAAGTTATTGTAGAGCTTTTTCCTAATTCGCCGGCGGCACTTGCGTTTCAAGCTTTAGCAACAAAAGCAGTTAAATGGCCAATACCTAATCAACCATCAGGTCATCTGGAGTTTTTCATAGAGAAACTAGTAAACGGCTAATTATGACAACATTGGTGAATAAAGTTATGGGATATCAATCAGCACAAAATTTAAATGTGATTGTTGAAAAACATGCATCACTTGTCAAAAAAGTGGCATGTCATCTTATAGCGCGTTTACCAGCCAGCGTGCAGCTGGACGATTTAATACAATCAGGAATGATAGGTCTGATTGAAGCATCTAAAAGTTTTGATGCAACCAAAGGGGCTAGCTTTGAAACTTTTGCGGGGATTCGTATTCGTGGGGCAATGCTTGACGAGATGCGACGTGGCGATTGGGCACCCCGTTCAGTGCATCGTAAAAGCCGTTTGGTGGCCGAAACAATTGCTTTTTTAGAAAAAAGCTTAAACCGTGAGCCGACAGATATAGAAGTTGCTGAAAAACTTGAAATTTCGTTAAATGAGTACCATCATATCTTAAACGATGTAAATGCAAGTAAAGTACTCGGTATTGAAGACCTTGGTGTTGATGAAGATGCCATCAGTCCAGTGGGCCAAGATTTAGCGCTAGACAAACCGTTTAATAATGTTAAAAATGAGCGGTTTAACGAGTCTTTATTAGGTGCAATAAAATCTTTACCAGAACGTGATGCAATGGTGCTGTCTTTGTACTATAACGATGAAATGAATTTAAAAGAAATAGGGCATATACTCGATGTAAGTGAATCGCGTGTAAGTCAAATACATGGTCAGGCGATGATTAAGCTTAAAGCTAAAATCAATGACTGGATAAATTAGTAGTAAGTAAACAAGGTTAAGACCTCACTGGGGGATGTTTTGGATAAAAACATGAAAATTCTGGTTGTTGACGATTTTTCAACAATGAGACGTATTATTAAAAATCTGTTGCGTGACTTAGGTTTCACTAATGTTCAAGAAGCAGACGATGGGTCAACCGCTTTGCCAATGCTACAAAATCAAGTATTTGATTTTGTTGTTACCGATTGGAATATGCCAGGAATGCAGGGTATAGACCTACTAAGAGCAATACGTGCGGATGATAAGCTTAAACACATTCCAGTATTGATGGTAACGGCTGAAGCTAAAAAAGAACAAATTATAGCGGCAGCACAGGCAGGTGTTAATGGTTATATCGTTAAGCCATTTACTGCTGGAACACTCAAAACTAAATTAGAAAAAGTATTTGAACGTTTAGGCTAATGATAGGGGGAGAGGCTTATGTCAGCACTTGCTGCGCCTCAAATAACTTTAGAACAAGCTCGTCAGCTCGTTGTTTTTCTAGAAAACGGTGAGCAAGACAAAGCCAATCAGTTAATTTTAGATACCGCTTCTAAGGAGCAATCTGAAATATTTGCTGAGGTTGGAAAGTTAACCCGTCAATTGCATGAAGCTTTAAAAAGCTTTGAGCTAGACACTCGCTTATCTGACTTAACTACCGATGCTATTCCAGATGCAAAAAAACGGCTCAATTATGTTATAGAAATGACAGAAAATGCCGCGAATAAAACAATGGATGCTGTTGAGGCTAGCCTACCAATTGCTCAACAGTTGGCAGACGAAATATCTCATATCAAACCGACATGGGATCGCCTAATGAATCGAGAGATTGAGTTAGGGGAGTTTAAATCGTTATGCCACAGCATTGATAAGTTTATGAACAATTCTCATCATAAAACTGATGAGCTGCAAAGTTTGATGACTAATGTACTTATGGCACAAGACTATCAAGATTTAACCGGACAAGTTATTCGCCGAGTTATTGAGCTTGTTAGAGAAGTTGAAGAAAGCTTAATTCATCTTTTGACAGCCTTCGCTGATCAAAGCGAAAGTAAAGCCGAAAAAATAGAACAACAAAAAACAAATGAACCATTAGACGAACAAACTTTAGCAGGTCCAGAAGGCCCTATTATTGATAAAGAATCACGTAATGATGTTGTATCTGATCAAGATGAAGTCGATGATCTTTTATCAAGTTTGGGCTTCTAAGAGGAGAGTAACTGCATGTTTGAAGTCGATGAAGATATTTTACAAGACTTTCTTGTAGAGGCAGGAGAAATCCTAGAGCTTTTATCTGAACAGTTAGTTGAGCTGGAAAACAATCCAGAGGACACCGAATTACTCAATGCCATATTTAGAGGGTTCCACACTGTAAAAGGTGGTGCTGGATTTTTAGCTATGACCGAGCTCGTTGATGCATGTCATGGCGCAGAGAATGTGTTCGATCTGCTTAGGCAAGGCGTACGAACGGTTAATTCAGAGTTGATGGATGTAATTTTACAAGCTCTCGATACGATTAACGAGATGTTTGCCACCATTCAAAATCGTGACAAACCAGAACCCGCCGATCCTGAACTTCTTGAAACCCTTCATAAACTAGGTTTACCTCCAACAGAAGAAGAGCTTGCTGGTGACTCACCAGTTGATTCAACTGAAGAACCTCAAGCCGAGGTTATTGATGCCCCAGTTGCCGAGGAAGCCTCAGGAACTGATGAAGAAGATCCGTTTGCATTTGACGAGCTATTTAGCGGTGGAACAGTTGAACAAAGCGATGATGAAACTCAGATTGACGAAATAACAGAAGATGAATTTGAAAACTTACTAGACGAATTACATGGAAAAGGTCAAAGTCCAGTAGCTGAAAGCGCGTCCAGTAGTAGTGATGTCAGTGGAGACATTACAGATGATGAGTTTGACAACTTACTTGATGAACTTCATGGCGTTGGAAGCTTTGGTGCTGTTGCGGCCAGTGAGCCTGTAAAAGAGCAAACAGCAAGTAATAATTCTGCAGAAAGTTCTGCAACGCCTTCAACAAGTTCACCTGCAAGTGATTCTAGCGATGATGAAATTAGCGATGATGAATTTGAAGCATTGCTTGACGAGCTTCATGGTTCAGGTGCTCCTAAATCAATAGAGAGCCCTGCAGCTCCAGAGCCGAAGCCGGCGGCAAAACCCGTGGCTAAAGTAAGTGAGCCTGTCAAAAAGCCTGAACCTGTTAAAGCAGCAGCCCCAAAACCTGTTCAAAAGCCAGCAGACAAACCGGCAGCAAAACCTGTAGCAAAAGCGGCTCCAGCGCCAGCAGCTGTGAAAAAGCCAGCTCCTCCGCAAGCAGAAACAACAGTGCGAGTTGACACAAAACGCCTAGACCAAATAATGAATATGGTGGGTGAGTTAGTACTTGTTCGTAATAGGTTGGTAAGTTTAGCCACTAACTCAGAAAGTGAAGCAATGGGTAAAGCCATTTCTAACCTAGATGTAGTGACTGCAGATATTCAAGGTGCAGTAATGCAAACGCGAATGCAGCCAATTAAAAAGGTATTTGGCCGCTTCCCTCGCGTTGTTCGTGACTTAGCACGAAGCCTCAATAAAGATATTAGCTTACAGCTTGTCGGTGAAGAAACCGATTTAGACAAAAACTTAGTTGAGGCACTTGCAGACCCGCTTGTTCACTTAGTTAGAAACTCAGTTGACCACGGAATAGAAATGCCAGCTGATCGTGAAGCAGCAGGTAAACCTCGGACGGGTAATGTAACACTTTCAGCGTCTCAAGAGGGAGATCATATTTTGCTTACCATCAAAGATGATGGTGCGGGTATGGACGCAGAAAAGCTCAAAAAGATAGCGATTGGTAAAGGGGTAATAGATCACGATCAAGCAAGTCGTTTATCGGATACTGAAGCATACAACTTAATATTTGCACCAGGATTTTCTACCAAAGAAGAGATCTCTGACATCTCAGGCCGTGGTGTGGGAATGGATGTTGTAAAAACTAAAATCACTCAACTTAATGGCTCAGTGAGTATTCAGTCAGAGCTAGGTGTTGGTACAATTTTAGAAATAAAAGTACCGTTAACACTTGCGATATTACCAACCTTGATGGTTGTAGTTGGCGAACAAACATTTGCATTACCATTAGCAGGTGTAAGCGAAATATTCCATTTAGATTTAACCAAAACAAATGTTGTTGATGGTCAATTAACCATTATTGTACGTAAGAAAGCGATACCGCTATTTTATCTTGAGCATTGGTTAGTTAAAGGAGCAGATCGCACTCAGCGCAAAGCGCAAGGTCATGTTGTTATTGTTCAAATAGGTACTCAGCAGGTTGGTTTTGTAGTTGATTCTTTAATAGGTCAAGAAGAAGTTGTAATTAAACCTCTTGATGCTCTTTTGCAAGGTACTCCAGGTATGGCAGGCGCAACTATTACATCAGATGGTGGAATTGCACTAATTTTAGATGTTCCAAATATGTTAAAACACTACGCTGGCTAAATCATAAAGTAGGTACACACAAGATGTGTACCTACGTATAAATTTAATAAGAGAGCTAAATGGCCGTAAAAGTTTTAGTTGTTGATGATTCGAGCTTTTTTCGTCGTAGAGTAAGCGAAATCCTTGAACAAGACAGCGACATACAAGTTATAGGTTTTGCCATTAATGGCAGAGAGGCTGTAGAAAAAACGGCTCAGCTTCGTCCTGATATGATCACGATGGATGTAGAAATGCCTGTGCTTGATGGTATCAGTGCTGTTAAAGAGATAATGGCAAGTAACCCCACGCCAATCTTAATGTTTTCCTCTTTAACCCGTGCTGGCGCAACAGCAACACTTGATGCGCTTGATGCTGGAGCGATGGATTTTTTACCTAAAAAGTTTGAAGATATTGCACGTAATAATGAAGATGCGATAAAGCTCCTTCAAGCTAAAGTCAAAGAAATTGGTAATAAGCGCATTCCTAGAGCCTTTAAGCCAATAACACACCAGAAACCAGCGGCACGCTCTGTGCCTGATAAAACCAGTAATACTGGGTCTTCAATCAGGCAACCAGATAGAAGTTTTCAGCGTTCAACAACCGCATCGACATTAACAAAAACACAAAACAACGTACCAACTCGTGCAAGTGGCAAGCAATACAAGCTTGTGGCTATCGGTACATCTACTGGTGGTCCTGTTGCTTTACAAAATGTGCTTACGCAATTACCCGCTAATTTTCCGCATCCCATTTTACTTATCCAGCATATGCCTGCTGCTTTTACACCGGCATTTGCAGCTCGTTTAAATGGATTGTGCAAAATAAAAGTAAAAGAAGCACAGCAAGGTGATCGTCTTGATGCTGGAACTGCCTATTTGGCTCCTGGCGGGCAACAAATGATGGTTGAAGGTCGAGGTGGTTCTAAAACATTGCGCGTTTTTGAAGACAATAGCGAACGAATCACTTATAAACCCAGTGTTGACGTTACATTTGCAAGTATTGCAAAAGCTTATCAGGGAGATGTTTTAGCTATTATTTTAACCGGCATGGGGGCTGATGGTAGAGATGGCGCAAGAATGTTAAAACAAACTGGCGCCACTATTTGGGCACAAGATGAAAAAAGCTGTGTTGTTTATGGTATGCCACAAGCTGTTGCTAATGCGGGGCTTTCAAGTGAGAGTTTAGCGCTTGACGATATTGCAACGCGGATAAAAAGTGAAACCGGTTGTGGATAAGCTTTCTGTACTTGGTTTAATTGTTGCACTAAGTGCTATAGCAATTGGCTATCATTTAGAAGGTGGTGTGATTGCAGCACTTTTTAATGGCCCTGCGCTTATTATAGTACTAGGTGGGACAGTAGGCGCTGTAATGCTGCAAACGTCTACTAGTACCTTTAAAAAAATGCTTAGAATGAGTCACTGGGTATTTGTGACTCCCAGTTACAATATTGATGATGCAATTGAGCAAGTTAAACGTTGGTCTCATAAAGCGAGACAAGAAGGATATTTGGCATTAGAGGATGAGGCCCTAACTCACTCAGATGTATATGCAGCAAAAGGGCTGAGTTTACTTGTTGATGGCGGTTCAGAGCAGAGGCTACGTGATACGCTTGAAATAGATTTAATGCTGGAGCGTGAGCGTTTGCTTGAAGCTGCACGTGTATACGAAGCAATGGGCGGTTATAGCCCTACCATCGGTATTTTAGGAGCTGTTCTTGGGCTCATTCAGGCTATGTCTTTTATTACCGATCCGCAATTGCTTGGCGCTGGAGTTGCAACAGCCTTTATTGCAACGATTTATGGGGTGGGGTTAGCTAATTTATTATTTTTGCCAATGGCACATAAGCTCAAGCAACGTGTAGAAGAAAAGATGCTTTACCACGAAATGCTTGCAGAAGGGATAATTGCAATCAGCGATGGCCAAAGCCCAATGAACATTGAGCTAAAGTTAGAAGCTTATCGTGTTGAACGGCCAAGCCTAGTGGACGCATAAAAATGATGCGTCGACGATTTGGTCGCTCGGCCCATAAAAACCAGCATACAGAGCGCTGGTTAGTATCTTATGCGGATTATATGACCATTATGTTTGCCTTCTTTGTTGTAATGTATGCGATTGCGATTAACAAAGAAGAAAACTTCCAAATTTTATCCGATTCCCTAGAGCAAGTATTCGACAAGTCGGCTCGTGTTTATTCTCAGCAAGGTACGGGGGTAGATGGTACTGGAATACTTACTGATAGGGTTACTCCTGAAGATGAATTGCTGTATGGCGAAAGTATCAACAAGGAAGAGCAAGGCCCAGAGTTGTTAGACGGCCAAAGTGAGACAAGTAATATACAGCAAAAATATTTAGGAAAACCACTTGATAGCTTATTAACGAAACTTCAGTCAGCGCTTATTGATGAAATACGTGATGGTGAAGCCAATCTAGAATTGCATCAAGATTGGCTCATAATAGAACTGAGTTCAGGTATGTTATTTTCAAGTGGTAGTGCAGTTGCTCATTCTAGAGCAAAACAAGTTGTTAAAATTGTAAAAGATATTATCGCGCCAGTGGATAACTATATACGTGTGCGTGGATATACAGATGATGAAACAATTAAAAATGAAATATTTCGCTCTAACTGGGAGCTTTCTGTCGCTCGCGCAACTTCAATACTTGTTGAGCTTGAAGCACTTGACATAAATTCGGCCCGAATGGCTATTGAAGGGTATGGACAGTATTCACCCTTTGCACCTAACGACACAGATGAGGGCCGAGCTGAAAATAGAAAAGTAGTAATAGCGTTATCTAAATATGGGTTGCCAGAAGAGAAAAATAATTCAGCAGAAGAGCCAATAGTTGAGGCAGTAGCGCCTGAGCCAGAAGTAGAATTACCGTCAGACGATGACACAATAAAAATTATTCGTTTACCACATGGTGGAATTCGTATTACAACTCGCAATGAACAGTAACTAGGATATGATGTGAAGATTTGGACTGTAGCCAACCAAAAAGGTGGCGTTGGTAAAACAACGACTGCGGTCAGTCTTGCTGGTACTTTAGCACTGCAGGGTAAACGTGTATTACTAATAGATACCGATCCTCATGCGTCTTTAACGTATTACTTTGGTATTGATTCTGAAGATTTAGAAGTCAGCGTTTACGATATTTTCGCTCGTGGAACTAGTATGCAAAGTGAGGAAATACTTCAAGCATTGTGCCCATCCACTCTCGAAAATTTAGATATATTACCTGCTACTATGGCTATTGCTACATTAGATAGAAGCATGGGCAATAAAACAGGCATGGGGTTAATTTTAAAAAAGACGCTTGCCAAAATAAGCGAACATTACGATTATGCTATTTTAGATTGCCCCCCTGTTTTAGGGGTTTTAATGGTTAATGCATTGGCTGCGAGTGAGCGCATTTTAGTCCCTGTTCAAACTGAGTTTTTAGCGCTTAAAGGCTTAGATAGAATGATGCGTACAATGGAATTAATGCAGAGCTCACAAGCGAAAAGTTACGAATATACTATAATACCTACAATGTACGATAAAAGAACGAAGGCATCACTCGAAGCCTACAAAACGTTACAAAAAACCTACGGTAATAGAGTTTGGCCAGGTGTTATTCCCGTAGACACAAAACTAAGAGATGCAAGCTTAGCACAAAAAGTACCCATAGAATTTTGTCCTCGCTCTCGTGGTGTATTTGCTTATAAAGCATTATTAGATTATTTAATTGAACAAGGTTAATGAATGAGTAAGCAATTATTTGCTAATGAAAAAGTAATGACTCAGTACTTAGGTGCCTTACTTTGCGAAGAAGAGCTTGCCAGTGACTTAGAGCCCGTAGCAAAACTTTTAGAAAGTATACCGGGTGACTTGCCAAGCGAAGAAGCCACTCATGAAAGTCAGAAGCCAGTTACTAAAGTTAAAGTAGTGGCTGAGCAGGGATCATCATCGTTAGATGATACGCATGAAGTTAAAGAAGCAGAAGCTACAACACCGAAAGTTAACGTCATTGAAACGCCAAAAGAGACAACGAGTACAGACCTTAAAATAGCAAAACAGAAACAATTAAATCTTTCAAATAACAGTGAGTCAGATTACTTTGACGGCGAATTTCAGGCATTGTTCTTTGAAGTTGCAGGACTTACGCTAGCAGTCCCGCTTAAAGCTCTTGGCGGTATACATCAATTAGGTGAAGTGAATCACCTGTTTGGTAAACCAAAGTGGTTTAAAGGCGTTATGCTTAATCGTGATGAAAAGCTCAATGTTGTAGATACAGCACGCTGGGTTATGCCAGAGAAGTACGATGAAAAACTTGAGGCATCACTTGATTATCAGTATTTAATAACTTTAGGAGATAGCCAATGGGGATTATTAGCTGAGAAGCTTATAAATAACATTACATTGACAAAAGAAGATGTAAAATGGCGTACAGATCAAAGTAAGCGCCCATGGCTTGCCGGGGTTATTAAAGAAAAAATGTGTGCTTTAATAGATGTAGACAATTTAAATACGTTATTAGAAGAGGGCTTAGATAGCCGTCAGTAGTAATGACCATTATGGGGTAACAGCATGAACCAAGAGAAATTACTGTCAGAAAATAAAAATGCAGATAATAATGATGAAATATTACAGTGGGTTACTTTTAAACTAGAAGAGGAAACCTACGGTGTTAATGTAATGCAAGTTCAAGAAATACTGCGTTACACCGAGATTGCACCAGTCCCTGGTGCGCCTTCTTATGTAATAGGCATTATTAACTTACGTGGTAATGTAGTAACCGTTATTGATACACGTGCTCGATTCGGTTTGTCAGCAGCTGATGCAACTGATAACTCACGTATATTAATTATTGAAGCTGAAGAACAAGTTATAGGCATTTTAGCTGATAGCGTTTCTGAAGTTGTATACCTGCGTAGCTCTGAAATTGACAGTGCGCCAAATGTGGGTACTGAAGAAAGCGCTAAGTTTATCCAAGGTGTCTGTAATCGAGATAATGAGCTTCTTATTTTAGTTGATTTAAATAAGCTACTTAGTGATGACGAATGGGATGAGTTAAGCGATTTATAAGCTTTACCAGATAAACTATGCTGTTACTTAGTATTGCTGTAAGCGCGTTAGCGGTAGGTCTTATATCGTTAACGCTTATTATTGCATTTAAAAATAAACACACCAGCGATGTTGCTGATGTACATCAAAAACTTAAAGAATGTGCAGAACAAGTTCATATTTTAAGAAGCGAGGCCGCTGAATTAAGAACCGGTTTACTCAGTATCGGCAAGCGAGTTCTAGAGGTTGAGCAACAAAACCAAGATTTACTGCAGCAGCAATCGGCTCAAAAATACGATGATCCTGATGCTAAGATTTATTCCCGTGCTGTGAAAATGGTTGAGTTAGGTGCAGATTTAGACGAAGTTATTCGCGAGTGTGAGTTACCAAGGGCTGAGGCCGAGTTATTGTTTTCGTTGCACAAAAAAAAAGGCGCTTAGCGCCTTTTTTACACACATAACATCGTACTTAGACTTTAAAAACTATACTTCACACCAAACATTGCCACTACAGGGTCAAGCTCAACTGTTGATGTTAATGCTTTTGCATTGTTAGCGTACACAGTTGCATCTGTATCAATATCCATTATAGAAACCATTGCGTGGAGTCCCCAGTGATCATCCATTTTATAATTAGCCCCTACTTGTACTAAAAACCCTAAAGAGTCATCAAGCTCAACTTTAACATCGTCTGTACCAAGGGTTGTTTTAAGAGCTTGCGAAGGCTGTTCATCAAAAAAGGTTGTATAATTAACACCAACACCTATGAATGGTCTAAGCTGATAGCTTGTATCTAAAAAGTGATACTGTGCCACTAACGAGGGGGGCAAGTGTTTAATGTTAGCAATTTTATTACCAGCCAGGCCGCCTGTTCCATTTACATCATGAGAGAATGGCGTAGCAGCAATCAATTCTAATACCCAATTGTCATTAAATGCATAGTCTACCGTAATACCTAGCTGAGTATTCGAATCACCTTTTAGACCTAATGAAGGGGCTTCGTTAATTGCAGAGCCACTGTTATCTGGGTTAACGTTAATAGCGCCCAGATTTACGCTGAAGTTAGCGTGTGCAGCTGGAGAGAGTGCTAATAAAGAGGTTAATAGTGCAATGCTAATTTTGGTTTTCATGTTGTTCTCCAAGAACTACTTTTTGATTGACGCCATTATTACGCTTAACAAATATGGAAAACCTGTTCTAGATCAAAGTTTCAAAAATGATTGAACGTTGAAAAGTATTTTATTGATTTAGATTAATTTTGACGCTGTTTCGTAACAGCAATGATTGACAATCTATATAAGTAATAATCATCAGAATGTATAAAAGCTGACATCTCTTAGTCATACTCTCACTATTTAATAATGCCTTACTTAGTAATAAAGGTGTTAAAAAATGTCTTTAGTTGTTTCACAACAAGCAGTCACTTCTCAAAGGTTAAACGCCGAATTAATAAAGAAACTACAAACGCTTATCAAATTTAAATCAGTGACGCCGAATCAAGCCGGCGCAATAGATTGGCTGGTTGAGCAGTTATGTGAGCTAGGTTTTTGCTGTGAAAAGTTTACGAGTAGTGGTGTCACTAACTTAATTGCGCATATTAAATTCAATGAGGGACCGTGTGTCGCTTTTTCAGGGCACATTGATGTGGTTCCCGCAGATAATGGTGACTGGCTAACCCCTCCGTTTGATGGAAGAATAATTGATGGGGTAATTTACGGAAGAGGTGCCGCTGATATGAAAGGGGGTGTCGCAGCTATGCTAACTGCCACAAAAAAATTAATAAATAACACATCATCAAAAGTGGGGACTTTTTATTGGCTCATTACCTCTGATGAAGAAGGCGAGGCTGAGTTTGGCTCTGCGCAAATAGCCAATAAGCTTTCTTCAAATGGGGTTGTTTTAGACGGATGTATTGTAGGCGAGCCAACGAGTTCGACACATGTTGGCGATACAATTAAAAACGGTCGACGCGGTGCACTTTCAGCACGTATTCTGGTAAAGGGCAGGGCAGGTCATGTAGCTTATCCTCAAAATACCATTAACGCCGCACATATTAGTGCCAAAATAGTCAATAAACTGAGTGAACAAGCGTGGTACTTAGATGACGCAGGCTCAAAAACAACACTGCAAGTAACAGGCATAAATATTGACAATGTGGTCGATAATTTGGTCCCTAGTCAATGCGAAATAACATTTAATATTCGCTATAGCCATAGGTACAGCAGTGAAAAAATTAAATCAATATTGAGCAATTCGTTGGATGCATTTTCACGTTACACAACGATTAATTGGGAGCGTCCATGTGAACCATACTATACCCAACCTAAGAGTAAGTGGAGTTTAATTACTTGTGTTGAACAGGCCATACATAGTCAAACTGGAAACTACCCAGTTCTAAGTACCAGTGGTGGCACATCTGACGGTCGTTTTTTTGCTAACAGCCATACTCAAGTAATTGAATGTGGGCTAAGAAACCATACAATTCATCAGGTTAATGAGCACGTCTCTATTGATGACTTAATAAAAGTTGAAGCAATTTATTATGACTTACTTTCACGTATTTATATAGAACGGTAATGTTAGTTTTCAAATAAAACCCAGATAGTGGCGAGGGTAACCTCGCTTCAATTAGCTTAAGTATCGCTTTGCTTTGTTATCTTTAACATTTTGCAAGTCCACCAATACTAAACCATCAATGCAATTGTTAAAGTCGGGATCTACGCTAAAACTTAAAAATTTTACTCCACCAGGCTTACATAGCTCTGTATATTGTTTAAATAAAGTGGGAACTTGCGCACCCATATTAGCAAGCACATGCTTTAGTTCTACAAAGTCTTCTTTAACGTCGTTTTTGCAAAAAATCATGTCACACTGCGCAAGTTCATGTTCGCTTAGTTTGAATTCATTGTTTGGAGTCGCAAGTACTTCATCGGTTTTATAATAATGCTGATAGTAATACACTAGCATGGCCTTTGCCGGGTCAGGTAACGTATTAGACACGCTAACAGCGCCAAATAAATAACGATATTGTGGGTAGTTTTTAACATAAGCGCCAATGCCGTACCATAGGTAATCTAGGCTTTTACGCCCCCAATATTTTGGTTGAACAAAGCTACGACCAAGTTCAATTCCTTGCTCTAGGTAGGGGCCCATTTCAGTGCTATAAGTAAATAAACTGTCGGTATACAGCCCTTTACGGCCATGTTTATCAATTATTTCTTTAGCGCAAGCTAGCCTATACGCGCCTACCAGCTCTAATTGTGTTGGGTCCCAAAGAACTAAGTGTTGATAGTCCATATCGTACTTATCAATATCACGGCGTTTTCCACTGCCTTCACCTACAGCTCTAAAAGCTATTTCTCTCAACCTACCTAGCTCTCTAAAAATAGGTGAGCTACCCGTATATTGATATAAATGAATATGCATACCATCTTGTGTTTCCCCCAGAAGCTGACACGCATCTATTGCTTTTTTAAGCTCTTTCCTACACTCAGGAACAGCAATAGGAGTTTGTGTTTTAAGTGGTAAGGTTTTTTTAGTTGTTAGGCGATACAGTTGCTTTCGTATTAAATTAACAATCTCTTTATCTTTTAAATTTTCTATGAGGTATGACGCTGGAGGAATAGACGCACCAATTTCAAACTCTAACGATTTCTGGCGTTGTTTAAACATTTCTTTTACTAGTAACAAGCTTGCTAAGGGTTTGTAAATTATTGAAGTCCCATAAAATAATGGGCTGTTTTTAGCTTTTATATAAATAGGTAATATAGGGCAATTGGCTTTTTTTGCCATGCGCAAAAAACCGCTGTTCCATTTACAATCTTTGATACCTGTAGGGCTCAGCCGTGATACTTCACCAGCGGGAAATATCAATAATACCCCCTCATTTTTTAAATGCTGGTGAATATTATAAAGCTCTTGTTTTTTACTTGTGCCAGATAAGTTATTTACAGGTAAAAGTAAGTCGTGCATTGGAGTCACCGACATGAGCATACGGTTAGCAACAACCTTTAAATCTTTTCTTACGCTTGAGATCACTTTAATTAATGCAAGCGCATCTAAAGAGCCTATAGGGTGGTTTGCAACAATAATTAATTTACCTTCGCTAGGAATATGCTCTATTTGCTTTGGCTTGTAACGTGTATCAAAGTTAAGCTCATCGAGAACTTGTTCAACAAATTCTAGCCCTTGTAAATGAGGGTAGGTGTCGGCAAAGGCCACAAACTCTTGTTCATGTAGTAAATAGCCTAATCCCTTTTTTACTAGGCTTTTTACTTTTGGTGAGCTTTCTAATTGTGGTAAGTTTGCTGCAATTACTTTATCAACACTGATCATACAAGCCTCTTTTTAATTTAGCACGACTGCCATATCTGTAGAGTAAAAAAAGGGTGTGACAGTTATTTTGCAGTTGTGTGACCTTTTAAAGTGTAAAGGGTGCCAAGTGTTGATTAGTCAGTATGGATTTTATAAAAACTTATTTGGAAGTAACTATGTCGGTATTAGTAGCAATTACAGGTCGAGATAACACAAAGTTAATAGCGCAATTACAAGCCCGATTACCCTCTACAAAAATACAGCAGTGGCCAGATTGCAATAACCTAGAAACTATTGATTTTGTATTAGCATGGAAAGCACCGCATGATATGTGGGCAAAGTTGCCAAACCTTAAAGCGGTATCGTCATTTGGTGCGGGTGTAGACAGTATTGATTTAAATTTGCTTGGTGATGACGTAGATGTGGTGCGTATAGTTGATGAAAAATTGGCACAAGATATGGCCGAATATGTGCTTACGCATGTTTTAGCGCAAAAATTGCGATTAAAAGAATACTTTATTAAGCAAACGCAGCACCAATGGAAGCCCAAAAGGGCTTATCAACAAAACAATGTAGGTATTTTGGGATTTGGGGAGCTAGGCAAAGCATGTGCGAATCGACTTATTGCCAATAACTTTACTGTAAATGCTTGGGCTCATACACATAAAACCAGTAATACAGTTAATTTATTTTATGGCGAACAAGGGCTTCAAAATATGCTTAGCAACATTGATTATCTAGTCTGTTTGTTGCCATTAACCAAAAAAACGAAAGGTATTATCAATAAAAGTACAATTAGTATGCTGCCTAATCATGCTGTTATTATTAATGTTGCACGAGGAGAGCATGTTATAGAAGCGGATTTACTTAAAGCCTTAGAAGAGAATTCGCTTCGGGCTGCAGTCATTGACGTGTTTGAACACGAACCCCTTAGTAAAGAACACCCTTATTGGCAGCATGATAAAATAACCCTTACACCGCATTGTGCAGCATTATCAGATATAAACAGTGTTGCAGCACAAATAGCAGAAAACGTTGAACGCTTGCAGCAAGGTATTACTTTAAATAATCGAATAGATAGAACGAAAGGATATTGATAAATATTTAAAGAAACAGCTTGTTAACATATGTAATTTTTATTAATGTTGTATATGTTCTCAACAATAAAAATATAAAGAGGGTGAAATGAAAACAAATCAGGGTGGTGCTAGATTAAGCTTAATTGTAATTTCTATAATAATATTAGGCGTATCTGCTTGGTTTAATCAGCCAACTATTTTATAGAATGGCACCACAGCGAGTTTAGCGCTTGCTGTGGATTTCTCTATTTTCGTGTTTTTTATCGGCACTTTTTTTGAGTAAAACATAAGTCGCACCACTCCCTCCATGATGCCTCTGTGCAGTATGATATGCCAAAACCGCCGGTAATTCAGTTAGCCATTTATTTACAAAACTTTTTAGTATTCCTGGTTTAGTTTTATTTTTAATTCCTACACCATGCCTAATAAGCACCACGCGTACATTTTGCTGCTGACAGTCATTAATAAAATTAAAGAGCGTATTGCGTGCATTTTTAAGTAGCTGGCCATGAAGGTCTAAGGTCGCATCAACTTGATACTTTGCTAAACGTAAGTTTTTAAATACAGGGCCTTGTACTCCGTCTTTTTTAAAGCTTAATATAGCAAATGGTTCAACAAGCTCTACAGACTCTGTGCTTAAGTAGTTTTCATCTGTTGATAGAGTATTTTCGGCCGCTTGTCGCTTTTGTTGTTGCGCAAGTGAAGAATGAGGGCTGCTTGATAACGGTTTAATAGTATCACTGCTAATAGGGGTCACATCTTCCATAGAAGATAAAAACAAATCAAAATCAGATAAGGACATACCGAAATCTCAAAATAATGTAGTACGAGGTCAATATTATCTTAGTTCACCTAATTACCCAACCATTTTGATTTATACAATAAAAAAGCCCAGCAATGCTGGGCTATAAAATATTCTAGGGGAAATTGTTAGCTCTGAGTTACATTAAGTTGCCCAAATGTATAAACCTTAAACAGATAAAATGTATTGATCAATACTAAACTCATATTTGAAATAACACTCGACGACATAAGATCTAAGCTAAATGATAAAAATAACAGGCCACATGCACTTATGGCGGCTACGCGCAGTAATGTTATGTGGTTAATAAAGAATGCACCTAAACCTAGTGCAAGTAGTATCGTGTTTAAAAGCCAATCTAGCTCATTTAGCATGGTCGTTTCAATAGTTCAGTTGTTGAAAAAAGGAGCGCCATTATGGTGATCTTTTGCGCACCTTTCAACCAAGTAATTTTACATTTTTCAGATTAGTTTTATTAATGCTAAAAGTAACTTTTAATCGCTGAAATGAGACCGTCGTCAGCAATAACTTGATACTTTTGGCAGCTCTGAGGATTCTGTAAATCACTGCATAAATAAAGAGATTTACGCTTATCGTCAAACTTAGGATGTAAATGCGAGTCAACAAGCGTTGCACCGTATCCAAATACACCAGGCCAATAAATACTTTTGCTAACCATCCCTAATTTTTTATAGGTGAGTAAAGTTGGTTTTGGAAAAGCTATAATGATAACTGCAATAATAGCGAGCGTTATTAACAGCCCTTTTTTAGGTTTAGGGTTTTGGCTATTTAACTCTGTATCAATAGTGTGTTGTTTAGTTTGTGCCTGCCTTTGAGAAGCTGCCCGAGTTTTATTTTTTTGTGTTGTATTTTTTTTTGCCGGTGTTTTACCTAGCAAGGATTGTTTTTTTGGTGTTTTTGACATAAAGCAGATCTGGCCTTTTTTACATAGGTCTTTATAATTCAAATAGTAAATTTATATACTAAGCTAATTATTATAATAACGTAAAGTTAGCTTATAGCCTATGAGGAATGAAGATGGACACGCAGCTATCAATTTTAATAGTGGATGACGTTAGCACGGTGCGTAGTTTTTTGAGCCAAACGCTCATGCATCTAGGGATAGACAATGTAAAGGAAGCATCTACTGCCTCACAGTGTATTAGTGAATGCCAAGCAGCAAAATACAGTATGATTTTTTTGGATATTGAGTTACCGGATGGAGACGGAAAAGAATTAATTGCACAAATCAACGAGATGAGTCCAGAAACGAATGTAATTATGGTGTCTGCGCATTCAGCTGTTGAAAATGTAAAAGATGCCATAGATAAAGGCGCTAAAGGGTTTATCGTAAAACCGTTTACACCTAAAAAAATAGCAGCCATGCTTAAAAAGTTTTATCCAGATTTAGAAATTATGTAGTCCAAAAACTTTTAAGTAAAAAAAAACCGGCAAAAGCCGGTTTTTTATATTCTAACAAAAACAAATTATAGCGCTTTGATCTTAGCTGCTAAACGGCTCTTATGACGAGCTGCTTTGTTTTTGTGGATTAGACCCTTAGTTGCGTAACGGTCTAGGATAGGTGTAGCAACAGAAAAAGCTTGCTGTGCAGCTTCTTTATCGCCAGCTTCAATAGCAACAACTACTTTTTTGAAGTAAGTGCGCATCATTGAGCGACGGCTTGCGTTGTGCTGACGGTTCTTTTCGCTAGTGATAGCGCGTTTTTTTGCAGACTTGATGTTAGCCAAGGTTTGCTCCTAACAATCTTAAAATAAAGCTTAAATTAAAGGCCGTGGAATATGCCTGTTTCTATCATGAATGTCAATTAAATTTAACTATTCAAGAAAAACTGCTCCTTATAACGAACATTAATTTGCCGCTTTAGCAGTTAATGACGCTATTGTAACAAAGCACAGACCCCCAGCCTAGTGCTTTAAAGCGATTTATAAAAAAGACTGTGGCATAATCGCGTATCTTAGGGATTTTTAAGTAGGTTTAAGGTGTCAAAAGGTTTATTTCGCTCCGGTATGATTGTTAGTTGTATGACTATGATCTCGCGTATTTTAGGGCTCGTAAGAGATGCAGTTGTTGCCAATTTACTTGGCGCAAGTGCTGCGGCTGATGTATTTTTATTTGCTAACCGAATTCCTAACTTTTTACGTCGCTTATTTGCAGAAGGCGCTTTTGCACAGGCATTCGTACCCGTTTTAAGTGAAATAAAAGAGCAACAAGGTGATGATAAAGTTAGGCTCTTTGTTGCCCAAGCTGCAGGTACGCTGGGCACTATTTTATTGTTAGTGACTATTTTTGGTGTAGTGGCTTCGCCGGTTATCGCCGCTTTATTTGGTACCGGCTGGTTTATTGATTGGTGGCAAGGCGGCCCCAATGCAGAAAAGTTTGAGCTGGCCAGTTCGTTATTAAAATTTACCTTTCCGTATTTGTTGTTTGTAAGTTTAGTCGCGCTGAGCGGTGCGGTAATGAATGTTTACAACCGTTTTGCCGTTGCGGCATTTACCCCTGTGTTACTCAATATATCAATAATCACCTGTGCAATTTTTTTACATGATAAGTTCAGTGTTGGTGCATATGCCCTCGCTATAGGTGTATTTGTCGGTGGCATTGTTCAGTTGTTATTTCAATTACCTTTTTTATTCCGCGCTAAAATGTTGGCTCGCCCGCGTTGGGCTTGGCATGACGAAAACGTCAAAAAAGTGCGTAAGCTTATGCTGCCTGCATTGTTTGGCGTATCGATAAGCCAAATTAATTTATTACTAGATACTATGATTGCCTCGTTACTGATGACAGGTTCTATAGCATGGCTTTATTACTCAGACAGGCTAATAGAGTTTCCGCTTGGTTTATTTGGGATTGGTATAGCCACTGTCATTTTACCCGCACTCTCTAAATTGCACAGCAGTAAAAAATTGAGCGATTTTCAGCATACGTTAGATTGGGGAGTTCGCTTTGTAATATTTTTAGGTATACCAGCAATGGTTGGCTTAATGATAATAAGCCCACTTATAATTACGGTCCTATTCGATCATGGTGCCTTTAAAGAGGACAGTGTTGATCATGTAAAAGCGGTAAGTTTAGGTGTTGTAGCTTACTCTGTTGGGTTAGTTAGTTTTATGTTGATTAAAGTGCTCGCGCCTGGGTTTTATTCACGTCAAGATACTAAAACGCCCGTACGCATTGGTATTATAACCCTTGTGCTAAATATGGTATTTAATATTATGTTAGCCCCTTTTATAGGTTACTTAGGGTTAGCACTCGCTACATCAATGTCAGCCAGTTGTAATGCATTTTTACTTTATAGGCAGCTAAAAAAAGAAAATGTTTATCAGTTTTCTTCTATGAGTTTGCGTTTCACTATAAAGTGCATCGTTGCAAGTTTAGTCATGGGCTGTGTTACATGGTATGTAAGTAGTTACTATTTCTGGGCCTCGTGGGCTTTCGCACAACAAGTTATATTATTAATTGCCCTTGTTGTATTAGCAGGAGTTAGCTATTTTTCAATGCTCTTTTTAATGGGTGTAAGACTAAATACGATAAAAAGTGTAGCAATTACTGAATCAAACTAAAAAAAAGATTATAATCGGCAGCCTTGTGGCTTTTCCTTGATATAAGTCGTGATAATACTTGCTGAAAAAAGGCTTTAGGTGGCATGGAGTTAATTAGAGGTATACACAATATTCGCCCACACCATTTTGGGTGTGTGTTAACTATTGGTAATTTTGACGGCGTTCACTTAGGTCATGCGCAAGTATTAAAAGGCTTGTTAGCTGACGCAAAAGCACACAATTTACCCAGTACGGTGTTGTTGTTTGAGCCTCAACCTCAAGAGTTTTTTGCAAAAAATAATGCCCCAGCAAGGTTAACTCGCTTACGCGACAAGTTACGTTTATTAAGTGATTTAGGCATTGAACGTGTAATTTGTATTAGCTTTAACCAGCGGTTTGCAAATATGCATGCAGAACAGTTTGTAAACGAGATACTAATAAAAAAACTCGGTGTTAAAGCGTTAACGGTGGGTGACGACTTTAGATTTGGCCAACAACGTAAAGGTAATTTTAATTTACTTGTAAATATGGGCAAACAAGCAGGCATGGATGTACAAAGCACTGCGAGTTTTCATCAGTTAAATGCTAGAGTAAGTAGCACGTTAATACGTGAGGCATTGGCATGTGGCAACTTAGCCGATGCAAAAGTGATGCTTGGTCATAATTATGCGATTTCTGGGCGTGTTATACACGGTTGGAAACGAGGCCGTGAACTTGGCTTTAGAACTGCAAATATAGCGCTAAAGCGCCAAGTTTGCCCCGTGAATGGGGTATTTGCTGTGCAAGCGACTATTGCAGGGAAACAGGTTTTTGGGGTTGCTAATATAGGCAATAAACCCACATTTAATGGGACACGTGCACTTCTGGAAGTTCATCTTTTTGACTTTGCACAAGACATTTACGGACAATTTATGCACGTTGAGTTGATACAAAAACTCCGCGATGAAAAAAAATTCGAGACATTAACACAATTAACGGCGCAAATAGCAACAGACGTTGCCGCCGCTAAACAGTGTTTTGGTTTAAATCAGGTAGCCGATAGAGACGGAATGTAGGATAAATGAGCGACTATAAACATACTTTGAACTTACCGGAAACACCGTTTCCAATGCGTGGCAATTTGGCACAACGTGAACCAAAAATGCTAAAAGCATGGTATGAAGACGACCTATACGGTCAAATCCGCAGCGCTAAAAAGGGCAAAAAAACCTTTATTTTGCATGACGGTCCTCCATATGCGAATGGCGACATTCACTTAGGTCACTCAGTAAATAAAATTTTAAAAGACATTATTGTAAAGTCTAAAACCTTATCAGATTTCGACTCACCATATATTCCAGGTTGGGACTGTCACGGTTTACCAATCGAGCTAATGGTTGAGAAAAAAGTAGGTAAGCCTGGCGTTAAAGTAACTGCGAGCGAGTTTCGCGAAAAATGCCGCGCTTATGCTAAAAAGCAAGTTGAAGGTCAAAAAGTAGACTTTAAACGTTTAGGTGTGTTTGCCGATTGGGACAAGCCTTACCTAACAATGAATTTTGACTTTGAAGCGAATGCAATTCGTGTACTTGGTCGTATTATTAAAAATGGTCACCTACACAAAGGTGCAAAACCTGTGCACTGGTGTACTGATTGTGGCTCTGCATTAGCTGAAGCTGAAGTTGAGTATCAAGATAAACAGTCGCCAGCCATTGATGTGCGTTTTATTTTTGATGATCAAGACGCCGTAGTTAATGCATTTGATATGGCACAAGGGCATAAAGGTAAAGGTGATGTTGGTACTGTAATATGGACTACAACACCATGGACGCTTCCTGCAAACCGTGCAGTCGCAGTTCATGCTGATTTAGAATATGCATTAGTACAAGTTGAAGATGAAGGCGCTGAGCAGCGTTTAATTTTAGGTTCAGAGCTTGTAAAAGATGCTATGGATCGTTTTGGTTTTAATCATTACCATGTTTTAGGTTACGTAAAAGGTGCTGCACTTGAAAACTTGCAAGTAGCGCATCCCTTTTATGACTTTAATGTACCGGTGATTGTTGCAGAACACGTAACTACGGACTCAGGTACTGGCGTGGTGCATACAGCACCGGGTCATGGTCAAGAAGATTTCGTGGCAGGCTTAAACTATAACCTAGAAGTTGCTAATCCAGTTGGCGCTAACGGTGTGTATTTGCCTGATACGGAGTTATTTGCAGGCCAGCATGTATTTAAAGCTAACGCGAGCGTAATTGAAGTATTAAAAGAGCGTGGCGCTTTAGTGCATCACCATGCGCTTACTCATAGTTACCCACATTGCTGGCGTCATAAAACCCCTATTATTTTCCGTGCTACGCCACAATGGTTTGTTAGCATGGATCAGGCTAACTTACGTAAAGATTCACTTGCTGAAATTAAAAATACGCAGTGGTTACCAGAGTGGGGTGAAAGCCGTATTTCAAACATGGTCGAAGGTCGCCCAGATTGGTGTATTTCTCGCCAACGTACTTGGGGTGTACCCATTGCTTTATTTGTTGACAAAGACACCGGTGCATTACACCCAAATACCCAAGCGCTTATTGAGCAAGCTGCCGCATTAGTTGAGAAGTCAGGTATTCAAGCATGGTACGACTTAGATCCTGAAACCCTTCTTGGCGAAGAAGACGCTAAACAATACATGAAAGTGCAAGATACACTCGATGTATGGTTTGACTCAGGCGTGTCGCATGCGTGTGTTGTTGATGCTCGTGAAGAATTAGTAGGTCCAGCAGATTTATATCTGGAAGGGTCGGATCAACACCGTGGTTGGTTTATGTCGTCGATGATGACATCGGTTGCAATTAATGGTCATGCCCCTTATAAACAAGTGCTTACACATGGCTTTACTGTTGATGAAAACGGCAGAAAAATGTCTAAGTCACTGGGTAACGTTATCTCTCCACAAAACGTTATGAATAAGTTAGGTGCTGATATTCTACGTTTATGGGTCGCGTCTACCGACTACACGGCTGAAATGACTGTATCGGATGAAATATTTAAACGCTCTGCAGATCGCTACCGCCGTATTCGTAATACGAGCCGTTACTTATTAGCTAACTTAAATGGTTTTGATCCTAAAACAGATCAGGTTGCTGTTGACGATATGGTTGAGCTTGATAAGTGGATTGTTGGCCGTGCAGCACAGTTACAAGACGAGATTTTAGCTGCTTACGATAGCTACCAAATGCTATTAGTTACGCAAAAGCTAATGAACTTCTGTACGGGTGAGCTTGGTTCGTTCTACTTAGATGTAATTAAAGACCGTCAGTACACAGCTAAGAGCGACAGCCATGCACGACGTTCTTGTCAAACTGCGCTTTACCACATTGCTGAAGCAATGACGCGTTGGATGGCACCAATTATGAGCTTTACAGCACAAGAAATTTGGGAAGCTTTACCTGGAGAACGTAGCGATTACGTATTTACATCAGTATGGTATGAAGGTTTACAAGCACCAACAAATACCCAGTTTAGTAATGATGACTGGCAAGCAATTTTAAACGTACGTGACGAAGTGAACCGTTTATTAGAAGCGGCACGTAAAGAAGAAGTTATTGGTGCGGCTCTTCAAGCTACAGTTAATTTATTTGCGGGCGAAGAGCTGGCAAACAAATTAACAGCATTGGGTGATGAGTTGCGTTTTGTACTGCTAACGTCAGCTGTTAATGTAGCGCATGTTGATAGCCAGCCTGCAGATACGCAAGAAACAGAAATTGAAGGTTTGTACATTAGTGTTGCAGCAACAGATGCCGCCAAATGTGAACGTTGTTGGCATTACAGCGACGATGTAGGTATTGAGCCTGCTCACCCAGAAATTTGCGGTCGTTGTGTTAGTAATGTTGATGGCGAAGGCGAAAAGCGTCAATTCGCTTAGGGGATGTTTTTAGTGAGCAAACTAGCCCAAAAAAGTGGTTTAGTGTGGTTATGGTTGAGTCTATTGCTTTTAGCAATAGACTTTGCCAGTAAAACACTTGTTGTAAATACTATGGCTTATAGCGAGTCTATTAATTTACTACCTGTTTTTAGTATTACCTATGTGCATAACTATGGTGCTGCTTATAGTTTTTTAAGTGATGCTGGTGGTTGGCAACGTTGGTTTTTAAGCGCAATTGCAATTGCTATAAGTGCCTTATTGGTGTGGTGGCTAAAAAGATTACCCGCAACTAATAAAGTGTTATGTGGTGCTTACTCGTTAGTGCTTGCTGGCGCTATTGGTAATTTATACGACCGTATTGCTTACGGTTATGTAATTGACTTTATTCACGTATTTTATGAAGACTCACATTTTCCAGTATTTAACTTTGCTGACTGTGCTATTTGTGTAGGCGCGGCATTGTTATTATTTGACGCCTTTACAGGTGAGAGTCCGAAGGAGCATAAAGCATGAGCCAAGCTGTAATTAGTGAAAACTCGCAAGTTATTTTTCATTTTTCTATAAAACTTGAAGATGGCTCTGCCGCTGATTCAACTAAAGTGCACAACAAACCTGCAAAGTTAACAATGGGCGATGGCAGCTTAACGGCAAATTTTGAGAAGTGCCTATTAGGTTTAAGCGCAGGCGAAAGCAAAACGTTTGAATTAGAACCTGAAGATGCATTTGGTCAGCCAAATCCAGATAACATTTATTATGTTGATCGTAGTAAATTTGGCGCAGAAACACCTGCGAAAGTAGGTGCTATTATTGCGTTTACTCAACCTGATGGTACAGAGCTTCCGGGCTTAGTGCGTGAAGTGCAGGGTGAGTCGGTTACTATTGATTTTAACCATCCGCTATCTGGCCAGCGTTTAACATTTGAAGTTGATATTATTGAGGTAGAAGGCTAATGGATATTTTATTAGCTAACCCACGCGGCTTCTGTGCAGGCGTTGATAGAGCAATTAGTATAGTAGAGCGCGCTTTAGATATTTTCGAAAAGCCAATTTACGTACGTCATGAGGTTGTTCATAACAAATATGTTGTCGACGGCTTAAAAAACCGAGGCGCAGTGTTTGTAGAAGAATTACACCAAGTACCAGACGACAGCATTGTTATTTTTAGTGCGCATGGTGTATCTCAAGCGGTACGCTCTGAAGCCAAGCGCAGAGAGTTAAAAGTATTTGATGCGACTTGTCCGCTTGTAACTAAAGTACATATGGAAGTAACCCGCGCAAGCCGTAAGGGTATAGAATGTATTTTAATTGGCCATCATGGTCACCCCGAGGTTGAAGGCACCATGGGGCAATACGACAATGATGCTGGCGGTATTTATTTAGTAGAAACCGTAGACGATGTTATTGCACTTAATGTTAAAGATGCAGAAAACTTGTTTTATTGTAGTCAAACAACGCTCTCTGTTGATGACACTGCTGATGTAATTGATGCATTACGAGATAAATTTCCTGCAATTGACGGCCCGCGTAAAGATGATATTTGTTACGCGACTCAAAATCGCCAAGATGCTGTTCGCGACCTAGCTGATAAGGTTGATGTATTATTAGTTGTTGGTGCGAAAAATAGCTCAAACTCAAATCGCTTGCGTGAACTTGCAGATAAAATGGGCACAACGGCTTACTTAATTGACGATGCTACTGATGTACAAGAACAGTGGGTTTCAAGTGCTAATTCAGTAGGGGTTACGGCTGGTGCGTCAGCACCTGAAGTGCTTGTACAGCAGGTAATAAGTCGTTTAAAAGAGTTGGGTGGAACACAAGTTGTAGAAAACCCAGGTGAAGAAGAAAATATCGTATTTGCTGTTCCTGTGGAGCTGCGTTAATCTATATAAATTAATTATTTAGATTACAAGGAGAGCTGTGATGAGCAAAGCGCCTCAATCGGATGTATTGCTTTTTTCAGCTCTTTTTAATGAGCGAGGTGTGCTTGCTTCGCTTGTTGTCACTCAAGTGATTGCGGTTGTTTTAGCATTTTCTCCGCATGCTCAGGGTGATATATGGCTTAGGCTTGGAATAATTAGCCTATTTTTACATTTAATTGTTTTATCAAGTACTTCCTCGTTATATATAGCTCGGCACTTTTTACAAAAGCGTACACGTGCCCTACAACTTTCGCTCTTTTTTGTTTCTTTTTTATTATTTACCAGCCTATTCAGTGTTTTATTTTCGCGCTTTGCGTTTGATATAAATACAACTGAACACCTTATTTATTTTGTTATTCAAAATACTATTATTGTTGCATTTTTGGTTGCTTTATTTGTGCAGTTTTTGCTTATCTATGCTGAAAAAGAGCAACAAACTAAGGCACTTTCCCGTGCTGAGTTAGACGCTTTGCAAGCACGAATTCGTCCACACTTTTTATACAACAGCTTAAATACAGCGGCAGAATTAACGCATCACGATGCCGCGGCTGCAGAGCAAGCTATTTTAGCATTAGCTGCATTGTCACAAGCGGCAATGCGTTCAGGGCAAAGCGTGCAATTAAACGATGAGGTAACACTAAGTAAGCAATATATTGCCTTAGAAACTTGGCGCTTTGGTGAGCGATTAAAAGTTAATTGGCACATTCCCTCAGATTTACCAGCATTAAATATACCGTGTTTAACACTTCAGCCATTAATTGAAAACGCAGTATGCCACGGTGTTGAAACAAGTGAAGACGGCGCGACAATAAATGTAGAGCTGCATATCACCACCGGCTATATAACAATGATTGTTTCAAACCCAATTACAGCTTCAAAGGAGCAGACTAGGCCTAATAATGGAATGGCACTTGATAATATTCGCCAGCGTTTAAATATTTATTATAAAAATAAAGCGCAGCTTACTATTACTAATAGGGATGGCGTATACAGGGTGAAAGTCGTTATTCCTAAACATATTGAGAATAGCGTATGAATGTACTGATTGTTGATGATGAACCATTAGCTAGGACGCGATTAAAACGGCTTTTAGCAGTTGACAAAAGCATAGTGATAAAAGCAGAGGCAGCGAATGGGAATGAAGCGTTAGAGCTTGCTAAAAAGTATAACCCTGATTTAATTTTTTTAGATGTCGATATGCCAGGAATGAATGGCTTAGAGGTAGCGCATAAGCTAAACAGAATGCCTTTACCACCCGCTATTGTGTTTGTTACGGCTCACCCAGAGCATGCATTAGATGCCCTGCAATTAAGTGCTGCGGGATATCTAGTTAAACCTATTACCGACCAATCTTTAAGTAAAGTGCTAGATCAGCTAGGGCGTTTAAATAAAGCGCATGTGCAAAAACAGCAATCAGCTAAAATTAGTTACCAGGTGGCAGGGGTTATAAAAAGTGTAGAGCTTGACAGCATTATTTATTTTATCGCGCAGCAAAAATACACAAACATGGTTTTTGAAGGTGGAGAAGCCTTTATAGAGCAGAGCTTAAAACAGTTAGAGCTACTTTACCCCGCCCAGTTGTTACGAATTCATAGAAATACCTTAGTAAACAAAAGTAAGCTGCTATGTTTGAAAACACAAAATACAGGGGTACATACAATAGAACTTGTTGGTTGCAAAGAGCACTTAGCTGTAAGCCGACGGGAACTAAAAGCAGTTAAAGATATATTAAATGCCTAGCTGTTAACCGTTTATCAACAAATCCTACCGCTTATCCTAGTAAGTATTGAATCTAAATTTTAATGCCATAAACTTACAATCAGACAATTTTTTATTTGGTTTTGGTATGCAATCGTCTCAAACAAAATTTCAAAAAGGCTTCACACTAATTGAAGTACTTATTGCATTTATAATTTTAAGTTTTGGCTTATTAGGGGCCGTGGCTTTGCAAGCTAAAGCTAAGCAGGCAAGTTTTGATTCTATGCAGCGAGCTGCTGCTGTTGCGCTAGGAAACGATATTATTCAACGTATTCGTGCAAATGATACACCGCAATTAGTTGGGCTTTACGCTAAAACATTTAATAGTGAAACCTCTACAACAACGTCTCAAACTTGCTTCACAGCAAGCTGCAGTGCAGCGCAAGTTGCAGCTTTAGATTTAGAACAATGGAAACGCGCGATTAGGGCGCGAGAAAATACAGGCGCCTTAGATGATGCAACTGTGTGTATTAGGCCAACAGCAGTTGGTGGCTCAGGTGGTAAAGCATTTAATTTAGAAGTGATTATTTCATGGCAAGGCAGACAAGAATTTACAGCCAATGATGCAACAGCCGCAATTGAGTGTGGCGAATCAGACAAAAAGCGCCGTTTAGTGGTTTTAACTAGTTACATTTATCTTAGGAGTTAAGCATGAGCATTAAGCAAAAAGGTTTTACCCTTGTAGAAATGATGATCTCGCTTTTTATAGGGGGCTTAGTACTTGGCGGCGTTATGTTCACCTACATTGGCATGAAAGTAACCACAAAAGACACCATGACCATAGGTGAGATCCAAGAGTCTGCGCGCCTTGCTATTAACATTATGCAGCGTGATATAGAACAAATTGGATTTTGGGGCACATACTACGATGACTCTTTTGTCGCAGGGAATACAACAAGGGCGACGGCAACAACTCCTGCACCAGATTGTTTTGAAGGGGCTAATAACGGGAGTTTTCCTGATTTAGCATCTTCCACTAACTTTCGAACTATTTATGCAAAGGTTGCAGAAGAGTCCAAAGAACTAAATTGCGTGAGTAACCCTGTTAAAAGTACAGATATTTTACAGCTTAAATTTTTACAAGGTAACCGCTTAACAGTAGGAGCCGCAGGAAACGAAACCCAAGCAGGTCAAAACTACTTTGTTGCAGAGCAAGAAAAGGCGCAATTTGTTCGCGGCGTAGTCAATGCTGGTGCGCTAAATATTAATGCAACCGTTTGGCCTTATAGCCACCACGTTTATTACATTTCAGAGCAAACGTACAAAGTTAATAATAAAAATATTACTGTTCCTGCATTGATGAGAAAACGCTTGGTAGGGGCTAATATTTCTACAGAGACAATAATGGAAGGCGTAGAAAATATGCGCTTTGTTTTTGGCCTCGACACAAATAGTGACAGCCGCATTGATACCTATAAAAGTATCGGCGATATGGAACATTCAGACTGGGAAGATCGAAAGGGTATTTTAACCGTTCAAGTATTCTTATTGATAAGAGCTTTACAAGAAGATCCGGGGCTTAAATTAAAGAACCAAACATATACCTTGGGCGAAGACGATAATAAGCGTCAGTTAACATTTAATGACAGTTACAGACGCACCGTATTTACTACCACAATTCGATTAAACAACGTTGGATCAAACTTATGGCGTATTTAAAAAACTCACCTAACAAACAGCAGGGTGTTGTGCTTATTACTGCATTAATTATGGTAATAGCCGTCACTGGTATTGCTGTAACACTGATGAGTAGCAGCAGTATTGACGTTAAAATTACAAATGCAGCGCAAGAACGAGAAGTCGCTGAAAACGAACTTATTGGTGAAGTTCAAAGAATGATTTCTGATGAGGCTAACAAAGGGGCTGCAAACCAGTTTTTTTTAACACCCGATGAAGTCTCACACCATTCTGGAGACAACGGTGAAGGTATGACAATTGCAACACACGGCGATATGCAAAGTAAAATGATTAACTTAAATCAAGGTGCACTTGATTTAGAATGCCCAAGGCGCTTTAACTTTACAGCGGGTATATCGTGCAACATGGTACAAGTTGCTACTACCGTTGAATATGGATCTAAAGCAAAGCATTCACTCACAATTGTGACAGGTGTAGCACAAGAAATGGCTAGTATGAGTAAGGGAATTTAAGATGAATTTTAAATTAAACAAAGTGCTAGCGGCATTACTTGGCTTAGCGGTCAGTGCAACGGCAAGCGCAGAAGACATTGAGTTATATGTAAATCATAACGTAGAGACTGATGAAAACCCAAGAGTACTAATGATATTCGATACGTCAGGCAGTATGGATTGGAGTGTCATTAATGGTGATAATCAAGTTTGTTATATAAAAAAGATTACTCAAAGCAATGGTAATGGAAACGGAAACGGAAACGGAAACGGGAATGGAAACGGGAATGGAAACGGGAATGGAAACGGTGGTGGTGGACAAGTTTATTATGAAAATGTCACTTGTTTTGCTAGTAAAGATGAATATGCAGAATTTGATGAGCAGTGCTACATAGGTGTAAATGGAGTTGCCGTTGCAGATTGCCATGATCGTAGAATTGACGTCGCTAAAAATGCAATGACTCAGCTAGTCAACGATAATAGTGATATCGATTTTGGTCTAATGAGGTTTCGTAGCAATGTGGGGGGGTATGTTGTAGCTAAGCTAGGCACTGACAAAACAAGTTTAATAAGCGATATTAATAGCTTGCCTGCCAGTGGTTCTACACCAATGACTGAGACATTGTGGGAGGCATATCGATATATCACAGGGCAAAGTTTAGATTATGCTTTTAATGTGAACGACAGAGATAAAAGTGCAGATAATTCAGTGGTTTATACATCGCCGTTTAAACCAAATAATGGTGACCCGTTGCGATGCGATAATTCAATAAATGTAATCTTAATGACTGATGGTGACCCTACTAACGATGATGGCAGAGACACATCTATTGCTCAAACTCACAACAGTTATTTTAATGACGATATTCCTTTTGATGATGGCACGTATGATGATAGCTATTTAGTTGCAATGGCAAAAATACTTCATGGTACGTCAGACACTAAGGTAGATTTGTATACCCCATCAACTGATGTATTAGATACAGGTCGGCTTTATACCATTGGCTTTGGTACTGGTATGAGTCAAGGGGGTATTGATTTACTTGATAAAGCGGCAAGAGTTGGTGGCGGCCAATACATTGAGGCCAGAACTGCAGAAGCTTTATCTGAAGCACTCAAAAATACAATTTCTCGTATTAGAGAGGTAAACGACAGCTTTTCATCGCCTTCTGTGGCAAGTAATAACGTGGATCAAACCCGAAGCCGCGACGCAATATATTTTGCTATGTTTTACCCTGAAACCGGTGCCCGTTGGCGCGGTAACCTAAAAAAGTTAAAAGTATCAGGCAGTCAAATTGTTGACTCAACAGGTAACCAAGCTCTTGATGAAAATGGACTTATTGACGAAAGTGCCAAAACGTTTTGGTTACCTAGCGGTGAAGCTGCTGATGGTAATTTGGTGGCCCAAGGTGGAGTAAATCTTCATTTAACTAATCTTGATTCAGACAGCCGTAACTTATACACAGAGAATCAAGGACAAGTTATTACGTTTAATACAAGTACTGTAACAGACATTCTTGATTTGGTTGACGATAACCCAATTAGTTTATCGAGTAATGATATTAAATGGGCAATGGGTATTGACGTAGACGATGAAGATGGCGATGGATCTCGCGTTGATCAGCGAAATGATATATTTGGCGACCCTTTACATTCTAAGCCCGTAGCTATCGATTATGGTAACGATGATATTAGGGTTTTAATTGGCACTAATGCAGGCTTTTTACATATGTTTAAAGATTCTGATACCAGTGTGAGTGAAAGCTGGGCATTTATTCCTTCAGCCTTATACGACATTATTGAGCCGCTTAGGAATAACCAAGCCGATACAAAAGTTTACGGTATGGATGGACCCATTAGTGTTTATTTTAGTAATAAAAACCTTAACAGCGATGGATTAAATGATGGCATTATTGATGCCAGTGGGGACGACAAAGTATGGGCGTTTGCAGGTATGCGCCGCGGTGGTGAAAATTACTATGCACTGGATATTACTAACCCAGATGAGCCTAAAAAACTGTGGGATAACCCAATTGAAGGCGGTAAAGGTCAATTTCAAGAGCTGGGGCAAACATGGTCTAAGCCGCAGATTGCTTATATTAAAGCATTTGGCGATAAACCATTACTTGTATTTGGAGCAGGTTATGACACAAATAAGGATGAGGCCATTCGAAGCGAAGACAGTATAGGACGAGGTATTTATATTGTTGAGGCTGAAACAGGTAAACGAGTGTGGGCATTAACGCCTAACATTAATGGGTTTAAGGGCAAGCACAGCATTGCTGCAGATATTACTACGTTAGATTCTGACTATGACGGCTACATAGACAGAATATACGCAGCCGATACAGGCGGTGATGTGTGGCGTATAGATATGCCAGGCACAAATACCAATGATTTTAGCCATTTTAAACTGGCAGAACTTGGCAGTAACAAAGCAACAGAGGATAGACGCTTTTTTTACAAGCCGCTTGTTGCGCGTACTATTTATAGCAAAGTATCAGAAACGACGGTTAACGGTAAAAAGGTGATTACACGTTTAGATACACCGTATGATGCAATAGTTATTGGTAGTGGTAACCGTTCTAAACCAACGGGTACAAATGAGCAAGACCAACTGTTCATGATAAGAGATGAAAACACAGTTACACAAACTTTTAAAACTAACGCACCAGACACCATTAAACCAGATGATTTGATGCTGATGAATTCAGACCCATTTGGTAATGCACTTGATGATGTGGACGATTTTGTAGACCTAGAAATAGATTTAGCAAAATTCAATGGTTGGCGCTATGAGTTAGGCACCGGAGAGAAGTCGCTTGCCGCTTCGACGGTAGTGGGTGGTGTTGCGTACTTTACTAGCTTTACTCCAGCGTCAGAAACATCAACAGAAAACCAATGTTCGCTTAGTGGCGGGGGTGGCTCATTGTATGCTTTCCACCTGCATTACGGGACAAAAGTGTATGACGACCTGAAATTTTCAACCAGTTACGATGTACCAGATACACCGCAACTTTACTTTGGAGAAGGTCCTTCGTGTGCAGATGGTAATGGCGATGGTAAGTGTGATGACAACCCAACATTATCTGTAACACAAGAAAGCCAATTTTATCTTATTGGACCGGGTATAAAAGGGGAAAATGCACAAAACCCAATGAAGCCGGTGGAGATCACTGGTCCTGGTTTAAATGTGGTTGATGGTAAAGTACAGCTTGTGAACCCTGATAACGCATTAGGCTTTGGATTTAGAACGCAGCAAACGTATATCTATAAGCGTGAAGAAAATGATGAAGTTGGAAATTAAGGAATAAAAATGAATAAGCAACGTGGATTTACCTTGATTGAGCTGATGATAGCGGTGGCTATTGTTGGCATTATAGCGGCGGTTGCAGTGCCCAATTACACTGAATATGTAAAACGGGCATCAAGAGCAGAAGCTGCTGCAGCACTTTTAGATACAGCTAATAAGCAAGAGCAGTTTTTTGTTGATAACCGTGAATACACAGAAACATTTGCAGACTTAGGACTTCAAGATAAAACCGAAAATGGACATTTTGAATTATCCATTGATGTCGTCGATGGCAATGCATTTACAATAAAAGCAAAGCCAATAGCAGGTGCTGTGAAAGGTGATAACGACTGCAAGGAGTTATCTGTTACCGATACAGGTCTAAAAGGCGCTAAAGGTGCTAAAGGTAACTCAGATATTGACTATTGCTGGGGCCGCTGAGTTTAATTTTTTTGACACTTATCGGTTGATTTAATTCTTATTCTGCCAGTTTGACTCACCGACAAAGCCAACCCTTCGAGGTTGGCTTTTTCATTTGGGCAGTAAATAAACGTCCCATTTTGAAAGCCGTTTAATGAGCCATCAGGGCGAAACGTAATTGCAGTGCGAGGATATTCAAGCGCATCAGCCTCATTTATTCTTTCAAAGGTACTAAGTAACAATTCATCGTCATCTAATGTTGTTGATTTATCTAGATCGATAAACAAAGACATTTGACCATCCCATTCATCTTTTGAGCACTCGCCTTCGTTTAACGAGCAAAGAGTAACGTAAGTGCTATTTTCTATTGCGTAAAGTCGCCCATAATTAATGGTTCGATGCAGAAGATTAACGTGGTTCTCTAGCCGGTTTTTTGCTAGAAAATCTGGGTAGTACCACATAGAGATTTGACTGATAATGCTTACAACAGCGAGTGTAAGCATTAGTTCAAGAAGCGTGATCCCTTTACATTTCGATATTGATAACCTCATCCCTGAAGTCCTAAATTAATTATCTTTTAATTTAGTTTAGTAAATGAATAAAATATGACAAGCTAGATTGGTTGTTTTTTAACCGCAAGTTTTTGCACTATCACCTAAATAAAACGCCGTACCAGATTGAGAAACACTGAGGGCTTTATTGTTATCTGTGCCGTTGTTAGGACAAAAAACAAACTCTCCTGGGTTTGTTGTAATTCGGCCACTGGTATTAAACCGTAGCCGCCTTGAGTTACCTGTAAATTTAACTTTATCTTCTAGGCTAATTTTTTCCATAACGCGTAATAATGAGTCGGTGGATTTGTTGTAGTGGCCACTGTTATCAGAGTCGATAAAAACAATAATAATTTTATTCCTATCCCATCGGTTTCGGCATCGCATATTATCGTTTTGGTTTTTTACTTCACCATGTTGCGCTGCACATATTACAACTATTTCATCGGTGCTTGCCGCTTGAGAACGCGCGTAGCTAATGTTTCTTTTCAGCTCAAGTAAAAAGTTTTCAGCACGGTTTTCTTCTAACATGTCGCTACTATTCCAAAAAGCGATAGATGCTATAATTCCAACAATTGCGACGGTTACCATTAATTCTAAAAGTGTGAATCCTGATTGTTTAATCTTCATAACGATCTCATTTACAGCTAATTTTTATATTACGATTCTTATATAGCCAAAATTATATCATGGCTGATTAATTTATCACCGTAATTCAATTGCTTTGTTTGCTATGAACCTTATGATTGTCTAAAATCGTGGCATCTAAGGCTTTAAAAAGTAATTAATATGAAAAAAATAGAAGCAATTATAAAACCGTTTAAACTTGATGATGTACGCGAGGCGCTGTCAGAGGTAGGCATTAACGGCATGACCGTGAGTGAAGTAAAAGGCTTTGGTCGTCAAAAAGGGCACACTGAGCTTTATCGTGGTGCTGAATATATGGTTGATTTTCTGCCAAAAGTGAAGCTTGATATAGTACTTGCTGACGAAAGTGTTGATCGCGCGATTGAAGTTATTGTTAAAACTGCACAAACCGGAAAAATTGGTGATGGTAAAATATTTGTCACTGAGGTTGAGCGTGTAGTTCGTATTCGTACCGCTGAGGAAGATGAAGACGCAATCTAATTTAAGCTTAAATAGCTTAGTCAGTAAAAAGGCGCTTTAAAGCGCCTTTTTTGTATTTACTGTGTTCTTTTATTCAGCGCTTGTGCTTTTTTAGCGTTTTGACTTAATTCGGTTAAACCTAATTTTTCATAGCTTTTTTGCATCATATCAAGGGCTGCATTTAAATAACTACTTTGAGAGTAGTGTTCAACTACAAATTTACCACGGTTAGCAGCTGCTAAGTACGCTTCGCGCTCATAGTAGTATGTAGCTACTTTTAGCTCGTATCGTGCCATACGGTTTAATAACCATACTAAACGACGTTTTGCTTCTGGTGCGTAACCGCTTTGTGGAAAACGTTTTACAAGTGTTGATAAATCAGTAAAAGCAACGCGGGTTCTGTTCGCATCCCTGTCTGCTCTATCAATACCAAAGTATTCTTGGAACGCGTTTTTGTCTGCTTTAATATTTACCAAACCACGCATGTAATACATGTAATCTAGATCTTTATGATTTGGATTCAAACGGATAAAACGGTCAATGGTTGCTAATGCTTGTTCAGTGTTACCCGACTGGTAATGAGCATACACTAAATCCATTTGCACTTGTTTTGAAAATGGCCCAAATGGGTAGCGCGAATCAATCGCTGATAAAAGCTCAATTGCACGGGCATATAAACCTGAATCTAGTGTTTCTTTTGCATCTTCGTATAAAGCTTGTGCTGATCTATTTGGTACACGTTGAATGTCTTCTTGGTCAGGTGCTGACGAACAGGCACCTAAACTAAGTACCGAAACTGAAAAAACGATGGCAAATGCACGTTTCCCTATTTTATTTATCATTTTATTTGTTACCTTCGATGTCTTCGGCTAGGCCAAGTCGGTAAAACCGAGTAAACTATACGTATTATATTATGCTTTTATTAAAAGCGATTCTAACCCAGTCGAGCAAAGCTTGCACTGGTAAATTGGGTAAAGTTACGAATGACAGAGCAAATTTCTCTTCAAGCCGAGGTTCCAACCGACTTAGGTGGTAAACGTCTAGACCAAGTATTAGCGCAATTGTTCCCTGATTATTCACGTTCACGTATAAAAACTTGGATTTTGGATGATAAAATCACCGTTGATGGCGAAATATTAAACACACCGCGTACAAAACTGTTAGGCGGTGAAGTGTTAAATGTTGAAACAACCATTGAAGCACCGCGTGAATACCTTGCACAAAATATCGACTTAAACATTGTTTATGAAGATGACCATATTTTAGTTATTAATAAACCTATGGGATTAGTGGTTCATCCTGGTGCTGGTAACCCAGATGGCACAGTGCTTAATGCATTATTACACCATTACCCTGACATTATTAATGTGCCACGAGCAGGTATTGTGCACCGCTTAGATAAAGATACAACAGGTTTAATGGTTGTTGCTAAAACAATTCAAGCGCAAACACACCTTGTTAAGGCACTACAAAAGCGTGAAAACTTCACTCGTGAATACGAAGCGCTTTGTAACGGCACTATGACAGCGGGTGGTATGGTCGAAAAACCAATTGGTCGTCATGCAACACAGCGTACTCATATGGCTGTGCATGAAATGGGTAAGCCTGCCATTACTCATTACCGTGTTGCTGAAAAATTTCGTGCGCATACGCGTTTGCGCTTGCGTTTAGAAACAGGCCGTACTCACCAAATTCGTGTACACATGGCTTATTTGAACCACCCATTAATTGGAGACCAGTCATACAATGGTCGTCCTCGTCCACCAAAGGGTGCAACACCGCAATTGTTTGAACTGCTTAGAAGTTTTAAACGCCAAGCGTTACATGCGGTAAAACTAAGTATTGCGCATCCAATCACGGGCGAAATGATGACGTGGCAAGCACCTATTCCAGATGATATGGTAGAAATGACGTTAGCACTTCGTGAAGATACTCAGGCTAACCCAGATATCGATAGATAATGCAGTTGCTATCAGCAACATGGCAAAGCCTTCATAATGTGAGTACCCTCAGTACCACACGTGAAGGCGGCGTATCAAAGGCACCCTATAACAGTTTAAATTTGGGGCTTCATGTTAATGATAGCCAAGCTAACGTTTTAAAAAATCGCTCAATATTAAATAACTTCCTTCCAAATCCAGCTATCTGGCTAAATCAAATTCACAGCGCAGATGTAATTACAGTTGATCAGCAGTTTGATTTTAATAAATTACATAATGCCGATGCACTCTATACGCGCCTAGTTGATCAACCTTTGGCTATAATGACTGCCGATTGCCTACCTATATTGCTTGCAAGTCATGATGGGACTGAAGTAGCAGCTATTCACGGCGGCTGGCGAGGGCTAAAGCAAGGTATTATTCAAAATGCACTTAAATGCTTTAACGCTAAACCAGAAAATATATATGCTTGGCTTGGTCCGGCAATAGGGCCGGATCAGTTTGAGGTTGGTGTAGAGGTTTTTGAAGCATTTAATAATCAATCGCCTTTATTCTCAGATGCATTCAAGCCGCACCTCAATAACAAGTATTATGCTAATATATACGGTATAGCGCGTACTTTATTATCGCAGTTAGGGGTAATAAATATTGCTGGTGGTGAATACTGTACAGTTTCTCAATCACATTTATTTTTCTCTTATAGAAGAGATCGGCAAACAGGGCGAATGGCTAGTTTGATCTGGCGCAAGTAATTAATCGTTTAGCGAATATATTTTCTTTCGTGCCTTGAACAAATCGTGCAACATACCCATTTATTAATCAATTAGATTTTTTAATAGGTAACCCCTCATGCGTTTAGATAGATTTACAAGTAAATTTCAATCTGCGCTTTCTGATGCGCAATCACTTGCCCTTGGCCGCGATCATCAATTTATTGAACCCGTTCACCTAATGTATGCACTCCTTCAACAGAGTGGTTCAAGCGTTCGTGCCTTGTTTGCTCAAACAGGTGTAAGTGCCGATGAGCTTAATACAAAGTTATCCCAAGAAATAGAAAAGCTATTCAAAGTTGAAGGGGTTGGGGGCGATGTACAGTTATCTAATAATATGGCTACGCTTATAAATTTATGTGATAAGTACGCTCAAAAGCGCAAAGATAAATTTATTTCTAGTGAGTTATTTGTTCTTGCTGCGTGCGATGACAAAGGCCCGCTTGGGGATATTTTGAGATCGCTTAATATCACTGCAACAAAAATAGAAAGCGCCATAAAAGCAATCCGTGGGGGTCAAAAAGTTGATGATCCGAATGCGGAAGAAACGCGTCAAGCTTTAGAAAAGTATACAATTGATTTAACCGAACGCGCAGAGCAAGGCAAGCTTGACCCCGTTATAGGTCGAGACGACGAAATACGCCGTACTATCCAGGTATTACAGCGCAGAACTAAAAACAACCCGGTACTTATTGGCGAGCCTGGGGTGGGTAAAACCGCCATAGCAGAAGGCTTAGCGCAGCGTATTATTAATGGTGAAGTACCAGAGGGATTAAAAAATAAACGTGTACTGTCACTTGATTTAGGAGCCTTGGTTGCTGGTGCTAAATTTAGAGGTGAATTTGAAGAGCGTTTAAAATCGGTTTTAAACGAGTTGGCAAAAGAAGAAGGCCAAGTCATCTTATTTATTGATGAAATTCATACCATTGTAGGTGCAGGTAAAAGCGATGGCGCAATGGATGCAGGCAATATGCTTAAGCCTGCGCTCGCACGTGGCGAGCTGCATTGTGTAGGCGCAACCACACTAGACGAATACCGTAAATACATAGAAAAAGATGCAGCCCTTGAGCGCCGTTTTCAAAAAGTATTAATCGAAGAGCCTTCAGTTGAAGACACTATTGCAATATTGCGTGGTTTAAAAGAACGTTATGAACTGCACCACTCAGTTGAAATCACCGACCCTGCAATTGTTGCTGCCGCGCAGTTATCGCATCGTTATATTAGCGACCGCCAGCTTCCCGATAAAGCAATAGATTTAATTGATGAAGCAGGTTCTTCTATTCGTTTGCAAATTGATTCGAAGCCTGAGTCATTGGATAAGCTTGAACGCCGCATTATTCAGTTAAAACTTGAAGATAATGCTCTCGCTAAAGAAAAAGATGAGGCAAGTCAAAAGCGCCGCAGTGAAATGCAAGAGCTTATAACCGATCTTGACGGCCAATACCGCGAACTCGATGAAATTTGGAATGCAGAAAAAGCATCACTGCAAGGTACGCAAGTAATTAAAGCTGAGCTTGAGCAAGCTCGGCTCGACTTAGACGTTGCTCGCAGAGCAAGTGATTTACAGCGCATGTCTGAGTTGCAATATGGTCGTATACCCGAGCTTGAACGCAAATTAGACTTAGCGTCACAAGCCGAAATGCAAGACATGACGCTGCTTAAAAACCAAGTAGGCGAAGATGAAATTGCAGAGATACTCTCTCGTTGGACAGGTATTCCAGTGTCACGCATGTTGCAAGGTGAACGTGAAAAACTGCTGCAAATGGAAGATAGATTGCACAGTAAGGTAATAGGGCAAGACGAGGCAGTTGTTGCGGTGTCTAACGCTATTCGTCGCTCCCGAGCAGGGCTTGCTGATCCAAACCGACCGATTGGCTCATTTTTGTTTTTAGGGCCAACAGGCGTAGGTAAAACAGAGCTTACAAAAGCCCTTGCTGGGTTTATGTTTGACACAGAAGATGCCATGGTGCGTATCGATATGTCTGAGTTTATGGAAAAACATTCTGTTGCCCGTTTAGTAGGTGCGCCTCCTGGGTACGTAGGGTACGAAGAAGGGGGCTACTTGACAGAAGCTGTTCGCCGTAAGCCATACTCGGTCATATTGCTTGATGAAATAGAAAAAGCACACCCTGACGTGTTCAATATTTTATTACAAGTACTTGATGATGGTAGGTTAACCGACGGACAAGGGCGTACTGTTGATTTTAAAAATACCGTGATCATCATGACCTCAAATTTAGGTTCAGATATTATTCAAGAGCAGGCGGGTAATAATGATTACGCAACACTTAAATCAAAAGTAATGGATGTATTGATCAGTGAATTCAGACCTGAGTTTATAAACCGCATTGACGAAACCGTGGTATTTCATCCGCTAGCGAATCAGCACATTAAAGAGATTGCTGATATTCAGTTAATGAAGTTACGTGAACGTTTAACTGAGATGGGGTACTTACTAGAAATTAGCGATGCGGCGCTCGATACTATTGCTGCAAGTGGGTTTGATCCTGTATACGGCGCACGTCCATTAAAGCGGGCCATTCAACAAACAATTGAAAATCCGTTGGCGCAAAAGTTACTTAATGGTGATTATATTCCGGGATGTGTCATTGTTATTGATGCTGGCAGTGATGGGTTAGTATTTACTAGCCGGTAAATAATTATAAAAACCGCTTAGTTGCCTATCTCCTGAAACTAAGCGGTTTTTTAACCTATAATGTTTATACTTTAAAAGTTAATAGCAAGTCATTTACTTTTCGTGAGCCTTCAACCAGTTCTGCTGCACCTTTAGCTACTTCAAAGCTTAAACTCAAATTGTTATCGCCAAAGGCTTTAATATCAGTCACATTGTTGCTGATATCGTTACTCACCATTTGTTGCTCTTCTGCTGCAGACGATATTTGAATGGCTAAATGCGATATTTCACTAATTTGAGAAAAGATACCTTCTAGCTCCACTTGCGTTTTTTCTGTGGTACTAACGCAATTATCGGCTTGCTCTTTTGTGTCTTGCATCACTTTTGACCAGCTAAATAAAGTATCTTGTATTTCTTTTATTGAGCTGTGAATTTGTGTTGTAGCACTTTGTGTACGAGACGATAAAGTTCTTACTTCATCGGCAACGACAGCAAACCCTCTGCCATGCTCACCCGCTCTAGCTGCTTCTATTGCTGCGTTAAGTGCAAGTAGGTTTGTTTGATCTGCAATGCCTTCTATTTCACTCATTACCTGACCAATCTTATCAGCTTCTGAGGCCAAGCTACTTGCGGTGGTTGCTGCATGCTCAACTTGCACTGCTAGTTCAGAAATCATATTACTATTATCAGCAATGTGTATTTTGATTTCAGAGCAACTGCTATGCGTTGCGTTTACTTTGTCTGCCGTTTCAGCTGTGTTTACTGAAATTTCGCCAATGGTCGATCCCATTTGAGTCATCGCAGATGCAATCTGTTCCAAGCGCTCACCCTGAGAAGCAATTCCTTGCTCTGTAAGTGTTGATTGTTTGTCTAAATTAGTCGCAATACTATTAAAATTAAGAGTTGAATCTTTCATTCGCCCAAGTACAGTACGCAACTTGGCATTTAGCAGTTGTTCTTTGAAGTCACTAACGCTGTGGGCTGTGGTACCGCTGTATATATAGCGAGAAACAGAGTCCGATTTAGCTTTATGCTCGCGCAATATTTTAGGGGTTGCAACAAGCTCATCGTAATTTAGGGCGATTACTAATATACAAACAATAACATTAAGTAAAGCAATGGCTATTGGAGCAAATACTAAAGAGCTTATTAACCAAAGTAACACACACGCTATGGTGATACTCTGCCTAACTCCAGTTTGTTCGCGAATACTGAACAATGATTTATTAGCATTAAGGGTGTTGTATAAGCTTTGCGCTTTATTTTTGAGTGCTTGACTCGGTTTTGTTCTTACTGATTGGTAGCCAACCAGCTGGCCATGTTCAAAAATTGGCGTAACAAAAGCGTCAACCCAATAGTAACGGCCATCTTTACAGCGATTTTTTACCATGCCGCGCCAAGAGTGACCTTGTTTTAATGTTTCCCACATTTCTTTGAACGCTGCTTTAGGCATATCTGGGTGGCGAACTATATTATGGTTTTTGCCAACAAGCTCTTGTATTGAGTAACCAGCAACTGTACAAAATTCTGTATTAGCGTAGGTAATAACACCGCGTAAATCGGTTGTTGAAACAAGCTCTTGTGACTCATCAAAATGAACTTCTTCATTAATTAATGTTTTATTACTGTGCATTGCATTCACTATCATCCTTTTTAATTAACTGAAGTATATTCAGTTATTTACACAAAGCAAAATTAAAGCTCGATTATGTTTATATTGACGATGAATTGAATGCTTTATTGATCTATATCAAGATTTCTGTGGTTAATAACGTCAGCGAAATAAAATTGAATTCTTTAATCGAAATAACAGGTCTCCTATCCGCATTGGTTTAATGCTTCATTGCATACCGTGTTATTAGTAAATACCTTCGTAAAGCAATTGTATAAAGTAAATAGCAATGGCAAGATTACAACATAATTTTACGAAGATAGTTAAATCAAGCGTATGCTCAAATTAGGGATTTTAAGACTAATTGAAAAAACTAAATGGTTCTTAACAATTTAATCTTGAGTAATCGGTAATTAGCCCCCATAACCGTATGATTACGCCACGTGGCCCGAGGAAATATTTTTGACAACACAAGATCTAACAAATGCGCTTAACGCGTTATCGACTGGTGAACACCAAAACGCAATTAAAGGCATTAAACGTGGCATTGAACGAGAGTCGCTAAGAATACAAAGCAACGGTGCTATATCTCCTACAGGTCATCCTAAAGGGGTAGGGAGTGCACTAACCAATGGTCATATAACGACTGACTTTTCTGAATCTTTACTTGAATTTATTACACCGGTTAGCGAGTCATCAACGCAAACATTAAAGCAACTGCGCGATCTTCAAAAGTTCACGCTTGAAAATATGGGTGACGAACTGCTTTGGCCTATCAGTATGCCGTGCTTCATCAACCACCAAGACGATATCGTACTTGCTCAGTTTGGTAGCTCGAATATAGGCAAAATGAAGACGCTTTACCGTGAAGGGCTAAAAAATCGATACGGCAGTATGATGCAGGCTATTGCTGGCGTGCATTTTAATATCTCTTTTCCAGAGTCACTTTGGAAGTCTCTGCATTCGTTAAAGCAAAGTAATACGAGCTTGCAGGATTTTATATCTGATGGTTATTTATCGCTGATAAGAAACTTCAAACGCGAGCTGTGGCTTATTAGTTATATGTTTGGCGCATCGCCTGCCCTGTGTAACTCATTTTTGCAAGGTCGTAAAACAGATTTACCTTTTAAAAAGTTAGGTAAAGGTACCTTGTACTTAGAGGTCGGCACTGCACTGCGTTTAGGTAACTTAGGTTACACAAACAGCGCACAATCGTCCTTGCGTGTCATGTATAACTCGCTTGATGAATATGTTGCTGGTTTGAAAAAGGCCATCAATACGCCATCAGATATATACAGCGACATTGACGACTATACTAGCGAACAGCCAAAACAGTTAAATAAAAATATTCTGCAAATAGAAAATGAATTTTATTCGCCAATTCGCCCTAAACGTAATGCGAACAGTGGTGAGACGCCAACAGATGCACTATTGAGAGCGGGTATAGAATATGTTGAAATTCGTGCATTAGACGTAAACCCATTTAGTGAAGTGGGTATCGATATAGAGCAAATTCACTTTTTAGATGTATTTTTAACGTATTGCTTATTAAAAGATTCACCAAACATGGATTGGAAAGAACAGGCTCGCAGTACTGAAAATTTAGATGCGGTTGTAAATCAGGGGAGAGAGCAAGGGTTGATGCTCAACGATAATAATACTCCGCGTAGCCTGCAATCTTGGGGGAATCAAATATTTGCTCAATTGACTGATGTTGCAAAGTGGATGGATAAAGCTTACGGCGTAAGTTATTACTCTGAAACAATTGAGCGAATGAGCACGTGGGTTAATGATCCTTCGCTTACTTACTCTGGACGATATGTAGCAAAACTAAAAGAGTCAGGTTTAGACAATGGTCACTTTGCCTTAGACTTAGCAAACCAGTATAAGCAAAGCCACATAGACACAGATTACAGTGAGTTTTTAAAGCCGTGGCTCGAGCAGCAAGTTGAGCAGTCAAATGAAGCGCAGCGTAATATAGAAAATGCAGATGCGCAGTCGTTTACAGCGTTTTTAGATGAGTATTTTCATAAAAACTGATACCCAACATGCACGCAAAAAAACGCAGCCTAATATGGCTGCGTAAATAATATTCAGGGATGAAACAATGCTATACAGCTGCATTAATTATTACGACCAACACTTTTTATAAAAGTTCAGTGAGAACACAAAAAATGAACAAAAAAGCACTTATTTTATCTCTCACTCTCGCTTTTACCCTTGCCGGGTGTGCTACAGCGCCACCTAAACAGCCAAATGATCTTTGTAAAATTTTTGAAGAAAAGCCTGACTGGTATTTTGATGCAAAAGACGCGCAAGACAAGTGGGGCTCTCCTAAACATGTACTCATGAGCATGATGTATCAAGAAAGTTCGTTTAAGCACGATGCAGCTCCGCCTATGGAATATTTTTTATGGATTATACCAACAGGTAGAGCAAGCTCAGCCTACGGTTATTCACAAGCTAAAACGCCTACTTGGGCTGATTACGTTCGTGAAACAGGTAACAGCGGGGCAGATAGGGATGACTTTGATGATGCAATCGACTTTATGGCGTGGTTTGTTTATAAAACGCATAAAGTAAACGGCATTTCAAAATGGGATGCTTACGCTCAATATCTTAATTATCATGAAGGCTGGGGCGGATATAAACGTGGCACATATAAGAAGAAAAAATGGTTAATGAGCGTAGCCAACAAAGTAAAAAATAGAGCAAGTCGTTATGGCACGCAATTAAAGCGATGTGAAGATGAGCTCGATAAAGGCTGGTTAGAGCGGTTATTTACATAATCGCACAACAGCGTGAATAAGGAGCCTTATGGCTCCTTATTTGTTATTGACGAGTACGTTTTTTAGGTTGTATTTTAACCTGTTTAATCATGTTTTCTTTTACTTCGAGTACTTCTAATGGGTATCCCGCAATACGTAAACTGATATTTGCGTCAGGAATATCTTCTAAATATTCAACAATTAAGCCGCTTAATGTTTTAGGGCCATCAAGAGGAAAGTCCCATTCCATTTCTTTATTTAAGTCACGGACGTTTGCGCCACCATCTACAATAAACGAACCATCAGGTTGTGTTGTCACTTCTTCACTTGGCGTACGTGTTTGAGTGGTCGTGAAATCCCCCACCACCTCTTCTAAAATGTCTTCAAGGGTTACTAGTCCTTGAATATCGCCGTATTCATCAACAACTATACCAATTCGCTCTTTTGATTGTTGAAACTTAAATAGTTGTGTATTTAACGATGTGCCTTCGGGGATAAAGTAAATTTCGCGAACTGCACGCAATAGTGACGGTTTGTCAAATTGCTCTTTTGTTAAAAGTCGCAGCGCATCACGTGAGTGAATAAAACCGACAGCATCATCAATATTATCGCGATACAACAAAACACGTGTATGTTGCGCATGTGTTAGCTGGCGGCTAATTACTTTCCAATCGTCGTTTATATCAATCGCCACAATTTCGTTACGTGGAATCATAATATCTTCAACAGTAACTTGTTCTAGATCTAAGATAGAAGTCAGCATGCTTTGGTGACGAGCAGGTAATAAAGCACCTGATTCGTTCACGACTGTTTTTAATTCTTCTTTGCTCATGCTGTGCTCATCGATTTGAGCTGCACTAATACCAAATAAACGTAATATGCCGTTAGTTAGCCAGTTAACAACTACAACAAACGGAAACATGATTTTCAGCAAGCCTTTGAGTATCACTGAGCTTGGAAAGGCTACTTTTTCGGGGTAAAGGGCTGCGAGTGTTTTAGGCGTAACTTCAGCAAATATAAGCACTACCAAGGTAAGTACACCTGTTGCTATTGCGATACCTAAATCACCGTATAGGCGGATACCTATAATAGTGGCAACTTGAGCTGCGGCTATATTTACTAGGTTGTTACCAATTAAAATGAGGCCAATAAGCCTATCGGGACGGCTAAGTAATTTACTGACTCGTTTAGCTGCACGGTGATCTTGCTTTGCAAGATGTCGCAGGCGTATACGATTGATTGACATAATCCCAGTTTCAGAACCAGAAAAATAAGCAGAAAAAAGTACCAATAATCCTAATGTGATAAACAGGGTACTTGTCGATATGTCGTCCAACGATGGATCCTTTTTTTATAAATCAATGCGTATTAAGCTAGAGTGAGCAACTAGAGTCAAGTTAAAACTTGTTTAGTACGACTTCTTGTACAAAACGGCTGCCAAAATAAGCTAATGTGAGGACAAATGCTGCAACCATGATGGTAATTACCACAGGTTTACCACGCCAACCTTGTTTAATATGGCCAAGGGCGACTACAACAAAAATAGCCCATGCCACCAACGAAAGTATGGTTTTATGGATAAACTCTTTGGCAAACATGCCATCGAGAAATACAAATCCGCACACGAGTGCAATTGTAAGCAGCGCAGTACCAAGATTAAGCAGTTGATAAAGCTGGCGCTCAACAACCATCAACGGAGGTAAATGGCTATGCACAATGGCGAGGTCTTTGCGCTTAAGGCGTTTATCTATAAAGTAAAATTGCACGCCGTATAAGGTTGCAATAATTAAGATACAGTAAGCGAGTAGGGAAAGTGATATATGGGCAACCAAACCAAGCTCAACATCTATACTTTGCAGCAATATATGATGGGGTATAAATAAGCTTGCAACAGATAAAAGCGCTGCAAAGCCATACACTACGGGCAATAATAAAGTGGCTGGAAATTTTAAGGAGACAGCTGTTACAGACACAACAATAACCCAACAGGTTAGCAGTGCGACATTTACAATGCTTAGATCTTGACCGTCAGAACGAAACACCGAGTTCACCAATAACAACATATGCGCCAATATAGCGACGGTACTCAAGATAACAGTTACTTTTTGGTTTGGGCCTTGTTTATGAAAAAGCCGTGAAAGCACGTGTGACGTTGCTAGCACATAAAATAAACTGGTGATAATAGTTAAACTGATGATCAGCATTTTGCTTGGGCCACTTAATTTGAGTCAAAAAATCCTTGCAAGTACAAACGTATTGTATTTTATAGCAACGCAAATGAATAGACCTTAAAAAAGAAACTTAATTCACTGCACTTGAACACTGTATTGTCCACCACTATTTACGGTATACTGTTTTTAATTCAAATTTAATAATATCAATGTCATTAGTCGAGCTAGTAGCTAAATCGGCTGGGTAATTAAATTGGTATAACGTTTTATCGGAACCGATACATGTTTGAGAATCTCCAAGAACGATTAGGTAAAACCTTAAAAAATATCAGTGGCCGTGGCCGCCTAACAGAAGACAACATTAAAGATACTCTTCGCGAAGTGCGCATGGCCTTTTTGGAAGCCGATGTGGCTTTGCCAGTTGTTCGCGATTTTGTAAAGCAAGTTAAAGAACGTGCAGTGGGTGTTGAGGTAACTAAAAGCTTAACGCCTGGGCAAGTGTTTGTAAAAATTGTGCGTGAAGAGCTTGAAAAAGCGATGGGCGAAGCAAACGAAGAGCTGAGCTTAAACGCACAACCGCCAGCAGTTGTTATGATGGCTGGTTTGCAAGGTGCCGGTAAAACGACCAGTGTTGGTAAACTTGCTAAGTTTTTAAAAGAGCGCAAGAAAAAATCAGTGCTTGTTGTTAGTGCCGATGTTTATCGTCCTGCAGCAATAAAACAACTTGAAACGTTAGCCACAGAAGTTGATGTAGATTTCTTTCCAAGTGATATTTCACAAAAGCCTGTTGATATTGCTACTGCGGCTATTACACACGCTAAAAAGAAATTTATTGATGTTGTATTAGTTGATACAGCGGGTCGCTTGCATGTGGATAGCGACATGATGGATGAAATTAAAGATCTTCATTCAGCTATCAACCCAATTGAAACATTATTTGTTGTTGATGCTATGACGGGTCAAGATGCGGCAAATACTGCAAAAGCATTTGACGAAGCTCTGCCACTTACTGGTGTGATATTAACTAAAACAGATGGTGACGCCCGAGGCGGTGCTGCTTTATCTATTCGTCATATTACAGGTAAACCCATTAAGTTTATGGGTGTGGGTGAACGTACAGACGCACTTGAACCTTTCCACCCTGACCGAATAGCATCGCGAATTTTAGGCATGGGTGATGTACTTTCATTAATCGAAGAAGTCGAAATGAAAGTGGATAAAGAGCAAGCTGCCAAAGTTGCCGAAAAAGTATTTAAAGGCGCAGGCTTTACGCTGGATGACTTTGCTGACCAGTTAAAGCAAATGAAAAATATGGGCGGCATGATGTCGATGCTTGATAAACTTCCTGGTATGTCTAATTTACCTGACGCGGTAAAAGGTCAGATGGGTGATAAAACCTTCATTCAAATGGAGGCTATCATCAGCTCTATGACAAAACAGGAGCGAGCTCGTCCAGAAATCATTAAAGGGTCGCGTAAAAAACGTATTGCAGCAGGTTCTGGTACACAGGTACAAGAGATCAATAAGTTGCTTAAACAATTTACGCAGATGCAAAAAATGATGAAAAAAATGAAAGGCAAAGGCGGGATGCAAAAAATGATGCGCGGTATGAAAGGCATGTTGCCACCGGGCATGATGGGCGGCGGCGGTCCAAAATTTTAGATTTTTAGTAAGCGTTGCACTTAAATTAATCACAACGCATACAAAAAAGGAGCAAATTGCTCCTTTTTTGTTGAATAATTTATGCACTCGGTACTGCATTAACTCTAATTTTTAGCCTAGATCACGGTTTAACCTACTAAACTGGCTTTTTGCTTCACTTCTTACTTGCGTTATTGCTAAAAACTCGTACAATTCACCGGCTCCCCATACTGGGGAGTAAATCTTATTAATGAAAACAGTCAATCTATTTAGAGGACGGTATGGTAACTATTCGTTTGCAACGTGGTGGCGCTAAAAAACGCCCTTTCTATCAAATTGTGGTTGCGGATAGCCGTTTCTCGCGTGACGGTCGCTTCATCGAGAAAGTTGGTTTCTTTAACCCAATCGCTTCGGGTCAGGAAGAAAAACTTCGCTTAGATTTATCTCGTGTAGATCACTGGGTAGGTCAAGGCGCAGGTCTTTCAGATCGTGTAGCTAAATTAGTTAAAGACGCTCGTAAAGCGGCTTAATAGGCGTAAGTGTAACCATGAGTCAAGAGAACACCTCATCAATAATTGTCGTAGGAAAGCTCGGCGCCCCTTATGGTATAAAGGGCTGGCTTAAGGTACATTCATTTACTGATGATCCCGCAGGGATCTTCGATTTCAGCCCGTGGTTGATAGGGCAACAAGGTAAATGGCAGTCCTTAGAAGTGGTCGACTGGCGTCGCCACAACAAAGGCTTTATCGCTAAATTTGCGCAAGTAAACGATCGAGACGAAGCAATGGCTTATACCCATGCAGAAATCTCAATGGATGCAACGCAATTACCAGAACTACCGCAAGGTGAGTTCTATTGGCGAGATCTCATTGGCATGTCGGTTGTAACTGATAAAGGTTATAACTTAGGCACTGTTGATGACTTGATGGAGACAGGGTCAAATGATGTACTGGTTGTGAAAGCAAACAGTAAAGATGCATTTGGTCAATCGGAGCGTTTAATACCTTTTTTAACTGATTCAGTTATCAAAGATGTTAAATACGACGTAAAAGAAATTACCGTAGACTGGGATCCTGGGTTTTAATGACTCAAACTAGTTCATTGTGGGTTGGGGTGATAAGCCTTTTCCCGGACATGTTTGACGCAATTACCCAACAAGGGGTTACTGGTCGCGCAGTAAAAAATGGGTTAATTAATTTTAACTGCTGGAATCCACGTGACTATGCTTTAGATAAGCACAGAACTGTAGATGATCGTCCTTACGGGGGCGGACCAGGTATGTTAATGATGGTTAAACCATTGGAAAAAGCTATTCTTGACGCTAAAAAAGCGGCAGGTGATGGTGCTAAAGTAATTTATATGTCCCCACAAGGGCGCAAACTTGATCAGCAAGGGGCTAGCGAACTCGCTAACTCTGAAAAACTGATTTTGATTGCCGGTCGATATGAAGGTATAGATGAGAGAATAATAGAGTCATACGTTGACGAAGAATGGTCAATTGGTGATTTTATTTTGAGTGGTGGTGAACTACCTGCCATGACATTAATTGACGCAGTAGCGCGATTGGTGCCTGGCGTGTTAGGTCATAACCAATCAGCAGAGCAAGATTCATTTTCGGATGGCTTGCTAGATTGCCCTCACTACACACGACCAGAAACATTGGACGACAAACAAGTTCCTGCTGTATTACTCAGTGGTAATCACCAAGCGATAGCAAGGTGGCGGCTTAAGCAGTCATTAGGCAGAACTTGGATACGACGTCCTGACTTGTTGCATAACCTAGCTCTGACTGAGGAGCAAGCGGTATTACTCGCAGAATTTCAGCAAGAGTACCAAAAAGCTTGTGGCTAGAAGACAGTTACACCTAGGAAAGTGAGAAACATAATGGCAAAAGTAAACCAAAATATTATTAAAGCGCTTGAAGAAGAGCAGCTTAAAACAGACGTACCTGCATTTGGCCCTGGTGATACAGTGGTTGTACAGGTAAAAGTAAAAGAAGGTGCTAAAGAGCGTCTACAGGCCTTTGAAGGTGTTGTAATCGCTAAGCGTAATCGTGGTCTTCACTCAGCATTCACAGTTCGTAAAATCTCGAACGGTGAAGGTGTTGAGCGTGTATTCCAAACGCACAGCCCTCTTATCGATAGCGTAACAGTTAAGCGTCGCGGTGCAGTTCGCCGTGCTAAGCTTTACTACTTACGTGAGCGTTCTGGTAAATCTGCACGTATTAGAGAAAAACTTAACTAATACGCGCTGTTTATCAACGCAAAAAACGGGTTGCAGTCTTCGGATTGCAACCCGTTTTCGTTTTTAAGCGGTGTAGGTTTTTTATTGTAATGTTGAGTGGCGCAGGCAATATTACATATTTGAAATAAATTGGCACAAAGAACGTTTCTCTTTTTTATTTACTGCAGCTTAGGTTTAAAACGTTTTACTGTTCCTACGCTATGAGGTTATCGATATTTAGCTCACTACTAAAAAACTGAAGACTCATTGATCATTCCCTACAAAAGCTTTTAAGATTTTGTCCATAATCTAACTGATAACATAAATTCACCGTTGGTTTTAACCTTGCTATATGTGATCAGCCCTTTTAACGTCTAACGTATCCTGTTAGTATTTATCGTATTGATTAGTTTACTTTTATGTAAATATAGATTTACGAAATATGATTTTTTCAAGGTGGGATTGGACGTGGCAAATATAAGTGATTTGGCCCAACTAAGACAAGGTATAGATGAATGCGATGCGCAGCTTGTTGCCTTACTAGCTAAACGTAATGGTATTACCCAAAAAATTGGTGAAATCAAACAGCAAACAGGTGCGCCTTTACATGCACCAGAGCGTGAAGCTGAATTACTAGCGGCTAGGCGCCAAGAAGCAATTAATCAAAATGTAAGTCCTGATCTAGTTGAAGATATTCTCAGACGGATGATGCGTGAAGCATATCAAAACCAACAGGCTAAATTAGCGTGTGCAGCGCCATCACTTTCACCTATTGTTATTGTGGGCGGCCAAGGGGCTATGGGGCAGTTATTTGCTCAACAATTTATGCGCTCAGGTTATGACGTCAAAATATTAGATAAAGAGCAGCAAGATGATGCCCAAAGCATTTTAACCGGTGCAAAACTGGTAATGATCAGTGTACCTATTAATGCTTTAGAGTCTGTAGTTGCTAAACTACCAAAACTAGATGATGATTGTTTGCTCGTAGATATTACATCAGTAAAACAATCGCCAATCAAAGCATTAAAAGCAGCTCATAGTGGTCCAGTTGTTGGTTTACACCCTATGTTTGGGCCTGATATTTCACATTGGGTAAAACAAACGGTAGTTGTATGTGAGGGCAGAGAACATAAAGCGGCAAAAGGGCTATTAGAGCAGTTACAAGTGTGGGGGTGTCAGCTTGTAGAGTTAGATGCTAAAAAACACGATGAAGCCATGCAAATAATTCAGGTAATGCGACATTTAACAACGTTTGTTTATGGGCAGTTTTTAGCAAAGCAAAGCCATACTTTAGCAGAGTTACGAAGTTGTTCTTCGCCGATATATCAATTAGAGCTAATGATGGTAGGGCGTTTGTTTGCGCAATCACCTGAGCTTTATTCCGATATAATGTTGGCTCAGTTTGATGACGTTGAAAGTTTGTTGGCTCAATACCAAGATACCTTTGCACAAACGCTTGAAAAGCTTAGGGTAGGTGATAAAGCAGCCTTAATGGAGGCATTTGCAGATGCTAAATCATATTTTTCAGACTCAACTGCGCATTTTTTAACACAAAGCCGCAGTTTACTTAATAAAGCGAATGACGCTAAAGTGCTCGACTAGCTTTACATTCAAATAAATGTAAAGGGGGCACATTTAGTGCCCCCTTTTGAATAGCCTATATTTAAGTATTCACACTAACAGCTTGTAATGTTTCACTTTGGTAGCAACCTAATATGCGCACATATTGGGTATGTTCCTTAAGTTCCTCTAGCGCTTCTTTTACTTGGGTATCAGCCAAGTTTGCTTCTAAATCAACATAAAACACTTCTTCCCATGGGTTGCCTGGGGTAGGGCGTGATTCCAGTTTTACCAAGTTTATTTTGTGTTGCTTGAAAATCATCAGTGCATCAGCAAGTGAGCCGGCTTGTTGTTTGGTCGACATGATCAAGCTGGTCTTCGTTGGTATTTGATTCGACACATGCAAAGGCTTACGCGCTACGACTATAAAGCGGCTGTGGTTTTCGCTTTGATTAGCTAAGTTTGATTTAATAACTTCAAGGCCTACATTTTTACCAGCTTGAGCTGAGCCAATTGCAGCACTATTTGGTGTACTGAGCGCAGATTGAAGCGCTGAAGATGTTGAGTCACATGTTTCATGTTGCAAATCCCCTAACCCTTGTAAAAAGCGGCTACATTGCGCGAAGGGTTGTGGATGAGCAAATACTTTTGTGAGCTGTTCAAGTTGTGTATCAGGTTTAGCTAATAAGCAATGCTCAACACTGTGTGTCACTTCACCAACAATAGATACTTGTGCGTGTTGTAGTAAATCAAATACTTCGTTAATACTGCCTGAGCTGGTATTTTCAATAGGAAGTAATCCAAAGTCTGCTTGCCCGCTTTCTACCTTGGAGGTGATTTCTTCAAACGATGAACATCCAATTTCAACGAGTTTGCCGGGGCGACGGCTAAAGTACTTATGGCAAGCAAGTTGGCTATATGAGCCTTGCCCACCTAAATAAGTAACACGGTGTGTTTCGCTTAATGCATCAGGGTTTAGGTTTTTTTGCAGCATTGCTTGCTGGTGTAATACGGAGTCTTCTAGGATTGTTTGAAAAACATTGTTTACATAATACGCATCTAAGCCAAGTGACTTGCCATAACCAATTAATTTTTCTAGTAGTGCTAGTTCACGGGCTTCATCACGAATAGGCTTGTTATTTGCAATTTTATATTCAACAACACCATGACTAATACGGCGCCGTTTAGCTAGGAGTACGAGTAAGTCAGAGTCTATTTCATTTATATCATGTCTTAATGTGTTTAATACATCGTTGGTCATTTTGGGGTTCCTCATTCCAAAAGTCATCTGCGTAAATGCAGCATATACAAAAAAGCCTCCCGGTTGGGAGGCTTTACTATTCGATTGATTTATCTCACAAACAGGCCAGCCTCTTTTATATGAAGAAGCTAAAAAAAGAAAAAATAATGCGAGAATAAAATATGTTCATGCAGTTAATGTATGGAGAGTTAGGGGTAATGTCAATAACATACTTTACTAAGATAGTGCTTAAGTATTGATTATTTCAACTTTTGTAATTTTTTTATAAAGTTTACAAAAAATTTATAATAATGAATTTGAATCTGGTATATTTCATTAACAGCTAAATAATAACAACTATTAATAATTAAGGTTGGCTTGTGCTATATAGACGCCCTCCATCGCGTTTTGGAATAAACTCTTTAAGTGTGAAATTGTCGTTACTCATATCCTCAATTTGTTTAATTGCGGGTGTTTGTGCTGCCTTTTTTATGCTTAAATCTGAGGAAAAGCAGCTGGTTTTTGAAGAGCACGAAGTACTAAAAAGCTCGACCGATTTATTAGTAAGGCAATTTAAAGAACGAATAGAAACAAAAGTTAACATTGCTAAGCAAGCTAACAACATAGTTAATGAGCAGTTATTTCAAAAAAACTCCCCAATTGATCTAAACAGTAAAGCACAATTACAGTTTAATAGTGATGGCACTATTCGAAGCGCTTCATCGGATGGTTTATCTGCCGCGTTTTTACCACAAGAAAAGTTCACACCTTTTTACAAACAGTTATTTAATAACTCTGAAGCACTATGGGATGTTATCTCACCAACATTAGTTTATGACTTCTACAATTTTTACCTTATAACCAATGATGACTTTATCAGAATATCGCCACCTAATTGGGCGTTAAATGCTCCTGCTGATTTTCGAGTAAGCGGTGGTTCAACTTATAAGTATGTTCGCGAAAGTTTAGGCAACTCTGTAGAACCTGAATGGTCAAAGGTTTACTACGATAGGGTATGGCATGATTGGGTGATCAGTTTACTGGTCCCTATTTATTCTAACAATGAATTTGTAGGGGTTACAGGCAGTGATATTACGCTTAATAAACTCGTGTCTTTTCTACCTATAGGAGACAAAGAAAAAAACTTACTTGTTTTTGATAGTAAAGGCCAATTATTAGCCCACCCAGATTTGAGTACTTCATTACTTGCTGAATACGGAAAAAATAATAAAAAAGTGGCTATTGACGAGTTTGTAAACCCTCAGCTCAAGTCAATTATTAGTGAGGCAATTGCGACAAAGCTTCCAGAATATGCAAGTTCTTTTTTACAAAATGACGAGGCGCACTTAATCAATATTCAAAAAATTGATCAGCTAGATTGGTACATAGGGGTTTATAAAAAGCGTTCTTCTACATTGTCTGCTCTGCAAGATTTGAAGCTTAAGTTTTTTGGGCTTTTTATTCTTTACGCTATTTTAGTTGCCTTGTTATTGCATCAAGCCTTGCAACATCTTGTTTTACGCCGATTACATTCACTTGTTTATGCGGTATCGAGCTTTGGTCAGGGCAAACTAGATACTCAATTTCCAGAAGAGAACAAAGACGAAATTGGTACGCTTAACGGTTCGTTCAAAGATATGACGGTTGAAATTCGTAAATTAATAGATGGACTTAACCAGCGAATAACTGAAAAAGAAATAGCCGAAAAAGCAGCTAATCGATTATCAAAAGCCGTCGCTTTCTCTGGCACAGGTGTTGTTATAACTGACGAAAACTTTGTTATCGAATACGTTAACCCCAAAATGTTAGAGATGACAGGTTATCCAGAAAGTCATTTCACTCGAGCGCCACTTTTAAACATTATTGCGTCTGATATGGCTATTTTGGTCGAAGATATTGATATAGACCTACGTAGTCGTAACTATTGGCGCGGTGATACGTTAATTGAAAGCAAAGATAAACAGCCTATTTGGGTTTCATTGAGCGTTTCACCGATACGAGAGGAAGGCGGTAATATCACAAGTTATGTTGCTTCCGCACAAGATATCTCGTTTGTTAAAGAAAGCCAGCGCAAAATGGAACAGCTCGCTTATTTTGACACGCTAACAGGTTTAGCAAACAGAACCTTCTTCAGAATGCAGTTGCGCAAATCTCTTGCGCTTGCAGAACGCGGTCATTATGCATTTTCACTTTTTTACTTTGATTTAGATGAATTTAAGCGAATTAATGACACCCTTGGACATGACGCAGGCGATCAATTATTAATACAGGTCGCGAATAGACTGAAGAAACGCCTAAGATCGGAAGATACGATTGCACGTTTAGGCGGCGATGAGTTTGCAGTATTACTTAGTGGAATTGAAAGCCAAGAACACGCAACCGATGTGGCAAATACAATCCAACAAACGCTTAATATGCCTATTATGCTAGGAAATAACGAGGTAATTATAAGCGCGAGTATTGGTATTACTATGGCGCCATATGACAGCCTCGAAGAAGATCAATTATTAAAGCACGCGGATTTAGCAATGTATGAGGCCAAAGAGAAAGGGCGTAATACGTTCCACTTTTACAGCCAAGAGCTAAATGCAGCCGCAAATGAGCGATTATTTATTGAAAACGAGCTGCGTATTGCGTTAAAAGAAGATCAGTTTGTGGTTTATTATCAGCCGCAGATAGATAGCCGTACTCAAAAGGTTGTAGGATACGAGTCATTATTGAGATGGTTCCACCCAACAGAAGGTTTAATACCGCCAGATAAGTTTATTCCTATAGCTGAGGCGACAGGACTTATTGTTGAATTAGGTGAGTGGGTATTACAGGAGTCATGTGATTTCGTTGTGAGATTAACAGAGCAAAACCGTGAAAATAACGTATCGATTAACTTATCTGCTCGCCAATTTAAAGATTCGAATCTTGTGCCGACCCTAAGTAAGATGATTATTACATCGGGCGTATCGGCTAAACGATTACATTTAGAGTTAACTGAAAGCATGTTGATGGGGAACGTAGAGGCTGCTATTGCTCAACTTCATGAGCTAAAAGCACTAGGTATTTCTATCTCAATTGATGATTTTGGAACGGGGTATTCTTCGCTTAGTTATTTAAAACGCTTCCCGGTAGATATACTCAAAATAGATCGTTCATTTGTGCAAGATATCCCAGAAGATAGCAATGACATGGAGATTACTGCCGCTATTATAGCAATGGCTCAAAAGCTTAATTTAGATGTGGTTGCTGAAGGGGTAGAAACCATAGATCAAGTTGAGTTTTTACAAAACAACAACTGTTTTATAGTGCAAGGGTACTATTACAGCCGGCCAATCCCTGAGTCTGATTTACCAGACTTATATTTAAAGCTGGGTGAAGTACCATTTAAAAAAGTAATGTAGCTTTATAATTGCGGGTTAACCACCCGCAATTTTCACTTTAAACTTCAAGCCCTCTAAAATTGCTTTTAACTTATCTCGGTCATCGCCTTGGACTTCTATAACGCCTTCTTTTACAGCGCCACCTTGGCCCATTTTACTTTTTATTGTTTTAGCTAACTTTTTTAAGTCATGCTCTTTTGGGTCTATGCCAACAACAAGCATTACGCCTTTACCTTTGCGACCTTTTGTTTGACGCTCAATACGAACAAAACCATCTTTGAAAAGCTTAATATCAAGCTCTTTTTCTGGTTTTGGCTGGTCAATACGTCCAGTGCTTGTTGAATATACTAAGTGACTATCTGTCATGGTTTACCTTATTCAGTCAAAATGTATTAAGTAATGGCGTAAATGATAGCAAATTTGCTGTTGTGTGTTTTTCTTTTTGCTAAATACTTTTAACAGGTTATATTTAGTCAAAGATACATTTAACGGAGAAATCGATGAATTTAACTACCCGTACATCAGCCGATGGAAAAGCGCTAACAATACAAATAAAGGGAAAGTTTGACTTTAATTTAGTGCAGTCTTTTCGCCAAGCCTATGCTCAGATAGACAGTAGCACTAACAAAGTGATTGTAGATTTAAGAGAAACTGACTATATGGATAGTTCTGCACTAGGCATGCTTTTAAATATGAAAAAAACATTAGAAGATAAAGTGACTGTGTTTGAAATCACTAATTGCCAGCCACAGCTGAAAAAAATATTACAAATATCGCGCTTCGATAAGAAATTTGATATTAGCTAATGGCAGCACACGTTCTTATTGTCGATGATCAGGCATTAAACCGTATTTTATTAAGTCAAATGCTCAAAGATGAAGGTTATCAAGTATCGATGGCCTTCAACGGCCAAGAAGCAATTAAAGTCCTTGAGCATAAAGCCATAGACATTGTGTTACTCGATGTAATAATGCCGGTTATGGATGGTTTTGAGACAGCCAAAATAATAAAAAATAAATACAGTGAAGTTTATTTACCTATTATTTTTATTACTTCGTTAGACGACAAAGCAAGTTTTGAAAAATGTTTAGAAGTCGGCGGGGATGACTTTATACACAAGCCATTTGATAAAGTTATTCTTCACGCAAAAATTAAAGCTCATAGAAGAACTCGTGAGCTAAGCAAAAAAGCCAACCAACAAAAAAAACTACTCGAGTATCACCACAATCAAATTGAACGTGAACACGAAATAGTGGAACACATATTTAATAATTCACTCGAATATCAAGATGATTTTAAGCAACATCTAGATTTTAATTTATCGCCAGCATCCATGTTTAATGGTGACATGTTTTTAGTTGCACAAAGTCCCATTGGTAACTTGTATTGCATGCTGGGTGACTTTACTGGGCATGGCTTGGCAGCTGCTATAGGTGCGCTACCTGTCTCTCGCGCATTTTATACAATGGTAAATAAAGGTAAGGCCGTTAATGATATTGCCTTTGAGCTAAATACACTTCTTTACAACCTGTTACCGGGGCATATGTTTTGCGCGGCTACCATTGTGGAGCTCAGTGCGTCAGGAAAAAGTATATCAGCGTGGCTTGGTGGCTTACCCGATGCATATTTGATCGATACTGAAGGTAATATAAAAAAGACATTAGAATCTCAACACATGGCATTGGGTATATTAGACAAACATGAATTTGAGTACGATTTAATACATTTTGAAGTAAATAGTGATACACGTTTAGTTTTTGCTACCGACGGCATAACAGAAACCACTAATAAGCAGGACGAGTTTTTTGCTGAAGAACGCTTTATAGCATCATTAAAAAGTAAGCCCATGATCTCTTGTGAAGATATAATTGCTGATGTGAGTGATTTTGCGCAGGGCTTACAACAGCAAGATGATGTAAGCATTGTCTTGCTTAACTGTTTGCCTTTGCAGGTGGAAGAAAAGCCGAGAGAGCCTTTTTCAACGCTTGCCTTCAATTTGTCATTAAGCCTTAATTCAAAGCAAATTAAGCAAACCGATCCTGTCTACGATATTGTCAATATTCTTAGTCGTATTGAGGGATTAAATGATCATCGCTCAAACATTTTTTTACTCCTTTCTGAAGCTTACAATAATTCACTTGATCATGGTGTTTTAGGATTAGACTCCGCAATAAAGCTGCAAGAAGACGGTTTTTTTAAGTTTTATGAAATGCGTGAGAAAGCCATAAATGAGTTAAAAGATGCCATGATCATTATTGATATACGCTACTGCCCAGAAACACTCAGTTTGTATTTTATCATTTGTGATTCGGGAAGGGGATTCAGTAGCCAATCAAATGATGAAATGAGTGGCAATAATGAATTTGGGCGAGGTCTTTCACTGCTTGAAGAAATTGCAGAAAAAGTTACATATAACGCCAGTGGTAACCAAGTTGAAATGTCCTATAAGTTGATCTAGCTCTGTGAAAATATCCATGCTATCATTTCTGGCAACTTAGATGTATGGATGGCCAAATGATTTCTTCTTATTTAACGCAAGCGCATTTGCGCGTTAATGCAACCTTAATTTCAGCCGAGCTTGAAAAGCTTGAGCACTATCTAGCGCATACATCTTTACCAGAAACGCGTTGGCAGTATCAAATACCTGAATTAGGTGAAGGCGGGGCGTGTAGCTTATTTGGTTACTTGCAAGATGAGCCTTTTAACCTTGCTGATTTTATAAATAAAGATAGCAATACCAAGCTTGCACAGCTGCAAAGTATTGTTAACTATGTACACGCGCAAACGGGTGTTGACTGGTATGGTATTTATCAATCAACAGACACTGACGAAGGTAAGCAACTTTTAAAGCTTGCTTATCATGGTGTACCTAGCCGCCCTCTATTTCCGCTTACAGAGGACTTTGCTGCAGGAAGCAATAATGTTCAAGTGGCGTTATCACAAAAAGGTCGCATTATTAATAATGTAGAGAAGTATTTAGCACAAGGTGGAGAGTATTATACCTGTGACCCTAAAGTTAAATCTGAAGTATGTTTGCCTTTATTTAATGCCCAAAATGAGTGTGTAGGTATTATTGATGCTGAAGCATTTGATAATGACTTTTTTGATGACAAAGTTTTGGCCATTTTAATTGCGTGTTGTATTAAAATTCCTCACTCACTCGTGTAAATAACACTAGTCAACGTGATGTGCTTTTATGTTAAGCTAAGCTTAATTGCTAACCCATAAATATAGATAAGAGATAGCCCATGTTCTCAGTATTAAAACCATTACCAACCGATCCTATTCTTGGCCTTATGGCGGCCTATAAAAAAGATACAAACCCTAATAAAATTGATTTAGGTGTGGGTGTTTATAAAGATGAGCACGGCAATACACCTGTATTAAACGCAGTGAAGAAAGCAGAAGCATTTCGCTTAGAAAATGAAACAAGCAAATCTTATATTGGCTTAGCAGGTAACTTAGACTACTGTCAAAAAATGGAACAGCTATTACTTGGTGAGCACCAAGCATTATTAGCAAATCGCGTGCGTACAGCACAAGCACCAGGTGGTACAGGTGCGCTTCGTGTTGCTGCTGAGTTTATTAAGCGTTGTAATACAGATGCAACTGTATGGGTTACTACACCTACTTGGGCAAACCATATTAGTTTATTTGAAGCTGCGGGTTTAACCGTAAAAGAATACCCGTACTACGACTACGAAAATAAAGACCTGCTGTTTGATGAGATGATCAATACCCTTAAGCAAGTACCAAAGGGTGATGTAGTGCTATTACACGCATGCTGTCATAACCCAAGTGGAATGGATTTAAACGAAGCTCAGTGGAACACAGTAGCAGAGCTTGCTAAAGAAGTTGGCTTTACACCATTAGTGGATATAGCTTACCAAGGCTTTGGCTCTTCACTAGAAGAAGATGCGCGCGGACTTCGTATTTTAGCTGATGCCGTTGAAGAGTTAATTATTTGCTCATCTTGCTCTAAAAACTTTGGTTTATATCGTGAGCGTATCGGTGCATGTTCATTAATTGCAAAAGACAGTGCGACAGCTGATGTGTCAAACTCAGTAATGTTAAGTGTGGTACGTAGCATTTATTCAATGCCTCCGGCACATGGTGCTGATATTGTTAACACTATTTTAAGCAGTACAGAACTTACGCAAATGTGGCATGCTGAACTTGATGAAATGCGTACGCGTATTAATGGCCTTCGTAGTTTAATTAAAGAAAGCTTAGCATCAAAAGACATAGCGCAAGACTTTTCATTTATTGAACGTCAACACGGTATGTTTTCGTTCTTGGGTATTAATAAAGAGCAAATTGAGCGATTACAAAAAGAGTACGGCATATACATTGTTGGCTCAAGTCGTGTCAACGTAGCCGGTGTTAGCAAAGCAAACCTTGATTACTTTGCAAATGCAGTTGCTGACGTTTGTAAATAAACGTAGATAATATAAAAAAACCGCACTCCATTAATCATGGTGTGCGGTTTTTTATTAACTAAATTTTGGTGTTACAAAAGCAAGCTTTAACCAATTGCAGGTATAAATCCACTCATTTGCATAAATTGCGCAGTAATTATTAGCACACCACATAACGCTGCAATCAATAGCCCTGTACGACCACTGCGTACTTTATAACCAGTGTCGGAACTAGTTGAGGCACGTTGTTTATAAACCATAGCAACAGGTAAAAATACAGCCAGTACAACTAAAGCTATGGCGGCATAGCCAAGGGCCATTATAAAGCCTTGCGGGTAAAAAAGAGCAAATCCTAAAGGCGGTATAAATGTAATAAGCGCTGTTATAACACGGCCTTGGTTGTTATCTCCTTGTTTAAATGCATCAGCAAAAAAATCAAATAAACCTAGGCTTACACCTAAAAATGAAGTCGCTAACGCTAAATCAGCAAATAATTTCACCGCTATAGATACATTTGAATTATGTGCAATACCTGCAACACTGGCTACAAAACCGCTTAAGCCCTCACTATTGAGTAAATCGCTTTGGCTCATAATACCTTGGCTTAATAGTTGCCAAAATATGTAAATCACCAAGGGCAATGCTGCGCCTGCAATCATCACTTTACGCAGAACTTTTACGTCAAGACCTACGTATTTAACAATTGATGGGATAGAGCCGTGAAAACCAAAAGATGTAAATACCACAGGAATTGCCGATAATATTAGCCCTTGCTCAACGGGCATTTCGAGCAAGTGCTTTGCTTGTACATAGGGCGTAAGCATATAAAATAGGCTAGCTAAAACAATCACCTTGATTGAAAAGAGTATTCTATTAAATTTATCTACCTTGCTAGTCCCTAGTGTAACCACGCTTGCAATAATGACCGCCAAAATAACGGAGCCAAATTGGGGGGCAATTTCTAATTCAAATCCAAGATTGATTCGCTCTTGAAGCTGAGCACCACCGCCTGCGATATAAGCTGCACATAAAGCATAAAATAAAAACACCATTGAAAAATTGGCAATGTATTGACCGCGCTTCCCAAGCCAGCGTTTAGCAAGTGTATTTAACGTTGCATCACGAGGGGCAAACTGATGTAGCTCTAGCATCAGCAAGGCGGTGTAAGTCATTAATATCCAGCTTGCAACAATGAGTGCAAGTGCAGTCATAAAACCTAAACCAGCAGAAGCGATAGGTAAAGCAAGCATACCAGCACCAATAGTGGTACCAGCTACAATTAACATGCTGCCTGTTGTTTTATTTTTGAGCACTTAATTACCTTAATTATTATTAATTTACACGCACCATATAACTAGAACGGTAAAACTCAAATAGTTTTGTTATAAATGGCATTAAATAAAATGTAACTTACATTTTACAGCTGTATATTTAAGCATTTTATAATCTTTAATATGATTAAATATCTATCCATAAACCCTTTACAGCGTATAATTCTATTACTAGTTATTGAGCGTTTATATCTTAAGATTAAACTGACCGTTAAGTACGTGTACTGTAACTAGTGCATTAATACGCTTGGCTGGCTTTTTCCCTCAAAACCCACTCGCCTTATTTTTAACTTACAAAGGAATGGTACATGCCTGTTAAAGTTTCATATTTTTTAATGGTTCTTATATGGTCCACCACTCCGCTGGGTATTGTGTGGAGTAGTGAGAGTGTTTCGCCATCACTAGCGGTGTTAATGCGTATGCTCGTTGGGCTATTTATTGGTGCGCTTGTCGTTGCAGTCACTAATGTAAGAGTGCCATGGAGTAAGCAAGCTTGCCTACTCTATGCTTACTCAAGCATTGGTATTTTTGGTGGCATGTTATTGAGTTATATGGCGGCTAGAACAGTGCCTTCTGGCATTATTTCACTTATGTTTGGATTAGCTCCTATTTTATCTGGATTGCTTGCTCAACAGCTATTAAACGAGCCTAAATTTAGTTTTATAAAACTCATTGCTTTAGCAAGTGCGTTAGTCGGACTTTATTTTGTAAGCTATAACCAAGTACAAAACTCACAAACTCAGGGGCTTGGGCTTGTATATGTGTTTATGGCTGTATGCTTTTTTAGCTTAAGCGGTGTGATGATAAAGCGGGTGAAAATTGCAATTCACCCTATGGCCACAACATTTGGTGCACTAGTATTTGTAACGCCATTATTTTTTATTGCGTGGTGGGTGCTTGATGGTGAGCTTAATATACAAAACTGGAATTTAAGGTCGCTTTGGGCAATTGGTTATTTAGGACTATTTGGGTCGTTAATAGGGGCATTGGCATATTTTCATGTTTTACAAAACTTAAACGCGAGCACCGTTGCGTTAACAACACTTATTACACCTAGCTTTGCAATAGGGTTAGGTGCGTGGCTTAATAACGAGCCACTAAGTAAAGAGCTAATAATTGGCGCTGCTATTATTGTAATTAGTTTAGGCTTTTTTCAATTTGGTGATAAATACTTAAAAACTAAAAGTAAGCGCTAGGGCGTGTTTAATTTTGTGACATAAAATGTCTTCAATCGAGAGCGATTAATTAAATTACGGCGCAAAGTTTGTAACCTCGTAAATTAAGTAACCCCCCCTACATTTTAGCTATTTGAATGACCAAACGGCGGTTTTTATCGCGGCCTAAAATATTATCATTGGTGTCTACAAAGCGTTTTTCACCAAACCCAGTTGTTTTTACTTTATTTTCATCCACACCTAAGCTAACCATATAATCTTTTATCGCTTTTGCACGCTTACGAGATAGGTCTAAGTTGTTCCAACGACCGCCATAACTGTCGGTATAAGAATCAATACTAATGGACTCAATGGTTGAATCGTTTTTTAGATATTCAGCAATTTTATCAAGGCGTTGCTGGGATGACTTAGTTAACTTACTGCTATTAGATTGATAGTTCATCACTGTAAACGAAATATCCTCAAAGCTGTAAGGTAATAGTTCGTCACGGCATTGCAAAAAGGCCCAATAAGCTTGCTTAAAGTTTACACTTGAAATACCAACGGCAATTTTATCGGCACTATTTTGCCAGTCTTGGTAATAAAAAGTGGGGTAAAACCCTTTTTCAAGTTCTGTAAGCATTTCCCAAGCAGTTCGATTACCGAGTTCACCATCAAACTTTTTAAGTAGCTTCATATTTGCTATGTCGCGTGCTGGCAGCCCAGAGCGCCAAGAAGGAGGAACTGCTTTAAGCCCTGCAATGGCGTAATTTTCAGGGCGAACAACCATATCTAAATTGAAAGTTAGGTTTTTATTTTTACTCGCCGATGCTTTAAAAATAGCCTCGCCATAGTAAGGTACCTCATGGTTCAACTGACATTGCAAACGTGTTGTTTTAACCACTTCCCAATTTGAACTGTCTTGATTTGCAGAGTAATTACGCATGGCCGCATGTGCACTGACGCTCAATAGCGCAGAGCTAATACTAACGCTCATTAATAATAACTTTAATTTCATCAAAGACTCCCCGTAAACCCGACACGCCAAAAATTTGGCTTTGTTCAGTACTGCCATATTATATAGCAGTTAACACTTAGCTAGTATCACTTAAAGCAAATTGTATGCCTATAATTATAGGCATAAATAATAGGTAAAAGTCCCTAGCCGAACGGCACCTACTTTTGACATAATAGAAGGCTTATACCTACAAACCAAGAATACTATGGCAAATACTGAGCAAACCCTTTTCGCAAAACGCTTTCGTGGCTTTTTTCCTGTTGTTATTGATGTTGAAACTGCTGGTTTTAACAAAGAGACAGATGCATTACTTGAAATTGCAGTCTCTGTTTTAAAAATGGATGATGACGGGTTGCTTAGCATAGATCAAACAGTGCATTTTCACGTTGAGCCGTTTGAAGGCGCAAATATTGAGCAAGCAGCAATTGAGTTTAACGGCATTGACCCATTTTCGCCATTACGAGGTGCAGTCGCAGAAGAAGACGCTATCAAAGAGATTTGTAAGGTCGTGCGTAAAGCGCAAAAAGCAGCAGGGTGCCAGCGTTCTGTTATTGTGGCGCATAACGCCGCGTTTGATCATGGCTTTTTAAATGCGGCTATTGAGCGCAATAATATAAAGCGCACACCGTTTCATCCATTTGTCAGCTTTGATACAACAACGTTAGCAGGGCTTGCTTTAGGCCAAACAGTATTAGCTAAAGCTTGTCGTGCAGCTGGAATTGAATTTGATAACAGTCAAGCACACTCTGCACTTTACGACACAGAACGCACCGCTGAATTATACTGTTTAATTGTAAACCGCTGGCAAGAGCTGGGCGGTTGGCCGCTTGCGCCACTCGATGAAAGTGACGATGAGGAAGCCGCCAATGAAGCTAAAACGACTGAGTAATTTTACCCTCAGATAATCTTACGAAGTGGGGGGGATAAATACGCGAAAACTGTTTAGTTTCTTTTGCTATTTTAAGCTCCACACCAGGGTGCATTAACTCGTTCACTTTTAAGCGGCTAGAGGCTAGTAGCTGGGCTATTTTTCTTTTTACGAGTGCTTTTTGTTGCTTAACATGACGAGAGCGGACATTCACTTGCTTTTCGTTAGCCGTAATTTTATCAGTAAATTGCTTGCGCTGAGCAGGGTTAGTTATTTTCTCTGCTTTAGTTCGCGCATTTTTTAATTCCAGTAATTTAGTACTCAATACCTTTTCAAAGTCGTTAATTTGGCTTTGCTTATCACGCAGTTCAAACCAATTTTGTGCTAAAAACACACGCGTTTTAGTACCAGCAGGCGCACCTAATTCACCAGTTTCAATCCGCATTGCATCAAATATATTACCACCAATAATTTTGCCACGAGGGTTATCGGCTTTGCCAACACGTATTAAACGTTTAGCTGTTAGGTCACAATGTAATACTTGGCGCTCTATGAATAAACTTTGTTCAGTCTTAATGTCACAATATTGAGCATAGCCTATAGAAATTGTACGCTTGGCTGAAATACGGCAAGTAAATGCTTCTTCGTTTTCACGGTTTCGGCCTATAGCACCTAATACAATAGTTACAGCACTTTCGCTCTGCACAATTCCTGATTCAACAAAGCCTAAAACAGTAATGTCACCTTTCGCTTTTACTCGCATTCCGTCTTTTATATCGCCACTAATAATTACACTGCCGTCAAAATCAATGTGGCCTGTACTTACATCTACATTATCGAAACATAAAACGTCGTCAACGCGCATTCCACGTGGCAGCGCAACAGGAACGCCTTTGCAATCTGCAATCAGTAAATTAGGGTTTGTTGGGTCTATTTTTGTCCCTTCAAAGGGTTGTAGTTCAAGTTCTTTTCCTGGCGAAGCAGGGATAATATCGCCAAACACCGTGTATCCGTCTTCACCCTGGGTGGCGGCTATACGTTGCATAAGAGGAGTGCCCGGTTTAACAGTAATGATAGCCCCAAGATCTTTCATATCAACTTTACCGCCAGCAGTTGCTTGCGGGCTTAAAACGCGATCTTGTGCTGTTGAACAAAGGCGAACAAATTTAGCATCGCTACCTTCTTTTGGATTGCGGCCATGGGCTACAATAGCGCTATATGCCACACCTGAAGCTTTTTCAAACTGTTGGCCTAAAAAACTATCAAGCGCACGCGGACTAATCCCTTTTTTTACACCTGCTTGGCTAAGCGCCTCTTGGGCATCTTCCATTGTTAACAGTGATCCACCTTTAGCTGTAGTAATAGTGGCTTCTGCAACCATATTTTTTTCATCAATATTAATAGCAATAGTGGCATCCACTGCTTTAGCAATCACTAAAGATACTTCTTTGTGGTTTTTAGAAGGCGCAAAAAGTTTCCCGATATTAGCTGTAATAGTTTCATACTCGCCAAATTCAGATTGTTCAAACATTTCAATTAATTGAGTGCTTGTGACCGGAAAACCGCTATCAATAGGATGTTTAATTAAAGAAACACACCCTGTATTTTTATCTAATGAAAAAACCGACATTTTAAATCCCTACTTCTTATGCCTGTTATTATTCTTAACCTTTACAGTTACAACTAAACCTTTAGCACTAGCTGGCTAATCCCTTATTTGAACACAGGTTTACCATATTGTTAAGTAAATGTTTACTGTGGCTAATACATTATTGCTAATTTGGTTGCTAAATATGCAGTTAGCCTGTGTAAATCAAATAAAGCGTTATTAAGCCTTGAGTATCATCACTTTACTCAGTTATACTACTCGCACGCTCTGAATGAGTTTACTAATTCAGGGGCTGATTAGGATTCGACGGAATTCAAGAAGCCCAAGGTGCATGTCGAGGTGCGGTTTGCCTCGTAAAAAAGCCGCAATCTAAAGTAATCGCAAACGACGATAACTACTCTCTAGCAGCTTAGGCTGGCTAGCGCTCCTTCCATGTATTCTTGTGGACTGGATTCTGGAGTGTCACCCTAACACCTGATCGCGATGGAAACCCTGGCCGGGGTTGAAGCGTTAAAACTAAGCGGCCTCGCCTTTACTTACCGTGTTTGTCCGGGATTTAAAGGTTAATTAAATGACAATACTAAACATGTAGTACCGACGGTCGAGGCTTTTCGGACGGGGGTTCAAATCCCCCCAGCTCCACCAATAACGGTTTTTAAATTCGTTTGTTTAAAAACCCTAAAAAACCCGCAACTTGAGTAATCAAGTTGCGGGTTTTTTTATGTGGTTAATAAAAGCTATTATGATTCTCTTATTGTGCGTAGCTTCATTTTTATCACAATGATCATTAATATAAGTAGTGATAAAACACTAATTGATAGCGTTAAGTTAATTACGGCGTTGTTGAGCTGATTAACTTTAGGGTGTGCGTTGCCATTTTGCTGCTGCCTAATATAACGCTGGCTTATCCAGTCTACGGCGTTGATCCATTGTACTTTATTTGGATCTGTATTATTGAGTGTACTCATTGTATGTGCGTCATTATTTAAACTTTTTGCTAAATTAATGAGTTGCAACCAAAACGCATTTTTCTCACCTAAGTCGTCTATTTCTTGCAGGCGAAGGTTTAATTTTTCTCCTCCCATTTTTTCAATATTAGGCTGCTTTACACTATCGGCATAGCTGTTAATTAATAGAGAAAACCGATTGAACTGCTCGCTATCGTGGCTTAGTTGTGCATTATTATTGGCACTCATATTCGTTTTTTGTTGATTACTAACTGCCTTTTGCTCAGTTATGTACTGTTTGTAATCTTGGTAGGTTAAGCCAATTATCGTGTTACTTTGTGATTCACTCATTGTATTTGAAAGCAAATTATAGCTAAGAGTAAGGCCCGTAATTGTCATAACTAACAGGGCTATATAGCAAAGATAGAGTAGGCTTTTTAGTGAAGATCGCTGTAGCTTTACTTTGTCGTTTTTGTAACGCGTAATTATAGTTTGTATAGAATTAGTTTTTTTCTGCAGTAGTGTACGTTTTGAATTAGACGTTTTATGTTCTTCTGCATCATCATGTTTTGTTAATTTTTTTAACGCTAAAGGATACTGCTTTGCTGTAAGAGCGGTAGATTGATGCAGTTCAACTCGTGTTATTAAGCCCATTTTTTTTAGTGACGATTCTGCTTTAACGGCTTCAATACTCGTTAGATTTTTTTTTAATGCGTAAGATTTACCATCAAACAACTTTATAGCAATAGTGTGGGGAATATTTAAAAATTGGCTAAGTTGTTTTTGTACCAATGAAATATTGGCATGTTGGTGTAGTTGGCCATTAAAAATAATTTTAAATGTAGCGCTCACTTTAATTCCTTTGTTTTCATTTCCCTTAAGGAGCTTTTTTATCTATATACATAACATAAACTTAACAGATTAAGACTCTGTTTTCTATATTCCTCACTAATGATTTTTTATTAATAATTTAATGTGCTTAAACTTAATACAGTAAATGACTTTACGAGAGGAAAATTTGAAAGAAAGAGGGATAGTAGGTTACGTTTAGGTCACAGAACGCTGCTCACTTGAGGCTTATCGTCAAGGGATTCTATTGCTAATTTGTTAACTCTTATAGGCAATGCTTTGGTTTGCAATTGTTGACGTGGTTAGAGGGTAAATTGTTTGGGGTAGCCTTATGGCTGTTGTGGCGTATCTAAATGATTTGTTTTTTTGAATTAAATATTAGCAGCTTGTTTTGAGTGTCAGCTGTTTAGTTAACTTGCTAATAGTTGAAAGTGTTGCCCCATTAACGCTTTTGTTAATGGAGCACTTTGGCTATTTAACCGCAGATTTAATGGCAGTATCACCATCAAAAAGTTCAAAAATACGGTTCTTTTCAAACGAATTGGTTGCGATATGCAGCAGTGCATTGGCTACATTTTCACGACTAATTTTAGCCTTATCTTGGTCATCAGGGCGCTGTGTTGTCACTTTCATTGATGCGCTTTCATCAGTGAGCGTACCCGGGCGAACAATGGTGTAATTTAAACCACTACTGGCAAGGTGTTCATCGGCCATGTGCTTAGCAACTAAGTATGGTTTTAAATCACTTTCTATTGCGTCAGGGTTATCTGCACCTATTGAGCTGACCATAATAAAGTGCTTAACGTTATTGTTTTTTGCGTAATTAGCCGCTTTTGCTGCAGCCCATAGATCAATTAATAGTGTTTTGTCGTCGCCGGTGCTTCCACCAGAACCAGCCGCAAAAATTACTTGATCACAACCTTTAATAGCTTCACTAAAATCACCTTCTAAATCTTGCTCTACAATATTTAAAAACGGGCTTTCTAAATCACTTAGCTTAGTTTTATCACGAACAAGGGCGGTAACATTTTGTTCGTTCTTAAGTAATAACTCCGTTGTCATTTTACCAATTTGACCACTAGCGCCAATAATTAAGGTCTTACTCATAATCAACTCCTTTCACTTGTTAGTAAATGTATTTGCTTACAAATAGACCTTGGGCTTAAAAATTGTTTTTAAAGGGCAAAAAGAGACATTAACGTATTAATTTTAAAAAACATTTAATTTAAAAAGAGCACCTTAACTGAGTATGAAAATGAGTGGTTATATTTGTGTTTTTTTATAATATTTTTTCAATCATTATACTCACTTCGGTCACATAGTTACGGTGGTATAAGCTAATACGTACTTTACGATTTTGGTAATTGTAATAAAGGGTGCGGTAGTTTTCACTGCCGGTTATCTTCAATGGGTCACCTAATTGTTGCTGATAAAAGTCTGTAATGGAGGAAATAGACTGCGTTAAATACCCAGTTTTAACCAGTGGGTATTCATCTGTTACTTCCATAGTTGTTACAAACTCATCTGGCACTGCAATATCAATAACATTTATGGCAAGTGTTTTAAACGAGGTAAACAATAACAGCGATAGTATAATTAATTTTTTCATTGTGACTCTTTAAGTTCCTTTTATTAAGAACAGTTTACCCAAATAGTGGGCTTTGTCATTTATATTTTATTACGAATTAAATCTCTTACAATAAAGCGAGCGGGGTGTATAGCTTGGCTTACTCGCTCGCTGAATGGGCGCGGCTCGTTTGCTAAGCAGCTAATAAAATGTTCAGCACACAGTGGTGCGCTGCACAAGGCACGAGCTCCAAAGCCCGTAAAAATATGTAGCCCTTGTTGAGGGTGATTGAGAGGCAAATATTGATAACGCTTACCCAACCTCAGGTTTGCAAATGCATTTGTATAATCGCTTTGTTCACACCATTGCCCAGCCATTGGCAAGTGGTCGATGAATGTGCATCTTACTGCTGCTTTTGCAGAGCTTACTTTTCCTAACGTTGTAGCAAAGTCGCTATGATCGTAAAAGTTTATGAGTTGAGCACGGTTAGTGTGGTCATCCTCATCTGAAACATGGCGGCTTTTACTGTTTTTTTCAAATGTAGCGCCCATGCAATGATGGTCTAAATAAGCTGGTGTAAAGTAGCCTTTATGGCAAAGTACCGTTTTAAGCTTTCGAGATTCAGGACTTGCTTGAACATGCGATACTTGCCCGCGCACGCCTACAATAGGAAGTGATTTTGTTTGCTCAAATGTGTCGCTGTGCTCACCTGTGCAAATTATAACATCGCTAAATGGACCAAACTGTTGATTATTGCTTGTTAAAACCCAGCCGTTTGCTGTTTTTTCTATGTTTATTATATTGCAATTAAAGTGACTGTTGTGGGGTATTAGCCTATTTGCCGCGCCTAGCATTGCATTAACGAGTTGTGGTGGATTAACCCAGCCACCTTGTTCAAAATAAACACCGGGGTACCCAGTTTGAACGCCGGCTATTTCATCGCCTTGCTCTGCGGTTACGTTTTGCATAAGTTGCTTTGGCCAAAGTTGCTTTTGAGCAAGGTTTTTGTGTTTATCAGCAAGGGGCTTTTTTACAGCATGTTGCAAAACACCACACCATTGGTGATCAAAGCTAAATCCATCATTTAACAATTTCTGGTAAACGCGCTTTGCGTATAAAAAACTATGTGCAAAAAGTTCACTATGCGGTGAATCTTTAGCTTGTAAATGAGGGTACACCGCGCCTTGCACATTATGTGACGCGCCCATGGCAGGCTGCGGGTCTTTGCAGAATAATTCAGCGTTTATACCGCGTTTAGCAAGGCTGTATAAAATACAACTACTGGCTATACCGCCGCCAATAATAGCGACGTTATTAAGTTTACTATCGTCTTGATTAAAGTAAGGGGGGGCTGATTGAGCCGTGTTTGCATGTGGTATTTGGCCAATTAGCATGTCTCTTTTTTTGCCAAAGCCTTTGGTTTTAATTGTATCAAACCCGGCTTCTATTAAACCACGGCGAACAAAACCTGCTGCTGTAAACGTAGCTAGAGTTGCCTTTGCTTTTGAAATGTCAGCCATGCTATTAAATAAGCTTTGCTGCCACATTTCAGGGTTTTTGCTTGGGGCAAACCCATCTAAATACCAGGCATCTACAATCCCTGTTTGTGGGTAGCTCATTGTATTAATAGACGCGAGTGCATCGCCAAAATGTAAGTCGAGGACAATACGTCCGTTGTCAAATTCAAGTCGGTGACACCCTTGTAAATTAATAGGGTAATTGTTGACGAGTTTTTCACTTAATCTTTGTAATGTAGGCCACGCTTGAAGTGCTTTGCTTAAATCGTTAACTTTTAATGGGTATTTTTCAAACGAAATAAAGTGAAGGCGCTTTACACCTTTATCTAATTGATTTTGTGATTGTTGACGTGCAATATGATCGTTAAAGTGTTGCCATGTATTTAAAAAATTTAACCCAGTACCAAATCCTGTCTCTGCTATTACAAAGTGGGGTTGGTCATGAGTTTGTAATCGAGTTTCTATATTATTTTGCTCATAAAACACATAATGCGATTCGGCAAGACCGTCGTCATTCGAAAAATAAATATCACCAAAGTTATCAGCAAACGGTGTACCTAAATCGTTAAAGTGTATATGTGCGTTTTTAATCATAATGTTTAAATTTACAAAATATATTTTTCATTATTTTACGGGTTTTCTTTGTAATAGTCTGGCGTTATTTATAAGCTAGCAGTTCAGAGTACAAGTGTACGCTAGAAAGCTGACCACTTAAGTGATTAAATTCGCGTAAAATAAAACGCAATTAAGTATTAAGCTAAGGGAATCACCCATGAGAAGAGCCGTAATTACCGGTATCGGTGTTGTATCAAGCATTGGTAACAACAAAGAAGAAGTTTTAGAGTCATTAAAAACAGGTAAAAGTGGTATCGCTTTCAACCAAGAGTTTGCTGACTACAACTTGCGCAGCAACGTATCAGGTAAAATTGATATAAACGTTAAAGACCATGTTGACCGCAAAGCAATGCGCTTTATGGGTGATGCTGCTGCGTACTCTTACATTTCGATGACTCAAGCAATTGAAGACTCAGGGTTATCAGAAGAGCAAGTCTCAAACGAGCGCACGGGTATTATAGTTGGCTCTGGTGGTGGTTCATCTAAATGGCAAGTAGAAGCCGCCGATATTTTACGTGAGAAAGGCGTAAAGCGTGTAGGCCCTTACATGGTGCCTCGCACTATGGCCAGTACAACTTCAGCATGTTTAGCGACTCCTTTTAAAATAAAAGGGGTTAATTATTCAATTAGTTCAGCATGTGCTACGTCGGCGCATTGTATTGGTAATGCGGTTGAACAAATTCAACTTGGCAAGCAAGACGTTGTGTTTGCTGGTGGCGGTGAAGAGCTTCACTGGACGCTTGCAATGGAATTTGACGCAATGGGTGCACTCTCTACTAAATACAACGAAACACCAGAAAAAGCATCGCGCACTTATGATGCTAACCGTGATGGTTTTGTTATTTCTGGCGGTGGTGGCATTGTAGTTGTAGAAGAGCTAGAGCATGCATTAGCACGCGGCGCACATATTTACGCTGAAATAGTAGGGTATGGTGCTACATCTGATGGGTACGATATGGTTGCTCCATCGGGCGAGGGTGCTGCACGTTGTATGCGTCAAGCAATGCAAAATGTAGATAGCATTGATTATCTTAACACGCATGGCACATCAACACCTGTGGGTGATGTTAAAGAGCTTGGTGCAATTCAAGACGTATTTGGTGGTAACTCGCCCATGATCAGTGCGACTAAGGCAATGACGGGTCATGCTTTAGGGGCTGCCGGTGTGCATGAAGCTATTTTCTCTTTGTTAATGCTTGAGCATGGTTTTGTAGCACCGTCTATTAATGTTGATGAATTAGACGAGCAAGCTGAAGGTTTAGATATTGTTACTGAACGCAAAGATGTAGAGCTAAATACAGTGATGTCTAACAGCTTTGGCTTTGGTGGTACAAACGCCACTTTGGTAATGAGCAAATACACAGCTTAATTACCTACATTTGTTCTTTTCGGTTAAAAAAAGGTAAGCCACAATGGCTTACCTTTTTATTATAAAGGGAGTTATTCCCCCTTACTGTGTTCTTCACGAGCTTGCTCAATTTCGTCAGCAATTTCTTGGGCTTTTTGCTTGGTTTTTTCTGTTAATTCACCTGCGGCTTCTTTACTTTTTATCCATGCATCGATAGCAATTTCCTTTCCATCGTCGTACATATCTAAGCCCATGGCTTTGCTTTGTTGAAGTAACTCGTTTAACGACTCATCATTTTTAAGATCGTGTGTTGTTTCTTTTACTTCATTCCAGGCATCGCCTAGTTTTTCTTGCATTTGAGCGCTTTTTTCTTTTGTTTCTTCTTTTACTTCTTTAGCGTCTTCACAACCGGTTAAAGTAATTAAAGTGCCTAATAATGCTAAACCTGCTAATTTGTTCATATGCTATCTCCTCAAGAGATTAATAGTTAATTCCAGATAATTATAGAGTAATGAAAATGAACGTTCCCGTAACAGAGCGGTTAAAGTTTAAATTAATGAACGAGCATGATTGGCAACAACTATATGAGCTTGATCAAGACCCTGCAGTAATGCAATTTTTAACGCGTGGTGTGCCTACAACTAAAAAACAAATTAGAGAAGAGGGGATACCGCGTATGCTTGCATACCGCAATGCTAAAAAGGGTTGGGGGCTTTGGTCTGTGACAACTAAAGACACCAATACATTTATTGGTTGGGTCCTTTTAAGACCTATGGATTTTTTTAGTGAACAACCAAACTTTAGTGATATTGAAATTGGTTGGCGCTTTAAACAAATAAGCTGGGGGATGGGGTATGCAACTGAAGCCGCAAGAGCATTATGTGCAGAGCTCACCAAACAGCCTGATGTTAATTATATTAGTGCCAGTGCGTTAGCAGATAATATAAGCTCTATAAAAGTAATGAAAAAGCTTGGACTAACGTTTGTCAAATCTTACACGCATACTGATGAGCAGGGTGACTTACCTGCTGTTTTATATTCTAAGCGCCTAAAGTTAGACTAAAATCTGCACCCACAAGGATTGACCTAGCCATAAATGCTATGCATAAATATGGGAAGGTTATACTGCTTATTATTTGTAACTTAACTTTTAAGTGAAACTTCCAACAACTAAAACAATAATTTAAGGACGTTATATGGGCTTATTTTTCTCGCCAACCAAGCTAGTGATAACGAGTATGCTTGTGTTTCAATTCAGTGCATTTCATGTAGCAGCCAAGCAAGTTGCGCAAAGTGCTGTTGCTATGCCTGACTCGTACAGTGCTGATACGGCTAAAAATATATTAGAGCTGGGCGGAAATGCCGTAGACGCAGCTATAGCAGCACAGTTTGTATTGGCTGTAACCCTGCCTGAAGCGGGTAACATTGGTGGCGGCGGATTTATGCTGATCCAAAAAGATGGAAAAAGTGATTTTATAGATTACCGAGAAACGGCTCCAAGCGAAGCACACCGAGACATGTACTTAGACGAACAAGGCAATGTAATACCTAATAGATCTATTTATGGCATACACGCAAGTGGTGTACCTGGCAGTGTTGCGGGTATGTGGTTAGCTCATAAAAAACACGGTTCGGTAGAATGGAAAAAATTAGTACAACCTTCCGTTACTTTAGCTGAGCAAGGTTTTATTGTGCCACCAAAATTGGCGCAAGGGGTTAGTAGTTACATAAGCTATTTAAACGAGCAAAAAATAGATGTTAACTTCGAAAAATATTTTGCTGGTTTAAAAGCCAATGAAAAATTTACACAACCTGAGCTGGCAAAAACATTAAAGCGAATTCGCGATGATGGACAAGCTGGGTTTTATGAAGGCGAAACAGCCAATATTATCGAAAAATTTATGCGTAAGCATGGCGGTATTATTACCAAAAATGATTTAAAAAATTATACGGCTAAGTCGCGCGCACCATTAAAAGCAAGTTGGAACGGGTATGAAGTGCTTACTTCGCCGCCACCCAGTTCAGGCGGTATTGCAATTTTACAATGGCTAAAAATGTATGAACTGCAAAAACTAAATAACGAAGTGGCTCATAATTCGTCGTCTTACGTGCATTTGCTTTCTGAAATAGGTAAACGCGTGTTTGCAGACCGAGCAGAGTACTTAGGTGATCCTGACTTTTTTGATGTGCCAGTAAACGCATTAATCAATGAATTATATTTAAAAAAGCGTATGGCTGATATCTCATTAACCGCGATTTCAACAACCGAAAAAATAAAGCCCGGACTGAAAGAAAGCGAACAAACGACACATTTTTCTATTGTTGATAAAATGGGGAATGCCGTAGCAAATACCACAACTATAAACTTGGGGTTTGGTAGTGGGGTCGTAGTTGAAGGCGCCGGGTTTATTTTAAATGATGAAATGGACGACTTTAGTGCAAAACCGGGTGTTATGAATGCGTTTGGTGCGTTAGGTGGTAAAGCTAATGAAATACAGCCACATAAACGTATGCTGAGCTCCATGACACCGACCATTTTATTAAAGGATAACACGGTAAAAATGGTAACAGGCTCACCTGGTGGTACAACGATTATTAGCTCGGTTTACCAGTCAATTTTAAATGCAATAGAGTTTAATATGAGTGCAGATCAGGTGGTTAACGTGCCTCGCTTTCATCATCAGCTGTGGCCTAAAAACGTTATACGTGTTCACGAAGGGTTAAATGATGCGGTAAAAGTAGAGCTTCAAAAAATGGGTTACACAATTGACGAGCGCCACTTTGGTGACATGCATGTGATTATTAATAAAGATGGGGAATTAGATGCTGCGTCTGAAAATTCAGGAAGAGGTAAATCAATCGTTTTTTAACTAATTAAAATTAGATTTATAAAACCGCTCAGTATGTACTAAGCGGTTTTTTATTTACTATGGCTTAGAGCCAGCGAATTGCGCTGGTTACTCGCTCGTTATAGGTATCTAGTGGTGCACCCACACTGGCAACCAAAATGGTATCAGCCTGCGACCCGCGATTGATTTGGCCTTCAAAGCGCTCATCTTGGAAATGATCATTTCCCAAACCAAACGATTTATTTTCTGAAGGTACAATAAATACCGTCATTGGACCAAAGTCCGATTCAAAAATTAAATGTAAGCCTCTTTCCCCTTTAAAATCACAAAACATAGCGTAAGTTATATCGCCAGGAAGCTCATCTATGTGACCGCCAAGTACGGCCAGTTTGTCATTAACACTTTGAAGGCTGATAGGGGATTTTTTATCAAGGGCATTTATTTCGTAGTACACATGCGCAAGTGCATGCTCGCCCGCTTCGTGGCCAATATGCTGCTCTGAGCTGAAAAAGAACGCACTCACTGCGACCATGAATGATGCCGCTAAGGCAAGGTGCACACGGTCAAACTTAAAACGCGATTTAGCGTCAACAACGTTGGTGCCAGCAGCTTGCTCTTCTTGTAAGGCTTTTTCTTTTAACGATGTATTTAAAATAATACGATCAGCTAAGTTATCAGGCACAGGTATGTCGAGTGCATCTTGAAGGTGTTTATCAAATTCTTTCATTTCGGTAATAAAACTTTGTCGCTCAGGGTTGCTCTGGGCAAACTCCATAAGTTCATTATCTATATCGTTTGGTTGCGCAATAGTGCGGCGACGAAACTCAAGTTCATCCATTATTTTGATGCCCCTTTAAGTTGTTCATCATCACGGCTTAAAGCCTCTTTAAGTTGGTTTCTAGCACGGTATAAACGTGTCATTACCGTGTTTTTATTTAAATCGAGTATGTCGGCAATTTCCTCGCCGGTGCACCCCATTACGACCTGTAATAATAGTGGCTCTCTGTATTCGTCAGATAGCAATCCAATTTGTCGTTGAATAACGGTTTGCTCCATTTCATCATCAAGCGAATGGCTGGTTTCATCAACTAGCGTATCGTTTTCTACATCACTGTAATCAAACTGTTTACGTTCAAATCGTCGTGCGTTTTCTCTGCGTAAAATAGTCAGTAACCACGGTTTTGCTGCTTTTTGATCGAGTAAAGAATCAAGTGAGCGCCAAGCGCGCAAAAATGTCTCTTGTACTAAATCATCAGCTATGTGCGGATCACGGCACAACCAGTATGCAAAGCGGTAAAGCTCTTTATTATAAACGTGAACTAAGGCTTCATAACGTTTTTGTTTCTCTGCCATATCGATTAAGACCTGATTATTTGATTTTTTATTTCCCAGCATAAGCACTTTTTTACTACTATATTTTTATTTAATGAAAAAAGACTCATACGTAACTTTATTTTAGCTATAAAGGTCTTTTAATACAGTTTGTTGCGAATTTGATGCTTGAGCTTGCTCACTCTCAAGTATTTTTATAATAGCACCAAGGTCACTGTTTGTAGCTTTTTTTCCATACAATTGCGCTTGTAATTGAATTACCTCAGTACTTAACTGAGAGTTATTAATTCGTCGGCATAACTCATCAATAGCGCCGGTATCCTGTTTGGTTATTTGTACTGCGTAATTATTTAGCTCATTGTAAAATGCCTTAACATCACCTGTTTTTTGTATGTTTAACAGCTTTTTTAAACTTGGCTTGCTGAGTGGAGTAGGTAATGGCTTCACTTTTTCAATGGTATTTATATTAGAACGGGTAAACCAATAATAAATTGCAGTGCCAATCCATAAGATATAACCCAGTACAGCAACAGCAATAAGCCATAGTGGCGTGTAGCTGCGAGCAGTTTGCATTTGGGCTGATGTATTAGCGTCAGCTTTAGTTTCATCAACGGGTGTTTTATCAATACTTTGCTCTGTATTTACAGGGGTATTAACAACGGTGCTGCTTGGCGTTACAGTAATTTTACGCGCTGGGAGCGTGGCAAAACTAATACGGTTAATTTTAGTATTAAACCAAGGTAATTTAATTTCAGGTAAGGTGTAAGTGCCCGGTGTTTGTGGCAATAATGCATACGATGCAGTTTGTTGCGAAACAACACGCCCATTTCTTACTGCGTTGTTGTTCTCTTTTTGATCAGGGTAGCTACGGATCCCATTTATTGTTGGCATTTCTATATCTGGGAGTTGCTCTTTGGTGACGCCAAGCGCTGTAAGTGTAATTGTACGAGTTATAGGTGTACCGACTTCAATGGTGTCATCACTTGGTTGCCATTCTTCACCAAGGTTTACCAGCTCACTGGGCAACCATGCACCTTTGTAATCACTGGGAATGGGTTTAATTTCTATTTGTTGGTCTTCGCCAATTGCAGATACTTCCAACTGGCGATAATTTTGTTGCACTCGGCCCTGAAATACGGGGGCAGCAATCGTATAAGGACCACTTTTTTGGGGTTGAATCAAATACTCTCGAGTAATAACTAGGTAGCGTTTACCATCAACTAATTCGTAACTTTCTGTCTGTTTACCTAGTTGTGTTAGCTGTGCATCTTCCATGCTCGGTGTACTTAAACTACCATCAAGTAACTCTTTAGCTAAGTATAGTTTTAGTGTGTAAACGCCTGCTTCTTGCACATAGAGTGAATTGCTAGAAAGTGATGTTTTTACAAAAATGTCGTTATTATTGTCAGCGTTTGCAGCACGTTTTGTCACGGTTAAATCAATTGGCTGCGAGCTTAATCCACTTACCGTAAATGAGGGGATAGTGTACTGCCCCTCGGTGCGGGTCATTAATTTAACGCTCCACGTAGTTTGTTTATTAATGCTACCGTTTATGATGTTAGTTCGCGTACTCAAACTTGTTGGGCCGACTACAAAATCTTTCAGCAGTACAGACGTATCGGGTTGTTCACCTTTGACGTTATCGTCTACTGATATATTGAGCATAAAAAACTCCCCCGCCAAAACAGGGTTTTTATCTACGCTCGCTTGAAGTTTTGTCGCTGCGAACGAGGGGATCGCGCATAGTAGCAATAAACAGCAAAATAATCGCATTACCATGATTTTTCTACTCCTGTAGGGCGGCGTTGATATTGTCTTTTTTGGGCTTCGAGTTGCATTTTATTCCGTAGTAAAATTGCCGGGTCGTCCGGTACTTTTCTGAGTAACTGATTAAGCTGCTGGGCTTTTTCTTTTTCTTCATTTGTAAGCTCACTGGCTTGTGCTTGCATTGCCTGTTGTTGCGCTTTTTGTTTTTGCTCGTCGCTAACGTGTTGCTCACTCATTGCTTGCGATTGGGGCTGTTGCTGGTCAGACTGTTCAGCGTTTTTATTTTCGCTTTGTGGCTGTGCTTGCATATCAGGTTTATTTTGCTCCTCTGATTGCTCACCGGTTTGCCCTTGCTGATCTTCAGAGGGTTCAGGCTCTTGCTCTGATTTTTCGCTCGCATCGCTCTGGCTTTGGTTTTCACCTTTTGCCGAGTCGTTTTGCTCATTATTTTGTTGCTCTTGCCCAGATTGTTCGTTATTGGGTTGTTGGTTTTGATCGCCTTGTTGCTGGTTTTCTTGATTTTGAGATTCATCACCACTTTGTTCTTGCTGGTTTGGCTGTTCTTGTTGATTCAACAGCTGCTCAACTAAGGCTTGGTTATCTGCGGCTTGACTAAAATCACTTTGCAGCGTTTGAGCTTGCTTATAAGCGTTTATGGCCTCTTCAAGTTTGCCCGCTTTGGCAAGTGCATTGCCATAGTTATAGTAACCTGTGGCGGACTTATCTTGACCAAATGCATCTAAAGCGGCGTTATAATTGCCTTGCTTGTAGAGCGCTGCGCCTTTTAATTGGTTTGACTTCGCGTTAGCGGCTTTGTCGTATTCTTCATTTTTATAGGCGGTGAGAGCCCGTTGGTCTGTATTTTTTAATAGTGTAGGGAGCTCCAATGCATACGCGTTTTGCTGAGGTAAAAAGGTAAGCAACAAAACCGCGCCTAAAAAGGCAGAGCGCCTGAATAAATACAAACCAAATGGTAACAAGAGCAAAAGCCCGTAAATACCGGCGTCAATGCGCCACAGTGCCTGGCTTTGTGTTTCATCTTTTAATAACTCACTATTAGCCATTGGCGAAAACGTATTTATGTCGCTATTACTTGGTTGATAGCGCGCAAATTTCCCGCCACTGCGCGTTGCTAAGCTTTTTAGTTGTGAAATATTTATAGTAGGGATGACAATTTGACCGTACCGGTCTTTTAAAAAACCACCTTCAGGTAACTTTATAGGCGCACCTTGCTCTGACCCTACACCATAAATGTTGAGTCTAAATGTTGTGTTATTTATAAAGCTTGTTACATCGCTTTGTTCTTCTTGTTCTATACCATCGGTTATTAAAATAATATCGCCATCAATATAACCTGCCTGATTTAATAACTCTTTTGCCATATCTAGGCCAGCTAAAACATTAGAGCCTTTGTCGGGCATTATATCGGGGCTTAAGCTTGGAATTAAATTGCTGAGTGTTGTGGCATCATTGGTTAGTGGCGATATGGTATACGCAGTGCCAGCATAAGCAACTAGCGCGGTGTCACCTTCTTTAAAAAGCTCAATCATATCAAGGGATTTAAAACGAGCTTGCGTTAACCTGTTTGGTAAAATGTCGGTGCTGTACATTGAATAAGACATATCCATAACGATGACACGAGCACTTTTGCTTTGAAAAACGGGTACCTGTTTTTTTTCAAAGCTTGGGCCTGCACTGAATAAAACCCCTAAACTGCAAAATACAGCTATCAGCCAAAGTGGTTGGCTGGCTTTTGTGTTGGTATCACTGATGACAAATTGGGCTAAGTGCGGTGCAATTAATTGCACGTCTGTGGTTTTTTTATGCTTAATTAACGCTACAAAAAATAGGCCAATTGCAGGTATAAGCAGCCATAAAATGGCAGGGCGAATAAATTCAAAATCCATTAGTTTGGCTCCTTTAATGCGCGCAATGTACTTAGCATTACGTTTAAGCTAATTAGTAAAATGGCAATAAGTAGCGGGTAATAAAATAATGAGCTTTGTGGGCGAAAGGTTTTTTCGTCCGCACTAATGGGCTCTAGCTTATCAAGCTCTGCGTAAATCTGTTTGAGGCCCGCTACATCCTTAGCTCTAAAGTAAAGGCCGCCGGTATCGTCAGCTATATTTTTTAGTAGGCGCTCATCTAAATTACTTCCGCCTGAGCCACCCATATTAAATAGGCTAAAGCCACGTGGGTTATCAGAGCCGACACCTATGGTATAGACTTTAATGCCCTCTTCGCGGGCGAGTAATAATGCGTCGTCAGGGTTTAAGTTACCCGCGGTATTTTGACCGTCTGTTAATAGCACAACGATTCGGTTGCTGTCGTCTTTACTAGCAAAACGTTTCACTGATAAGCCAAGTGCGTCGCCAATAGCTGTCGCGCGTCCAACTAAACCTATTTGTGCTTCGTTAAGCATTTTAGTTACCGTTTTTAGATCGCGCGTTAGAGGTGTTTGTAAAAACGCCGTATCGCCAAACAAAATAAGTCCAAGTCTGTCGCCAGTGCGTTGTTCTATAAAGTCGCTAAGTACTGCTTTTACCATTGTTAAGCGGTCAACATATTGACCATTGTAGGCCATATCCTGTTCGGTCATCGAGCCAGATAAATCCACCGCAAGCATGATATCTCGGCCTTCATTTGGCAACAAAATAGGCTCGTCTAACCACGTGGGGTTAGCAGCTGCGCTGACAAGTAATAACCAAAGTAGCCATTCAAATATCGATAAACGACGTGATCGAGGTTCAATACTTTGATTACTCAAGCTGTGCTGAGCAAACCCCGGAATTCGTAAGCGAGTATTGTTACTACTTGCTGCTGGCTTTAGTAATAAAAGCAGTAAAGGTAACGGAAGGAGCAAAAAAAGCCATGGCCAACTAAATTCAAACATATAGCGGCTCCTTTACTTTAAAGTTTTTGATTGCTTGTCGAAATTTTTTACTTAAATCGACATTGTTATTTTCGCTACTGTATAAGCTTAAAATTTCTTGCTCAGTAAACGTGAGTCCACTGAGTGTATTAAGCGTTTCACACCACTGCTTTGTAGGTTGTGTGGCAAGGTGCTTACCGTAATATTCAACAACTAGGCGTTTTAAAATAATATGTAAATGCTGAGGGTATTGCTCTTGTTGACTTAATGATACGGCATAACGTTTTGCTTTTTTAAATTGGTACGCTTTATAAATTGCATACACACCGGTTAAAAGTGCAATGCAAAGTAGAGCAATAATAACCCACCAAGCAGGGGCGAGTGGCCACCAATCAACTTGGTTAGGTGCTATTACATCGTGCAGGCCATCGAGTGGATTGGTTTGCATGGTTTATTTTCTCACAAGCTGCAGTTCAAGTGGTTCGGCTGCATTGAACGATATTAAATTAAGACCCGATTTAGTTAAGCGAGTAAGGCGCTTATTGAATGTATCTTCTGCATTTTTAGCAAAGCGCGCTCTAAAGGCATTATCCATTAGTGGCAAAGCAATATCTTGGCCATTTGTACTAACGCTTACAGTATTTTTATAAGCCGGTAATTGATGTTCAAATGGGTCGCTAATATGACAGCCAATAAGCTCACAATGGCGGCTAAGTATTTCAAGCTGTTTGAAGCTTGCATCGTCAAGAGAACTAAAATCTGATACCAAATACACCAAGCTACCCGGCTTTGCCAAATGATTAAGGCGCTTTAGGTTATCACTAAAGTTATTGTGGGCTTTTGCATCTATTCCCCCAAGGGCTTGCTGGTGGTTAGCACATAAATTGTGACAAAGCTTTAATACGGCTTTTTCTCGCGCGCTGGGTTTGAGCTCTAAATGAGCGTGTTGATTAAATACAATGCCGCCAATTCTGTCGCCACGCTGGCAGGCAGACCATGCAACTAAAGCACTAATGTGTGCAGCTTGCACTGACTTAAGCAGGAGCTTTGAGCCAAATAACATCGAGTTTGAAAAATCGGTAAATACAAAAACAGGACGTTCTTTTTCTTCTTGAAAAAGTTTTGTATGGGTTTCGCCTGTTCGCGCTGTAACTCGCCAGTCAATTGAACGAATGTCGTCACCTTGCTGGTAATGGCGAACTTCGGCAAATTCCATACCACGGCCTTTATGCGGTGCAAGATATTGCCCTGCTAAAGTATTTTTAATTTTAACCTTAGGAGCAAGCTCAAGCAGTTGCGCTTTGGCTTTGTAATACATCAGCTCTTTTAGTGCTAAATTAACACCGTGGCTATGGCTTTGTTTCAGCCATGCCTGAGGGTCTAATTGTTTATACATAAATTAAGGTACAGCTACCAGTTCTACAATTCGGCTAATTACTTGGTCTTTTGTAATACCATCGGCTTGGGCTTCGTAGCTCAAAATAATGCGATGGCGTAGTACATTATGAACAACCGCTTGTATGTCGTCAGGGGCTACAAAGTCGCGGCCCTGTAACCAGGCATGAGCACGTGCACATTTATCGAGCGCGATAGTGGCACGAGGGCTGGCGCCAAATTCAATCCAGCGGCCTAGTTGTTCATCTAACTTTGCTCCTTCTCGCGTAGCAATAATGAGTTGAACTAAATACTGCTCAAGAGGCTCGGCTAAGTACAAACCTAAAATTGCTTGGCGGGCAGCAAATAAATCGCTTTGGCTAATTTTTTGTAAAACAGCTTGTTGCTCTTTTAATGCTTCACCGCGCGTTAGGCGTAAAATGTCTAGCTCGTGTTCGGCGCCCGGATAATCAATACTTAAATGCAGTAAAAAACGGTCAAGTTGTGCTTCAGGTAGTGGGTAGGTGCCTTCTTGCTCTAACGGATTTTGAGTGGCCATTACTAAAAATAAGTCACTAAGTGGGTAGGTGTTTTTTCCTACCGTAACTTGGCGCTCAGCCATGGCCTCTAGTAATGCTGATTGTACTTTTGCTGGGGCGCGGTTAATTTCATCAGCCAAAATAAGGTTATGAAATAAAGGGCCTTTCTCAAACACAAACTCGCTTGTTTGTTGGCGGTAAATATCGGTGCCAGTTACATCGGCCGGTAATAAATCGGGTGTAAACTGGACACGTTGAAACGAACCCTCAATCCCTTTTGCAAGCGCATTTACAGCGCGTGTTTTTGCAAGCCCTGGTGGGCCTTCAACTAATAAGTGGCCGTCAGCTAAAATAGCAATAAGTAGTGCTTGAGTAAGCTCTGGCTGGCCAATGATTTGTGTATCTAAGTACGTTTTTAATTGTGAAAATGCGTTAGCTGCCATAATAAGTGGACTGTCCTCGTCAGCTGGGTTAGTACCTAAATGGGTTAGGTTGCAAATACTGACCTATTTATAAGGTTTATAATAGGGTAACTCAAGAGTTAGACTGTATTTTTTAAAATAGTTCGTTATTTTTTAACGGTTTTTAGCGTACCACAAATCTTTGTAAATGCGTTTAAAAAAGCCTATTGTGTGATATGTAAACATGACTACTTTGTATAAATTTCAGTTTATCTATTGGCTTTAGCACACGGGTTGTTTAGAATCGAGGAAAACAAACAGGTCAGACCTGTCAGCGGGAGAGCATAAATGTCTGAGCAAAACATACTAAAAACACCAAAGGGTGATCGTATTGCCATTGTAAGTGGCCTTCGTACACCGTTTGCAAAACAAGCAACAGCATTCCACCATGTACCAGCACTTGATATGGGTAAATTAGTGGTTAACGAAATGCTTGAGCGATTAAATTTCGACAAGTCAGAAATCGATCAACTTGTATTTGGTCAAGTAGTACAAATGCCAGAAGCGCCAAATATTGCGCGTGAAATTGTACTTGGTACAGGCATGCCAGTTGGTGTTGATGCTTATTCTGTGTCACGTGCATGTGCTACCAGCTTTCAGGCAATTGCTAACGTAGCTGAGTCTATTATGGCGGGCTCTGTGAGTGTAGGTATTGCCGGTGGTGCCGATTCGTCGTCTGTATTACCTATTGGCGTAAGTAAAAAATTGGCAGGTAGCTTAGTTGATTTAAACAAAGCGCGTACTTTAGGCCAACGCTTACAAATTTTTTCAAAGCTGCGCTTAAAAGACTTAATGCCAGTACCGCCTGCAGTTGCAGAGTACTCAACAGGCCTTTCAATGGGGCAAACTGCTGAGCAAATGGCTAAAACACATAATATTAGCCGTGAAGACCAAGATGCATTAGCGCATCGTTCACATTCACTTGCTACCCAAGCATGGGCAGATGGCAAGTTAAAAGATGAAGTAATGACGGCACATTTACCGCCATACAAAAGCTTTATTGAAGAAGACAACAATATTCGTAAAAATTCGACAGTTGAAGGTTACGCAAAGCTTAAGCCTGTGTTTGACCGTCAACATGGTTCGGTTACAGCCGCAAATGCAACACCACTTACAGATGGTGCCGCTGCGGTATTAATGATGAACGAAAGTAAAGCACGCGCGCTTGGTTACGAAATTTTGGGTTACGTACGTAGCTTTGCGTTTTCTGCCATTGGTGTGGAGCAAGACATGTTAATGGGTCCTGCGCATTCAACACCTATCGCACTAGACAGAGCGGGTATTACCCTTGCTGATTTAGATTTAATTGAAATGCATGAGGCATTTGCATCGCAAGCCCTTGCGAACATGAAGATGTTTGCTTCAGACAAGTTTGCGCAAGAAAAGCTAGGTCGAAACAAAGCAATTGGCGAAATTAACATGGATAAGTTTAACGTGAATGGCGGCTCGCTTGCATATGGTCACCCATTTGCAGCAACAGGTGCTCGCTTAATTACACAAAGCTTAAACGAGCTTAAACGTCGTGGTGGCGGTTTAGCATTAACAACAGCATGTGCTGCTGGTGGTTTAGGTGCAGCCTTTGTATTGGAGAGCGCGTAATGACAGATTCAGTATTTAATTTAGCGGTAGACGAAAATAATATTGCCGTTGTAACGATTGACGTGCCGGGTGAAAAAATGAATACCCTGCGTGACTCGTTTGCAGACGATTTAAAAGCCTTACTTACGCAAGCACAAGAACATGCTGTTAAAGGCATGGTTTTTATCAGCGGTAAAAGCGATAACTTTATTGCAGGCGCTGACGTAAAGATGCTTGATAGCGTAGATAAACGTGAAGATGCACTTGCTATTAGCGAGCTGTGTCATCACGCTTTTTTTGATATGAAAAAACTACCATACACTACAGTAAGTGCCATTCATGGCGCTGCGCTTGGTGGTGGTTTAGAGTTTGCTTTAGCGTGTGATTACCGTGTTGGTACAGATAGCGATTTAACTAAAATTGGCTTACCTGAGGTTCAACTAGGTTTATTACCTGGTGGCGGTGGTACGCAGCGTTTAACTAAAATAGTGGGTATTCAAAAAGCACTTGAATGGATGCTAACTGGTAAGCAAATTCGTCCTAAGCAGGCAAAAAAAGCCGGTGTTTTAGATGATTGCGTACCGCAAAGCGTACTTTTAAAAGTAGCAAAAGAGTTTGCTGCCAAGAAAAAGCCTCAAGCTAAAGAGCCAAAGCTCGATAAAGTAAGCAAGCTACTAGAGTCAAACCCATTTGGTCGTAACTTTATCTTTAAAAAAGCAAAAGAAAACGTACTGAAAAAAACGGGCGGCCATTACCCAGCGCCATTGGCTATTATAAAAGCAGTACGAGCGAGCGTTGAGCTTGATGAGCTTAAAGCATATAAAACCGAAGCAGAAGGGTTTGCAACGCTTGTTATGAGTGAGCAATCTAAAGCGCTTCGTGGTTTATTTTTTGCAACCACCGAAATGAAAAAAGAGTGGCGCAACGATGACGCGCCAGCAGTGACTAAAACTGCCGTGTTAGGTGGCGGGCTTATGGGCGCTGGTATTGCCCATGTAAGTGCTGTAAAAGCGAAAGTGCCTGTTCGTATTAAAGATGTCGCAGAGCAAGGCATTAGCAATGCGATGAACTACACCTACAAAATTCTTGATAAGCGCCTTAAGCGCCGCATTATGTCTAAAGCAGATATGCAGTTAACAATGAACCGTATCACCGGTACAACTGACTACAGTGGCTTTAAACATATTGATTTAGTTATTGAAGCGGTATTTGAAGACTTAGCACTTAAGCAAGGTATGGTTGCAGACGTTGAACAGCAATGCCAAGAAAATACAATTTTTGCTAGTAATACGTCATCGTTGCCTATTTCTCAGATTGCGGCAAATGCTACACGTCCTGAAAATGTAATTGGCTTGCATTATTTCTCTCCAGTAGAAAAAATGCCACTGGTTGAAATTATTCCGCATGAAGGCACTTCTCAAGAGACAATTGCACGTGTTGTTAATTTTGCGCGTAAGCAGGGTAAAACGCCAATTGTTGTTAAAGACATGGCAGGTTTTTACGTAAACCGCATACTTGCACCTTACTTAAATGAAGCGGCTAACTTAATGCTTGCTGGTGAGCCAATTGAAAAAATTGATGCAGCCCTTGTAGAGTTTGGTTTCCCAGTAGGTCCGCTTGCATTACTTGACGAAGTAGGTATTGATATTGGCTCTAAGATCGCACCTATCCTTGAAAAAGAATTGGGAGAGCGCTTTAAAGGACCTGATGCCTTTTCACGCATGATTGATTCAAAACGCCTTGGCCGTAAAACGGGTCGTGGTTTTTATGATTACGAGAAAAAAGGCAAAAAAGTTGACGAGTCAGTGTACGAGTTGCTGGGTGTAACGCCTAATTCACGTTTAAACAAAAGCGAAATTGCTCAGCGTTGTGTAGCGCAAATGCTTAATGAAGCTGCGCGTTGTTTAGATGAGGGCATTATTGCAAGCCCACGTGATGGTGATATTGGCGCTATTTTTGGTATTGGCTTCCCGCCATTCCTAGGTGGTCCATTTAGCTACATGGATAAACTCGGTACGAGCAAAGTAAGTTCGGATATGTCTACGCTTGCTAATAGCAACGCTATATTTGCACCCTGTGAGTCGTTAGTATCAATGGCTGAGTCAGGTGAAACGTTTTATGGCGAAAAGCCAACACAAAACGAAACTGTTGCTGAAATAGTAAAGCTAGAAACATCAGAGCAAGAAGCAGACGTTGTGCCTGAAGAGCAATCAGACGTTGCTAAAGATGACACTAAATAACGTTTAACACGTATTAAAAAACCGCATTTATATGCGGTTTTTTTGTGTCCTAAATAGGCCAAGTAACAGGCTTATAAGTAAGCTTAATCAGCATTTAAATGTTGCGCTATCATGTTACGGTCTTTTTCAGGCATGTTTTCCACGACTAAATTAAACGAATTATCTATCATGCGTTCAATTTCACCTTGGGGGATTGAACCGTCTAAAATAACCGTATTCCATAAACGCTTATTCATGTGGTAGCCGGGGATAACCGCGGGGAAAATATCGCGTAACGAAAGTGCCTCATCGGGATCACACTTTAGATTAAGCCACCAAATTACTTCACCGTTTTCGTTTGTTTCACCATCGTTACCAACAGCAAGGGTGGCGAACATTTTATGATTCACTTTATAGACATCAACCTCTTGAGCAAATGGTTTTGTAACCAACACAAGCGGCTTTTTGATTAAATACTCATGTACTTTTATTTGATCCATGATCCATTCCTTGAAGTCATACTAGGTAGATACACCATAGCAGTTTTTTAATGAATTGATTATATGTATTTTAGTATAAATATAGATTTTACAAGTCAATACAAGGTATAAGCCGTTTTAGCTCACTTTATTGTTGAACAAAGTTCAGTTCGTGGTATGTTTCTGGCAATTAAAAAAAATAATAGGATTTACACATGCCAAAGGCGAGTGAAGTAAAAAAAGGCACAGCTATTGAGTTTAATGGTCGTGTATTAGTAGTAAAAGATATTGTGCGCTCTGTTCCTCAAGGCCGTGCTGGTGGAAGCTTATACCGTATGCGTTTATACGATGTAGTAACCGGTGGCAAGGTTGATGAAACGTTTAAAGACAGCGATATGCTAACGCTTGCTGACTTAATTCGTCGTGAGGCTATGCTGTCGTACATAGATGGCGACGAATACGTGTTTATGGATAGCGAAGACTACACGCCATATAACTTGAATAAAGATGCTATTAGTGAAGAAATTTTGTTCATCAATGAAGAAACTCAAGGGGTGCACGTTATTGTCATTGATGGAGCGCCAGTAGGGCTCGATTTACCTTCAAGCGTTGAGCTTGTTGTTGAAGAAACTGATCCATCTATTAAGGGCGCTTCAGCCAGTGCTCGTTCAAAACCAGCACGCATGTCTACTGGCTTGAATATATCTGTTCCTGAGCATATTTCAACGGGCGATCGCATTCGTATCAATACGGTTGAAAACAAATTTATGGGGCGTGCTGAAAAGTAGCGCTAATCAAATTATTAATTAAATTAAAAAGCTGCGGTTTAGCTAGGGTCTGTTAATCCTTCAAGGTTAAATTTGCAGCTGTCTGTTTGGTATGTAGGTAAGGCTGAGCCTATGTAGTGTGGTTATACCCCATCAACTGGCGATAACGTCGCATTAATACTAAACAGCTGCAGCCCAAAGGGTTCTTCCTAAGGGCTATTAACTCTTTGTTACTCAGTTTTTACTTAATCTACTGATTTGAACAAAATTTAATCCCAAAGATCAACAGCCCTAAATACGCTGCTTTTTTGTTAAAGGTGTATTGCTTTAAATTTAATCGAAGAAACGCTAAACTGCGCGCCAATTTATTTAGATAAGGTATGTGGTTTTGTGGTTTGTTTTACTTAGCAGTTTGTTTATCCCGCTTATGTACTTAGACACAATACAAAAAGGAATGCCCGTAAAGCGCTGGCTTATACTCAGTGCGCTGCTTGGCCCATTGGCTTGGTTTTTATTTAACGTTCATTACAGGCGAGCCTGGTTGAGATATGTCGGTGTTAATACCTGCACGTGGCGCGCTTAGCTTATAGACGCCACATTACTTTTTTTAGAGCTAATTAAGCTTGGCGTTGCTTTACTTTGTTGTTGTTTTAAAAACTCAGTAAATTCGTCTTTAGATAACGGTTTTGAGTAATAATAACCTTGTACCGTTTCGCAATTAAGTGTTTTTAAAATGTCTATTTGATGTGCTTGTTCTACGCCTTCGGCAACGACATGTAAGTCAAGGTTGTGAGCAATCGTGACGATTGAATCGACCATATTTCGGCCGCGCTCGTTTTTCATATCATCAATAAATGCCTTGTCTACTTTTAGTGTATTTAGCGGAAACTGTTTTAAATAAGCCAAAGATGAATACCCAGTACCAAAGTCGTCCATGGCTAAATGAATACCTCGGGCGCTTAACGAGCGCATAATATTAATGGCTTCGTTTGGGTCATCCATTACTGTGCCTTCAGTGATCTCTAATTCTAAAAAGTACGATGGCAAAGCATTTTTTTGCAAAATAATATCAATACGCGACGTTAAATCAGGAAGGCTAAATTGTTTAGCAGACAAGTTAACAGCAACGCGGCCATTAAACAGTCCATCGTCCAGCCATTTTTTTACATCGCGACAGGCTTTGTTTAGAACAACTTCACCAATATCTATTATTTGACCTGTTTCTTCAGCAATAGGGATAAATACGCCCGGACTTATTATTCCTTTTTTAGGAGTAATAAAGCGGACTAACGCTTCCATGCCTGTCAACTTGCCCGTGCGTATATTCATTTTTGGCTGATAGTAGACTTCAAAGTGATCTTCTTTCAAACCAAAACGCATTAGGTTTTCAATTTGTAAGCGTTTAACTGCTTGGCGGTTCATGGTGTCGTTAAAAAACAGGTAGCTGTTACCTTTCTTTTTAGCATGATACATTGCGGTATCGGCATTTTTAAGTAGTACCTCGGGTGTGTTTCCATCTTCAGGAAACAACACAATACCAACGCTTGAGGTAATAGCCAGCTCGTGCCCTGCCATTTTAAATGGGGTGGAAATAGCCGCTAAAAACTGTTTTGCAGTGCGAGTGATTACATGAAGGTCGTTCGTATTTGACATTACAAGCGCAAATTCATCGCCTCCCAAACGATAAAACACATCGTTTTCGCGGGTGAGTTTATTTAATCGCATAGCAAGCTTTGCCAGTAAACTATCACCTAGTTGATGACCTAATGAGTCGTTTATTTTTTTAAAGTTATCTAAATCAAAAACAAGTAATGCATGGTGAGCGTCTTGCTGAACCAGTTTATGTAAGTTAGTAAAAAATAAATTACGGTTAGGCAGGCTTGTGGTGCGATCTCGATTTGATAAATTATGCAGCTGCGACTCTGCTTTTTTTCGCTCTGTTAAATCGGAATAAACAACCACGTAGTTAGTAATTTGGTTTTGCTCGTTTTTAATTTCATCAATTGATATTTCTATTGGCAGCAATACACGCTCATTATTGCGCAGTTTAATTTCTTGCTGAATATGCTCAGTTTGGCGCACTACATCGATAATGTTTTCAACGTAACTTGTATCGTATCCAGGCAAATTAAAATCTTTATTTAGGTATTGTTCGCGCATACCACCAAATAACGTTAAAAAACTGGGATTTATATCGACTAATTTAAAGTTCTTATCGTAAATTGCCAGCGCATCAGTAAACGACTCAACACATTTAGCAAACAGATTTAATCGTTCTTCGGTTGATTTTAACTGTGAAATATCGCGAACAGTGCCTGTCATTCTGAGCGGGGCTAGATTTGCATCTTTTTCGATAACCTTGCCGCGGTCAAGCACCCAATGCCACTTGCCAAATGTATCTTTGACCCGGTATGTGGCCTCAAAAAAAACGCTTTGCTCTGCAAAATGTTTTTTTAGTAGATGCTCAACATGAGGAATATCTTGTGGGTGTATAAGTCCTTTATTTGGTGGGAAACCCATAATAGTGGGGGAGTTCATCATGTATTTATCGTTAATACGAATAACTTCGCCTGTTTTTATATTCCAATCCCACAAGGTGTCACCACTGCCTTCAACGGTACTTTTTAAACGTTTTTCAGAGAGGCGAAGTTGGCGACGAGAGCGCCTAAGCTTGTATATAACAAATAATAGGTATGGCAAAGCGAGCGCAATAATAGCGCTCGACAATAACAGCAGAGTGTCTGAATTGTATTTAAATGAAGACTCAAAGGCGTAAGTATCAAACGAGTAAGCAAGTAATACAGCGAATAGGTTTAGTTTTATTGTTTTTATTATCATTTTTTATTACTACTAATTTACTAATGACAATTTAAAACAAGCACATTCAAGAGTCAAAGAGAATGCGAGTAAACCGGTGTTTTTTGAGATTTATTAACTTTAGCGTTACTTAAAAGCTCGTATCTTGGCCTATCTTCATCAAAAAGTACCAGAGCATAATCTTTAATTTCTTGTAGAGTCAGCATGTTAAGTGCACAAAGCAATCGTTTTTGCATATCAAAATTATGATCTCTGTTACCTATGGCAAGCCATAAGCGTTGTGAGCGCAAACGTAAGTTTTTATCTTTTTCTGCAATATGCGTTTTTAAACCATGCTTTTGTTGCTGCCAGCTATGCTCGTCTAGCTCATTGATATTACTTAAATATTGATTCACAAAGTGAGTATGGCGATGTAGCAAGGTTTTTGAGTCAAATTTAGGGGACTGTATATAAAAAGCAATGCCTGCCCGGGTGTTAAAAGGCGCGTAACCCGCACCAACCAAATAACCTAATTGTTGTGTTGTGCGCAACTCGTTAAAGTAGTCTTGGTTCATTAAATGATTTAACGCCATCATTTTAACTTTTTCGTTCACGTCATTGGTTTGTGCCTGGTAATACACAACCATGGCATGATCGTTACACGGTAACTCAATTTCATAACGTGTTGCTTTTTTTATTTCAAATAAAGGGCGTCTTAAATCGTCGATAGTTGTGGCATTCTGCAAATGTGCAGCCACCTTTTTTTGAAATTCTAAAGCATGATTTTCTTGCCAGTTACCATGTAAAAAAGACTCCACATGTAACGCCTGAAAAAAGTCTTGTCTAAATTCATTAAATTGCTGAAAACTTGTTGCTTTTAACGCGTCTGCTAAATCGTTAGGCTGTGGATTCCAAGGCATTAGTTTTGCACCTAAAATACTAAACAACTCACTAACAGGTTTGTTTTGGTTGCTGTTACGCCAATGCCTAACAAGTTGTTTTTTATACTCGGCAAAGCGCTTTGCACATATATCTACATTAAATAACGCATCTAAAAGTTCATCGACGAGTTCTAATTGGCTCGATGATAACCCTGCAGTATGTAGTGTAAGTCCCCCTTGGTGGGAGGTTAAATGATAACTTAAACCAGCCAGTTCTGCTGGGTAAAACTGCTCGCCAACACTATCCATAAATAAATCGGTAAATAAGCGTGTTAACGCCATGTGCTTTACGTCTTTTACCGCAAAGTCAGAGTCCATAGCTAAATAAAAATGACCTTTCGCTACTCTAAATGTACTGTCTTGTTTAAACCAAAAATCAAACCCCGGTTCTTTTACTAAAAGTGTGGGTTGCTCTTGGGGCTTTTCTATTTCGAAAAGCTCAACCTCTTTAGTGAGATATGGGTTTGCAGTGGGTAGGTACATATCTTTAAGTGGTTTATTGATATCACTAAGGGCATCAAGCCAACTAGGTGATACTTTTTCTACTTTATAGGGTGTGTTGTACCACGCAGTTTTATGCTCGGGTTCTACGTCAGGGTGAATGAGTACAATACGCATATTGTTAGGTTTTAACCATTGCATCGCCATTTCGTGCGTTGCTTTATTAAAGCCTTCCATTAGGTAGTCACCTTGTACATAGTTGCATTCGTCATAATGCTGCATATTGATGCTCAAACTACTTACCCAATCAATAAGTCGTGATTTTTCTTGGTTATCAAACGCAATTTGTAAAAGATTTTTTTTGTCTTGATATAAGCGGGGCAGCTTTTCTGTGTTGGCATTAATTAAACATATGTACTCAAAAAGCATTTCGATAATATCTTCAAAATATTCTATACCCTCATCGGTAAGCGCCATGCTGACATTAAAATCTTTAAAGTTACTGCCGTTAATGCCCCCTCCCGCTGAAAGGGCATTTATCCAACCTTGCTCTTTTAAAATAGAATACAGTGAGCCTTGTCCTTCATAACCGAGTAAATGTGCAATAAAACTGACGGTTTTATGTCGGTAAAAGTCATCAATATTAGGCATGGCAAAACTAACGATTAGTTTTTGCATGTGTTTGTGTGGCTCTATATGTAAAATTTTCCCTAGGTCGTGTTTTCGATAAAGTGGCTCGCTGATCTCAGGTTTTACAGATGCTTTATTTCCTAAAATTTGGCTAAAGTGAGCTTTTACCCAGGTTTGAAGAGTGTCTAGCTTTTCGTTTGCACATACAACTAATGTCATCCATTGTGCTTGGTAATGCTCATTAAAAAAGTCACAAAGTTCGTCGCTAATGCAGCGTTCTCTGTCTGCGAGTGTTTGCAGGTTACCAACAGAAAACTTAGCGAAAGGATGTGCAGGGTTAACCGTTTCTTTATGGGCCTGATAAATGCGACGGGCATCGTCCTTAATTTTTAATTTAAATTCTGCATCTATGGCATTACGTTCTTTTTCTGTTTCATTAGCACTTAATAGTGGGGCAATAAAAAAGCGGCTAAATTGTAATAATGCGTGTTCAAACTCTTGATTGTTTATATCAAAAAAGTAGCAGCTGTGTTCTGTACCGGTCCACGCATTTGTGTTTCCGCCTGCTTGCGAAACAAAATTATTAAAACTTCCAGAATCTGGAAATTGGTCTGTGCCTAAAAAAAGCATGTGCTCTAAAAAGTGAGCAAGACCTTGCCTATCAGCAGGATCGTCAAAGTGGCCCGCATTTACAGCCATTGATGCTGCAGCCTTTGTTGAATCTTTATCTTGCACAAGCAATACTTTTAGACCATTGTCCAGTGTAAGGGCGCGGTATGCTCTATTATCATTGCGGCTGATATTCAAATGGTGCTCCTGAAACTAAACGTTTACTTGATAACAACAGAGGATAACTTCAGGGCAGCAAGGGTGTGCTAAAAGATTTACCTGAATGTCGTGAAAGAACTATTTTAGAAAAAATAAGTTTATGTTGTTAATATAGCTGACAAGTGAGCAAACTGGCTACTGTTTATATTCTTTAATCGGTTGATTTTTTATGAAAACAATCTTAATAATGCGCCACGGCGAAGCTGCACCTATGCAGGCCGATGATGCGGCAAGAAATTTAACCCAAGTGGGTCATTTAGAAGCAAAAAAAATGGGGCTGTGGCTTGCCAATACGCAAAAACCGGATGCATTGTTAGTTAGCCCTTACGTACGAGCTCAACAAACAGCAAACGGGGTCGCTGAAAGCATCACGTTTAAATATAGCGAAACGTGTGCCGATATTACCCCGGAAGGCAAACCGCATGTTGCAGCTGATTACCTTGAAACACTCATCCAAATGCACCCCGAGTGTAATAGTTGGTTAATTGTAGCGCATATGCCAATAGTGAGCTATTTGGTTGATCAGCTTTGCCCTGGAAACATGCCTATATTTAATACAGGTGCTGTGGCTGTCATTCACTACAACGAAAATACGAATCGTAGCGAATATATAAATATAAACGCTCCTGCCGATTTATAAATTAAGAGACTAATATGACCATTGAACGTCTTCAAACCGGTGCGCGAATGAGCCGCATTGTAAAGCACAACGGCACTGTGTATTTGTGTGGACAGGTATGCGCTGATGCTGAAAAGGGAATTAAAGAGCAAACGCAAACCATGCTCGATAAAGTAGAAGCATTGTTAGATGAGGCAGGTAGCTCAAAAAAGCATATGTTAAGCGCAACAATTTATGTAAAAAGTATGGAATATTTTGCCGATATGAATGCTGTGTGGGATGCATGGGTACCAGAAGGTTATGCACCGGCACGCGCTTGTGTAGAAGCCAAAATGGCGCGCGATGCGCTATTGGTCGAAATTTCGGTAGTGGCAGCGCTAAAGGACTAATTTTGTATGAACAAAGCGCGGGTGGTACTTATAACCGGTTCTAGCCGAGGTATAGGGGCAGCCACCGCTGTTTATTTTGCGCGCCACGGATATGATGTATGTATTAACTATAAGACCCATTTAACTCAAGCAGAATACGTTGCCGATAGAGTAAGAAGTTATGGTGTACGAGCCGAACTAGTAAGGGCCGATGTATCTCAAGAGAGCGATGTTAACGATTTATTTTCACGTATAGATAAAATATTTGGCCGGCTCGACGTACTTGTAAATAATGCCGGTGTGCTTAAACCTCAAATGCCGCTGCTAAACATGGACGCAAAGCGAATTAACGAATTACTCACTACAAACATTACCAGCACATTTATATGTAGCCGAGAAGCCATAAAGCGTATGTTGCCCGGTAGCAGTATTGTTAATGTGTCATCGGTAGCGGCTAAAACAGGTTCACCTAATGAATACATTGATTATGCAGCGACAAAGGGCGCTGTTGATACATTGACCATGGGTCTCGCCAAAGAGGTTGCTTGTAAAGGCGTGCGCGTTAATTGTGTTAGGCCTGGCCTTATTTACACTGATATGCACACAGATGGTGGTGAAGAGGGGCGGGTAGAACGGCTTAAAAGTAATCTTCCTCTGCGTAGGGGTGGGCAACCTGAAGAAGTGGCTGCTGCAATATACTTTTTAGCCTCACATTCTGCTTCATTTACTACAGGCACTTTTATTGATGTAGCTGGTGGCTTATAAATTAAAGTAAAACCGCTAACCAAAACGTTAAACTCACTACACTTAAAATAGTAGATAGCACCACCGCTCCTGCAAGCGTTGCTTCATGTTGTTTAATTTGACTCGCTATTAAATAGGCGTTTACGCCAACAGGTGAGGCACTTAATAAAACTAGTACGGTTAGTATTTGCGGGTCGAGCTTAAATATATATGACCCAATAAATAGTACGCCTGCCGGCAATATAATAATTTTTAAAATCGAGGCAATTAAAGCAGGTTGCCAGTTTGCTGCTATTTTATAAAACGCTAGGTTTGCGCCCAATACAAATAGCGCACAGGCTATTGCAGGGGTTGCTAATAATGCCAAACTGTCCGTTAAGTTTTTAAATAATACAATGCCCGAAACGTTAATGATTAAGCCACAACCAATACTTAAAACAATAGGGTTAAGCACCATGCTTTTGCCAAACTGTGACCACGAGAACGAACTGCTATTGCCCTTTGCCCCAATTAAATAGGTCAGTGCAAATAATAAAGTGCTGTGGAAGGTGATGATCATAAAAGCAATGGCTATTTTCTCTTTGCCCAGCGATGCAATAATGATAGGAATACCTACCAACACCATGTTTGAGTAACTAGCCGCAAGACCAAATACGCCGTGTTTTTGGTAATTTTTACTATTATTTTTATTCAAATAAAATCGGTCGACTAAAATACCTAATCCAAAAATACACAACACCGGGATATAAAAACTTAAAAATGCAGAAAGACTAATGCTTTGCTTTAAGTCTATTTGCGACATATTCAATAATAAAAAAGCCGGCAAACTTATATAAAAAGTAAATTTACTCAGCCCTGTAATGTGCTGTTTGTTAAAAAAAGAAAGCCGGCAACAACCATAACCCAATGCGACAATGAATATAAGTGGAAAAATAATAGAAACAATATGCACGTAATTACTTCCTAGTAATATGTTGGGTTAGCGTCTAAATTCATCGCTTTGTGGTAAGTTTATCAAAATAAGTACCGCGCCTTTACCACCGTATTCAAGTGGCGCTTGATGCATTGCAATTACGTCTGGGTGCTGAACTAGGTACTGAGGAATTTTATGTTTAAGTATGCCACCACCAATTCCGTGCACAACACACGCACAATAATAATGTTGTTTTTTACATTCGTGAATGAGTCCTGCTAATTCATCTTTAGCAATTTCTTTGTTTAAGCCATGCAAATCAAGGGTTAAATCAGGTGCAAAGTCGCCTCGTCGTAATTGCTTGGGTAAATAAGTGTCGTGCCCTTCTTTTACATAATGGACAGTGCCGTGGGTGTCTATATCGGGAATATATTCATCTGAGAAATAAAATTCAGATTGAGCTTGCTTTTTTTGCTGGGCAAATTGCTTTGCTTGTGACACCTTAGGCTTTGTATCAAAACGATGAGTATCTTGTTTAAATACTTTAGCGCCTGTGATCGTTTGGCGAAATAAGTCTATGTCGTCATTGCTTAGGGACGATGGTGATGGAGAGTCTTTTTTCATAACAATTACCTAAACAAAAAAACGTAAAAACGCAGCGCAAAAGGCGGTACAATACTTAAATGAGAGGCAATTGTAATTTGCTAAGCCAATATAGGCAATGCAATCGTCTTAAAGACTCAAAACAGTCAGTAAGCTAATACAGGTAAAAATATATGAGCGATTTACAAATTGAAGAAGCAACACTCGAAGAAGCTGTTGCAGAACTGTCAACTTTACATGACTGGTTACGTTGGACTACAAGCCAATTTGCAAGTAGTAGTATATTTTTTGGACACGGAACAGATAACGCGTGGGATGAAGCTGTGAGCCTGCTTTTACCAGCGCTTAGCTTACCCGTTGATGCACCAAAAGAATTAATGCATGCGCGTTTAACAAGTACAGAAAAAAACCGACTAGCGAGTCTTATTGCTGAGCGTATAAACGACTGCACTCCAGTGCCTTATTTAACTAACATTGCATGGTTTGCAAGTATGCCGTTTTACGTAGATGAACGTGTACTAATTCCTCGTTCACCATTTGCAGAACTTATTAGCAATCGTTTTACGCCTTGGCTTGTTGAGCCAAACTCGGTAAATCGTATTTTAGATTTATGTACAGGGTCAGGTTGTATAGCCATCGCACTTGCACAAGCATTTGAGCAAGCGCAAGTAGATGCTGTTGATATTTCGTATGAAGCGCTTGAAGTAACTGATATCAACATTAATGACTACATGTTAAGTGATCGAGTACTGCCTATCCAATCAGATGTATTTAGTGGCGTAGAAGGCCAAAAGTACGACTTAATTGTGGCTAATCCACCGTATGTGGATGCTGAAGACATGGCAGACTTACCGCGCGAATTTCATCATGAGCCAGAGCTAGGCCTTGCATCAGGGCACGATGGTCTTGATGTAACGCGTACTATTTTAAGCGAAGCCAGCAATCATCTAACCGATAACGGTTTGTTATTTGTAGAAGTGGGGAACTCTATGGTACATATGGATTCTTTATATCCAAATGCGCCATTTGAATGGATTGAGTTTGAGCAAGGTGGTTTAGGCGTATTTGTTATTAGCAAAAAACAGCTAGATGAGTATTTTTCAAAATAACACGACTTGCTTTAGGTTAATATGAACTAACTTGAACGCGAGTGAATACATGGCTGGGCATATTAGCCCAGCTAATGGTCGTCATTAGGAATGAGGAAAGTTAATGGCAGGTAATAGCATTGGACAGTTATTTAAAGTGTCCACTTTTGGAGAGAGCCATGGCGTTGCTTTAGGCGGCGTTGTTGACGGCACTCCCGCAGGTCTTGAATTAACAGAGGCCGACTTACAAATAGATTTAGATCGCCGCAAACCAGGCCAAAGCCGATACACTACGCAGCGCCGCGAGAGCGATCAAATAAAAATTTTAGCAGGCGTTTTTGAAGGTAAAACAACGGGTACAAGTATTGGTTTATTAATCGAAAATACCGATCAACGTTCACAAGATTACGGCAAAATTAAAGACGTGTTTCGCCCCGGCCATGGTGATTACAGCTATTGGCACAAATATGGCCTTCGTGATTATCGCGGAGGTGGCCGCTCGTCTGCACGTGAAACCGCAATACGCGTAGCAGCTGGCGCCATTGCTAAAAAATATTTAAAGCAATTTCATGGTATTGAAGTAAAAGCATGTTTAAGCCAACTAGGTCCTATTAAAGCAGAAAGTTACGATTGGGATGAAGTTGAAAACAACTTGTTCTTTTTTCCTGATGTAAGCAAGCTAGAAGCGCTCGATGAATACATGCGTGACCTAAAAAAACAAGGTGACTCAGTAGGCGCTAAAGTAAAAGTGGTGGCTAGCAACGTACCGGTAGGATTAGGCGAGCCTGTATTTGATAGGTTAGATGCTGAAATTGCGCATTCACTAATGAGCATTAATGCCGTTAAAGGTGTAGAAATTGGTGATGGCTTTGACGTTGTTGAACAAAAAGGCTCAGAGCATCGTGATGAACTAACACCTGAAGGGTTTACTTCAAACCATGCTGGTGGTGTGCTTGCAGGTATTTCTACAGGGCAAGACATAGTAGCGTCTATTGCGTTAAAACCGACGTCAAGTATTACTATCCCTGGTAAGAGCATTAATACAAGCAACGAAGCGGTTGAGATGATCACCAAAGGTCGTCATGATCCGTGTGTGGGCATTCGAGCAATACCTATTGCTGAGGCTATGATGGCTATTACATTAATGGACCATTTACTGCGCCAGCGCGGGCAAAACCCGCATGTAAACCACGAACACGGGCCTATTAATGGTTCAGTTTGACTCATTGTTTTTAAATTAATTCTTTAAGCGTAATAAAGCACGATTTAATACTGTGCTTTTTTATGTTTATTTTTCTTATAAATTTTATATTGGTTTACTGAATATTGCAGCGCTAGGTAACTGAATTAAATCCAGAAATCTATAGTCCTGTGAAAGTTTAAGTAGGTATTGATTTATTTGAATAAAGAACACCTATAATACTTTGGGGCGAAGTCCCATTTTTCGGTTTAAAATTTTATTAGGGGTAATGAGCTATTTTTTTGATCCGTCCAGTGTACTAACTGAGAGTCTGGGTAGAATTTGATTGGCGATAACTCACTGATTTCAACAGTATCTAAAAACCGTTGGTTGCTGGTTAATACAACCCATTCAGAGTCTAATGCAGTTAATTTATTTGCACTGTGCTTAAACTTTATTAATGCTTTATCAAAGTAAGTACTATGCGCTTGGATCACTGGTAGTAAATCTATATGATTATTTGATATATGGATGATTAAAATACCGTTTTCACTTAATCGTTGCCAGTACAGCTCAAACGCTTCTTGAGTTAATAGATGGGCGGGAATGACGTCACTTGAAAATGCATCTATGACTAATGCATTCATTAAAGGTGCATTACTTTTAAACTCGTTTGCTAATGCGACTCTGCCATCACCAATGGTGACATTTACTTTAGCAGGGCTGTTTTTAAGGTAATCAAAATATGTATTTGCCATTGTGTATACCGCGGGGTTTAGCTCATAGAAATGCACTGAATCGTGCTTGTCAGCGAGACTAGCCAACACTCCAGCACCTAACCCTACCACGCCCATGTTGAGCTTTTCTTGGCTTTTAAGTATTGCGAGCGATTTAGCAACGCCTGTGTGCTGATTATAATAACTGCTAGCGAGTGCATCTTGACCATGCAAAGGCTGCGAGCCATGTATTGTGGTGCCATCAATTAAGCGCCTTTGTGCAAGCTCGGGAGTATTGATATCTTTTACTGTGAGGTAACCATAAAAATTTCTCTGCGATGCAACGTTATATTGATTAAAACTAGAATAAAGAACTAAATAACAGCCACACCACAGAGCTGTCGTACCGATTAAAAGCGTATTTATTTTTTTAAATTGAGTCAGATGAATGTAACTAATAAGAATTAGCAGCACTGCTAAAGCGACGATATACTCGGTGATTTGTTCAAACAGCAGTGGAGAAAATAACGTTGTAAATAAACTGCCAAGTGCGCCACCTAAAGCAATATATAGATAAAAGTGTGTTAGTAATGTACTTTGTGGTGCGAGTTGCCTCAGTTCCCCATGGCAAATCATGCAGCCACTCAATAGTATAAAGCTATAAATAACAATTTGTGCAATTGCATTAAACTGACTTCCTAAGAAGTACATTATTAGACCTGCAAATGCGCTGAATATAAAAGCATATACCCAAACAGAACGGTTATAGTTATTTTTATTGGCAAACGTATAACTAAAACTACCTAAATAAATAGCAAGCGGCACCACCCATACAAGTGGCATAGGTGGGATGTTAGTACTGATCATTTGCGTAGTCGCAATTAGCATTATTGAGCTTGTTGCGGATAAAATAATCCAAAGCACATTTGGTTTTTTGAGAATGGTTTGAACGTGTGGTAGTGATGAGTTACTTGCTTTGCTGCTCTTGCTTAAAAGTTTATAAGCTAAACAGATTAATAGCATGCAGTAGGTAAGCAGCCCTATTTGCCAGTAATGTTTTTGTTGTGGCAGTGAAAAAAACACTTCAAATACGATTGGGTAGCTTATTAAGGCTAATAAAGAGCCAAGGTTAGAAACCGAATACCAATGATAGGGCACGGTATTTTTACCATGCTCAATGTACCATCGTTGCATAAGCACACTAGTCGCGCTCAGTAACATAAACACTAAGCCAATTTGATTTAGTAAGTTTGCCATTACGGACCAGTTAGGAGCTAAGTTTAAATTAACATGGACCTTGTTTAGGCTAATTAAGCTTGCTAAAACAACAAGCGAAATATGGATTAGCATTTGTTTTTTTAAAGGATAACGATTTAAAAAATGTGCATAAAAGTAGCCAAGTAATAAAACAGTTTGATAAAAAAACAGACTGGCTGACCACACCGATGCGCCGCCTCCAAATCGCGGTAACAGCTCTTTAGATAGCATAGGTTGAATTTGAAATAGCAAAAAGGCGCTAACAAAAATGGTTAAAATAAATATGATACGAAGCATGGATTTTAATTATTAATGAATCATGTGAGCAGCATTGCGGGTAACAGATTAAGCAGCAATGGAATTAGCCTAGAGTTTCTCTTAAGAAAACCTTAATATATGATTTATAATAATTTATTGGAGTAGCTAGTGGGCGAGTTTGTAATAGGGGAATTTGCTATAGATGTCAGTCGATGCAAAATATCATCAGCTGACACAGAGCAAGTCGTTGAACCTAAAGTCATGGATGTACTGCAATACCTTTATTCACACCGGGGTACTGTGGTTAGCCAAGAACAAATTTTTTCAGCCGTATGGCCCAATGCGACATTTAGCCCCAGTTATGTACAGCGCTGTATTGCATTGCTAAGAAAAGCATTGAGTGAAGACTCAAAAAATCCACGCTATATTATTACTCACCCAAAACGTGGGTATAGCCTCGAAGTAGCTGAGCCTCAGTTAAATAAACCCAAGCGTATATATTTGTCTGCGTTGGTCATTTTAATGGTCACGTTGATTGGGGCTGTAAGTTGGTTGTATCCCGATACACCCCAAGTAAAAACACACTTTACTAAATTGATGCCCATTTCTTCGAGTGAAGAAAATGAATCCAGTATTTCCTTATCACATAATGGTGAGCATATAGCGTTTGTGCGTGGTGATAAGCCAAATCAAACTATCTGGTTAAAAAACTTACGCTCAGGAAAAGAAATTAGATTAACCCAAAAGCAATCAACCTATCACAGCCTAGGCTGGAGCAGAGACGACAGTGAAATCGCATTTGTGCACCAGCAAGATACTCAAACACTGGGGTATTTCACCTTAGATAAACTGACATTACAACCTGCCAACTACAGAGAAGTTTATACTTTTAAAGACTTTACTGTGACGAGTCAGCAGTTAGAGTGGGCCAGTGACAACCATATTTATTTTATTGAAAAACGCCAAAGCGATAATCATACTCAACTAAGTGCAATTGATTTAACAACGCAAGAAAAACGTGTTATCAAGTCATCCGCAGGACAGGATTGGATGAAGTTGCAGGCATTATCACCGAGCCAGCAGTCTATTGCACTAGCTTATGAAGCTGGGCAAAATAAATACAGAGTTGATTTGCTCGACATTAAGACAAGCACAACGAAAACATTAGCGATTGTTGAAGATTCAGTACAGGGATTGAGCTGGCACCCCGATGAACAACAATTATTGATTAGTAATAAGCATGAACTCCAGTTATTAAATTTACAAGGGCAACTAAAAAAGTTGGCGTTTAATAACTACCACATTATTAGAGACGCGCATTTCTCGTTGTCAGGTAACGATATTTTAATGGAATTAGTTAAGATTGATGTGGATATCACCCGCTCTACTCGTCAAGCGCCAACGCAATTTGAAACCCTTGTAGATACCTCATCGATCGACTTTTTACCTGTGTATTCCCCTGACTCGTCAAAATTTGTATTTGAATCTCATCGTTTTGGTACAAAGCAATTATTTTTGTATGAAAATAGCACGCAAACGCTGATTTTTTCGAATCCAGATAATGAAGAACTATTTGGTATAGTTTGGTCAAAAAATGGTGAAGAGGTGATCACTGCTAGTAAAAATACACTCTTTCGAATTAATTTCAAAGAAAAGAGCTTTGTGAGTATTCCTCACTCCTATCATTCATTTTATCTACGAGAAATGTATCACCACGAAGACGCTATTTTAGTTTCTTATCGCGCTGCAGACGGTGTTACTTTTCACCCAGCTAAATTTGATTTAGAAACGCTCGAATTAACACCTTATACAGGCTCTGGAAAGCGATTGGCATGTTATGCCATGGATATTGATCAACAGGATCAGGTTTATTTTTCCAATGAAAAACAGATCTTTAGATTGAACAAAAACAAAGAACTTGAGACTGTTTGGCAATCAACTGCAAAAGAGATCATCGGTTTGAGTGCCGGAGCTACAATGATGACAGTCACACTTGCAGATAAAGACGGTTATGAGATAAATGAAATAGACTTTAAAACAGGTCGTAATAAAACTATATTCACCGGCAAAGATGATGGGAAAATGCTAATAAATGCATCCCATGATTTTCAGCAATTTCTTTATTTAACAGAGCCGAAAAGAACACGTACCTTAGTGCGCTTAAATTAACAATTATAAAAATTAGTAATTGTCAAATTATGAAATTAAAGATAGGGGGGTTATGAAGACAAACACGCAACACCGCCAAGCAGCATTAAAACGCTTAGAAAGGTTTAGTCAACTAACCGACAGTAGTATTCGTTTTCCTTTTACAAACTTTAGGTTTGGTATTGAGGCGGTTATTGGTTTTGTACCCGTTGTAGGGGATGTGATAGGGCTTATTTTATCTAGTTACGTATTATTTGAGGCTCATAAGTTAGGTATTAGCTGGCATGTTAAACTGCGGATAATTATTAATATGCTGATAGATTTTTTTATCGGATCAATCCCTCTTTTTGGCGATATATTTGATGCGTTTTTTAAAGCTAACACCCGAAATACACTCATACTGAAAAAGTATATTACTAAGCAACTAAATAAAAACAGTAACGGGTAATTTTTAGTATTTATTTTGCGATTAATTAATGTACAGTTGGGAAGTTCGTTTTTAACAAGGAATAGGTAATGGAATTATTTATCGGCAATAAAAACTACTCAAGCTGGTCATTGCGCGCATGGTATTTAATGAGTAAATTTGAATTGGAGTTTGATGAAATTCAGCTTGTACTCGATACCCCAGACTTTTACTGCGAGTTAAAAAAACATTTTACAGTTCAAAAAGTACCCGCATTAATTGATGGTGATTTACACGTTTGGGACTCACTTGCTATTTGTGAATACATTAACGATGCGTACCTTTCGCAAGTAGCCTGGCCTAAATACGTAACGCAGCGTGCAACTGCACGAGCTTTAAGCGCTGAAATGCACTCAGGCTTTATGGCTCTTCGAAGTGAAATGCCAATGAATATAAGGGCAAAGCGAAAAATTACACTTTCAGATGATGCTAAAAAAGACATCGCCCGCATCGACGACATATTTGCTAAACAGCAAGAGATTTACCCAAACCAGTGGATGTTTGGCGATTTTAGTATTGTTGATGCAATGTATGCCCCCATTGTACTGCGATTGAAAACCTATCAGGTAACCTTGTCTAAAGCCGCTAATAGTTATTGCCAACATGTATTAGCATGCCCTGTATTACAAAGCTGGATAACTCAAACACTGCAAGAAACCGATATTGTTGATGCAGATGAAGCTGGGGTTGATTTATAAATATAGGTCAGTAAGCGACTTTTACTTTAGCTATAAAAGCCCGTACAATTCGTCTCGTTTTTAGTGCGCCAAAAGGCGCTTTAACCGAGACGAATTAGTCGTATTATATGCATCAAATCGCTGATCTTATTTCTATTTTCGAAAACACATTTTACCAAAGCCATAATACAAGGCTGATCAAAGGTGATTGTGAGCCCGTGTACCTTCCCGCAACACAAGACATTCCTTATCATCAAATTGTGTTTGCACATGGTTTTTATGCCAGTGCCTTGCATGAAATAGCCCATTGGCTGGTTGCGGGCATTGATCGTCGACAACAAGAAGATTACGGCTATTGGTATTGCCCCGATGGCCGCGATAAACACCAGCAGGCTGAGTTCGAAAGTGTAGAAGTCAAGCCACAAGCCATTGAATGGCTATTAAGCACCGCAGCGGGTTTTCCCTTTAATGTATCGGTAGATAATTTAAATGGTGAACAAACATGTCGTTTTGATTTTCAAAAGCGGGTTCACCAGCGCGTGCTTACGTTGATTGAAAGGGGTTTTAATACACGAACTCAATCATTATTAATCGCGCTTACTCGTTTTTATCACACACCATGGCCAATGACTGCAAATCAGTTTGATTGGCAACACCCTCAGGAGTTTTGTGATGCAGTTTAAATTAGGTTTAATTATAAACCCTGTAGCAGGATTAGGCGGAAGTGTCGCCCTCAAGGGAAGTGATGGGGCACAAACCGCAGCAAAAGCGATTGAGCTAGGTGCACAACCTAAAGCAAATAGCCGTACTAAAGCCGCACTAGAAATACTGTTACCGTATAAAGAGCAGCTTGTTATTTATACCGTAAATGGCGAAATGGGCGAACAAACAGCAAAAGCTTTAGGTTTTAATGTTGAAGTTGTATACAACACAGACGCAGTAACAACGCCGGATGATACCGAGAATGCCGCAAAGGTGTTAAAAAATGCCGATGTAGATTTAGTTCTATTTGCAGGTGGCGATGGCACCGCTCGTAATATTTGCCATGCCATTGAAGATACTGTCCCAGTACTTGGCATTCCTGCTGGCTGTAAAATCCACTCTGGCGTATATGCCATTACACCAAAAGCTGCAGGGCGAGTTGTTGAAATGCTCGTAAAAGGCGAATTAGTGACGTTAGCTGATGCCGATGTGATGGATATTGACGAGGACGCATTTAGGAAGGGTACAGTAAAAGCTAAACGCTTTGGCGAAATGCAAATACCCAGCGAAGTACGTTATGTGCAAGCTGTAAAAAATGGCGGTAAAGAAACAGACGAATTAGTACTTTCAGATATAGCCGCTTACGTAGTGAGCGAAATGGACGAAGACACACTTTACATTATGGGAAGTGGTTCAACAGTCGAAGCTATAATGGAAGAAATGGGCCTTGAAAATACTTTGTTGGGTGTTGATTTAATAAAAGATCAAACACTTGTAGGCCAAGACCTAACAGCCGCCGACTTACTTGAACTCACCCATAAGAAAAAGACCAAACTTGTGATCACTTTAATTGGTGGGCAGGGTCATATTTTTGGTCGCGGAAATCAGCAGCTAAGCCCTGCGCTTATCCGCGCTATTGGCAAAGAGAATATTATTGTTGTTGCAACAAAAACCAAGCTACAGGCATTGAATAACCGCCCGTTAATTTGCGATACAGGCGACAACGAACTAGACGACGAATTAACAGGTTACATAAAAGTAACCACCGGATTTAACGACCATATTATGTATGCAGTAGGGCACCAATACCAAGATGAAACGGGTGCTATACAAAATCAGGAGATAAACAAGTGACCTTAGTAAACTATATTGACGCGGCTCAACAGTATTATGATGATTTAGTTATCAAAGCAACGGATGACGAATTATTTGCAGGCGGCTACTTACGTGGTCATTTTGATCTTGCTGTAGGCTATGCTGAAGTTGAGCAACTTACTATCAGTATTGAGCAGTTAAACGAAACAGTAGAGCAAAGTCTTGTAAAAGCGTACCGTAACGGAGAACTTAACGAAGAAGACAAGGCACTAGTTGTTCGCTTATGGGAAGAAGTTAAAGCGCTCGCTTAGTAACCAAATGAACAAAAAAAGCACGATTATCTTTGGTAATCGTGCTTTTTTTGTTTAACGTTCCTAAAATAGCTTTTTACGTTAATTTACTGTTGCGTATTAATGCGATATTGTTACTTAAATAAATTTTAATGAGCGAAATACAATGAGTAATAATCAAGATGCTTTACCTTCAGGAGTTGTTGCGCGCTTCTTGAATGTAGTTGAGCGGGTTGGTAATAAGCTACCTGATCCAGCAATTATATTTTTGTTTGCTATGTTATTAATATGGGGGTTGTCGTGGTGGTTTTCTGGCGTAAGTTTTGATGCAATTGATCCGCGTACAGGCGAAGCAATTATAATAAACAACATGCTTGCAAGCGACTCGTTGGCCACTTTTTTATCTTCAATGGTAAAAACATTTACCGGCTTTGCTCCTTTAGGCGTAGTACTTGTTGCTATGTTAGGTGTTGGTGTAGCTGAGCACTCAGGCTTTATTAATACTGGCCTTAAGCTAATGCTAAAAGTAACGCCTAAAAAGCTGTTAACACCGTCTATTATTTTAGTTGCTATTGTAAGCCATACAGCCACGGACGCAGGTTACGTGCTTGTGATACCGTTAGCTGGCGTAATCTTTTATGCAGCAGGAAGGCACCCATTAGCGGGTATTGCAGCGGCGTTTGCCGGTGTAAGTGGTGGCTTTGGCGCCAACTTTATTCCATCTGGAATAGACCCATTACTCCAAAGTTTTACACAAAGTGCTGCCCATATTATTAATCCTGATATGTCGATAAATCCATTAAATAATTGGGCGTTTGCCTCAGCATCAAGCATGTTTATTGTATTACTGGGTTGGTATATTACCGATAAGATTATTGAACCGCGTTTACAAAATACGCCTCTAGATGGAAATAGTGAAGACTTACCTGTTTTTGAAGATGCGCGTAGCGATGAAAAGCGCGCATTCTTCATAGCAAGCAGCGTAATGATTGCAGGCATTGCTTTACTCGCTTACGTGTCTGCGCCGGTAGATTCAGCCATGCGTAGTAGCGATGGTTCATTAACTAACTTCCGTTCACCTTTGATGCAATCTATTGTGCCGTTGATCTTTTTGTTATTTTGGATCCCAGGCGCAGTATATGGCTTTACAGTAGGTACATTTAAAAGCTCTAAAGATATGATAGATGCCATGAGCAAGGCAATGGGCGGTATGGCTTACTACATTGTTATGGCATTCTTTTGTGCGTTATTTATTGCTGCCTTTAGCAAATCTAACTTAGGGGCATTACTTGCAATCGAAGGGGCGCAGTTATTAAAAGCCATGGCACTTCCAAGTTCGGTAACGGTGGTAGGTATTATATTTTTAACCGCATTCGTTAATTTATTTGTAGGCTCTAGCTCGGCCAAGTGGGCATTACTAGGGCCGGTATTTGTGCCTATGTTAATGCAACTGGGTATTTCACCTGATTTAACGCAAGCGGCTTATCGTGTTGGTGATTCTAGCTCTAATATTATTACACCGCTTATGCCTTACTTCCCATTAGTTGTGGTTTATTGTCAAAAGTACGTTAAAAGTACGGGAATTGGTACGCTAATAGCGATGATGCTGCCATACTCGGTTGCATTTTTAATAGGCTGGAGCTTGTTTCTACTCGGTTATTGGGCATTGGGTATTCCGCTAGGGTTAGATGCAAGTTACGTGTATCCAGCAGTAGCGCCTTAACATAGAGCATTCGGTACAATACAGTAAAAGCCTCACTATTAATAAAGTAGTGGGGCTTTTTAGTTTTAATTGAATGATTTACACAGAAGTTTATAGTCGCCGTGCTTAGAAGATAATCATGGCTTGCGGTTGTGAGTTACGCAGAACAGCTTGAACCATTACTTAAATTTTAGACACAAAAAAACCTTGGCACTTTCATACCAAGGTTTTTTTATTAAAGAACTGTTGCTTACTTAGCGGTAAAGCTAACTGGGCGACGTTCTTTACGAGGTCCGCTACGCTTATCACCGCGTGGGCCATCGTTACGTTTTCTATCACCAGATGGGCGTTCGCCACGTGGTTCAGCTGGGCCTTGATCTTGTGTAATTGTCATACCCATTGGGCGTTTACAAATAAACACTTTTTGGAAATGATCCAGTACATCTTTAGGCATGTTTTGTGGTAACTGAACAGTGCTGTGTTGATCGTGTAAACGAATGTCACCAATAAACTTACTTGAGATATCAGCTTCATTAGCAATTGCGCCAACAATATTCTTAACCTGAACACCATGCTCACGACCTACTTCGATACGGTAAGTATCCATAGGGCCTGCATCACGGCTGTTACGCTCGCGCGGTTTACGTTCAGAACGTTCACCACCACGTTCGTTACGACGTCCGCGATCACCACGGTCATTACGTGAATTGCGTTCATTACGCTCACGTGGTTGAATCTTAACTTCTTCAACTTTAATTGGCGACTGTTGCTGTGCCAAACACAGTAAAGCACCCGCTAAGTTTTCAAGAGGAAGGTCAAGCTTTTCAGCCATGTTAGTAGCCACTTCGTTAAAGAACGTAATGTCTTTGTTTTCAAGCGCAATACTTAATTTTGCTTGTAACGCAGCGATACGTTTTTCTTCAACAACTTTAGCTGTTGGTAATTCAACCTGTGCAATTTCAGACTTAGTATGACGAATGATATTTTTAAGTAAGTAACGTTCGTTATGCTTAACAAATAAAATTGCTTTACCAGTACGACCTGCACGACCTGTACGACCAATACGGTGAACGTAGGCTTCAGAATCTTGTGGAATGTCGTAGTTGATAACTAAGCTTAAACGGTCTACATCAAGACCACGAGCTGCTACGTCTGTTGCAATAACAACGTTCAGCATGCCACTTTTTAAGCGGTCAACAGTGCGTTCACGTGCTTGCTGGTTCATGTCACCATTAAGCGGAGCTGCAGAGAAACCTTCGCGCTCTAATAATTCAGCAAGTTGAACGGTATCGTTACGTGTACGTACGAAAACAATAGCACCTTCGTATTGCTCAGCTTCTAAAAAGCGAACAATCGCTTTGTTTTTATGTACGCTTGCGTTCCAAAACACTTGCTCAACAGACGATACTGTCGAGTTACGCGCAGAAATATGAACCTGTTCAGGGTTATTCATATATTTGCTGCTGATGTTTTGAATTTGCTTAGGCATGGTCGCAGAGAAAAGACATGTTTGCTTTTCGCGCGGTGTTTTTTCCATGATGTTTTCAACATCATCGATAAAGCCCATACGTAACATTTCATCGGCTTCATCAAGTACAAGTGCTTGAAGAGCATCAAACTTGATAGTGCCACGGTTAATATGATCGATTAATCGACCCGGAGTAGCAACAATGATTTGAGCGCCACGACGAAGTGCGCTTAATTGAATGCTGTAGCTTTGGCCACCGTATAGTGCTAATACTTCAACACCACGAGTACCTTTTGCATATTGTTCAAATGCCTCAGCAACTTGGATCGCAAGCTCACGTGTAGGTGTGAGTACAAGGATCTGTGGCTGTTTCACAGACGGGTCAATATTGTTTAGTAACGGCAGTGCAAATGCTGCGGTTTTACCTGTACCCGTTTGTGCTAGTCCCAGTACGTCCTTTCTTTCTAGCAATAACGGTATACATTGAGCTTGGATTTCAGATGGTGTCTTGTAACCCAACTCTTCAACTGCCTTCAAAATTGCAGGAGAAAGATTTAGAGATTCAAACGTGACTGGTTCTGACATTAATACGCCTCAACGAATTTAAAGAGGCGCGCATTATATAGGATTAGCGAGGCAAATGCTTGTATAAATTAAAACTAATTTGTATGTGCTTGATGTTGGTTGAAATTTAACCAGTCCAGTTGTGGGATTATTGAACTGGTTAACAAATTTAATATACGACTACTTGTACAAGCCTAGGTTTTCTTTTGCATAAGCTTCAAATTCGGTAAAACCGCCAATGTGACTTTGATCAACAAAAATTTGCGGGACAGTAGGACAAGGTTTACCTGCTGACTTCTCTAAATCGGCTTTGCTTATGCCTTCTTTTATGATGTCGATGTAACGAAATTTAAAATCATCGCGCTCGTTGGCAAGTTGCTCTGCAACATCTTTGGCACGAACACAAAATGGGCAGCCTTCACGGCCAAAAATTACTGTAAGCATAGTGCTCTCCTTTATTTGATTGAATTTAGTTTAAATGATTAAAAAATATAATAAAGCGCAAAAAAGTGATTGTGCCATTCTATTATTGCGATGAACATTAATTTGACCGAGTCATGAACGGCATAATTCACCACGTTCTTGCCGCTATTCCTAATTGGGTTGAATAGCCCATTGCGTGTGCTGTTATCTGTAAATTTGCATTTATTACGTAGTAAGTTGGAAAAGCGCTTACTTTATAATTTGATTGGGTATATTGATTACCAAGAAGTATGGGCATACTTAGGTTTAAGTCATCAATAAATTGAGTAACTTGTTGCTCATTTTTATAATCAAGGGCAATACCAATTACATTAATGTCTGAGTTTATTAAGGTGCTTTGTAAGTTGGGCATGCTGTAGCGGCATATTGTGCACCAAGGAGCAAAGAAATACACAATGGTTGTTCTCCCTTCAAGCTCTGCAATACTAAATCTTTCGTTATTTTTATTTAAAATAGGCAAGTTAAAATAAGGGGCAGGAGTATGGTTTGTTTCAAGTAAATTACGCGTTTGGTAGGCACTTGCTAAGTAAAACACGAGTATTGCTAAACTTAAATTCATTAACGTGCTACGTATTAATGCCATTGATTTTATCTGACCTATTTATAATTAAAAACCAACCCTAACATAAATGCTAAGCAGCCACTGTTATTTGATAGGCAGAGCTTTAGCGTTTGCTTGTGTATCAAGCCCAGTTGCTAATAAAGCCTATGTTAAAGTTTCACTGCTTTACACAAATCAGGCCTTTAGCTAATAAGGTCTGCTGATTACGTTAGAAATTTCCTGATTACATTTTAATGGTTGAATTTATAACTTTAACCCTAAGCTCTATATTTGAGACGAACATATAGAATATGTTTTTTAACTGCAAAGGAGATCAAGATCATGAGCAATTATTTACAACCAGCAATGAAAATGCCTTCACTTAAAGTTAAAGATAATGAGAACAACCTTGCTGACGTGTCAGCTCGACAGACAGATTTACCCTGGAAAATGATAGTAATCTATCGCGGAAAGCATTGTCCATTATGTACTAAACAACTTAATGCACTTGCTAAAATGAATGATAAATTTAAAGATGCAGGGGTAGAGATTGCCGCTGTTAGTGGTGACAGCCACGCACAGTTAACAGAGCATCTAAATGATTTACATGTTAATTTTCCTCTTTATAGTGGTTTATCACTAGCTCAAATGACTGATTTAGGCCTGTATATTAGTGAACCACGCAGTGAAAAAGAAACCGATCACCCATTTGCTGAACCTGCTATTTTTGTAATTAACGAGCATGATCAAATTCAGATACTAGATAAATCAAATGCACCTTTTTCACGCCCTGATTTAAATGATTTGTTGGCTGGCATTGAATTTATTCGCGAAAACGATTATCCAATTCGTGGCACATTAACACACTAATTAGCGATGAATACTTAGCGCTAATCTACAATACTGAACAACCATTTTGAGGCATTAAAAGCATTTGACTTTTTAATGCCTCAAAATGGGTTACTAATTTCACTAGTTTATAAAATGAGGAATTTTTTAAATATTTTAATTTATTTACTTGAAAACATTTTTACCGTCCATATATAGTTTAGTAGGACGCCTGATGGGTCCTAAACTAAACTTAAACAATTGAAATTTATATTATTAATTTATATTTGTTAGCGCTTGTTCAAATGAAAAGTGCAAACAAAATATCGCTTAAATATGAGGATATTATTATGCGTACAGTAGACTTATCACCACTTTATCGTTCATTCATTGGGTTTGATCATTTAGCGTCTTTAATGGATGCTGCGGCGAACACAGACAAACAGCCGAGCTTTCCTCCTTACAACATTGAAGCACTCGATCAAGACAGATACCAAATCACTATGGCTGTTGCCGGATTTAGCGACAACGAGCTAAGCATTGAGTCAGAAAATAACACATTAAAAGTAGCGGGTATAAAAGCTAATAAAGATGAAAACAAAGAACGTAAGTTTATTCATCAAGGAATTGCAGAGCGCAATTTCGAGCGAAAGTTCCAGCTAGGAGACCATGTTAAAGTACTTGGCGCCGACTTAGCAAACGGCCTACTTACTATAGAGCTTAAGCGCGAAATACCTGAAGCATTAAAACCGCGCAAAATTGAGATTGGCCAAGGACGTTTATTAGAAGATAGCTAATCTGGTTTTAACAACATTTTTTCCCTGATTATTTGGCCGCCTCTCCTGAGGCGGCTTTTTTGTGTCATAAAGACTCAATGTTATTTATGTAGTGTGTAGCTTGATTAAGTGTGTCTTCGCGTAATTCATCGCTTTGCTTATCCCAATTTCTATAAACCATGCCTATGCGTGGATTTTTCTCTAGTTTTTCGCGGTGTGTTTGCATAAAACGCCAATATAAACTGTTCAGTGGGCAAGCTTTATCCCCCACTTTTTGTTTCACGTCGTATTGACAATTTTTGCAGTAGTCGCTCATTTTATTAACGTAATTACCACTTGCAGCATAGGGTTTGGTAGCAATAATTCCATCGTCTGCAAATTGGCTCATTCCACGTGTGTTGGGCATTTCTACCCACTCAATGGCATCTATATAGACACCTAAGTACCAGTTATCAACTTCGTCAGGGTTTATTCCGCTGAGTAAACAAAAGTTACCAATGATCATCAAGCGCTGTATATGATGAGCATAGGCAGTATCTAAGCTTTGCTTTAATGAGTGGTTCAAACAGTTCATTTTTGTATTACCATCCCAAAAATATTGAGGGAGCTTATTATTGGCTTTTAGTTGATTTTTAGTCGCGTAGTCGGGCATGTTTACCCAATAAACAGCACGAACGTATTCTCGCCAACCGAGTATTTGCCTGGTAAACCCTTCAACTTGTGAAAGAGATATCTCGTCAGGCCGTTGCTCGAATTCAGATATTACACGTTTGATTACATACAAGGGGTGAAGAAGTTTTGTGTTTAGGGCAAAAGAGAGCCTGCTATGGTAAAGACTGGTATTGTCTTTACTTTGATCTGTCATTGCATCCTGAAACTTACCAAAATTGGCAAGTAAATGCTCACAAAAGTATTCAAGAGATTCTTTGGCTTGCTTACGTGACGTAGACCATTCGAGTTTTCCTTCTTTAATTTCTCCAAAGTAAGCGATGTTGTGTTTTTTTAAACGAGCGAGGATATGACTTACATCGTTTTTAAATAATTTAGGCTCTGGGATAGATTTTAAGTCTTGCTTAGAAAATTTATTGCGGTTATTACTGTCGTAGTTCCATTTACCGCCAGCTGGCTTATCGTCCTCCATTAATAAATCATATCGTTTACGCATAGCACGATAAAAGTGCTCCATGGTCACGTGCTTATCTTTTTTGAATCGATCTTTAATTTCGTTAAAGGGTAGTAAAAAATGCTCTGAGTCATATGCTGATACATTTATTTCGGATGATTTTTCAAAATCAGCTAATTGCGATTTTAACCTAAATTCGTCTGGGTATAAGTATTCTATGCAGGAGCAGTTATATTCCTTAGCAACACGATTTAGTAGTGCGGGTAGGTGTTTATCTTCGTGTGTGTCGTCTAGGGTTAAGTGCAATACATTGAAACCTGCAGATTTTAACGCAGTTGCAAAGTTTTCCATCGCATTAAAAAAAGCACAAAGCTTTTGCACATGGTGTTTAACGTAATTGGTTTCTTGTTTTAATTCTGCGATAAGGTAGAGAACATCGTCTTCTTTACCTTTAAACCAAGAATGAGAAGGATTGAGTTGATCGCCTAAAATGAGTCTTAAGGTTTTGTAAGTCGCCATGATTAAACCAAAATTGAATTTGTACGAGGATGTCTGCTTAATCGATCGCTGTAATATTAATAACAAATTGTATAATTTGAGCTTTATTTAAATATTCGTTAATGAGTGTATAAACACTCATCAAGCATCAAATTTGATATGAATAGACTCAATTAAAATCGCCTTAGTTATTATTGCTTTGCTTTTGCTTCGAAAGTTGGGTTAAGCACACTACGTTAGAAACGTTAAACAGCGTATCATTCGTATAGCGTTCAAAGTAAGTAAGCACTTTGCGCCATGCTAAATGACTTTCTTCATTAAAAAACCGACCTAAATGTTCAACTAATGTTACATAAAATATATCAGTCAGAGGTTTAATATCACTCTGCTGAATATTTAATTTTTTTAAAAACTGTAAGTGATGGCTCAGAAATGGCGCAACCGATGATGGATTATCAATATTTTTGATTATGCGCTCTAAGGTACAATATAAAATATAACTTTTTTCGTTAAACTGTTCAGCTGTTAGCGTGTTCATCGAAATATCTGACTCTACAAGCTTTCTATGAAAACGCGCGGTAAATGCATGAAAGTTTGGTTTTATGATGCCAATACTTTTTAATAAAACAGATTTATGTGAATTCATCAGAGCCTCACAGAAGATTAAAAACTTATTTTTTATTTTTTATCATTATAGCTCGCGTAACAAAAATTACACGTTTTTTGATATAAAAGTATTAATTTGTTGATAACTTTTTGAGTTCTATTGTTTTTTAAATAAAAGTGAGAGTAGTTATTAATTCCATTATTGTGATTTCACTGGGCTTAGCCAGCAAATGATTAGCCGTTTAAAATAGGTTTATACCTATAATAGGTATAATGTTTTATTTCCTTACATCTGATTTGAACTGTATTTCCAAAGTTATTGGTTATTATGGTTGCTAATTATCCCCAACATCCCTATAATAGCGGCCATTGTTTAGTCTGTTTTAAAACAGCTAACAGCGATGTTAAATCAAGGTTTGATATCTATTGGCGCGGGATGGAGCAGCCTGGTAGCTCGTCGGGCTCATAACCCGAAGGTCGTCGGTTCAAATCCGGCTCCCGCAACCAATTCTACTAATAAGTGAGAACTTATTATTTTATATCGCGCATTCTATGTAATGCGCGTTTTGCGTTTAAGCTAATGTAGTTTAATTTGGTCAGTTACTGACTCGCAACCAAGCTCGGCCCTAGGCCACACAGTTTTATGCTTTATTGGTGTGACGCCCCGCTTGGTTCGGGGCGTTGTTGTATCTGCACCTTTCTTAATTTATGGCGGTTGTCATTAAATTAAAATTTAAACTCAGTATTTTAGGGCTATAAGCCCTTTTTTTGTTTGTATGGAGGATTTTCGTGACAAAACTTGAACAAGATTTAGTAACCATGTTAACGCCTGCGGTAGAAATGTTAGGCTTTGAGTTACATGGTCTTGAATTTGTACAAGCGGGTCGCCATTCTACCTTAAGAGTATATATTGCTCATGAGGATGGGATCTCAGTTGATAACTGTGCGGACGCTAGTCGCCAAATTAGTGCGATTTTAGATGTCGAAGACCCAATTACAAATGAATATGATTTGGAAGTGTCGTCTCCTGGTGTTGATCGTCCATTATTCAAACAAGATCACTACGAGCAGGCGCAAGGAGAGGAAGTACGAGTGCGTACTAAACTTCCACAAGACGGTCGTCGAAATTTTAAAGGCGACTTAATAGCAGTTAGCAGCGATATGATCACACTATCTAGTGATGGTGTAGAGCATTTGATCATGCTTAGTAATATAGAACGTGCGAATTTAATCGCAAAGTTTTAAATTCGAGTGCGAAGGAATAGGGCAAGCGAGGCATTACCCATGGCAAAAGAGATATTATTGGTTGCTGAAGCCGTTTCCAATGAGAAAGCGGTTCCAAAAGAAAAGATTTTTGAAGCATTAGAGTTCGCATTAGCGACTGCGACAAAGAAAAAACACGATGGTGAAATTGAAGTACGTGTATCAATTGACCGTAAAACAGGTGATTACGATACGTTCCGCCGCTGGCAGATTGCTGAAGTATTAGAGGATGGTTCATTAGAAAATCCTTACAGCGAAATAACATTAGAAGCTGCGCAGGTTGAAGAGCCTGACTTACAGCTAGGTGATTTTGTTGAAGAGCAAATTGATTCAATCAAATTTGACCGCATCACAACACAAATGGCTAAACAAGTAATCGTACAAAAAGTACGTGAAGCTGAGCGCGCTTTAGTTGTTGACGCATATAAAGACCAAGTGGGTGAGTTAGTAACAGGTGTTGTTAAAAAAGCAACGCGTGATTCAATCGTACTTGATTTAGGCAACAACGCTGAAGCAGTTATTTACCGTGATGACATGCTACCACGCGAAAACTTCCGTCCAGGCGACCGTATCCGTGGTCTTTTATACGAAGTTAAGCCAGAAGCACGCGGCGCACAGTTATTTGTAACGCGTTCTAAGCCAGAAATGCTGATGGAATTATTCCGCATTGAGGTGCCAGAAATTGGCGAAGAAATGATTGAACTTCGCGCTGCTGCACGTGATCCAGGTTCGCGCGCTAAAATTGCTGTTAAGTCAAACGACAAGCGCATTGATCCAATTGGTGCATGTGTTGGTATGCGTGGAGCTCGTGTTCAAGCTGTTTCGTCTGAACTTGGTGGTGAGCGTGTTGATATCGTTCTTTACGATGACAACCCTGCACAATTTGTTATCAATGCAATGTCGCCAGCTGAGGTTGCTTCAATAGTATTAGATGAAGACACTCATTCGATGGATATCGCTGTAGAAGCCGATAATCTAGCACAAGCGATTGGTCGTAATGGTCAAAATGTTCGTTTAGCAAGCCAGTTAACTGGTTGGGAACTAAACGTTATGACTGTTGACGAAATGCGTACTAAAAATGAAGCGGAATCAGATAAGTTACTTAACTTATTTACTGAAAATTTAGATATCGATGATGAGTTTGCAACCTTACTTATCAACGAAGGTTTCTCAACACTTGAAGAAGTGGCGTACGTGCCAGCCTCTGAGTTTTTAGAAATTGACGGTCTTGACGAAGAAACGGTGGATGTTTTACGTTCACGCGCTAAAGATGCATTAACAACTAAAGCACTTAAAACGGAAGAAAGCTTAGAAGGCGCAGAGCCAGCTGAAGACTTACTTGCGCTTGAAGGCTTAGAGCGTCATCTAGCATTTGTAATGGCAAGTAAAGGTGTTGTAACACTTGAAGACTTGGCTGAGCAAGGTATTGACGAGCTAGTCGATATCACAGAGCTTTCATCTGAACAAGCAGGTGAGCTGATTATGGCTGCACGAAACATTTGTTGGTTTGCAGACGAGTAATTTATTAACGGAGGTATTACACACTATGGCAGAAGTAAATGTTGAAAAACTAGCCGGCGATATAGGTACAACTGTTGATAAATTGCTACAGCAATTTTCGCAAGCGGGTATCACTAAGCAGGCAACTGATAATGTAACTGAAGCTGAAAAAGCAACGTTACTTGATCATTTAAGCAAATCACATGGCGGCACGGGCTCTGAAGGTCCTGCACGCATGACTTTACAGCGTAAGAGCAAAAGCACATTAAATGTGACTGGCTCTACAGGTAAAGCGAAGGCGGTTCAGGTTGAAGTTCGCAAAACACGTACATACGTGAAGAAAAGCGCGATGGAACAAGAGCAAGAGCAACAACGCTTAGCCGCTGAAGAAAAAGCCCGTCTTGAAGAGCAGCAAAAAGCTGAACAAGCTGCAGCTGAGTTAAAGGCAAAACAAGAGGCAGAACGTAAAGCGAAAGAAGACGCTGATCGTAAAGCCAAAGAAGAAGCTAAACGTAAAGCAGACGCTGAACGTAAAGCGAAACAAAAGCAGATGACCCCAGAGCAAAGTGCTAAGTCTGAGAAAGATCGCATCGAAGCTGAGCGTCTGCAAAAAGAAGCAGAAGAGGCCGCATTGAAGAAAGCTGAAGAAGAAGCGAAACGTCAGGCAGAAGAAGCAAGAAAACTAGCTGAAGAAAACTCGGCTCGTTGGAAGAAAGAAGAGGAAGAGCGTAAGAAGCGTGAAGAAACAGCAGATCACCACCTTACGACTTCAACTTACGCACGTGAAGCAGAAGATGTAGCTGATGCTCGTGAAGAGCAAGGCTCTCGCCGTGCTAAGAAAAAGAAAAAAGCGCCAGCAAAAGATAAGTTTGCAGCGTCTAAGGGTAAAAAAGGTAAGCTGAAAGCACCTGCATCATTACAGCATGGTTTCCAAAAACCAACAGCTGATGTAAAAAATGAAGTACGCATTAGCGAAACAATTACAGTGGCTGAGCTTGCATCACGCATGGCAGTTAAAGGCGCTGAAGTTGTAAAAACAATGATGAAAATGGGTGACATGGTTACAATTAACCAAGTTATTGACCAAGAAACTGCGCAACTTGTAGCAGAAGAAATGGGCCATAAAGTTATTATCGTTAAAGAAAACGAATTAGAGCAAACAGTACTTAACGACCGCCATGAAGATGGTAAGTCAGAGCCTCGTGCTCCAGTTGTTACTGTAATGGGTCACGTTGACCATGGTAAAACATCAACGCTTGATTACATTCGTTCAGCAAAAGTTGCTTCAGGCGAAGCCGGTGGTATTACGCAGCATATTGGTGCATACCATGTTGAAACAAATGGCAACATGATCACATTTTTAGATACTCCGGGTCACGCCGCGTTTACATCAATGCGTGCTCGTGGTGCTAAAGCAACAGATATTGTAATCCTAGTAGTTGCAGCCGATGATGGTGTAATGCCACAGACTAAAGAAGCGGTACAGCATGCTCGCGCAGCGGGTGTTCCTTTAATCATTGCTGTGAACAAAATGGATAAAGAAGGCGCAGATCCAGATCGCGTTAAGAACGAGCTAGCACAGCTTGACGTTATCCCAGAAGAATGGGGCGGCGACACGCAGTACGTTCATATCTCAGCTAAAACAGGCTTAGGTATTGATGAACTACTTGAAGCCGTACTTATGCAATCTGAGCTATTAGAACTAACTGCACCAAGTCAAGGTATGGCTGCAGGTGTTGTAATTGAATCGCGTCTTGATAAAGGCCGTGGTCCAGTAGCGTCTATCCTTGTTCAGTCAGGTACACTTAACCAAGGTGACATTGTATTATGTGGTCTTGAGTATGGCCGTGTTCGTGCTATGCGTGATGAAAACGGTAAAGATATCAAGTCTGCAGGTCCTTCTATTCCAGTAGAGATTTTAGGTCTATCTGGTATCCCTGCAGCCGGTGATGAAGCAACGGTAGTTAAAGACGAGCGTAAAGCGCGTGAAGTTGCATTATACCGTCAAGGTAAATTCCGTGATGTTAAATTAGCACGCCAGCAAAAAGCGAAACTTGAAAACATGTTTACTAACATGGCTGAAGGTGACGTTTCTGAAGTTAACGTGGTACTTAAAGCAGACGTTCAAGGTTCTATCGAAGCGATTTCTGATTCACTAACTAAGCTTTCTACTGACGAAGTAAAAGTGAAGATTGTGGGGTCTGGCGTTGGTGGAATCACAGAAACAGATGCAACGCTTGCTGCGGCGTCTAACGCGATTGTTGTTGGCTTTAACGTTCGTGCTGATGCATCTGCACGTAAAGTGATTGATTCTGAGAACCTCGACTTACGCTACTACAGCGTTATTTACGCCTTAATCGAAGAAGTTAAGCAAGCGATGTCAGGTATGCTTGCACCAGAATTTAAGCAAGAAATTATTGGTCTTGCTCAGGTTCGTGACGTGTTCAAATCACCAAAAATTGGCGCAATTGCTGGTTGTATGGTGACTGAAGGTGTTATTAAGCGCAGCGCGCCTATCCGTGTACTACGTGATAACGTGGTTATATACGAAGGCGAACTTGAATCACTTCGTCGCTTTAAAGACGATGTGCAAGAAGTGCGTAATGGTATGGAATGTGGTATCGGTGTTAAGAACTACAATGACGTACGTGTTGGTGACCAAATCGAAGTATTTGAAACAGTTGAAGTACAACGTACTCTATAATTGTTAGCTCACTAAACAAATAAATGGGGGCTTAGCCCCCATTTGTGTATCTATTACTTAATTAGCTTATTATTAAATTTCAATAAGTTACATTTTTAGGACAAGTTTCATGAGAGAATTTTCTCGCACTGATCGTGTTGGCCAGCAAATCCAAAAAGAAATTGCTGTGATTTTACAACGCGAAATTAAAGATCCGCGCTTAGGCATGGTGACAGTGTCTGCGGTAGAAGTATCGCGCGATTTATCTTATGCAAAAATTTTCATCACTGTGTTTAACACAAAAGATGAAGATGCAGCAAAGCAAAGCGCAAAAGTACTTAACGAAGCTACGGGCTATATTCGTTCGCTTTTAGGCAAGCGGATTCGTGCTCGTATTATGCCAGAGCTAAAGTTTGTGGTTGATAATTCATTAATGGAAGGGATGCGTATCTCTAACTTAGTGGACACAATCATCAGAGAAGATAACGCAAAACACGTCAATGAAGACGATAGCAGTGTTGATGATGCGTCGAACTCAGATGACAACATTAAACAAGCAGATGATAAAGATAGCTAAGAAGGCATATAGCGATGGCAAGACGCAGTAAAGGCCGTCCAATAGACGGGATTTTGTTGTTAGATAAACCCAAAGGTATTTCGTCAAACAAGGCATTACAGCAAGCAAAAGGTATCTATTTTGCCCAAAAGGCGGGGCACACAGGTGCACTCGACCCGCTTGCTACCGGTATGCTGCCAATCTGTTTTGGTGAAGCGACTAAGTTTACTCAGTTTTTACTTGATACCGATAAAACCTATGTTGTGCGAGCTAAGTTAGGTGAAAGAACAACAACATCAGACTCTGATGGTGAAATAGTTCAGACGCGAGATGTAAACGTAACTGTTGATCAACTAAAGCAAGAAATTTCAGCGTTTTTAGGTGAATCTGATCAGTATCCATCGATGTATTCTGCGCTTAAGTATGAAGGGAAACCTTTGTATAAATATGCGCGTGAAGGGATTGAAGTTCCTCGAAAATGCAGAAAAATAAATGTATTTAGCCTAACGCTTGATGAGTTTGATGAAGCGAATAATGAAGTACAAATGACAGCTCACGTTTCTAAAGGGACTTACATTCGTACTATTGTTGATGACTTAGGTGAAAACTTAGGCTGTGGTGCTCATGTAATTATGCTTCATCGCTCGGCTGTTGGCCATTACCCCGCAGATAAAATGGTATCGATAGAGCAGTTAGAATCGTTACTAGCTAAAGCCAAAGACGAAGAAACCGTTCCGTCAACCTACCTTGACGAACTGCTTTTGCCAATGGACACCGCTCTAGTTGATTTACCGGTTGTGGAAATCACTAAAGAGCAGGGTGTTTCATTTAGCCATGGGCAAGCTGTAGTTATTGGTAAAGAATTACCTGATGGTGCAATAAAGGTATTAGCCGATGGTGTGTTTATAGGCACAGGCGAGAAAAACCCTGATGGCCATTTAAAATCAAAACGCGGTCTATCAAACCAGCAGGCAGAGTAAAGTTTAACTTGTAGTTATTATTATACTTGGTAGAATACGCCCGCTTAATCGTTTTGGCTGAATTAGTGATCGGCTGAGACACCTTTTAAATTTAATTTTTGGAGTTACTATGTCACTAAGCAATCAAGAAAAAATCGATATCATTGCTAAATTCGCACGTGCTGAAGGCGACACTGGTTCACCTGAAGTACAAGTAGCATTACTTACTTTTGATATCAACAAGCTTCAAGGTCACTTTGCTGATCACAAGCATGACTTCCACTCACGTCGTGGTCTGCTTCGTAAAGTAAGCACTCGCCGTAAACTGCTTGATTACCTTAAAGGTAAAGATATCTCGCGTTATACTGCACTAATCAAAGAACTTGGCCTACGTCGCTAAGAACTTGATTACGAGAAAAGGAGCTTTTTAGCTCCTTTTTTTGTGCCTGAAATTTAACAAATTACATCGCAATGTCACCTTTAAAGCTATCTGTAGTCGCTCTCATTAATTCGAGCCAATTAGATGCCAAACACACAAACTAAAACTGTTTGCTGGACTCGCATTTTTACGTGGCTTTGGTATATACTGTGCGCGTAGATAAAAAGGTTTATCTACGGTTATTAACATCATTGCCAATTGTAGTACTTAATTGATTTCCAACTGAATACAATTATGTACTGTAATTGGTACTTTGATGGAACACTTATTTAGATTTAAAGGATATTTTAAGTGCAAGCAATTATAAAAGAATTTCAACTAGGTCAACACACTGTAACCCTAGAAACAGGTGCAATCGCACGTCAAGCAGACGGCGCAGTACTAGCAAGCATTGGCGATACGTCAGTACTAGTAACGGTTGTTGGTAAGCGTGAAGCACAGCCAGGTCAAGACTTCTTCCCACTAACAGTTAACTACCAAGAGCGTATGTACGCTGCAGGTCGTATCCCAGGTGGTTTCCTTAAGCGTGAAGGTCGTCCTAACGATGGCGAAACACTAATTGCACGTCTTATTGACCGTCCAATTCGTCCACTTTTCCCAAATGGTTTTGTAAACGAAGTACAAGTTATTGCAACTGTTGTATCTGTAAACCCTGAAATCCAACCTGATATGGTTGCGATGATTGGTACATCAGCAGCACTTGCTATCTCTGGTATCCCGTTCAGTGGTCCAATTGGTGCAGCTCGTGTTGGTTACATTGGTGGTGAATACGTTCTTAACCCAACGTTAAAAGAACTTGAAGAGAGCCAACTTGATTTAGTTGTTGCTGGTACTGATAACGCAGTACTTATGGTTGAATCAGAAGCAGACGTACTTGCTGAAGACGTAATGCTAGGCGCGGTTGTATACGGCCATGAGCAATCACAGTCTATCATCAATGCTATTAACGAATTTAAAGCAGAAGCAGGCAAGCCTACTTGGGATTGGACTGCACCTGAGAAAAACGTATCTCTTGAAGAGAAAGTAGCTGAACTTGCTGCTGATAAAGTAGGCGAAGCTTACCGTATTACTGATAAAGTAGCGCGTAAGGAAGCACTTGGCGTAGCTAAAGATGCAGTTATCGAAGCACTTTCAAGCGAGCTTGCTGAAGGCGAAACGCTTGATAAGCAAGAAGTGGGTAAAGTATTCGGTTCACTTGAGAAGAAAATTGTTCGTGGCCGTATCGCTGCAGGCGAAAAACGTATCGATGGTCGTGAACCAGATATGATCCGTGCACTAGACGTAATGACTGGCGTATTACCGCGTACTCACGGTTCTGCTATCTTCACACGTGGTGAAACACAAGCATTAGTAACAGCAACGCTTGGTACAGAACGTGATTCACAGTTAATCGACGATTTAACGGGCACGCACAAAAACCACTTTATGCTTAACTACAACTTCCCTCCATTCTGTGTAGGTGAAACTGGTTTTGTTGGTTCTCCTAAGCGTCGTGAAATTGGCCACGGTAACCTAGCTAAGCGTGGTATCCAAGCAGTAATGCCAACATTGACTGACTTCCCATATTCAATCCGTGTTGTATCAGAAATCACTGAATCAAACGGTTCATCTTCAATGGCATCTGTGTGTGGTACATCACTAGCACTTATGAACGCGGGTGTTCCAATTAAAGCATCTGTTGCAGGTATTGCTATGGGTCTAGTTAAAGAAGACGAGAAATTCGTTGTTCTTTCTGACATCTTAGGTGATGAAGATCACTTAGGTGACATGGACTTTAAAGTAGCGGGTACTACTAACGGTATCACTGCATTGCAAATGGATATCAAGATTGAAGGTATCACACAAGAAATCATGCAAATTGCGCTTAAACAAGCAAAAGCAGCACGTTTACACATATTAGAAGTGATGGACGAAGCGATTTCTGCTCCTTCTGAAGAGCTTTCAATGTTTGCTCCGCGCATTTACACAATGAAAATTCCACAGAAGAAAATTGCTGAAGTTATTGGTAAAGGTGGCGCTACTATTCGTCAACTTACTGAAGAAACAGGCACAACAATTGAAATCGGTGATGACGGCACAATTAAAATTGCCGCTACTGACGGTGAAAGTGCTGCAAATGCAATCAGCCGTATTGAGCAATTAACAGCAGAACTTGAAGTAGGTACTATCTACGAAGGTAAAGTTGTACGTATTGTAGATTTCGGTGCGTTTGTAAATATTCTTCCTGGTAAAGATGGTTTAGTGCATATTTCTCAAATTAGCACAGAGCGCGTTAATAACGTTGCTGATCACCTTAGCGAAGGTCAAGAAGTTAAAGTTAAAGTACTAGAAGTAGACCGTCAAGGCCGTGTACGTCTTAGTATTAAAGAAGCAATGGAATCAGCTGCGCCAGCGGCAGATACGTCAACTGACGCTTAATTGCTAATACTCAATCTAGATATTTTCTGGATAATATAAAAGGGGGCTGTTTAGCCCCTTTTTTTATGCTTTAATGAGGGACTTGAATTTAAACAAAGATTATTCAAGGAAGCTAAATTACTTGCGATGATACATAGTGTATGTGCAACTATGAACCAAATCACTTGTCGTCAGTCATAATGCTACCAACCTTGGTATTAAGGATTTTAATGATTTTCAAACACATTGCTTTGGCGTCTTTTGCTATTTTGTCTTTAAGCGCTTGCCAAACAACAACCCAATCAGAATCAGCACCTGTAGTAAACGTGCCTTTCACTGCGCCCTTAGCGTCTGATTTTCGCAGTGAAATAGCTATCGCACGTTATTCAGAATTACTTAATAGAGCTGATTTAACGCCAGAGCAACAAGCAAAGTTATATTACGATCGCGGAGTGCTGTTTGATAGTTTAGGCATGACCACTTTATCGCGCATTGACTTTAACCGTGCGGTAAAACTTAAGCCTGACTTAGCTGAGGTATATAATTTTTTAGGTATTCAACACACATTAATGCAGCAATATGAAAAAGCGTACGAGCTTTTTGATTCTGCGTTAGAGCTAGATGAAGAACACGAATACGCTTACTTGAACCGCGGTATTGCACTTTATTATGGCGATAGGCCCAGTATTGCAAAAACAGACTTCAGTCAATTTTTAGCGCGTTCTCCTAATGACCCTTATCGCGTATTGTGGGTGTATTTAGCACAAGCTAAATTAGACAAAGATTCAGCAGTTGCTGAACTAAAAACTAACTCTAAAGCGCTTGATGATTCGCAATGGGCATATCAGTTAATCTCACTTTTTGCGGGTGATATGAGTGAGCATACATTTTTATCTGGTGTAAGCGATGGCGTTAAGTCAGAACAAGAATATGCCCAGCGTTTGTGCGAAGCTTATTTTTACTTAGCAAAACTTCACCAAGCAGCGGGTGATACCTATGTTGCCGCTGATTATTTTAGATTGGCACTATCTACTAATGTACATGAGTTCATAGAATATAAATATGCTCGCTTAGAGCTTGAACTTTTAATGGAAGCAGACGCCAGTTAGTGTGTTAAAAACAACATTAGCATTACTTTTTAGCTTGTTGGTTGCAGGGTCGAGCAACAGCTATGGTGGTATTGGCTTTTGGCAGGTATTAAATGCCAAAGCCGAACCGCTACAATTATATTGGCAGTTTCCTCGCTACTTTTTAGCAAATATAAATAAACTGCCTAAAAAGACTCTTGGCCTACTTGCTAGGCATCACATACCTTCTGCTCAATACGAGTATTCTTTACACCTGATCAAAAAAGACCAAGCTGAAGCAGCGAAATTATTTTGGCGACAGAGTTTACCAAAAATAAGTAATTTTCAGCTTGCCAAGTTAGCCCAGCAATTACTTGTTAATAAGCAGTGGGACGATCTTAAATTATTAAACACGTTAGGCTACCTAGAGCCTGGTTTTGTATTAAATCACCTTAACTTACACAATGGTGTTATTCACACACAGATCCCCGAACCATTTTTGCACTCATTGGGCTTTTTATCGTTAAACTCTATTATTGCGGTAAACAGAAAATGTCAGTTTAACGTTTTAACGATGAGCGATCATCGAAGTGGACTTTATAAGTTATCGGCATTAATCAAAACTTATAATAAAAATCCAGAGCCAAGACAGGACACTTTTTGCTTTAGTAAGCCAGTGTATGTGGGTGGTGCTTTAAAGTGCAATAATAGCATGAGCGAAGCGGCTAATTGTGATTGGCAATCTACTTTAATAAATAAACAATTTTTAAGAAAATTTGATTTTGTTGTAATGATGCCCAAATATGGAAGTGCTAATGTTAGCCGAGGCATTATGCAATTAAATTCAGATGCTAATTATGGAATTTTTTTGCATGAGCTAATGCACTTTAATGGCTTTGAAGATGAGTATGTTTTACCCAAAGCTAAGCAGGCTTGGTTGTGTAAAATGAGAGGCTTAGTTGCTCCTAACTTATATATTGCACAAAAAGATGAAAAATCACCAAAAGGTTGGCATAGAAGTAAAAGCTGCCAGAGTGGCGGTGTAGCCTACAAACCAAGTAAAGACTGGTCAATTCTAGAATATCAACAGATAAAGCTCTCTGATCAATACAGGGCCCTTTGGTTAGCACATATAGATAAAATTAAGCGTTAATATGTCTATAACCATTGGTTTTTAAGTCCCTATTTTCTCACTTAAAATTAACTCAACATACTTCGCTTTTTATAGACAAAATATCTGTTATTGAGTATAACTATTACCATTAATGTCGTTTAAAAACAGGCAGTAAAAGCATCACTTAATGTATAAAAGTGGCGCCCTGATAAACTTATGATTATAAAAGGCCCTACATTATGACTTTGCTCTGGATACCCTTGTTATCCTTGATTGGCAGTGTTATTTCTGCATTCACAGGCAAACTTTCTCGCAATCAAAGTACATTTGCTACTGTGCTTGCACCGTTAACCGCTTTGGGTATTACTTTATACCATGCACCTGCGGTTCTTGCCGGTGAAACTATCCGCTATTCCTTAGCGTGGATCCCCTCTATTGGTCTAGATTTATCGCTTCGTATAGACGGTTTAAGCCTTTTGTTTATGTTTATGATATTAGGCATTGGTTTGCTTGTTATTGTATATACACGTTATTACCTCAGCGCCAATGACTCAATGGCTAAGCTTTATAGCTACTTAATGTTATTTATGACTGCAATGCTAGGCATTGTTATGTCTAATAACGTTATACAGCTATGGCTATTTTGGGAATTAACCAGTATCAGTTCTTTTTTATTGATAAGTTATTGGTGGCATAAATCTGAAGCGCGTAAGGGCGCGCGAATGGCTTTAGCCGTAACGGGTGCGGGTGGTTTAGCACTACTTGGCGGGTTAATGTTGCTAGGTGATATTGTTGGCAGTTATGACTTGGATGTTATTTTGGCAAGTAAAGCCATTATTCAATCCCATGATTTATACGAGTTAGCACTTGTTTTAGTATTGCTGGGTGCATTTACTAAATCAGCTCAGTTTCCGTTTCATTTTTGGTTACCTCATGCAATGGCAGCACCTACGCCCGTTAGCGCTTACTTGCACTCAGCAACGATGGTTAAAGCCGGTATCTTTTTACTTGCGCGCTTTTATCCAGCTTTAGCTGGAACCGAAATGTGGTTTTTATTAGTTGGTTTAACTGGTTTAGCTACATTGTTATTTGGTGCTTACATAGCGTTATTTAAGCACGATTTAAAGGGGTTACTTGCGTATTCGACAATCAGCCATTTAGGTTTGATCACGCTATTGCTTGGCCTTGATACCGAGCTTGCAACGGTTGCAGCCATATTCCATATAATTAACCACGCAACATTTAAAGCGTCGTTATTTATGGCTACTGGTATTATTGACCATGAAACAGGCACGCGTGATATGCGTAAACTTAATGGTATGTGGCGATTTATGCCTTATACCGCGACTCTTGCAATGGTTGCTGCTGCTGCTATGGCGGGCGTACCTCTACTCAATGGTTTCTTATCTAAAGAAATGTTTTTTGCCGAAACACTACATCAACAAGTACTTGGATCTATGTCATGGTTAATACCGGTACTTGCAACGGTGGCAGGCGCATTTGCAGTAGCTTATTCAGCACGTTTTATTCACGATGTATTTTTTAACGGCGACCCAATCGACTTGCCTAGAACACCGCATGAACCACCACGTTATATGCGTGTGCCAATAGAAATACTGGTTGTGCTATGTATTTTGGTGGGTATTTTCCCAAGCTTTACTGTTGATAGTATTTTATCTGCGGCGTCATTAGCGGTGTTAGGGGAGGCGATGCCAGAGTACAAGTTAACAATTTGGCATGGTTTTAATCTACCGTTACTGATGAGTGCAATGGCCGTTGTAGGTGGTTTGTTTATTTACGTGAATCGCAAATATTTATTTCAATTTCAGGCATCACTTCCCACACTTAATGCTAAAAAAACCTTTGAACGTGCAGTGCTGAGTGTAGTTGCATGGTGTCAGAGCAAGATTAACAGCACTGAAAATGGTTCTTTACAGCGCTATTTGGTTATTATGCTGGGTGTCGTATTACTTTGTGCCGGTTGGCCATTATTTGAAATGCAACAATTAGCTGGCAGTATGCCGCGCACACCTGTTGATGTGCATAATGCGATTGGTGCTGGTTTATTAATAATTGGCGCAATAGCCACCGTTATTTGGCACAGGTCGAGAATGGTCGCACTGTTGATGCTGTCTATTGTAGGCTTAATGGTGTCGGTTTTATTCACTCGTTTTTCTGCGCCAGATTTAGCGTTAACTCAGCTTACTGTTGAGGTGGCCACTATTATATTGCTTATGCTTGCGTTGTTCTTTTTACCTCAACATACGCCTAAAGAGTCTAGCTCGTTGCGAGTACTGCGCGACTTAGGAATTGCCTCTACTATTGGTGTAGTGGTTGCGAGTATTTGTTATGCGATATTAACGCGTCCGTTAAATTCTATTTCTGACTACTTTATCGCTAATGCCAAAACAGGTGGTGGCGGTACAAACGTGGTTAACGTTATTTTGGTCGACTTTAGGGGATTTGACACCCTAGGTGAAATAACGGTACTGGGTATAGCCGCATTAGGTATATTTAAAGTGCTTTCACGTATCCCATTATTTATGCCTGCCAGTGATAGCGAAGGACGTCCATGGGCGCGTGAGCGTTACCCAATATTACTTGCAAGTATTTCACAAAGCTTATTGCCGTTGGCGTTGTTAGTATCAGCGTATATATTCTTGCGTGGTCACAACTTACCAGGCGGTGGTTTTATTGCTGGTTTGGTTACGTCAATTGCTTTCATCTTGCAGTACATGGCACATGGCTCTAACTGGATCACCGAGCGTTTTGACATCAACTACCGTAAAATTATTGCCTCGGGGATAGGTATCGCCATGTTTACTGGTGTAGGCAGCTGGTTCTTCGGTAGGCCATTTTTAACCACGTGGTTTGATTACTTTGATATTCCGTTTGTAGGTAAAACAGAACTTGCTAGTGCAATTGTGTTTGACCTTGGCGTGTACCTCACCGTAGTAGGTGCAACATTAATGATTTTAGCTAGTTTGGGTAATATGACTTCCGATGCCCCTAAAAAAGAGGTGAATATTTAATGGAGCTATTATACGCATCGTGCGTTGGTGTATTAGTTAGCTGCGGTATATTTTTACTGTTGAGAGCACGGACGTTTCCTGTAGTACTAGGTCTTACCATGATTTCGTATGCAGTAAACTTATTTTTATTTTCATCGGGGCGTTTAACTATAAATAAAGCAGTGGTACTTGGTACCGGGGCAGATTACGCCGATCCACTTCCTCAAGCCTTGGTTTTAACTGCAATTGTAATTGGTTTTGCAATGACAGCATTTGTGGTTATTTTGGCTATTCGTGGACGTGCTGATTTAGGGAGCGATCATGTTGATGGAAGCCCAGTTAAATCAGCTGCTGTAGTTAAGGAGCAAAAATGATTCAACATTTAGCATCCTTACCTATTTTATTACCTATGCTTGCAGCGGTTATTTTGTTACTTCCACCGTGTGGTAAAAGTGTAAAGATTCGCCGTTACGCATCAAATGCTATGGCGCTTATTACGTTTTCCGTCAGTGTGTTTTTATTAATGCATATTTACAATACGGGCATCAGTGTTTATGCCATTGGTGATTGGTCAGCCCCTTTTGGGATAGTACTTGTGGCCGACAATTTATCAACATTACTCGTAGCGCTAACCTCGTTTTTAGGGCTTGGGGCCATTTTATATGGCAGTGCAGGCGATGATGAAAAAGGGAGCTTTTATCACCCACTTGTTCATTTCTTAGTATTGGGTGTTAACGGCGCTTTTTTAACGGGTGATTTGTTTAACCTGTTTGTATTTTTTGAAGTTTTACTTATTGCATCGTATGCATTACTTATGCACGGTGGCGACAAACAAAACACACGTGCAGCGCTACAATATGTCATTTTAAATTTAGTGGGCTCAAGTGTATTTTTAATAGGATTAGGTATTTTATATGGCGTATTAGGTACATTGAATATAGCTGATATGGCGCAAAAGGTATCACAACTTAATGGTGACGATGTATTTATTGCTAAAGCCGGTGGTTTATTACTACTTATTGTATTTGCTTTAAAAGGTGCATTATTGCCCCTACATTTATGGCTTCCAAATACCTATGCAAGCGCTAAACCTGTTGTTGCAGCCTTATTTGCTATTATGACTAAGGTGGGCGTTTATGCCATGCTGCGTGTTTACACCGTTATATTTGGTGAACAGGCGGGTGCACTTGAGCACATGGTACAACCTTGGCTTTGGGGATTAGCAATTGCCACTATTATCGTCGGAGCTATGGGCGCAATAGCCGCGCAAGACTTGCGTAAGTTAACTGCTAATTTAGTTTTAGTGTCGGTAGGTACATTAGTTGCGCTAGTGGCTTTACAAAATGTAAATGCAACGGCTGCATTATTGTATTACCTAGTGCATTCAACATTAGTGAGTGCCGCGTTATTTTTATTAGCCGACTTAATTGCTAAGCAACGTGGTAAAGTTGCCGACAGGCTTGTTGGTGGGCGTGCAGTTAAACAGCCGCTTTTACTTGGGGCATGTTTTGTTGTTGCCGCTTTAACAGTGGTTGGTATGCCGCCGTTATCTGGCTTTGTTGGTAAAATATGGATACTTAAATCGACGTTAAATAGTGAGCAGGCCTTAGTATTTTGGCCCGTTTATTTAATAACAAGCTTTGCATTGCTAGTTGCACTTTCTCGTGCGGGTACAAGCTTGTTTTGGGAAAGAAAAGATAAACGCAGCGAAAGCCCAGACTGCGCTGATGCAAACCCATTACAAGTTACGGTAATTATAGGGTTACTCGCATGTTCGCCATTATTAGTTATTTTTGGCGGGCCGATTAGCGAATACATGGTAGGTGCTGCTACGCAATTACATGATATTAGCGGTGGCATAAATGCTGTACTAAAAGGAGGCATGTAATGAGACTGCAAGCCCGTTTTCGTTGGTTACCAACACCATTTCGTAGCTTATTTTTGTTTATAGTATGGTTGTTGCTCAATAATAGTGTGTCGGTTGGTCATATTGTACTGGCAACATTTTTTGCTATTTTTATTCCTATTTTAAGCTTCTCGTTTAGAGATCCTCAGCCGCTTATATTAAAGCCAGGGCTAGCTCTAAAACAATTTTTAATTGTACTTTACGATATTATTGTAGCTAACTTACAGGTTGCGTTATTAATTGTTGGGCCTTCCAAAAAATTACGCCCCGCATTTATTAAAGTCCCCTTAGACTTAACACATGATATGCCGATTACAATTTTAGCAAGCAGTGTGTCGTTAACACCCGGTACTGTAAGTGCGGAGGTGTACCCTATTCCTGAATCGTTAGCACAGGGCGAGGAAATGACACAACGTTATTTGCTCATACATGTACTTGACCTTGATAACGAAGCTGAGCTTATCAAGCATATTAAAAAGCGTTACGAAGCTCCACTAAAGGAGATATTTCAATGTTAGATACCGTATTACTTATCGTTTTTGCCATGATAGGGCTCTCTTTATTACTTAATTTGTGGCGCCTTATTATAGGGCCTTCGATTCCTGATAGAGTTTTAGCCCTTGATACTATGTATATTAATGTTATTGCACTTATTGTTTTATACAGCATAAGTATGGGAACAGGCTTGTATTTTGAGGCTGCATTGTTGATAGCCATGTTAGGGTTTGTAAGCACTGTTGCGGTGTGTAAGTATTTACTACGTGGCGATATAATTGAATAGGGTGGCAAGATGATTAGCGAGTGGGTTGTATCAATTTTATTGTTATTTGGCGGCACGTTTATTTTAATTGGTTCGTTAGGCTTATTAAAACTGCCCGATTTTTTTATGCGTTTACATGGCCCAACAAAGGCCACCACTTTAGGTATGGCAAGTATATTAATTGCCGCGATGGTATTTTTTGCAAACTCTGAAACGGGTTTAAGCGTTAAGGAAATATTGATCACTATATTTCTATTAATTACCGCGCCAATAAGTGGCTATATGTTAATTAAGTCGGCTATTCATCACAAACTTAAGCCAAAAGAGGGAACCAAAGGCCTAGACAATATTGAAGATGATTAAGCTTTATTAATTATTACACTATCTGGGTAGTGTCATACCAATGAGCGTTCTTAAACCGAATAAAGAAATTTATTCGGTTTTTTGTTATTAGAGAAGTCGTTAACGCTTTTATTTAAGAGTGATTAATTGAGCTTGAGAACATAATTGCACGTATTAAGCCTTACAAATTGACAAGAAACTTTAAATTTTATGAATAACATAAACCCAAAAAAATTACTCAATAGCAAATGGACTGCAACGCCTGCCATTAATAAAGAAAAGCATTTTGTAATTGTGGAGGTAGAGTACGATGAAGATGCTAACGTGATAGCGTGTGTTACTGAGTCTGTGTTTTCTAAAAACCAATACCCCATTAGTTGGCGCGATCTCAAAAACACAGAAAAATGGCGTCAAGGTTGGAAGTAGCTTTAATAAATTTATATAAATTAATGGATTGAAATTTAAACATATAGTTAAAGTAGTTTAAAGCCATCAATTTTAGGGAAGATCAGATTGATAAAAAATAACACCAACAATAAAAAACCAGCATTTAGCTGGTTTAAAAAAGTGTTTAGCTAACAGCTATTTTTCATCTGCGTATTTTACGCGAATCTTACTTTTATCAACGGTTAATTGGTTAAGTGCTTTAATAGCGCTTTTGCTTTCAATATCGTTTGGCATTTCTACAAAGGCAAATCCTTTAGATTGGCCAGTTTCTTTATCGAGTACTAAGTTACAGGTAGTCACTTTGCCGTGCGCTGAAAACAGTGTACGAAGATCTTGCTCTGATGTAGTGCGAGATAAGTTACGAACTAATAATTTCATATTTAACCTAAATAATGGTATCGGGTAGATTATCTCAAGTAACTTGGTTTTAACCTAATTATATTTTTAGCATTGTTATTGCTGTTAGTTTAAAACACTTAACTAGCCCAGAAAGCGAATAATGAGTTATTGGTAATAAATAACTAGTTATTAAAATTAATAATTGGTAAGTTATATTTTTAAAAGTTTACTTACCATTAATGTGTTGGGCTGGTTTGTTATGTCGATATTTCGTTTGAGTGTATTAAATATCTATACAGTGTGCTTTTTAAGTTTTTCATTATTGGGCTGTGGGAGTTCGAGTTCGAAAAATGAGTTAGTCAGCACTGAGCTGTCGGTACAATCTGCCGCAATTATCAGTGGGGAAATATCAGCAAATATAGAAAGCAATCGTCAAAGTGCAGTCGTGGGTGAGCTTTCTATAACAGATGAGCAAGCTGGTGAGGCGGTGTTTATTACTCAGACGAGCAGTCAAACACGTTATGGTATATTTAATCTTTCAAGCAATGGTAGTTGGTCTTACACCTTGGACCTCGCTGACACAAACGTTACCGCTTTAGATATAGGGGACACATTACTTGATGAAATAGTCATTAGCTCTGCTGATGGAACTAAAGCGACAATAAGCATTACCGTTGTTGGCGTAGTACAGCCAGGTAATTTTGTAGTAAGTGATGAAACAACCCTAAATGCTGATGGCGTTAATTTAGGGCTCAGCGCTTATACCTTGATAGAAAATGTATTTAGTGAAGGTTCAATTGAATCGCCTGATATGTATAGCGGTAATCATGAAGGTGTTATACATATAGTGGAAGATACAGACGCTATTGTAGGTAATCACTTTGTATTTTTAGCTCATCGCGATGAAGACCAAGATAAAGACAAAGGCCCAAGTGATCGTCAGCGTAACGAAATTAAGTCCTATGATAAATCACCCCCGGCAACGCTTGCTTTTAAAAATGAAACCGTACAATACAACTGGAAGTTTAAAGTAAGTAGTGAGCTTGAGTTAACGAGTAAATTCAGTCACTTTTTCCAAATAAAAGCCCGTAACGATACCAACGACAATACCAATGGCAACGACGATCAACCTATCATTACGCTCTCTGGTGCTCAAAAAAACAGTATAGGGAACCAGTTACAAGTAAGATATAGCGCAGGTTTTGATGAAAACGGTAACAGTACAGGGCTTGATAAAAACCTTTTAGAAACAGATTGGTCACTTATAACCGATGAGTGGATACAGGTTTTTGTTCAAGCCACATTTAGCGAGGAGGGACAATTTGAGATGACCCTTACCCGCTTAAGCGACAATGAAGAACTATTGAATATAAACGAGCAAAACATAGATATGTGGCGAGGCGTTAGCGATGATGACTTTGCACGTCCTAAATGGGGGATTTACCGCTCAATAGTAGAGGCCGATAGCCTTCGCGCTGAAGAAGAGCAGGTACGATTTGCTGATTTTGTGATTAAGAAAGGTTCTTTAATAAAGTAATCGACATAATACAATTATAAAATCCACAAAAAAACCCTTAGTAATTTAATTACCAAGGGCTTTTTTAATGCATTTTAAAAGTAATTATTTTACTTCTTTACCGGCAGCTTGTTGGTCAGCGTGGTAGCTTGAACGAACGAATGGGCCAGAGGCTGCATGTGTAAAGCCAATTTCATCAGCGTATTCTTTCAACGCGTCAAACTCTGCAGGCGGCACGTAACGTTTAACTGGTAAGTGATGCTTAGAAGGTTGTAAATATTGCCCAACGGTTAGCATGTCAACGTTATGCGCACGTAGATCACGAAGTACTTCTTCTATTTCGCTAATCTCTTCACCCAGACCAACCATTAAGCCAGATTTAGTTTTTACCTCTGGGTGTGCTTCTTTAAAACGACGAAGTAATTCTAACGACCATTTGTAATCGGCACCTGGGCGCGCAAGCTTGTACAAACGCGGTGCTGTTTCTAGGTTGTGGTTAAACACATCAGGCGGTGTCTCAATTAAAATTTCAAGAGCACGGTCCATACGGCCACGGAAATCGGGTACTAAAATTTCGATGGTAATGGTTGGGTTGTGCTTACGAATTTCACGGATACAATCGGCAAAGTGCTGTGCGCCGCCATCACGAAGATCATCACGGTCAACCGAAGTAATTACAACGTAGCTAAGCTTCATGTCTTTAATTGTTAGTGCAAGCTTTTCAGGCTCTGCTGCATCAGGTTTTAATGGGCGACCATGAGCAACATCACAAAATGGGCAACGACGCGTACAAATAGCACCTAAAATCATAAAGGTTGCTGTACCGTGGTTAAAGCACTCTGATAGGTTTGGGCACGATGCCTCTTCACATACTGAGTGTAAGCCGTGCTTACGCATGGCTTGTTTAATACCGTCAATACGCTCTGTTGACTTTGGTAAGCGAATTTTAAGCCACTCTGGCTTACGCAACATTTCAGTTTTTTCTGTTGGTAAAACTTTAACGGGGATCAACGCCATTTTTTCTGCGTCGCGTAGTTTTACACCTGGTTCCATTTTGACTGGTTTATTCATTCGTTTTCAAACCCTTCAGTATGCTTAACCTGTGCTGCATTAAGCTTTTTAATCATGTGTTTTACGAGTCCTTCACCTGCGCTTTGTAGGTTTTGAGGACCCTCTAATTCTTTTGTTTGCACCATATTCATACCGGCATAACCACACGGGTTGATGCGTAAAAATGGACTTAGGTCCATGTTAACATTTAATGCTAAGCCATGAAATGAGCAGCCGCGGCGAACTCTTAAACCTAATGATGCAATTTTGCTGTCGTTAACGTAAACACCAGGGGCGTCGGCTTTAGCGTATGCTTCAATATTGTATTCAGCAAGCGACTCTATAATGCACTCTTCGAGCCAAGTAACAAGTTCACGCACACCTATCTTTAAACGACGTAGGTTAAATAATACGTACATCATTTGTTGGCCAGGGCCGTGGTAGGTAACTTGGCCACCGCGATCAACTTTAATTATTTCAATGTCGCCAGGGGCAAGTAAATGCTCGTCTTTTCCTGCTTGGCCTTGAGTAAATACACTTTCGTGCTCTACAAGCCAAATTTCATCGGGGGTGTTTTCATCACGTGTATCGGTAAAGTCTTGCATTTTTTGCCAAATAGGCATGTAACGCTGGCGACCTAATTGGCGTACGATTAAAGTGTTTTCGCTCACATCAAATCTCAACTATGGCTTAAAGCATATGGCGTACGTCATCGATATTACTGATCACGTTGTAAATTTCTTCAATGTGTTTACCACTTGTAACCGTAGCTACTAGCGTAACAGACTCATAATTACCTTTACTGCTTGGTTTTACTTTTGGTGCGTAGTCGCCCGGAGCAATAGGTTGTAATTTTGCTAATATTTGATCTGTTAAATTAACGTTGGCTAAACCCATAATTTTAAATGTAAATGGGCAAGGGTACTCTAAGTACTCATCAAATTTAGTATTTTTAACTGGTTGAACCACGTTAGTGACTCCTCATACAAAAGTGTGAACTCTATGTAAAGCACGAAGCTTAATACAGATAGGCGTTTAGCAGTGATGCATATATGGGGCGCATTCTAGCATTTTTCAAGCAAAAAAAAACGCCCCACAATGGAGGCGCTTAAATTATATATACTTAGTCATTTACAATTTATTGCATGATCTGTAAACGTAAGTAGTCATAAATTTTACTAAAGAAGCTGCCTTCTTCCACTTCTTCAAGTGTCACTAGTGGGTATTGCGCAATGTCTTCCCCTTCTAGTTGCAAGAATAAAGTGCCTACTTTAGTGCCTTTAGCTAATGGCGCTTCAAGGGTGTTGTCTAGCTCAAAGTTAGCTTTTAGGTTTTTATGCTGACCACGTGGAATAGTGATAGGTGTGTCTTCTAAAATACCTAACGATACATTTTCTTTGTTACCCATCCAAATGCGCTGCTCTGCAAAGCTGTCGCCCGCTTTGTAAGGTGTAATTGTTTCAAAAAAGCGAAAGCCGTAGTTAAGTAGTTTTTTGCTTTCTACTTTACGTGCACGCTCGCTTGAGGTGCCCATTACAACAGCAATTAAACGCATACCATTTTTAGTGGCTGATGTAACTAAGCTGTAGCCAGCTTCAGATGTGTGGCCTGTTTTTATACCATCTACGTCTAAGCTTTCATCCCATAATAGTGAGTTACGGTTGTATTGCTTAATACCATTGTAGGTGTATGATTTTTCTTTATAAATAGCATACTCTTCAGGTACATCTCTGATAAGTGCGGCGCTTAGCGTGGCCATATCACGTGGTGTAGTATAGTGCTCATCAGTATCAAGGCCATGGCTATTAATAAAGTGGCTGTTAGTCATACCTAATTTAGCAGCGTGAGCATTCATTAAGTCGGCAAAAGCACTTTCACTGCCTGCTATGTGCTCAGACATAGCAACACAGGCGTCATTCCCTGATTGAATAATAATGCCATGATTGAGCTCATCAACACTAATTTGCTTACCCACTTCGATAAACATTTTTGAAGACTCTGGGAAGTTTTTTGCCCATGCTTTTTCGCTAATTGTAACCATGTCGGTAGGGGCTATGTTACCAACTTTAATTTCTGTACCAATTACATAACTGGTCATCATTTTAGTTAAGCTTGCTGGCGCAAGTTTAGTATCGGCTTCGCCTTCAGCAATAACCTTACCTGTTGTAAAGTCTACTAAAAAATAACCCTTTGCATTAACTTGAGGTGGTGCCGGAATAATTTGGGCGCTGGCTGAAAATACGGCGGCTGAACAAACTAAGCCACATACACCTTTGAGGATTTTATGTTTAATTGATTTCATCATACTCATTAATGGTTAAAGTTAAAAATTCGCGTTACGCCATTCTATACCCAAACACCCCCGAGATGCGAGTGTGGTTAGGCTGGTTTGGGTATTTGTCTTACTGAGTGTAAAGCAAGAACGCGTTTTGAAATTGATTTTGTTTTAATTTTTTTAATACTTTTTCTGCATGTTGGGCGTTTTGTATTGGCCCCAAATGCAATCTGTAAATAGTGTCTTTTTTTACAATGTTTGTTGGTAATTTATATTGTTGGCGTAAGCGTTGTGCAAGGGCTTCAATATTTGCCAATGTACTGCCTGCAGCTACTTGAATATAGGTTTTATTAGCAGCAGAATTCGAAAGCGTAACCGCTTCAAGCTTAACCTTTGCTGTACCGTGTGTATAGTAGCCTAGCTTGTATGCGGCCGCATATGACAGGTCGATAATTCTGTCATCATGAAAAGGCCCACGGTCGTTTACGCGTACAATTACTGACTTACCATTTTGCTTGTTTGTAACACGAACAAAACTAGGTAAAGGTAATGTTTTATGCGCTGCGGTCATGGCAAACATATCGTATATTTCACCATTTGAAGTGTGGTATCCGTGAAACTTTCTGCCGTACCACGATGCAATGCCTTCTTCTTTGTAACCCGTTTCGTCAAGCATTGGGGTATACCGTTTACCTAGCACCTCGTAGGGGCGAGAAGCACTAGCACTTTTTTGCACCTCAGTAACAATAGCATCTTGCATTTCAAGCGCTGTGGGTGCTCTAAGAGGAGCTGAATCATGGCGCATATGGTAACGCCCACTCGAACCACTGCTACAGGCACTGACAGTGATAGCGATTAAGATGATTATTAGAGTCTGAGCGTAACGTTGCATTATTTTAAAAGCATCCTTTTGTCTGTCGCAATCGACATAATAATACCAAAGCCGGCCATTAGCGTAATCATCGATGTGCCACCATAACTTATCAGGGGTAAGGGCACACCAACAACAGGTAGTAGTCCCGATACCATGCCAATATTTACAAATATATAAACAAAAAAAGTTAAAGTCAGTGCGCCAGCTAACAGCTTTCCAAAAGCGTCTTGTGCATTTACTGCAATATATAAGCTGCGGCCAATTATAAACAAGTACAAGCTAAGTAAAACGCAGACACCAAATAAGCCAAACTCCTCACTTAATACCGAAAAAATAAAATCGGTATGCCGTTCAGGTAAAAACTCAAGTTGTGACTGTGTACCTTGCAACCAGCCTTTACCTTCGACACCGCCAGAACCAATGGCTATTTTAGATTGAATAATATGATAACCCGAGCCAAGAGGGTCGCTCTCCGGATCTAAAAATGTTAGTACGCGTTGTCGTTGATAAGCATGCATACCGTACTGCCAAAATGGCCATGCTGCTAAGGCAACCGCTGCACTTAAAAAGCTAATTAATCGCCAGCTCAAACCTGATAAAAAAAGTACAAATATGCCAGAGCTTGCAATCAGTATTGATGTTCCTAAGTCTGGTTGCTCTTTAATTAATAATGTAGGCAGCATTACTATCGCAAAGCCAAAAATTAAGTGTAGTGGTCGTGGTGGTAAATGTTTACGGCCAATATACCAAGCTACCATCATAGGTACTGCTAGCTTCATTAATTCTGAAGGTTGAAAGCGAGTTAACCCCAAATCAAGCCAACGTTGCGCGCCTTTAGAGCTCACACCAAATAACAACACACCAACCAGCATTAATAACCCAACGCAGTACATCGGTATAGTGAGTCTTTTCAGTGTCGCGGGAGGAATTTGTGCAAGTACTACCATGGCAATGATGGCCACACCCATCCGCGTCATGTGTCTTATCATCATCGCTGACTCTTGGCCACTTGCGCTGTACACAACCGTAATGCTTCCAGCCATCATAAGTAAAATGGCAATAAGTAAAGGCAAATCTAAATGCATGCGCATCCAAATAGAGCGCTTGTCATGCAGGGCGGTCATAGGGTGTTATTCCTTGCCAGTTCAACAGGGTTAGCTGCAAAGTAATAATCCATTAACTGTCTGGCAATAGGTGCGCCAACCGTGCTGCCACCACCATTATTTTCAACAACAATAGACACAACTATTTGAGGATTATTGTAAGGGGCAAACCCCACATAAATGGCATTATCGCGTTGTCGCTCTTTAAGTGATTCTGCATCGTACTTTTCACCTTGTGCAATGCTCACAACTTGTGCCGTGCCCGTTTTACCTGCAGGGTCGTAGTTTACGCCCTTAAACGCTTTGTGGGCGGTGCCTGTGACTTTAGTTACGGTATTATGCATAGCATCAATGGCTATACGCCAATTGTCAGGATTGTTCAGTACTACAGGTGGCTTTTCTTCATTATTTATTTGCGTCACATCGTCCTCTTTTTTAGCCACTTGCGCTAAGTGAGGAGGGTGGTTAACCCCTTTGTTAACAAGTATGTTAGTTGCATTAGCAATTTGAATGGGTGTGGCGGTCCAATACCCTTGGCCGATGCCTACAGAAATTGTATCGCCAGGCCACCAAGACTCTTTAAATCTGTTTTCTTTCCATTCTTTTGAAGGCAATATCGCGGTGGTTTCTTCGTGTATATCAATACCCGATAGATCGCCAAAACCAAAATGCGCCATAAAATTACTAATTTTTGTAATGCCTAATCGGTACGCGGTATCGTAAAAGTACGTATCGCACGACTCTTCAATGGCTTTGTATACATCCACATGGCCATGCCCCCAACGTTTCCAGTCGCGCCATTTGTGCTCAACATTTCGTATTTCAAAAAAGCCCGGGTCCCACATGGTTGTTCCTTCCGTCACCATGTTTTCTTCAAGTGCTAAAATAGCCATATGCGGTTTAATGGTGGATGCTGGTGCGTATCGGCCTTGGGTAGCCCTATTAATGAGTGGGCGATCTGGGTTAAGAAGTGCTTTATAATTTTTACTGCTAATACCATGTACAAATAAATTGGGGTCATAGCTTGGGTTCGAATATAGTGCAAGTATACCACCATCTTTTGCATCCATTACGACAACCGCACCGCGCATGTCTTTGAGTGCATGTTGGGCTATTTGTTGCAGGCCGATATCGAGCGTTAAAACTAAATCACTACCTGGCTGTGGGGGAAGCATACTCAGGGTGCGGATTACACGACCACGGTTATTAACTTCTACACGTTGCGAACCGACTTGACCATGCAAGAGTTGCTCGTAGTATTTTTCAATACCGAGTTTGCCAATATCGTGGGTTGCACGATAGTTTGTGGCTTGGCCTTCTTGTTCGAGCTTGTTTAGCTCTTTTCGGTTTAGCTTTGCAACATAACCTAGGGCATGAGTAAGCGTGTCGCCGAATGGGTAATAACGTGCCAAACGGGCTTCGATACTAAACCCGGGGAGTTTATGCTGGTTAACCGAAAATGTAGCAACATCGGCTTCATCAAGGCGCGCTTTAAGTACTTGCGATTTAAAACGGCGCGTGTTTTTTATATCTTTTAAAAAATCTTGTTTTTCTTGTTCTGTAATCGTGATTAGTTGGCTTACTTGTTCAAGTGATTTTTCAAGGTTATCAACCTCCTCGGGGATCACCTCGAGATTATAAACGGGTTTGTTCTCAGCAAGCAGTACACCGTTTCGGTCGTAAATTAAACCGCGATTAGGTGCAATAGGAATAACTTTAATACGGTTGTCGTTGGAGCGGGTTTGATAATCTTGGTGGTCTTTTACTTGAATATTGTAAAGATTAGTAATTAAAACAGCTACTAACCCTAATACAAAAACAAAACCCACAAATGCACGCCGTGCAAACAAATTAGCTTCTGCGGAGTGATCGCGAATAGTGGGTCTTTGTTTTAGCATGGCAAGGCGTTACTCGCGATGATACGGATGATTATTATTTAAGCTCCAGCCTCTATATAGGCTTTCTGCAACAATAATTCGCACCAATGGGTGTGGTAGTGTTAGGTTCGATAACGACCACTTTTGCTCCGATGCAGCAATGCATTCTGGAGCAAGTCCTTCAGGGCCGCCAATAAGTAAACTTACATCGCGGCCATCGAGTTGCCATTTTTCCATGTTTTTAGCAAGTTGGTGAGTATCTAGCGCTTTGCCAGTGACTTCTAGCGTAACAATACGATTGCCTTTAGGAATAGCGGCTAATGTTTTTTCGCCTTCAATGTGTAAAATACGCTTTATATCGGCATTTTTGCCACGTTTACCGGCGGGTATTTCAATTAGCTCTAAAGCCATATCCTTGGGGAAACGGCGCTGGTATTCAGCAAATCCCGTTTCTACCCACGCTGGCATTTTTGTACCAACAGCAATCATTTGTATTTTCACGAATAACTTCCAAGCGTTGCTTTTAACAAGTCGGTGGTTAGCCCCACAGTTTTTCTAGATCGTAATAGCTACGTGCTTCAGTTTGCATCACGTGTACAACCACATCGCCTAAATCAACCAGTGCCCATTCGCCGTCATTTTCGCCTTCATAGCCTAATGGCTCTGAATCTGCATGACGTGCTTCTTTTGCTAAGTGGTCGGCGATTGATTGAACGTGGCGTTTAGACGTGCCAGTACAAATTACCATGTAATCGGTAATGTCTGATTTATCAGTTACGTCTATGTCAACGATGTCACGCGCTTTCATATCGTCAATTTTATCCATTGCAAAGGCGAGTAGTTGTTTTGAATCCAAGGTTTTGTCTCAATTTAAAAATTTAATGGCGCGTATTTTAACACGCTAGGCATTTTTAAGCATCAATTTGATATAGCTGATGCATTTGTATGTAATGACTCACGGCATCGGGTAATAGTTCATTCTTTTTGTTACTTTTTTTAAGATCATCACGAATAGAACTAGAAGCTGCATCAAGCATTTTACCCGGTAAAAAGTAAAGTTTACCACCTAAATGCTCTGTAATAAGAGCCGGGTCATCCACGAGGGCATGCTGCATGTAGTGTTTAAGCTCACCTGTTACCTGACAACTCTGCGCTGGTCGTTGATATACCACAATATGGCAAAGCTCAGTAATTGTTTGCCATTCAAACCACTTATTTAGTGAATTAAATGAATCCATTCCAATCAAAAATAAAATAGGTGTACTTGGGTACTCTTTACGCAGTTCTTGCAGGCTAAGTAATGAGTATGATGGGCCTGAACGATCTAGCTCTCTTAAATCGAGTGCAAAATGAGGGTACGGTTTAATCGCCGCATTGAGCATGTTAACACGATGTTCTGTGCTTATACCTGGTGCCGCTTTGTGGGCAGGTAGTGCGCAGGGCATAAAATACAATGTGCTTAAATTAAATGCGCTTACACATTGCTGAGCCATATTAATATGGCCTAGATGAACGGGGTCGAAGGTGCCACCAAAAATAGCAATCATTTTTTTGTCCAACAGGTTAAGCAACTAATTAAGGCTGTGACACGGCATAGGAATATCGAGCGGTTGACAAAACTTAATACAAATATGTGCAAGTGCCTGATAAGGAGCAATTAAGTTGCCTTGTTTATAGCTTGCATCAAATAAAGCAATGTCACTATTAATTTGCTCAAGTACAGTAATATTTAGGCGATTAACGGCATTTTGCACCGGCCCTTGCTGATTTTTCCAAATGGCATTTTGTTTAAATAAGCTGGCGATTGGCTCACCATTTAACAATCCCAATTGCACATTCATCAAGGTGTTGAGCTCTTTTGTAATCGCCCACAATATACTCACAACTTCAGTGTTGTCACTGGCTAATTTGTTTAAAACTTTAATGGCTTGTTTGGCATGACCATTTAATAAGGCATCGCTTAAATCAAAAATATCAAATTTGGCTTGATTTAATAGCCCTTGCATAACCAATTGCTGGGTAATAAGTGCGTTGCCATGCAGTAAGGAGAGCTTTTCAAGTTCCTGAAAACACGCTAAAAGGTTACCTTCTGTAGCATTGATAAGGCTTAATTTGGCATCATTTTGCATGTTAAGAGCCAAGCGTTGACATTGCTCATCAAGCCATCGTTTTACGTGCGAGCCAGTCAGTGGGTAACAAGGTACAAATACACCTTGTTTGTCGAGCGCTTTAAACCAGGCACCGCGTTGTACTTCTTGGCTTGCTTTTGCACCTTTAATAATTAGTATCGTGTCGGGGTTAACAAGCTCAACGACACGCTTGAAGGTGTTACTACCAATTACACCGGGCTTTTGCTGGTTTAGATCAAATTCAATAATAGTGCGTGCACTAAATAACGACATGCTTTGATATTGCGCTATTATTTCTTGCCAATCAAATCCTTGCATTAAAGTAAATTTAATTACTTCATCAAAGCCTTGTGCTTTGGCGGTATCGCGTATTAGCTGAACACACTGTGCTTCTTGAAAAGGCTCTTCACCAAAAACGAGGTAAAAAGGTTTTAAGCCTTTGTTTAACTCGTTAGGTAATTGATTAGCGTAACAGCGCATTACAGTTGCGACAGCTCTCTAACGATACGGCGACTTGCTTGCTTACGAATTTCGTTAATTAGCAGCTCTAGCTCTTTGGCTTTGGCAAGTGCGTTATCGGGGTCGTCTTGATAATTTCTATAAAGCTCAAAGCGCTTTTCTATAGCATCTTTATTGGGGTGTTTTAGAACATATGAAACGCCATAGGCAAGTTCGTATTCAGCAACCTGGCCATTTTTAAATAACGACAACGTTTGGCGTTCTATGGTTTCTTTACGTAAATACAGCTGCGCTACGTTTTTAGATGAAGAGGTAAGTTCAACTTCACTTGCTAACAGCTCTTTTTGTAGCTGTTCAAATAAAGCTGATTTTTCGTCATCACCAATAAGCGTAATGAGTTTTAGATTATCAGGCAGGCTTGACGCTTGCTTTAAGTGAAACCCACAACTAGATAACAAAAAACAGACTAGCGCTAAGGCTAGCCCGTTTTTAATGGCCTTAAATACAGCCATATTAGTTAGCAACCACGTTAAGTAGTTTACCTGGCACGTAAATTATCTTACGAATGGTTTTACCATCAGTAAACTTAGTTACGTTTGCTTCTGCAAAGGCAAGTGTTTCTACTTGTTCTTGTGTTGCATCTGCTGCCACAGTTAGCTTAGCGCGAAGCTTACCGTTTACTTGAACGATGATGAGCTTTTCATCTTCAACCAAGGCTGACTCGTCAACTGTTGGCCATGCTGCATCTAAAATATCACCGTCTTTACCTAGTTCTTCCCACAACTCATGAGATAAATGCGGCGTAATAGGGGCAAGCATAATAATTAACGCTTCAAGTGCCTCATTTGCAATGGCAATGTCTTGTGCATCGTTAAGTGGCGCTTTAATTAACTTATTAGACAGCTCCATAATGGCAGCAATCGCCGTGTTAAACGTTTGACGACGTTCAACATCATCACTTACCTTTGCAATGGCTTTGTGTAATTCGCGACGAAGTACTTTTTGTGGGTTAGTAAGCGCAGACTTTTCAAGTGCTTGGTAACCTGCCGCTTTCACGTCTACTGCGTATTTCCATACACGTTTTAAGAATCGGTGCGCGCCTTCAACGCCAGAATCTGACCATTCAAGTGTTTGTTCCGGTGGTGCAGTAAACATCATGAATAAACGCACTGTATCAGCACCGTATTGGGCAATTACTTGTTGTGGGTCTATACCGTTATTTTTAGACTTAGACATTTTGCTCATGCCTGAAGAAAATACTGGTTCGCCATCTTCCTTGTGCCATGCTTTAGTAACTCGACCTTTTTCGTCAGTTTCTGTTTCAACATCGCTTGGTGAAATCCAAATATCACCACCTTTCTCATCTTTACGATAGAACGTTTCAGCCAATACCATGCCTTGACATAGTAAACGGTCAAATGGCTCGTCTGAATTTACTAAACCAAAGTCGCGCAATAGTTTATGGAAAAAGCGTGAGTACAATAAGTGTAAAATTGCGTGTTCAATACCACCTATGTATTGGTTTACAGGTAACCAATAGTTAGCGGCTGCTGGGTCTAACATGCCTTCGTCGTAACGTGGGCTACAGTAACGTGCGTAATACCAAGACGATTCCATAAAAGTATCGAAGGTGTCAGTTTCGTGCGTAGCAGGTACGCCGTTAACTGTGGTTTTAGCCCACTCAGGGTCTGCTTTTATTGGTGATGTTACACCATTCATTACCACGTCTTCTGGTAAGCGAACGGGTAACATATCTTCTGTTGCAGCAAGCTCGTTGCCGTTTTCGTCGCTCAGCATTGGAATTGGAGAGCCCCAATAACGTTGGCGGCTAACACCCCAGTCACGTAAACGGAAGTTTACTTTACGCTCACCCACGCCTAGTGCTTCTAGTTTGTCGGCAATCGCATTAAACGCTGCTGAAAAGTCTAATCCGTCAAATTCGCCAGAGTTTACTAATACACCTTTTTCGGTGAATGCTTCTTGCGCTAGGTTTACTTCAAGGTCTGAGCCTTCAACTGGCGCAATAACTTGTTTAATATCTAGGCCGTATGCATTTGCAAACTCAAAGTCACGTTGGTCGTGTGCAGGTACTGCCATTACCGCGCCTGAGCCGTAATGCATAAGTACAAAGTTAGCCACCCAAATAGGCACTTGCTCGCCTGTTAATGGGTGTGTTGCGTAAAAGCCAGTTGCAATGCCTTTTTTCTCCATTGTTGCCATATCTGCTTCGGCTACTTTGGTGTTTTTGCATTCTTCAACAAACATTGCAATAGCATCGCTGTTTTTAGCGGCTTCTTGTGCAATAGGGTGGCCACCGGCAACAGCAAGGTAAGTTACACCCATAAATGTATCTGGACGTGTAGTGTATACGCTAAACTTTTCATTGTTATCGGTACGCGTAAACTCAATGTCTAAACCTTCAGAGCGGCCAATCCAATTGCGCTGCATGGTTTTAACTTGCTCAGGCCAGTCGTCTAATTTGTCTAAATCGTCTAAAAGCTCTTGTGCGTAGTCGGTAATCTTAATAAACCACTGTGGAATTTCTTTTTGCTCAACCACAGCGCCAGAGCGCCAACCGCGACCGTCAATAACTTGTTCGTTAGCAAGTACAGTTTGATCAACCGGATCCCAGTTTACGGTCGACATTTTTTTGTACACTAAGCCTTTTTCGTAAAGCTTAGTAAAAAACCACTGCTCCCACTTATAGTACTCTGGGTGACACGTTGCAATTTCACGATCCCAATCGTAACCAAAACCTAATTGCTTAAGTTGGTTACGCATGTAATCAATGTTTTCGTAAGTCCACTTTGCAGGCGCTGTTTTATTTTTAATAGCGGCGTTTTCTGCTGGTAAACCAAACGCATCCCAACCCATAGGCTGCATTACGTTTTTGCCTTGCAGGCGCTGGAAACGAGAAACAACATCACCAATGGTGTAGTTACGCACATGACCCATATGCAGTCGACCACTCGGATAAGGGAACATAGAAAGACAGTAATATTTTTCTTTGCTCTCATCTTCAGTGACTTTAAATACTTGGTTTTCTTCCCAGTAGCTTTGTACTTTTGACTCTATATCTTGCGGGTTATATTGCTCTTGCATCTACGATTCCAGACTTCTTGCAAACTAATAAAAAATTGCCGATAGGATAACCCAAATAAAGCACTATTCACAGCGTCAAAAACACCGTTTTGCTAAATTGTAACCTTCGTGTCAGGTTAACCTATACTTATCTATGTTAAACGTCAGGCGTGTTGACCTGTGTAGATTGAAATTTGCTCAGTTTAGGGTTTTCTAATCACATTATAAAATGTCACTTAGTGGCCTGAGTAAAGATTCATAAATATTGCGTCAATCCAACTCGTTTATTAGCAATTTTGAAGGAGTACATAATGGCAGATTATAAAGCATGGCTTAGTGATTTAAGCGCGTGGCTAAAAGACATCAAAGATCATGAGGTAAAAGATGCGGTAACTCGTTTTGTTGAATCAGAGCAAGCACTTAAAAATTTAGGTGAGGAAAAGTATCAGCTCTACCGCAACTACTTAAAACGTGACATAGCGCACCTTAGCGAGAACGATTCCCACTATAATTCGCTTGCATGGCAAGAGCTTAAAGAGTCTTTATGGTTTGAACTTTCACATATAGAAGACAAAACTCAGCTTGAATGGCAATCCCTAAACCAAGATTTTAAACATAATGGGGTGTATCACGCAGGTGAATGGATAGCCATGGGCACATTAGTATGTAAGAATTGCAATCATAGTTACGATGTTTATCACGCCACACAAATTTTACCGTGTATTGAGTGTGATGGAATCTATTTTAGTCGTAAGGCACTGCACCCTTAAGCATATGTATTAAGTGGCTGCTGGCCACTTAATACGCCCAAAAGCCAGCGATTATGCTGGTATATAAAGAAGTTAGAATGACGAAAAAACTGCTGCCACTACCTGTATCAACGCTTGCACCTAGTATTTCTGCTAATCACGTACTGACGTGCATGAATAATCCCTACCCAGAGCAACTCAACTTTATTGGGCAACAACGTGCACAAAGTGCGCTGGACTTTTCGCTGGGGATGGAATTACCTGGTTATAACGTTTACGTTATGGGCGAAGCCGCACATGGGCGTTACACACTCGTAAAGGACAAACTAAAACAACATGCCAAAGGCCGAGTAACCCCAAACGAATGGTTGTATGTTAATAACTACGACGACCATCGCGAGCCAATAGCATTGTTTATGCAGGCAGGGCAAAGCAAGCAATTGAGTGACGACATAGACTCATTTTTAGACGAAGTGCTCGACACGTTTCCAGCCGCATTTGATAACCCTGCTTATCAGCGAAAGAAAAAATCAATTGATCGTGAATTTAATGATGCTTACGACAGCGCAATTACCGCCGTTGAAGTGGCTGCGCTTGAGCAAAGTGTTGCACTTGTTGAAGAAAAAAGCTCAGTGGGCTTTGCGCCACTTATAGATGGCAAGCAGTTGAGTGATAGCGAGTTTGCAGAACTAGAAGATGAACTTCGCGAAGCGTTTTTTGAGAAAATAGAAAAACTAGAAGATGCGTTAATTGAAGCACTGATAGAGTTGCCGCGTTGGAAACGTGAATCTAAAGAAAAACTCCGCAACCTTAAAAAGTCGACCGCTGAGCAAGCAACTAAACCACTGTTAAAAGATTTAGAACATAAATACGCCACACATATTGGCGTGCTTCGCTATTTAAAAGACATACGTGTAGAAATTATAGATGCTGTACTTGAATGGCTAGACGATGAAGACGAAAACGAAGAAAATAAAGAAGACTTTGATCGTAAAGGCATGCTCACTGACTTTTTTGCACCTAATATTTTAGTCGAGTTTAAAGAAGACGATGCAGCCCCTGTGGTGTACGAGCCTAACCCTACTTTTGGTAATTTATTTGGCAAAATAGAGTATGCCACTTCACAAGGTACACTAATCACCAGCTACCGCTCAATTCAGCCCGGTGCATTACACCGTGCAAATGGCGGTTATTTGATAATGGATGCTGAAAAAGTAATGGCTAACCCGCAAGTGTGGGATGGGCTAAAGTTATCGCTGAAAATGCACCAAATTAAAAATGACTTACCATATCAAGATAGTACAGTAGGCACGAGCTTTACGCTTCGCCCGCAATTGATCCCACTTGATGTAAAAATTATTTTATTAGGCTCGCGCGATTTGTATTACACCATAGGTGAATACGATGAAGAATTCGCAGAGCTATTCAGAGTACTAGCAGACTTTGATTACTATTTACCAAGCAGTGATAAGTTACAGTACCAGTTTATTACTAAAGTGACAGAGTACTGCGAAAAAACGCTTAAGTGCACCACAACGCAAGCCGCTATGGTGAGATTGCTTAAATTTAGTTATCGCCAAGCTGAGCATCATAACAAGCTTTCAGCGCGTTTTGCTGATGTGTTAGAGCTGGTGGCTGAGGCAAGTTATTACGCAAAACAAGATAAGCTAACGGTTATTGATGCGCATCATATTGATGAAGCCATTGAGGGTAAGCAATACCGCACCGGTCAAATTAGTGAAAATATGCTCAGTGATATCAAAGAAGGCCACACGTTAATTGCTACAACCGGACAAGCCATTGGTAAAGTAAATGGCTTAACGGTACTGCACATTGGTGATACGTCGTTTGGTACACCGGCGCGAATTACAGCCACGGTATACGCCGGCGCTGATGGCGTAATAGACGTAGAGCGCGAAGCAGAACTGGGTAAAGCTATTCACTCTAAAGGCGTGATGTTACTTACTGGTTATTTAGGTAATAAATATGCCCAGCAGTTTAGCCTTACGCTCAGCGCAAACATTGCAATAGAACAAAGCTATGGCTACATAGACGGCGATAGCGCCTCGTTGGCAGAGCTTTGCGCGTTAATTTCGGCTATTACAAGCTTACCAATAAGCCAATCAATTGCGCTTACGGGGTCTATAAACCAACATGGTGATGTACAAGCCATTGGTGGTGTAAACGAGAAGATAGAAGGCTTTTTTAAGCTGTGTAAAATGCGCGGCTTAACGGGTGAGCAAGGCGTCATTATTCCTAAGTCAAACCAAGTTAATTTGGTTTTAGACGACGAAATACTCAATGCAGTAGAGCAAGGCAAATTTAATATTTACGCAGTAGAGACGGTCGATCAGGCGCTAAATTTACTGATGGATATTGAAGCGGGCGAACTCATCGACGATGTATACCCTGAAAGTTCAGTAAATGGCATCGCACTTGCGCGTTTAAAAGAGATTGCCGATATTGTTAATGGCGATAACGACGACGATGCGGATGACGAGCTAGAAAACGAAAAACGAGAAGACGAGAAAAACTAATTATGATCAATATTATTTTGGCGGTTGTGATCGCTATTTTGTGCGTTTTAATATTTAAAAACAGTAAAAAGGCCAAACAACAGGCGATTGCTAATGCGCAAATTGAAAGCGACTATTTAGTGGCAAACGCTAAAGTAGATGGTGTATTAGAAACTGCATCTGGCCTGCAATATAAAGTATTGCACAAAGGAGAAAACAGCAACACACCAAGCCCAACAAGTATGGTCAATGTGCATTACCACGGTACACTCATCGACGGTACTGTGTTTGATAGCTCAGTAGAGCGCAAGTCACCTATTAGCTTTGGTTTACACCAAGTTATTAAAGGGTGGACCGAGGGGTTGCAGTTAATGAGCCCGGGTGATAAATTTCAGTTTTATATACCGCATCAGTTGGCTTATGGCGAAAAGCGGGTAGGGAGTATTCCACCAGCATCACTGCTTATTTTTGAAGTAGAACTGCTTGCAATAGAGTCGTAAACTTACCGTGTATGCTCACTTTTAACCGATTAGAAGTGAGCATAACGTGTTAATTTGCTAATCTGCAAATTCAATGTGTGCTATTTCAAGCTTAAATTTTCCCGCCTGTTTTCCTGCAATCATAAAACCAAGTTGTCTAATATCACTAAAATCAATCACTGGTTGCTGGGTTAGCGAACGACCACGAAAAGTAAGCGTAAAATCGCTTGGTGTAAAATTAATGTTAGTCCATTCATTTTCTATTGTTTTAAATGAGTGTGTATACGCAGGTCCATCAAGGTAGTTGGATGTACGCAGCCTTAGTTGATACGTTTGACCGTCACCTTTAACACGTAAATTAATAGTATTTGCGTTTTGGCCCTGTGTGTTGAGCTCAGTGCGGATAGAAGCAAACCCTCCGTTATTTTTAAGCGATACATTACCTTCAAATACCAATGCCTCTTTTGTATGGCTTACTTGGCTATTAGACACGCCCCCCATGACCGAATCGTTTACAACGTACCAACGCTGATTGGCGTTAACCTCTGCGCTTAGCAGCAAAGTATTAAATATAAAAAGAGAGGCTAATTGTTTAGTGGTCATTGGGGTTGCTCCTAAAGGCTTTGATTAACTAATACGATCACATATATAAATTGTTCACTTAACCTAAACTAATTTATTAATAACGCGCAGGTCTTGCTGGCTTTTAAGGATAAAAAATTGTTAAATCGAGGGTTTTTAGTCACTGCGCAAAGTTTGTAACCTAGTGGACTAAATAAAAATCGAGTAAAGCTTCTGCGTCCCGCTCACCCTTTTACCTTCACCATGAAGGCACCTCACAGTAAATAGCGCTTGTTTGAATTAGCTTGAGCAAAAAATAAAAAGCGCGTAAGTTAAACGCGTTACCTATTTTAATAACAAGAATTAAAATGAAAGCAAAAGAAATAGAACAATTAGAATTATCTAAAACCGAAACTAGAGAAGTCATTACCCCTTATGCATTTAAGGTTGATAACGCTCTGTTAGGCATACCTCTAGCAAAACCTCTTAAACGAGCTTTAGCAATAGTAATAGATGTTGCCCTAATATTTGTAGCTGCAAAGCTTAGCGCCACCTTAATTGCGTTTGTTGCTGCTATGGCTTTTTATAAAGGCACTGCGCAGCAATATCTTCCTAAAATGTCGAGTGTATGGCGAAGAATATTAAAAATAATGGCGGCGAGTATTTTATTTGTAAGCGCTCTTGCAGTGCTTTCAATTGGCATAGACTACTTAGAAGACGATAACAGTGAAATCGCCTCAGTTATTCAAGGTGTAAAAATAGAAGACGAAATACAGCTTACTGAGTTAGAAAAACACAGTGTAAATGCCTATTTAATTGAAGTAGTAGACGAGAGCTGTGAGCAGTCTTGCCAACAAAATGCGCTTGATAATTTGATAGGACAAGTACCCAAGTTAGCAGAAATGGACGACCTTCAAAGCCCACAGCTTGCTAGAGCACTTTTACAATTATTAGTGCTCAGTGAAAATAACGAAATAAAGCCTCCACAGTTAATAGAAGAAAAACCTGCGCAAACAACTACAAACAGTATTTTGCAGTGGGGCAAAGGTATTATTCAAGACTTAGGCTTAGGTTTTGGGTGGGCTGCTGTTTACTTTACGCTATTTTCATTACTTTGGCGTGGCCAAACTCCCGGTAAGAAGGTGTGTAATATACGTGTTGTTGCCTTAAATGGCGAACCACTTGGTTTGCTTGATTGCTTTGGCCGCTACGGTGGTTATGGCGCGGGTTTTGCCACTGGGTTGCTAGGCTTTTTACAAGTGTATTGGGACCCAAACAGGCAAGCCATTCAAGATAAAATATCAGCGACTGTGGTTATTCAAGGTAGCGTAAAGCAAATTGTGAATATAGAAACAGTAGAAGAAACCGTAAAAGCTAAATAATTAATAGTTATAGGTAATAGGTACGCTAGTGAAGTTTTTAATGTTGACGATTATCACTTTATTTTTTGCAATGAGTCGGTTGTGTTAGCAAAGAATAACCATATTGAGTCTCGAATTTTAAAAGAGAGGCGATTTTATAGCGTTTACTTACCACCTAGTTATAGCCAAAATACTGATAAAACATACCCTGTAGTTTACTTACTTGATGGTGATAGCACACATTTAAAAGCAGTTGCAGGGCTGGTGGAAGCGTTAAGTACAGAGCGTTTAGAGCAGCAAATACAGCAAGCAATTATTGTAGCTATTCCTAACAGCCAAAACGCAATAAGAGAGCGCGACTTTACCCCAACCAATGTTGACTGGACGTTTAACGGAAAATTATTAGAAAGGTTTGAAAATATCGGCAATGCCGCAAACTACAGTGCATTTTTTGAAAAAGAACTTATTCCACTGATTAATCAAAATTATCGCACATCAACTAAACGGGTATTAATTGGTGAGTCTTTTGGTGGCTTGTTTGCAAGTTACGTACTGTTGACTAATCACACATTATTTACAGATTACTTAATAATTGATGCTACCTACATTTGGGATAATAACTATTTAAACCGTTATTTTAAAAATAACCAACTTGAAAACAAACAGATGTCAGGAGATGTGTATTTTACCTTTGCGAATAACGCAACAGCATTTGGTGATATAGGTAAAACAAATTATCAGTGGGGATTGACGTTTGCAGATAAATTAAGGAATCACCCAAGTAAAAAATTAACAGTAAAACAGCGTTACTTTGAAAACGAAACACACGGTACCGTTGCTGCACTTAGCTGGTATTATGGATTGAGAAAATTACTTTAACAATCAGTTGTAATTGAGAATCAATAAAAACTATAAATTAAAGTCCAATAACTAGCTAAAGTTTTAGTTAATTATTGGACGATCGAAGACTATTTTACTTTTGTATTTAACAAGACAATAGGAGTTAAAATATGCTTAAGTATTTGCTCATATTTATCGTTATCAGTTAAGTCAGGGGCATGTAGATCTAGGCCAACCTCATGAAAATTATTTTTTTCAACGTCATTATAATATTGTAAGGCGATACTAATTACAGGCCTGAATTCGACTGATTCTCTTGACCTTGTCAATACGTGCTGCTCAACACCATTCCAAGTTGCAGTGCCATCTACTATTTTAATTGAATTTTCTTTTGGGTGGATAACCAGCAAATTGCCAATATTTGGATACGTTTGCTTAATGCTGTTAAACGTAAATTGTATAGCTGCTTGCACTCGTTCTGATTCGAGTTTGCCTGTTTTTGTGTTAAAAGCACCGCCTTGTTCAATAATAAAGTTATCAAACATGGGTTGAACTTTAGGGTTTAGGTTAGTTAAGTTATATTTTTTTGAAAAGTTAATTACGTTATTATCAAATGCTTCTCTATAGAGTGCTTTGTTACCGGTATTGGCTGTTGGTAACCATATATAGGCTAGGTTACTATGTGTTGCCGGTTTAGCGATTGTAATTCCATTCGCTATCACTTTAGGGTCGCTATTGTATTGAAATAGTTTGCAACCGACTAAATTGAGTAAAACGATGATGACAACCATGTGTTTAATCATTTTTTCGTCTTCCAAGTGTCGATTGTTTTTAATGCGAACTGTAATGCACTATCCAATTTTGCAGGGTCTTTAAATAATTTATCGGCATCTTTCACAATAATTTCTTCATCACTGTTAAATTGTGCCACTAACTCAATACCTCCAGAGCCCATAGTTAAGAGTGTGTCTTTCTCATCTCTAATTCTGATATACACTCTGCTTCCTGGCACATAACCTTGTTCGTTTTGAAATAACGATACGAATATATCACCCCCATCGGCACCACCTTCAAGGTAAGACTCTTCTTGGCCATACCACTTGGCTACGTGGCCTAATAAAATACTGTTTGTAAAATGTGCGCGAACAGTATCAACACCTGCAAACACAAAAGCATTTACACCGAGGTTTGTTTTTGTAGTGGCAAGTGCTTCTTTCCAGAGTTCATTACGTAGGTTTTCATTTGCTTGTCCTGTAAGCGGGTCGTATAAGTTCTCAGCGTTATCTAATAATTGATTAAATACCGTATAAACTTCGCTGGCGTCTACTACTTTAAAACCACGCGCTTCAAGTGCTTTTTTTATTGGCGCTTTATAATGGTTTTTTAATTGTTTTTCAAAATAAGTGAGATCTTCTTCAACATAAAAACCGCCAAATCCAAGTACCTGATAATTTGCTTTTAGTTGTCCCGTATTCATGTAGTTTGGTGAGGATTTACATCCACTTAATATGACAAGGATAATAATGGTAAAAATATATCTCATAAAAACTCCTGAAAATTAAAGTAATTTGATACCAATTTTAGCGAACGATGTAAGGGTAAGTTGCCTATATTCACTTCCACCAACTTGTGAGCGCCAATTGATTGTTGTTTTTTTATTATTCAAACTGCTATCAGTATAAAAAATTAAGTATTTGGCTTCCTCTGGTAGAGTAAATTGAGTTTTGTAATATAGGTTACCAGCTAAATCTAATGTTGTTGGTAAGCCATTTTCCCACGCCTCATAAGGTTTAAGGTGTTTTATAACCTGCTTTGATTTATCTAACAGTATTAACTCAGGGTAAACAAGCGTTGCTGTTTGAACAAATGCGCCATTGGCGTAACTAAAAATTTGAGCGAAGCGGCTATTATTTGGTTTTTCAATTGCAATGAATGGGCTTTTGGCTTCATTAAAAATTCTAATAGGCTGGTTTTTCAAATCAAAAGAGGTCAGCTTGTTTATTTGCTGTGTTGCAAATGCAATATCGCTTAAGTTGGCACAGCAGGCGGGATTACTTTTTAGTCTTGATAGGTCACTTTTAGCTGAATTAGCGCAGCCAAACAATAATATGACTAAGGTTGCTATGCTTATTACTTTTTTCATAAATATTTTAATTATTATTAGTATATTGATACTAACTAATATGAAATAAGACTGAAACACATAAATTTATAATATGTAACTCAATGTAAATAAAATTAAATATGAATTGTTCACACAAGCTTATTCTCTAATTTGACCCATAAATATTGAGTACCTTTTAGTTTTTAAATCGCATTAGAGTCCCACCAATCCCCAATAACGCCACAACTCCCCATACAAACACATTGCCATATTGGCTATACACACTATTACCTTGTATCAGTTTTACATCGGCTTTTAATACAGCGGCTTCAAACTGTGGCATGGTTTGTTGTGTATTGCTTAGCGGGTCGTATACGGCGCTTACACCGTTGTTGGTAACACGTACCAGCGGGCGTTGTAACTCAAGCGCACGCATGCGGGCAATTTGCATGTGTTGCAATGGCCCAATTGATTGACCAAACCACGCGTCGTTACTGACAGTAAATAATATATCTGAGTTAGTTTTATAATTGCCACGTACTAAATCGGCAAATACTATTTCGAAGCAAATAGCAGGGAGCAGATTAAAGCCATTGGCGCGCAAGTTGTTTTGTATTCTGTCGCCACGCGTAAACGACGACATAGGTAAATCAAACAAAGGCGCGATTGGGCGCAGAATATCTTGAAACGGTACAAATTCTCCAATCGGTAGTAACTGGTGTTTTTGATAGCGATTTTTACCGAGGTATTCATAATGGCCGTGCTCGTCGCCGCGCTCTTTGTTACCCAGCACTATAAGTGTATTAAATATGGTTTTAGTATCGATTTGGTAGTCGACAATGCCCGTTATAAGGGCGGTTTCATTAAATGAGGCTGCGCTATCTAGCCCAGCTAAGTAGCTGTCGGCAAGGGCTTCTATTTCAGGAACTGCGGCTTCAGGCCAAACAATTAAATCAGCATCCCAATGTGGGCGAGTCATGTCTTGGTATTTGCTCATGGTGGTCCAAAACTCGCTAGGCTCAAAGCGAAGGTGCTGCTTTATATTGCCTTGTACTAGTAAAGTCGACATTGACTTACCTGAGTACTCTACGGTGTTTGTTGCACGCGAACCAATGCATAAAACAGTAAATACAGTGAGCGTAACCAGCGGGGTCTTTATGTCTTTTTGTGTTAATCGGTACAGTGCAAAGCCAATGGCAATACATACTAAGGTCAGTCCAAATTCACCAATGTATGGGGCCAGTATATTTAATGGTCCATCGGTTTGAGTATACCCAAAGCTTAACCACGGAAATCCGGTAAGGACCACTCCCCGTAAGTATTCACTAAGAGCAAAAAAGCTAATAAGCAGCAAACCAAAGCTATTTGGGCTGGTGGCAAAACGAGTTGTTAAGTAGAGCGCTAAGGCGGGATAAAGCGCTAAGTAGCCGCACAATAGTGCCATTAACGAAAAAGAGGCTACAAGCGGCATACCGCCAAAGGTAGCTATAGACACGTGTACCCAACTAATACCTGCACCAAACCAGCCTAAACCAAATATAAAACCATATTTAGCGGCACTCTTCGCATGGGCTTTTCCGGTATTGTTTGGATTAATACAAAAAATGACAGCTGCAATACTAATAAATGCAATTGGCCAAATTTCAAAAGGGGAGTAGCTAAAAGTTAAAATAAGGCCCGCAATAAATGCGAGCCATGATTTTATATCTTTTGCTAATAGGGTCAGTCTAGTTAGCAGTTTCTTCACTGTCGGTGTCATCAGCCTTAGGAACGGTGACTTGCAGTTGCAAGATACGACGATTGTCGGCATTGGTTACTTTAAATTGGTAACCATCTATGTCTATTGTTTCACCACGGCTAGGCATATGGCCAAATGCATGTAAAACGGTGCCACCAATAGTGTCGGCTTCTTCTGTGCTATACCCTGTACTGAAGTGCTCGTTAAAGTCATCTACTGGCGTTAAGGCCTGAACAACATGAACGTGTTTTGCAAGTTGACGAATATCTTGTTGTTCTTCTTCTTCGTCGTGCTCGTCTTCTATTTCCCCAACAATGGTTTCAAGAATATCTTCAATTGTAACGAGTCCCGATACACCGCCGTATTCATCAATAACGACAGCCATATGATAGCGTTGCTGACGAAATTCATTAAGCAGAGTGTCAACACGTTTGCTCTCAGGTACGACCATGGCAGGGCGTAAGTAATCGCGTATTGAAGGTAAATGCTCGTCTTTATTTAAGATAAGCGGCAGCAAATCTTTAGCAAGTAAAAAACCTTCTACGTGATCTTTGTCTTCAATCACCACTGGGAAGCGTGAGTGAGTTGAGTCAACCATCATGGGTATTAGCTCTTCAAGCGGGCTGTCGATCTCAAGAGTGACCATTTGTGAGCGCGGGATCATTATGTCTCGCACTTTAAGCTCAGATACACTAAGCACACCTTCAATCATTTCTTTTGTTTCTGGATCGATTACGTCTCGTTCTTGCGCATCGGCAATCACTTCGACCAGCTCTTCTCTATTCTGGGGTTCCCCTTGCAGCATTTGGGTTATTCTACCCAACCACGTTTTGCCAGAAGAACCCTGGCTAGATTGCGAGTTACCGTCGCTCATTGCGTCTAATTGCTCCGTTAATTTAAATTTCGTCCCGGTATGGGTCTGCTATATTTAGCTCTGCAAGTAATTGCTTTTCTATGCTTTCCATTTGCAAAGCGTCTTCACTCTTTATATGGTCAAATCCAAGTAAATGCAAGCACCCATGAATGACCATGTGGGCAAAGTGGTCATGAAATGACTTCTCTTGCTCCACTGCTTCAGCCAATACAATGGCTGGGCAAATAACTAAGTCACCAACAAGGGGAAGCTCTATTCCTGGTGGCGCTTCAAATTCAAACGACAATACGTTAGTGGGTTTGTTTTTACCCCGGTAGTCGTTATTAAGCTGTTGTGATTGCGCTTCGTCGCTAATTACTATGGTGAGTTCTGACTCATCACGATATTGGCTTAATGCTTTATCAGCCCATAATGCAAATTGGGCCTCACTAGGGAGGTTGTCAAACTCACAGGCTATTTGTAAATCAAGTTCGGTTGTCAAAGTATTACTCTTTAGTAGTAGAGTTAAGTTGAGCAGCTAGCTCGTCTTTTGCTTTTTGCTTTTCAATTCGCTTCAAACGCTCGCTCTCATCGTTACGCTCGTAGGCTTCAACAATACGCGCAACAACAGGGTGGCGCACTACATCGTGTGCTTTGAAGTAATTAAAACTAATTTCATCTACGCTATCGAGCACTTCAATAGCATGGCGTAGGCCAGAACGTGTGCCGCGCGGTAAATCAACTTGGGTTATATCACCAGTGATCACCGCTTTTGAATTAAACCCTATACGGGTTAAAAACATTTTCATTTGTTCTGCTGTGGTATTTTGACTTTCATCTAAAATAATAAACGCATCGTTTAATGTACGACCACGCATATAGGCAAGGGGTGCAACTTCAATGATATTTTTTTCTATTAGCTTTTCGACTTTTTCAAAACCGAGCATTTCGAATAGCGCATCGTAAAGCGGGCGCAAGTATGGGTCAATTTTTTGGCTTAAATCACCAGGTAAAAACCCGAGCTTTTCACCAGCTTCTACAGCGGGGCGCGTTAACAAAATACGACGAATTTCTTGTCGCTCAAGGGCATCTACAGCGGCTGCTACTGCTAGATAGGTTTTACCTGTACCAGCAGGGCCTATACCAAAAGTAATGTCGTGATTTAATATGTTGGCAACGTAAAGGCCTTGGTTGTCGTTTCGCGGCTTAATAACACCACGGCGCGTTTTTATAACCATTTCTTTGCCGTATGCACTGCTTGAAGCATCTTGCTCTAGGGCTTTAGATTCTGTAATTGCCAAGTGAACATTATCAGGTTCTATTTCACCAATAACACCGCGCACAGGTTGAGTATCAACATATAGATTTTTTAAGATTTCGACCGCAGAGGCACTATTGAGTAGTTTTCCCGTTACTTTAAAAAAGTTGTCACGGTGAATAATTTCAACAGCTAGGCGGCGTTCAATTTGTTTGATGTTTTCGTCAAACGGGCCACATAAAGAAGAAAGGCGTTTGTTATCGGCAGGTTCTAAATAAATCTCTAATGTTTTTAACTGATTACTCAAAATTGCTTCCTATAGAACGGCGCCAGTGTTTACTGGCGCTAGGTATATTGACTAAGGAACGAAAGTAGCTACGCCAATTTCGTTAACAGTCTCTGGTTTTGGCTCACTGCTTGCTGCTTTGGTTAAAATAGCTGATGGAGCGATATCGCGTCGTAAGTTCATTTCTGATTCTGTACGAATTAAGTCACCACGTAAAGAGTTAGGCAGCGCTTCAGTAATACGTACGTCAACGAACTGGCCGATCACCGAATGTGGACCAACAAAGTTAACAACACGGTTATTTTCGGTACGACCGCGTAATTCCATTGGATTCTTTTTCGATGGACCTTCAACCAAAATACGTTGTTCTGTATCGAACATTTGGCGGCTAATGTGCTGTGCCATTTGTGTAATACGGTTCTGTAACAGGTATAAGCGTTCTTTTTTCTCTTGCTCAGTTACGTCGTCTGGTAAATCCGCCGCAGGGGTACCAGGGCGTGCGCTATAAATAAAGCTAAAGCTCATATCAAACCCAATATCGTTGATAAGGTTCATAGTGGCTTCAAAATCAGCTTTACTCTCACCTGGGAAACCGATGATGAAATCTGAAGACATGCTTAAGTTAGGGCGAATTTTACGCAACTTTCTAATTGTTGATTTGTATTCAAGTGCTGTATGGCCGCGTTTCATTAGGTTTAGTATACGGTCAGAGCCACTTTGTACTGGTAAATGTAGGTGATCTACCAGCTCTGGTACGTCAGCATATGCATCAATAATATCTGGTGTAAATTCTACTGGGTGCGATGTTGTATAACGAATACGGTCAATACCATCAATTGCAGCAATTAATCGAATTAAATCTGAGAAGTAGCAAATGTCGCCATCGTGAGTATCACCACGGTATGCGTTTACATTTTGCCCCAATAGATTTACTTCACGCACACCTTGCTCTGCAAGTTGTGCCACTTCAAGGAGCACGTCATCAACTGGGCGGCTAACTTCTTCGCCACGAGTATAAGGTACAACACAAAAGGTACAATACTTAGAACACCCTTCCATTATTGATACAAACGCAGAAGGGCCCTCAGCTTTTGGCTCAGGTAGGCGGTCAAACTTTTCAATTTCTGGGAACGAAATATCAACAACAGACGAACCTTTATTACCTTGCACTTGTTTAATCATTTCAGGTAAACGGTGCAGTGTTTGTGGGCCAAAAATAACATCTACAAATGGAGCTCGCTGGCGAATAGAATCACCTTCTTGAGAGGCAACACAACCGCCTACACCAATAATTAGCTCTGGCTTGTCGTCTTTTAACAACTTCCAACGGCCTAATTGGTGAAATACTTTTTCTTGTGCTTTTTCACGAATTGAACAGGTGTTAAGTAAGATTACGTCGGCATCTGTTGCATCTTCAGTTAGCTGGTAGCCATTGGTGGCATCTAAAAGTTCAGCCATTTTCTGAGAGTCGTATTCGTTCATCTGACAACCCCAGGTTTTGATATGCAGCTTTTTGCTCATTGAAATTTAGCCTCGTGTTCAATTCGATAATGGCACAAATATGTGCTTGAAACAGAATTAAGGAGCAAGCTTGCTCACTTAAAGGACGCGTATTTTAGCTGGATACCCGCCCAGATCCAAGTATAGTTTTCATGTTTGTGATCTCAAATCAAACTCAGACGAGTTTAATAGCTTGATAGTTATATACTCTCGCACTATAGCGGTGAGTTACGGTACAATTAAAATAGATTAACGTATTAACAAAATGATGAAAAACATGACTCAAAATAATGTGATAGTGGTTGGCGGCGGCATGGTTGGTGCGGCAATGGCAATAAAATTAGCACAACAGGGTAAGTCAGTGCGCATTATCGAAAAACACCTAATCGATCCGTCTCATGTTTTGAGTAATGACAACGTTGATATAAGAGTATCGGCTATTAATCGTTTTTCTGAAAAGTTACTCGATGGTTTAGGGGCTATGCCCATTTTAAGAAAAGGCCGGATTGCGCCATACCAACAGTTAGAAGCTTTTGAACGCGGCAACGATAAATTGTTATTTGATTGCGCCGACATTAATACCACGCATTTGGGCCACTTAATCGAAAACAGTTTAATACAAGCCAGTTTATGGATGCAGTTTGAGCAATACGATATTGAAGTCATCGAGCAAAAACAGGTTGTTAGTAAAATTGAACAAAATGCCGACTCGATTACCTTGATATATGGCGAGCAACGTTATACCGCCAGCTTAGTGGTTGCAGCCGATGGCGGACAATCACAATTACGAACTAAAGCAAATATTGGTGTAACCGGTTGGCAGTACCAGCAGCAATGTATGGGCGTACTTATTAAATTGGACGCACCTCAACAAATAAAGACATGGCAGCAATTTACGCCATCAGGCCCATTGGCTTTTTTACCTATGCAAGCACCTTACGCTAATTTAATTTGGTACGACGATGCCAACACATTAAACACATTTAAAGGATTAGATGGAGCACAATTAAAAAGTCATATTTTGGCTAAGTTCCCTGGCCTTGTAGGCGATTTTGAAGTGCAAAGTCATGCTGTGTTTCCAATTACTCGTCAACATGCTAATAATTATTCTTATGGTCGTTTGGTGTTAGTAGGCGATGCTGCGCACACTATTAATCCATTGGCTGGGCAGGGCGTTAACTTGGGTTTCCAGGATGTGGTCGCTTTAGCCACTCTATTAAATGATGCAACCGACGTCGGATGCGCGTTAAAGCTGCAAGAGTACGAACGCACTCGCCGAAAAGCTAACTTATTAATGATGAGTATGATGGATGCCTGCTATTTTGGTTTTTCAAACCAAATAGCCCCACTAAAATGGGCGCGTAGCCAATTTCTAAAAATGGCTAACAATACTGGGGTGGTAAAAAACTGGGTATTAAAGTACGCAATTAGCGGTGAATTTAGCTAAGAATATGCGTTTACATTTAAGATATGTATTTTACTCATTAAACCAATTTGTAATCATTTGACTATTCAGCTCTTAAAATGAGAGCTTAAAAGTTATTTTAAAGCTCTTAATCCTAATTTTATTTCCCTTTTACGTATATTTGCCATACTCAAGCAATAAGAAGTCTTTAGTTTGAGGGGCTATGGAAAGTTTATTAATTGTAATCTTATTAGGTATTTTGCTTTTAGGTTTTAGCATTCAGCCAATAATAACAATATGCAAAAAGACTAAAAATATGGCATGGAGTTTACTTCTTGCTTTAGTTGTTTTATTTATTTTTGGGTATTGTTGGATATTACATTATTTTGCAAATAACACTTTAGATAACTTGGTCTTAATTAGTATCTCACTCATTTTATTAGGAGGGGGTATTTTTGTATTTCTAATAATGCGCCTCAGCTTAAAAAGTATTTTAGAAATAGAAAAGTCTGAAAATCATCAACGATTCCTAGCAGAGCATGACAGCTTAACAAGCCTCCCTAATCGCAAGTGTTTTTTTAATCTATTGATTCAGCATATTAATAATGAGCAACCATTTAGTTTATTTTTATTTGATTTAAGTAATTTTAAACGTGTAAATGAGCTCTACGGTAATAGCTTAGGAGATGAATTGTTGTGCATATTCTCCAAAACGTTAAATCTAAATTTATTAAACATAGGTGAACTGCACCGAATTGGCGGTGATGAATTTGCGTTAATTTTAGATTCAGCAAATGAGCAAGATATTTATGATTGTATTGAAGTTATAAAGGGCTCTGTTGAAGAGCCTTTTTTCATTAGTGCGCAAAAAGTATGGTTAAAGCTAAAAGTCGGCGTTAGCTCATATCCTCAAGATGCGTTTTATGCCAATGAGCTATTTAAAAATGCAGATTTAGCTTTACTTGAAGCTAAAAGCACACAGCAATTATTTGTTAATTATTTTGAAGGGTTGAGTGAAAGGGCTGATAACTTTCTTGATATGACTACAAAAATAAAAAACGCCCTTATAAAACATGAGTTTGAGCTTTATTTTCAGCCAATATTTTGCACTCGTTTTGACGAAATACATGGTGCAGAAGTATTAATTAGGTGGCCGCAGAAGGACGGTTCGTTTATTACTCCTGATCAATTTATCAAAGTGGCTGAGCGTACGGGGATGATTCTTAATATCACTCAATGGGTTGTAATTGAAACAATAAAAAATTTACAGCGTCTAAAATCGTTAGGTTTTACTGGCACCATGCACGTAAACTTATCAACACGAGACCTTGAAAGTGAGAGTTTTGTGGAGTTTATAGAAGAGCTCCTTAAAGAGGACCCTACGTTAAGTAACTACATTGTTTTTGAAATTACAGAAGGTGCAATGATGACTGATTTGGAGGCTGCTCGAGCAATGATGTATAAACTTAACAGTCGTGGATTTGAATTTAGTGTAGATGACTTTGGTACCGGGTTTTCTTCCTTATCTTTACTGCGAGAGCTACCTATAAATCAAATTAAAATAGATCGGTCTTTCATTAATAATATGCTTACTAAGATAGCTGATTATGCAATTGTAGAATCGACGTTATTTTTAGCACATCGGCTCAATTGTAATGTGGTTGCAGAAGGAATCGAAACGAAGGAGCTACAAGAAGTACTTAAATCAATGAATTGTGAATTCCTTCAAGGCTATTATTTTAGCAAGCCACTACCTTTAGAGCGCTTTATAGAGAAATACTTAAATAAAGGCAGCTAAAGTATTATGTAGTAATAGCAATGCGTAATAAAATTTATGAGACTAAACTTGATGTTAGTAGTATTGAGATTTTTAATAAAACGACTAAGTAACTCAATTTTCACTATGAATCAGCAGTGTTTTTATTTACAGAATTAAATTATTAAACGTATTATTTTTTCAATCAGCTTCAGTACATTTATATCACGAGGTGTTTAGCGACTGATCTTAAAATATTGAATTAGTTGGATAGATTTTATAGAAGATGATCTATTGAATAATAGAATTTATTTTAGATGGTACAAAGGAGAACGGTTAGAAAATTGGCTGGGATACCAGGATTTGAACCTGGGAATGCCAGGATCAAAACCTGGTGCCTTACCGCTTGGCGATATCCCAA
>NZ_JALNTI010000019.1:0-10487 GCF_023161925.1 Pseudoalteromonas sp. 2CM32C | reverse complement strand
GTTGCGGGAGCCGGATTTGAACCGACGACCTTCGGGTTATGAGCCCGACGAGCTACCAGGCTGCTCCATCCCGCGCCTGTAATTTCTTTAAAACATTTCCGTAATATTTACGAGCCTGCCTTGAAGAGAGCGCTACTATATAGGAATAAACTTATAATGCAAGGCTTTAACTACCTAAAACTGTTCAAGTGAACAAAAAGCAATCAAAACTCTATTCTATACTCGCTCTTTGATGAGGAGTAATCATTTTTTGAAACTCCCAATCAGGGTGGCCCATTACAATAAAGTCTGGGTTTTCAGTGCTCTCGCGTTGGTTATAGGTTAAAGGGTTAAACTCTGCATCAGTAATGCAACCGCCCGCTTCTTCTACAATAACTTGTGAAGCCCCTGTGTCCCACTCACCTGTTGGGCCTATTCTTAAAAAGCAGTCCGCTTTACCCTCAGCAACAATACATGCTTTTAACGAGCACGAACCAACCGCAATGGTTGTAAATTGGCTATTTAAGTATTGACTCACCGACTCAATTTTCTGACGGCGACTTACTGCTAGTGTTAAACTTTCAGGCGGAGCTACGTATATTCGAGTGTCGCTCTTTTCTTCACGCTTAAAAGCACCATTTTTAGCACTCGCAAAGTAAGTAATACCTTTCGACGGCCAATGAATTACCCCCAACACAGGGTGGTTATTTTCAATAAGCGCAATGTTTACCGCAAAATCACCACTTTCTAAAATAAATTCACCTGTGCCATCCATGGGATCAAGTAACCAATAACGCTGCCAATCTTGCCTATCGGCTAATGCAGGAATAGGTGTTTCTTCCGACATAATAGGAATATCGGGCGCAAGTGCCTTTAAGCCTGCAACAAGCACATCATTTGCAGCTAAATCGGCTTTAGTTACTGGTGTGTGGTCTGACTTTTCTTGTTGGCCAATATCATCTTTTTTGTATATAGCCATAATGGCATCGCCTGCACGTTCGGCTAATTCAATACAAGGTTCTAATAATTTATTCATCGGCAGCTCCAGATGCTAAGTACTTATCTAATAATAGCAAAGCGGCAACACTTCGTGCTTCGGTAAAATCATCTTGCTCTAATAATGACTGCCATTGCGTTAATGGCCACTTAACAACAACTAAAGGCTCAGGCTCGTCGCCTGGAAGTGTTTGCGGATATAGTTGCTTAGCAAATAAAATATGCATGGTGGCATTAAAATAACTAGGTGCCATGGTCACTGTTTTTAATGGTTTAAAAAAGTCTGCGCCAAAACCTACTTCTTCTTTAAGTTCTCTATTAGCAGCTTGCTCTGGTGTTTCGCCTGGGTCGATCAGTCCTTTAGGAAAGCCTAGCTGGTAGTCATTGGTGCCCGCGCAATACTCACGCACTAGCAGCATTTCGTTATCAGCCGTTATAGGCACAATCATTACAGCGCCTCTGCCACCACCTCGAATACGTTCATACTGACGCTCTTCGTCATTCGAAAATTTTAGCTCTAAAGATTCCACAGTAAATAGGCGACTTTTAGCGACAACGTTATTACTTAGGATTTGAGGAGGTGTTGGATGCTTTTTCTGTGTCATTGGCGTTAATTTGCTATCATGGCAGTTGTGCTTAATCATAAACTTTTCACAGGGAAAAGCCCATGCTAAATTGGTCAAAAATCGATACCGTTTTACTTGATATGGACGGAACACTCCTCGATTTACATTATGACAGCCATTTTTGGTTAACTGTTCTTCCACAGCAACACGCCTTAGCGAAAAATATAAGCCTGAGCGAAGCAAAAGAAGATATTTTTAAACGCTACCAAGCTGTAAGCGGCCAAATTGAGTGGTATTGCTTAGATTATTGGGAAGATCAGCTTAAATTACCAATTATGGATTTAAAGCGAGAAACACAGCACCTTATAAAAGTTCGTGACGACGTGCCCTATTTTTTAACGGAGCTAAAAAAAGCAGGAAAAGAGCTTATATTGCTTACCAACGCACATCCAGAAAACGTCATGATGAAATTTGAACACACCGCAATCGATAATTATTTAGATGGTGTAGTGTCGACTCATGAATATGGCGTAAGTAAAGAGCAGCAAAGTTTATGGCACCAAGTACAAAATGATTTAGGATTTAACAAAACACGTACTTTGTTTGTTGATGACAGCATAGCTGTATTAAATGCCGCAAAAGAATACGGCATTGGACACTTACTTGCGGTTGCCAACCCCGACAGTCAGCAACCACACAACGAAATAGCCGATTACTTAAATGTAACCGACTACCGCACTATTATTTAGCTTTTAGGGTAACGTGCCTCAAGGCCTTGATAGACTAATTTTGCGAAGTCTGCATGTTCGGTATCAAGGCTTTTAACTACTTCCACTAAGTGCCCGTTATCTTCTTGCCCGTTCCACACTTTAATGTAGCTACCGTCTTTATAACCATGGTCTTGGCGAAAAAAGTTTAAGGTATTTTTACCAACATAACCACGGTATAAATCGTCAATATCCATGCCCATTTGTGCCATACAACCGGCAAATGCTGATGCATTAAACGCTTTATCTGCAACAGCAGATGCCGCAAGTATTTCTAACGTTTGTTTAAAGTCATCAGCTTGCTGTACTTGGCTCAACTCACTTTCTAATTGCTTTGCTAAGTCTTGATAGCTTGTTTTTCCGTCAATACGTAGCGACAAACCAAAGTGAAAAATATCAACCAATTCTAAAATAACTTGCTCGGTATCGGGTGTTTGTTTTTTCCACCACTTCCAGCCATGATGATCTAGCATTTCGGCACACTCAACCCAAATAGCGCGATACCATTCAAACCCTTGTGTAAACCATTGTTCATGCACTTTTGTATTCATGGCGTTTTGCATTTCTAGCATGACTACTAGCTTATTTAAATTGGCAGACATATCAATTCCTGTCGTTTTTTAGTTGTTTTAATAATACAGAGAAAGCGCTGTTTTTGCATTTGCTATGTCTGTTTTAATTATTTTTATCGATTACTGGTAAACTCAGCCCACGACTCGATTAAATCAATAAAGTCTTCAAAACCACAACCACTGCTTAAGTCGTTCTCTTCAAGCATTAAATCATCATCTTGATAGGCAATTAAGTCTTCGCTGTCTTGGTGCAGAGCATGAGCCTCAAATAAGGCCTCATCTTTAGATAAAATTAAATCTATTTCTTGGCCTTTTAGAGTGACTGGCTCAAAACTCGTTTTGACAGACACAATAAGTGCTTGCACCATAGCGACTTTGCCTTTGCCAATTTCTTCGTTTAACCAACGACCTATTATTGCGTGTTCGCTGCTTATTTTAATTCGTAAACCACTAATAGGGTCACGTATAAATTGATATTCCATAGCTATTACTTATTAAACGTTAATAACGCGATTATACCCGTAAATTAGCTGTAACGCCGACCCTAAAAAACAAAATAGCGCCATTGGGCGCTATTTTTGTAAAACGTTTAAATACCTAACTTCGCGAGCGGTATCGTGCCGCATCTATTATCGACCATAAATAAATAATAGGTACTAATACAAAACCAACGAGTACGTAAATAAGTGCGTAACTTATAACAATAGCTAGCGCAAAAAATATAGCCGCTAAAATACGCCCTTGTACTAGTTGTCCTAAACCAGGAAAAAATATATTACACAATGCAGCAATCACATTACCGCCAGACCCTTGATCAGCCATACTCACCTCTGTAGTTAATTAATTTTAAATTTTAGTTATCTACTTACTATCACACTTTATGCCAATTTATTAAAGCTTAAAAATCAGTTAGTTAAATTACGACTCACTAATTACTTTGGTATTTTTTACTAAATATAGGTCAATTTGATTATTTTTATTATTAATTTTAGTCACTTATCCACGCTAAAAACTATCCAGCTGATTGGTTTTAGAGGCTATTTTTATAATAGCTGTTCATAAAAACAGTATTTTATTTAGCCTAACAAAAACACCTGTTATACTGCCCTCAATATTGATTAAAAAGGCGTAACGATGGACGTTTCAGAATTACTCGACGGCTTAAATGACAAACAACGCGATGCCGTTGCAGCCCCATTACAAAACATGCTGGTGTTGGCCGGTGCTGGGTCTGGTAAAACACGAGTGTTAGTTCATCGTATCGCGTGGCTTATGCAAGTTGAACAAGCATCAGCTTATAGTATTTTTGCGGTAACTTTTACCAATAAAGCAGCTAAAGAAATGCGTACCCGCGTTGAAGAAACCTTAAAAGCACCGGTTGGCGGGATGTGGATTGGTACTTTCCATGGCTTATCACACCGTATTTTACGCGCTCATCACCGTGAAGCTAACTTACCAGAAGCCTTTCAAATTTTAGATTCTGATGACCAACTTCGTATGATCAAGCGCTTATTAAAATCAATGAATATTGATGATAAAAAGTGGCCTGCAAAACAGTTTGGTTGGTACATAAGCGCTAAAAAAGACGAAGCACTTCGCCCTAAAGATATTCAAGCTTATGATATAAACGAGCAAATGATGCTGCGTGTATATGCCGCCTACCAGGAAGCGTGTGACAGGGCTGGTTTGGTCGATTTTGCTGAAATACTGCTACGCAGCTATGAAGTATTAAAAAATAACCCGACGCTACTTCGCCACTACCAACAGCGCTTTGCCCACATGCTAGTAGACGAGTTTCAAGATACTAATACCATTCAGTACGCATGGTTAAAGTTACTTGCAGGCGACACAAGCAGCATAATGATTGTTGGCGACGACGACCAAAGTATTTACGGCTGGCGCGGCGCTAAAATAGAAAACATAAAACGTTTTTTAACTGACTTTGATGCTGAAACTATTCGCCTTGAACAAAACTACCGTTCAACCGCAACTATTCTTAAAGCATCTAATGCGCTTATAAAAAATAACTCCGAGCGTATGGGTAAAAGCTTATGGACCGATGGTAACGAAGGCGAGCCTATATCAATTTATGCCGCCTTTAACGAGCTAGACGAAGCCCGCTTTGTAAGTAGCAAATTACGTAGCTGGTTAAATGCTGGTAACGCGTTGCAAGACGCCGCTATTTTGTACCGTAGTAACGCGCAATCTCGTGTACTCGAGGAAGCCATGCTGCAAGAAGGCTTAAAATATCGCATTTACGGTGGTATGCGATTCTTTGAGCGTCAAGAAATTAAAGATGCGCTATCGTACTTACGCTTAGTAGGTAATCGCCAAGACGATGCCGCATTTGAGCGTGTAATTAATACTCCTGCTCGCGGTATTGGCGATAAGACATTAAGTCATATACGTGATTGTGCACGTGCTGAGTCACTTCCGCTTTGGTACGCAGCTAAAGCTATTGTTGAACAACAGCACTTATCAGGCCGAGCAGCTGGCGCTGTAACAAAGTTTGTAGAGCTTGTTGAGCACATCGAAGACAAAATTAGCGATCTCACCCTACAAGAACAAGCTAAATACACAATTCAAACCTCTGGCCTTATGGCTATGTATCAAGCTGAAAAAGGCGAAAAAGGCCGCGCTCGTGTAGAAAACTTAGAAGAACTTATAAGCGCGTGTGATCAATACGAACTCCCTGAAGAAGAAGAGTTTAGCTCACCACTACAAGGCTTTTTAGCCTATACCTCGCTTGAATCTGGTGAAGGCCAAGCCGATGAGCACGAAGACGCGGTACAAATGATGACGCTTCACTCAGCTAAAGGCTTAGAGTTCCCGCTTGTGTTTATGGTGGGCGTTGAAGAAGGCATGTTCCCTTCGCAGCAAAGTAATGAAGAGTCTGGCCGCTTAGAAGAAGAACGCCGCCTTTGTTACGTAGGTATGACTCGCGCTATGGATAAATTATACATTAGCCACGCCGAAAGCCGCCGCCTTTATGGACAAGAGAAGTACCATAGTCCTTCGCGTTTTTTACGCGAAATCCCTGAAGACTGCATTGAAGAAATTCGTATTAAAACGCAAGTTTCGCGACCACCGGCAGCTGGTCGCTTTAGTGCATCAGTAAGCCATGCCGCCTTTGAAGACAGCGGCTTTAACTTAGGTCAACGTGTACTGCATGCTAAGTTTGGTATTGGTACGGTACTTAACTATGAAGGTAGCGGTGCACAGTCGCGTGTACAGGTAAACTTTGACGACCTTGGCAGTAAATGGCTAGTAACGGCTTATGCACGATTACAAGCTGTATAAAGCTCACATAAACACGTTAGAAAAAACACTAGTTGGCGCTCATCATCGCCAACTGGTGCTTATTACTGGCAGTACTGTTTGGTGCTACGAGCTGTTAGGTGAATTACTTCAAACTGAAAACACACTCGTCGTTTCTAAAAATACCAGACTAAATAACGCGCAGTGGCCTAATCGTACTCATCAAATTTTAGGGCAAGAATATTCTCATGCCGTATACGATGGCTTTAGTGGCTTGCACCCTGATAAATTAGCAGCTATTGCAGGTACGGTAAAAGCAGGCGGTATTTTATATTTACTGCTACCAGAGCTAAGCGAACTTTCAACTTGGCCAGATCCTGCCTTAAGCACAGTGCAGTCTCACGGGCATAAAGTAAGCTATAGTTTTTTTAATGAACGCATTGCCCGCGTTGTACAATCGTTACCCGCTTATCACTTTAGTGAATTACATGGCTGTACAGATAATATCAGCAGAGAAAGCTCTGACAATAAAATAGATTTTGAACCGCAACAGCATTGTGTAGAAAATATAATTAAAGTGGCTCATGGTCGCGCCAATCGCCCTTTACTCATTAATGCCGACAGAGGTCGTGGTAAATCAGCAGCGCTTGGACTTGCTGCCGCCAAGCTTATCGATAAGAAAATACTACTTTGCAGTACACAATTTAAAGCCACTCATAGCAGCTTTAAACATTTAAGTAATGAGTTAAACATACCCTTTGATGGTAAAAGTAAGCAACTTGCTAATTTACAGTATATTGCTCCAGATTCATTATTAGACTCGTTGCCAGAGTGTGATCTATTACTTGTTGACGAGGCGGCTGCTATTCCAGTTCCTCTGTTATTAAAAATGCTAAAACAGTATCCGCGCATTGTATTTGCAAGTACTTTAGTAGGTTATGAGGGTAATGGTAGAGGCTATACAATTAGGTTTAGTCAGTACATTAAAGCAAAGTATAAAGCCGCTAATATTATCACACTTGATGAACCGTTAAGGTTTGCAAAAGCCGACCCGCTAGAGCGCCATATACGCACTTTGCTCGCACTCGAAGCACAGTACGAAGAAATACAAAGCAATGGCTTAAATAACCTAGTCCACAGTGAAATTACTCAGCAACAACTCACAAATGACGAGCTGTTACTTGAGCAGGTTATTGCATTACTTGCCTTAGCACATTACCAAAGTAGCGTTAACGATTTACGCCAACTACTTGATGCACCCTCACAACGATTGTTCATAACCCAAACACATAATCACCTAGTGGGGGTGTGTTTAGTTACAATAGAAGGCGGGTTACCCCTCGAGCTAACTGAGCAGGTGCTTAAAGGTGAACGCCGCCCACAAGGGCACCTAATGGCACAAACTCTCTCGCAGCTAAGCAGTGATCCCCAGTGCCTTACCCAACTCTCTGCTCGAGTAGTAAGAATTGCTGTTGCCCCTAATCTTCACAGTCAAGGAGTAGGTAAAGCCCTACTGAGTTTTTGCGAATCAAGAGTAAGTAATGAGTGCCATTGGTTTGGTGCTAGTTTTGGCGCTACGGCTGAGCTATTAAAATTTTGGCAAAGCCAAGGGTTTAGCACTATAAAGCTGGGTTATCAAAAAGATAAAAGCACTAGCGAGCATTCAGCACTCGTTGTGAAATGTTTAAACAACAATACGGGTACACTGAAACTATTAAAAGCTGAATTTCAAACCGATATATTTTATGCTTTACTCACACACTTTAAACACCTTGATTGGCAGCTTGTAAATGTACTTATTTCCTCGTTTACAGATAGACCTATCAGTTCAGACATCAAAAAACGTTTAATACGACAACTTAATAATCACTTTTCTCGATTTAGTATTACAGCTACTATTTGGCAAGTTGTAACTCTGGCACCCTCTGTTGTTAATTGTTTAACGCAAAGTGATAAGCAACTATTAATTAGCTTAATTTTGCAAAATGAAAGCGATACAAACGTCATTGAACAATTAAATATACAAGGCAAAAAAGAGCTTGAAACATGCTTTAAACAAGCAGTGTTAAAACTAGCTAAAGCCATCAAATAACCCACCCCCTTAATACAATGATTAATTACCACAGTTACTTAAGCTATTTGGTAGATTTGTTCTATTCTTAATACATTAATGGGTAAATTAAGATAAAGGCATGGAATTAATAAACTTTAAAGTGGGCTCCAAAACAATTTCACTGAAAATACTTGATATCTTATTAACCGAGCGCTTTGATAATAATCTCACAACACTACCAAACAACAACAAAAGCTTTATTGGTGTTAAAGATTATATGGATATCCCTACGCCAGTTTTCGATTTAGGAATTATCTTAAATAATATATCAACAGAGCAAAGCAACAAACATATTTTAAAACAGCTAAGATCCTGGCAAGACAAACAAACCAAATGGTTTAATACACTCGAGACAAACCTCTTAAATCAATCAGAAAAATTAGTTATTAATGAAACTGAGCTTCAAGACTTTATTGTTTTTTTCCAGGAGTTCAATACAGACAACCCTGATTTAAAGCTTACTATCTCACGCTTTAATGAGCCTTTTGAATTATTACTAGAACAAGCTAGACAAGCCGTAACTGCTCACAGGCAAGGTGAACATAAACAGGTAAGCTATTTACTTAGTAAGATAAAACGTAGCAGTCTTGCTCAGTTAGAGAGACTGTTTGAATCAGCACAAGAGCAAATAACTTTGGATTACAAACCAATTATTGTATTCACAACGAAAGACGGTATAAACCCTCATGTGGGGTTGCTGGTCGATAAAGTAGAAGACAGCCTAGATTATAAAAAAGAAGATATAAAACCATTAGATAAACTAACTGATATAGGCTTTGATATAGATCCACAAACTAAAGGTATGATGCGAGGCTTAATAAAAATGGCAGAAAATCATAGTGTGCTTATCGATCCGAGTTCCATATTTAAGCCGACTGAACTACAGGTAGAAACTGAAAATACGGAAGCGTATGGCTTATTTTAGACACAAAAAAGCCGAGATAGACTCGGCTTTTTAATAAAGTTTTTTATGCTATACGGTTGTTATAATATCTTCTACCGCTAAACGCGCCTTTGGCAAACCATGGTTCCAGTCTTCGTCGGTATTAGGGTAACCCATTGCTAGTGCAACTTCACAAATATGACCGTCAAGTTCAGCATTAAACTTCTCACTAATTAGCTCTGGGTCAACGCCTTCCATTGGAGTCGACGCTATGTTCAATCGCGCTAATGTATGCAGCACATTACCAAGTGCTAAGTAAACCTGCGCTTTAGTCCAACTACCGTTGTAACCATTCTCATCTGTGTTCATTTCAGCGAACGCATATGCACCCATAAAGTTATCGCGCATATCTGCTGGTAAATGACCAGAGCTGACTTCTACATCAACACGCTTAGAAAATTTTTCTTTCGTAAACTTAGGATCATAAGCAAGTAATAATGTATGCGATGCTTCTTTAGCATGATGCTGATTAAACTGGTGTTTGTTAGCAAATGTATCGTGTAAGCGTTGTTTACCTTCTTCACTTTCAACCAAAATAAACTTCCAAGGTTGCGAGTTAATTGAAGAAGCTGACAAGCGAATAGCCTCTTTAATTACTTCAATATCTTCATCAGAAATACGTTTTGATGAATCATATTGCTTAGCGGTATAACGATTGTGTAAATCTTTGATAATTTGATGAGCCATGTTTTTCTCCAAAACTTATACTAAGTAAATATTTTATGACGTTAGTTTAATTGGAAAGGATCATTTTGATAATAGTGAATACAGTTAAAAGACTATATAGAAAATATTGATAATTAAAATAGCCTAGGCGACCATTCAATTATTATGTAAGCATGTACTAAAAGTTCGGTATAGTTTGGCCATTTACTAAATCCCAGACAGAAAGAAACCCGTCACATTGCTGCAACGGATTTCTCTTATTTGAGGCTTGGTAATGTCATAGTGCCCACAGCGGTAGAGAGTCACATAGCACATGGGATACTATTATTGGTCGGGGCTCGCCTTCGCGCTGTTTTGTGTCGCTACTGAGTTCGGCATGGGGTCTTGGCTATATACTAAACCCCAGAAAGCAAAAAAACGTTACATTGATTTAGCGGGTTTTTCTTATTTGAAGTCGGTGCGCTACTAGTAACCAAAACACCGTCCACAAAGAGCCGCTTTGCTCAACAGACGCTACGCTTTAGAGAAGGGAATGCTGAAGATTACTTTCCTGCAGACGTAAAAAAGCCGCTTCATTTCTGAAGCGGCTTTCTACAATTTGAAGCCTGGTAATGTCCTACTTTCACA
>NZ_JALNTI010000018.1:0-13455 GCF_023161925.1 Pseudoalteromonas sp. 2CM32C | reverse complement strand
GCCGTCTCAGTGGGGTCGCATTATAGGGAGATCCGAAAACAGATCAACCCTTTTTTGAAGAAAACTTGAAAAAACATACTGTTCGATGAGTATTTGAACTAAACACACTAAAAAAACAACATTGCTTTCATTTTATTAACATGTATCGTCAATTTTGCTTTGAAACGGTAGGCTAAGATCCGACGATCTTCATATACAAACTCACTCCCCATAAGATCACAAGGATCATTAGTGAAAGCGTGACGGCTGCAGAGCCCATATCTTTTGCCCTGCCTGACAAAACATGAAGTTCTGTGCTTACACGATCAGTGAGTGCTTCAATTGCTGAGTTTAATAATTCAACAATTAATACCACTAGCAGTGAGCACATAAGAATTGCCCAATGAAGTAATGAAGATGCCAGCAGAAATGAAAAAGGAAAAAGGATTATGCAGATCAGTAACTCTTGCCTGAATGCAGCTTCTTCTTTAAACGCTGCTTTAAATCCTAGATAGGAGCAGTATGTGGCTTTAAATACACGCTTGAACCCTAATCCATTTGGTTTGAATACATCTTTCATTAAATAAGCTCTTTTAAAGGTCAAAAGAAAGCCCCGCAATGCGAGGCTTTATATTTTAGGCTACGCCGTATTTATCACGATACGCTTTTACTGATACTAAATGTTCACCCATTGTCCCTTGGTTTTCAAGGTAACTAATCAAATCAGCAAGTTTAACAATAGAAATTACCTGTGTATTAAAGTCGCGTTCAACCTCTTGAATAGCAGAGAGCTCAGCTTTACCTTTTTCCTGACGATCTAGTGCTATTAATACACCACTTAAGTCTGCGCCATTATCTGCGATGATTTCCATTGATTCGCGAATTGCGGTACCCGCAGTGATCACATCATCCACCAGCATAATTTTACCATTTAATGGTGAGCCTACTAATGTACCGCCTTCACCATGCGCTTTTTTCTCTTTGCGGTTAAAGCAATAAGGTACATCTTTGTTGTAATGATCTGCTAATGCTACAGCTGTGGTGGTAGCGATTGGAATACCTTTATAAGCTGGTCCAAATAAAACATCATATTCTATAGCCGCATCTTCTAGAGCTGCAGCATAAAAACGGCCTAACCGTGCTAAATCACGTCCAGTGTTAAATAAGCCTGCATTAAAGAAGTATGGACTAGTACGGCCTGATTTAAGGGTAAACTCACCAAACTTCAGTACCTGCTTTTCTAGCGCAAATTCAATAAATTCTTTTTGGTAATCTTTCATTTTTTGCTACCTACTTATTTATGCTAATGCTTGCTTTTGAACGTCAATGATCTCTCTGATAGAGTGTTTTGCTAATGTAAGTAACTCATCAAGCTCATCAAACGAAAACGGCTCGCCCTCTGCCGTGCCTTGAACTTCAATAATTTTACCTGTTTCAGTTAAAATTACATTCATATCAGTTTCTGCCGCTGAGTCTTCAATATATTCTAAATCACTTATAGCTTGGCCCTTATATATGCCAACTGAAATTGCAGCAATCATATGCTTAAGCGGGTTTGAATTAATCATACCCTTGGCACGCATGTGGGTTAGTGCATCGACAAGTGCAACACAAGCACCGCTTATTGATGCTGTGCGTGTTCCACCATCGGCCTGAATGACATCACAATCAATAGTAATCGTGTTTTCGCCAAGTGCTTTTAAATCAACTGCCGCGCGAAGTGCACGTGCAATCAAACGTTGAATTTCCATTGTTCGGCCACCTTGCTTACCACGAGACGCTTCTCGAGCATTGCGCGTGTGTGTTGACCTTGGAAGCATGCCGTACTCAGCATTTATCCACCCCTTACCTTGGCCTTTCATGAAACGCGGAACGCCCGATTCAACCGTAGCTGTACAAAGTACTTTGGTATTACCAAATTCAACAAGTACAGACCCTTCTGCATGCAAAGTATAATTACGTGTAAATGATACGGGTCTAATTTGATTTGGTGTTCTTTGGCTTGGACGCATTGACGATCCCCTTAATTCATAATTTGTCACATTATAAGTGTATGTGAGTACAGATACCATGCTGATTTAACAAATACCTGGTTGCAAAACATTCAGCTACTTAAATTTTCCCTAGAGGTTGGAGAGTGTTTCGGTATAATAATAATTAATTATGTATTATAAAACTTAGGAAACCATCCATGATCCACAGTATGACAGCTTATGCGCGTCGCGAGATAAAAGGCGATTGGGGCACTGGCACTTGGGAAGTTCGATCAGTTAACCAACGTTACCTTGAAACCTTTATTCGCGCACCAGAGCAATTTCGTGGGATGGAGCCTGTTATTCGTGAACGCTTACGTAAACATCTACAGCGCGGTAAAGTAGAAGTATTTTTAAAGTTTGTTGCAAACCCAGCTCATGTTGGTGAGTTATCAATCAATCAAGCATTGGCTGAACAACTTATAAATAGTGCTAAATGGGTTCAACAGCAAAGTAATGGTGAGATAAACCCTGTTGATATTTTACGCTGGCCTGGTGTAATGGAAGCCGAAGAACTGGATATGGACAGCGTAAACACAGCGCTAATTGCAGGGCTTGATGAAGTAATAGAAGACTTTAAATCAGCACGGGGTGATGAAGGCGCAAATTTAGAAGAGATGATAGCAACTCGCCTTGATGCAATTATAGAGCAAGTAAACACTGTAGAAACTCACATGCCAGAAATTACTAAATGGCAACGTGAGAAGCTCGAACAAAAATTGGAAGATTTAACAACAAATATTGACGAGTCTCGTCTTGAGCAAGAGCTAATTTATTTAGCACAAAAGCAAGACGTAGCTGAAGAGCTAGATCGCTTAAAGTCTCATGTTAAAGAAACTAAAAAAATTCTTAAAAAAGGCGGCGCATGTGGCCGTCGCTTAGATTTCATGATGCAAGAGTTTAACCGAGAAGCAAATACCCTCGCCTCTAAGTCTATTAATAGCGATATTACTAATGCAGCAGTGGAGCTTAAAGTTCTAATTGAACAGATGCGTGAGCAGATCCAAAATATTGAATAGCGTAAAGTACGCCTGTGACTCACTTGAGCACAAATAGCTAAATAAAGTACAATGTAATAATTAAAGGCTTGGGTTATTTATAACTCAAGCCTGTTTATTTTTTGATAGAGAAAAACATGGCTCAAACTCGCGGAAACTTATTTATTTTATCAGCGCCATCAGGTGCAGGTAAGTCTAGCTTAATTAATGCCTTACTTAAGAAACATGCAGATATGAAAGTATCGGTATCGCACACCACTCGCTCACCTCGCCCAGGTGAAGAAAATGGCATTCACTATCACTTTGTAACTACAGATGAGTTTAAAGCATTAATTACCAAAGATGATTTTTTTGAGTGGGCACAAGTTTTTGATAACTATTACGGTACATCAAAACAAGCTATTGAGTCGCAACTTGACGCAGGCATAGATGTATTTTTAGACATAGACTGGCAAGGTGCACAGCAAGTTCGTAAAATTATGCCAAGCGTGCAGACTATTTTTATTTTACCGCCTTCTAAAGCAGAACTTGAACAACGCTTAAATAACCGCGGCCAAGACTCTGCAGATGTTATTGCGTCTCGTATGGCCAAAGCACAATCTGAAACATCTCATTTCAACGAGTACGATTTTGTTATTGTAAACGATGATTTTGATACTGCCCTTGGTGATATTGAAACGATTGTTATGGCGCAGCGTTTAACATTAAGCGCTCAAGAAATTCGTAATAAAAAATTACTAAATGACCTTTTGAAGTAAATTAAGGGCATTTAATTAGGTCATACTCAGTAAAACTGATAAAAATTGACCACTACCTATTGGCGAAAGTCCCTGCGTGCAGTAAACTACGCCTTTGCTTTTAAATTATTTTTGGAGTGCTGAGATGGCTCGCGTAACAGTTGAAGATGCAGTAGATGCAGTTGGTAATCGTTTTGACTTAATTTTAGTTGCGGCTCGTCGTGCCCGCCAAATTGCTGTTGGTGGTAAAACTCCACTAGTAGACCCTGAAAACGATAAACCAACCGTTGTTGCTTTACGTGAAATTGAATTAAACCTTGTTGATAGCTCATCAATGGATTTAATCGACCGTGAAGAACAACAACATCAAGAAGCAGCAGAACTTGCTGCTGTTGCTGCTATTGTTGGTGGCAACCAATAATCGACCTCCCGGTCTGATTTAGCCAACGGCGCAGTATTTCTACTATAGCCGTTGGCAATCCTTTCTTTTCATCGTATATTCTTAACTTACCGTTACCTAATTTGCTTCACTAGAACATTGGAGTGTGAATGTATCTTTTTGAAGGTCTAAAAAAGAAAATTTCTGAATACTTACCTGCTGCTGAAGTAGAGCTGGTACAAAAGTCTTACGTGGTAGCACGAGAGGCTCATGAAGGCCAAACTCGCTCAAGCGGCGAGCCTTACATTACTCACCCCGTTGAAGTAACTCAAATCCTAGCAGGTATGCACCTTGATCATGAAACGCTCATGGCCGCATTAATGCACGATGTAATTGAAGATACCGACTTTAGCCAACAAGACTTAGCTGAGATTTTTGGCGAAACCGTCGCAGAACTTGTTGAAGGTGTAAGTAAACTTGATAAGCTGAGCTTTAAAGATAAAAAAGAGTTTCAGGCTGAAAACTACCGAAAAATGATCATGGCAATGACCCAAGACATTCGGGTTATTTTAATCAAACTTGCCGATAGAACACACAATATGCGCACCCTTGGCGCACTTCGCCCAGATAAACGCCGCCGCATAGCGCGTGAAACACTTGAAATATACGCACCCATTGCAAACCGTTTGGGTATTCACGATATAAAAAATGAACTGGAAGACTTAGGTTTTCAAGCATTATACCCTATGCGCCATCGTGCACTTAAGTCGGAAGTGGCTAAAGCCCGTGGTAACCGCAAAGAAGTTATCTCCAATATTCAAACTGAAGTAGAAGCTCGCTTAGAAGAATCGGGCATTGCTGCTACTGTATCTGGACGCGAAAAACACCTTTATAGCATTTATAAAAAAATGCTAAATAAGGAGTTGCTGTTTAATGAGGTAATGGATATTTATGCGTTTAGAATTGCCGTCGATTCAATGGATACCTGCTACCGTGTATTAGGCGTTGCGCATAATTTATATAAACCTATTGAAACTCGCTTTAAAGATTACATTGCGGTACCTAAAACAAATGGTTACCAGTCGTTGCATACTTCGCTTGTTGGCCCGCATGGTATTCCTGTAGAAATACAAATTCGTACCCATGACATGGATCATATGGCCGACAAAGGCGTTGCAGCACATTGGATGTATAAAAAAGCTGGCGATGGCGCAGGTAATACATCTCAGCAACGTGCTCGTCAATGGATGCAAAGCTTACTTGAACTTCAACAAAGTGCAGGGTCGTCGTTTGAATTTATTGAAAACGTTAAAACAGAATTATTCCCTGAGGAAATTTACGTATTCACCCCTGATGGCCGAATAGTTGAACTACCAATGGGCGCTACTGCGGTCGATTTTGCGTATGCAGTTCATACCGACGTAGGCAATACCTGTGTAGGCGCGCGTGTTAACCGCAAACCTTACCCGTTAAGTAAACCACTAGACACAGGCCAAACAATTGAAGTGATCACCAGTTCAGGCGCTCACCCTAATGCGACTTGGCTTAACTTTATTGTGACGGGTAAAGCGCGCTTAGGTATTCGTAATTACCTTAAGAGTCAGCATCATGAAGAAGCTATGTTGCTTGGTAGACGCTTACTCGACTCTGCACTAGGCGAAAACAAGCTAGATAGTATTCCTGATGAAAATATTGCACGCGTTCTTGAAGAGCATGAACTTTCGACCTTACTTGAGCTGCTTGTAGAAATTGGCGCTGGTAATTTAATGAGCGTACTCATAGCCAAGCGTTTATTGCAAAATGATTCTGACGACTTGACCGACATAACTAAACAAGCCAAAGCGACCATTATTGGAACAGAAGGCATGTTAGTCAATTACTCTAAATGTTGCCGCCCTGTCCCAGGTGATGCAATTACTGCACACATAAGCCAAGGTAAAGGATTAACAGTTCATCGCCAAGAATGTAAAAATATTCGTGGCTGGGAAAGTGAACGATCTAAATACTTGGTCGTAAAATGGGATGATAACCCTGAAAAAGAATACATAGCAGCCCTTAGGGTAGAGATTATTAATCATCAAGGTGCGTTAGCTAAGTTAACCAACGTAGTTGCCACAACCCACGCTAATATTGTTGAAATAGCGACTGACGAAAAAGAAAGTAATTTATATGTGATAGACCTTGGAGTCACGGTTAAAAACCGTGTCCATGTTGCCAATATTATGCGAAAAATTCGCGTAATGCCCGATGTGCAAAAAGTCTATCGAAAAAAATAACATAGGAAAAACATGAACAAAGCATTTATATCCACCGAAAAAGCACCTGCAGCAATAGGTACTTATAGCCAAGCAGTTAAAGTTGGCACTGCAGTATACTTGTCTGGTCAAATTCCATTAGTACCTGAGACTATGGAAGTTATATCAGAAGACTTTAGTGAGCAAACACATCAAGTATTTAAAAATATCACAGCAGTGTGTGAAGAAGCCGGTGGTAAAATTCAAGACTTAGTTAAAGTAAATATTTATTTAACTGATTTATCTAACTTTGCAGTCGTTAACGAAGTGATGAGCCAGTACTTTAAGCAGCCATACCCTGCACGTGCAGCAGTTGGTGTACGTGCTTTACCAAAAGGTGTACAAGTTGAGATTGACGGAATAATGGAACTGCCTTCAACTAACTAATATTTTCCTGAGCTATAGACCCACTCTATAGCTCACACCTGTCCTCTTTTTATACTATATTGTTATTCTTACTATCTTGACTCCGTCTTCAATTTCTATCACTCTGTAACTATGTCATTAATTTACTAAAACTTTAGTGGTTAAAAAGGATTAGCTGTGTTTAAGCTTGCTCATAATGGGAATGTTTTACTCGATGTAAATAAACACCCGCCTCCAAGTGCTACATTTGTTATTGAAGCAATAGAAATGTCTAAATTTTGCGACTGTAAAATTGATTACGACGCAATTAATGCATTCTTCAAAGATAAAAGTGCAGAGCCAGTACTTATCGTCGCGACCAAATACGATGCAAAGTTAGAGGTTGTCATCAGTGATGATAAAATGATGGCTACTGGCGAGCTTACCGTCGCGCAAGGCGGTGATTTACTCAGCCTTGATGATGCAAAAAAACAGCTAGTCAAAGCAGGTATAGTTCGTGGTTATAAGCAAGCATATTTAGAACAACTATTACAAAAGCAATTTACTGCTAAAGCAGGTGAGGTTATGCAGGGTATTTTGGCTCAAGGCCGCCTGCCCAGTGATGGCTTAGCAACTAAACTCGTTACCAAAGTAAGAACTTTAAAAGACCATCTAAAAACCCCAAAGTTAAAAGAAGATGGCAGCGTTGATATGCGTGACTTTGGTAAAATGGCAAGTGTTGAGCCTGGTGCGGTACTTATACGCCAGCAACCCGCAACTCCAGGAAAAGAAGGCTTTACTGTACTTGGCGATATATTACCGGCGAAACCGGGTGACAATAAACAACTTGTTGCCGGTGAGGGTACCGAGATCTCTAAACTTAACCCTCTAGAGTTAGTATCAACCATATCAGGTGTGCCTATTGAAATTACTAACGGAATGCGCGTAGACGATATTTTTACTATTCCCGATGTCAACGTTAAAAGCGGCCATATTGATTTTGAAGGCAGTGTGATTGTTACTCGAAATATAGATCCTGGAATGAAAGTAACCGCCAAAGGTGATATTACAATATTTGGTACTGTTGAATCTGGTGAGTTAACGGCCGGCGGTAATATTACTGTTAAGCAAGGCGTTATTGGGCATCAAAAATCTGACGACAAATCGCTTTCGTGTAAGCTTATATGTGAAGGCGACATTCATGTATCCCACTCACAATATTGCTATTTAGAAGCTGCAAATATTTTTATTGAGCGACAAACTAGCCACTGTATTATGAAGGCACGTCATGCTCTTAAGGTAGGTCAACCAGATTTACCTAAAGGTAAGATATTTGGCGGCGAGATTTTAGACGCGACAACATTAATTGCTGGTGAAATTGGCAACGAATCGGGTGCTAAAATGGTTATTAATTTAGCAAGCTCCGGCGGTGATATTACTGCTGAAACTGACGAGTGCTTTAAAGAGCTTGCTAAAACGGAGCACCAATTAGACTCCTTACAACCTGCATTAGAAAAAGCAGACTTGCTTAAAGATCCAGAAAGAAAAAACGAACTTATCAATAAAATTGGTGCTACTCAGTTACATCTATGTCAACAAGCAGAGCAATATGAAAGGCAACTCTCATCATTAGAGAATAACCTTCATGAATTACTTACAAATACACACTTAATCGTCAATACAGTTTTACATTCAGGTGTGGAAATACATATTTTTGATAAAGTTCTTAAAACAAACCGTAATTACCCACCTTGCACAATAAAACTGATGAATAACAAAGTAGAAGTTGAGTTTAAGACATCGTGAATATAGAGTGCTAAAAGCAGCACTCTTATATCTTTCATTAGAGTATACCGTCAACACTTGCATGTGTTTGTGTCGACCATACTCCAACTTGAACTTGTCCAATATGTTCCTTTTGCAGCAATAACATAGCCAAACGTGATTGCCCAATACCTCCACCAATAGTTTGTGGAAACTGACTTTTTAATAATGCCTTATGCCAATCCAATTGCAGGCGGTCATCATCTCCTGTAATCCTCAACTGAGTTTTTAGTACCTCGGGGCTTACACGAATCCCCATTGAAGATATCTCAAAGGAATCTTCAAGTATTGGATTCCATACTAAAATATCACCATTGAGCCCTATATATTGTTCGCTCGTTGGTGTAGACCAATCGTCATAATCAGGTGCTCTTACATCGTGAATTTGACCATCGCCTAATTGACCGCCAATCCCAATTAAAAATACAGCACCATATTTTTTAGCTATTGCTTTTTCGCGATTTTTAGCAGTAAGGTCAGGGTACATTTTACGAAGCTCTTCACTGTGCACAAATTGAATATCGCTCGGTAAAAAAGGATCAAGCGAAAAGTGTTCGCTAACAAATTGCTCTGTTTCTTTTATGCCTTTATAAATTGATTCAACTGTAAGTTTGAGGGTAGTTAAAGAACGTTCTGTTGATTCACAAATTACCTTTTCCCAATCCCACTGATCAACGTAAACCGAGTGGATAGGACTTAGCGACTCTTCATCAGGGCGCAGTGCCTTCATTTGAGTATAAAGGCCTTCACCTTTACTAAATCCATACTCACCTAACGTTTTACGTTTCCACTTTGCTAGCGAATGCACAACTTCGTATTGGCTATCGGCAATCGCTTTTACATTTACTGCTACAGCGTTTTCATGACCGCTTAAATTATCTTGTGTGCCATCACCTACTTTTGCAAGAATAGGTGCCTGCACTTCGACTAGCCCTAACTGTTTTTCCAATTGCCGTGAAAAAAATTGCTTTACGCTGCTTATTTGCAACTGCTGCTGCACATAGTGTGAACTCATAATAATTGGCCTCATTCCCAGTTATTGTTACTTACTTTATTTTTAATAACGCACCTAACAGATGCTGCTAATGAAGTTACTGTAACGATTTAAACTTTTAATTCAATAACCCACAATTAAAATAGCTTTAATGTATAATTTCGATTAATTTATAGGGGGTAAAAATGTGAATTCACTAATTTAAATAAGAAAAAATAATGGAAAATTATCAAATCGATAATCTCGATAAACAGATACTTCACGCTTTAATGGAAAACGCCCGCACAGCTTATGCAGAATTAGCGAAACGTTTTAACGTAAGTGCCGGCACTATTCATGTGCGTGTAGAAAAATTAAAACAAGCAGGAATTATCACAGGCACCCAATTAAGTATAAATACAAAGCAACTTGGCTATGACGTTTGCTGCTTTATTGGTATTAATTTAAATAATGCACGCGACTATCCTGAAACACTCATTAAACTCGAAGCGCTCGAAGAAGTTGTTGAAGCCTATTACACCACCGGTAATTACAGCATTTTTATTAAAGTAATGGCTAAATCAATCGACCACTTACAGGATGTATTAATAAATAAAATTCAAGCGATAGAAGCTATCCAGTCCACCGAGACACTTATTTCTTTACAAAACCCAATTAGCCGCACAGTGATGCCTTAGTACATAAAATTTCGTATAATTAACAAAAAAGAGGATCACCATGCAGCAAAATCGCTATCAACGAATTAAAGACGTCTTATCGCGTCGCCAAACCGACTTAACCGTGTGCCTAGAAGACGTGCACAAACACCATAACCTATCGGCTATTGTAAGAAGTGCCGACGCAGTGGGTTGCCACCATGTACATGCTGTATGGCCTGAAAACCAAAAATGGCTAACTAATAACACCTCAGGCGGGAGTAAAAATTGGCTAGAAACCCACCTTCATAAAAATATTGATGATGCCGCAACCATGATGCGACAGCACAACCCAAATATACAAATATTAGCCACGCACCTGAGCGAAGATGCCGTTGATTTTAGAGAAATAGATTACACAAAACCCACAGCAATTATTGTTGGGCAAGAAAAAACAGGGATCTCAGCACAAGCCCTTAAGCATGCCGATCAAAACATAATTATCCCTATGCAAGGCATGGTGCAATCTCTTAATGTTTCTGTGGCTGCGGCACTCATTTTATTTGAAGCACAACATCAACGCGAAAAGGCAGGGCTATATAACCGTAATATGTTGAGCGAAGATATAAAACACCCTATGTATTTTGAAGGCTACCACCCCGTTATAGCTAAACAATGCCGTATAAAAAAACTACCTTACCCGCCACTCGATGAAGAAGGTGAAATAATTGCTGACGATGAATTTTGGCACGCCTTAAAACATGCTTGATGCTTAGCGAGCCTGTGAGTACACTTAACTCATTCACAAATAAAAAGATTTGAGCCTACATTGTCTAAACCTAGCTTAAACCAATACCCCATTACGGAACTTAAAGGGGTCGGACCCAAAATGGCCGAACGCCTTTTAAAGCTAGGTATTAAAAACGTGCAAGACATGCTCTTTCACTTACCGCTTAGGTACGAAGATAGAACCCGTATTTATTCCATCAACGAACTGTCATTACACAGCCATGTGAGCATTGAAGCAACAATAGAAACAAGCCAGATCACATTTGGCAAAAGACGTATGCTCGTTGTGCAAGTAAATGATAATACAGGGAGGCTCACACTTAGGTTTTTTAATTTCAGTGCAGCACAAAAAAATGCATTAAGCCCTGGAAAAATAATACGTTGCTTCGGCGAAGTTCGCCGCGGGCGTGCTGGCTTTGAAATGAGCCATCCAGAATACAGTTTAAGTGATACACCAAGTGAGCAGCCAACAGCTTCAACATTAACGCCAGTTTACCCAACAACAGATGGTTTAAAGCAATTATCTATTAGGGCCCTAAGTGAACAAGCTGTAGAGCTGCTTAATAAATACTCTGTTGAAGAACTGTTACCCGTGCAATGGCAACCTTCTCAACTTGCACTAGCTGATGCCTTATTATTGCTTCATCGCCCACCTAGTAATATCGACGTTAATGAACTAGAGCAAGGAACACACCCTGCTCAGCAACGATTAGTATTTGAAGAATTACTTGCACAAAACCTAAGTTTATTAAAAGTAAGAAAGCAAGGACAGCAAGTAAAAGCGGTGTCTCTAAGCTCTACAAATAAATTAGAGCCTCAATTTTTATCACAATTGCCTTTTGCGCCAACCAGTGCACAAAATCGTGTTGTGTCAGAAATTAAAGCTGATCTAGCATCTCCTTATCCTATGATGCGCCTAGTCCAAGGCGATGTAGGCTCTGGCAAAACCTTAGTTGCGGCATTAAGCGCATTAACAGCAATAGCTCAAGGGTTTCAAGTAGCCTTAATGGCACCTACTGAAATACTTGCAGAGCAGCATGGTATAAGTTTTACCTCATGGTTTAAACAATTAGGCATTGACGTAGCATGGCTTGGTGGAAAAACAAAAGGTAAAGAACGTACAGCAACACTAGAAAAGATTGCCTCTGGTGAATCACAAATGATTGTAGGTACACATGCTTTATTCCAAGATGAAGTAAAATTTAACAACCTAGTACTTATAATTATTGATGAGCAACATCGGTTCGGTGTTCATCAGCGTTTAACATTAAGAGAAAAGGGACAATTTAATGGCTGTTATCCACATCAACTAGTGATGACCGCAACCCCCATTCCACGTACTCTAGCAATGACAGCTTATGCCGACTTAGAAGTCTCAATTATTGATGAGTTACCACCTGGGCGAACACCTATTACTACAGTAGCACTTCCAGACACACGTCGTGACGATATAATTACTCGCGTTAAATCAGCTTGTAATGAACAAGAACGTCAAGTTTATTGGGTATGCACACTCATTGATGAGTCTGAAGCACTGCAATGTCAAGCAGCTGAAGATAGTGCTGTGCAATTGAAGGAAGCCTTGCCAGATTTAAGTATTGGCTTAGTACACGGACGAATGAAGCCAGCAGAAAAGCAGTCCATCATGGACGACTTTAAAAAAGGCCTTATACATGTATTAGTGGCTACAACAGTAATTGAAGTAGGTGTTGACGTACCTAACGCAAGCTTAATCATTATTGAAAACCCAGAGCGCTTAGGTTTAGCACAATTACACCAGTTACGCGGGCGTGTGGGAAGGGGTAATATTGCCTCCCATTGTGTCCTTTTATACCATGCACCACTTTCGCATACCGCTCAAAAACGCTTGGGTGTACTTAGAGACAGTAACGATGGCTTTGTGATAGCTGAGCGGGATTTAGAAATACGCGGCCCAGGTGAAGTCCTTGGAACTAAGCAAACAGGCTTAGCAGAATTTAAAATTGCTGATTTAACCAGAGATAAACAAACCCTAAATCAAGTAAGGCCCATTGCACAACAGATGTTAAATCAATACCCTCAATATGTAGATCCACTCATTCAACGCTGGTTGGGCAATAAAACAAACTACGCACAAGCATAACCCAATTATACTTATTCCAGCATCACTCTAGGTAGTAAGTGGTTTTCAAATATAGTGTACAGTCTTCTAGCTGAAAGCTCTGGATGTAAATGCATATCCGCTGATTACTTCCTACCCTTAGCCTTATAAATTATGTTGTAGTGCCCACAGCGGTAGAAAGCCACATAGCAAATGGGATACTATCATAGGCCAGTGTATTGAAAAGCCAAAACACTGTTCACAAAGAGGCGCTTTGCTCAACAGACGCTACGCTTTAGAGAAGGGAATACTGAAGATTACTTTCCTGCAGACGTAAAAAACCGACTATCGCTAGTCGGGCTTTCTCC
>NZ_JALNTI010000017.1:0-25367 GCF_023161925.1 Pseudoalteromonas sp. 2CM32C | reverse complement strand
TGTTAAAGAACGTTGCGACGTTGTCGCTAGGGATGCGTATAATACATCCTTTATTTTTCGAGTCAATACTTTGTTTTAAACTTTCTTTCGATGATTTAAAACCAAAGTTTTATTCAACTCTCTGAGCCGCTAACGCTTTGCTATGCTTCGGCGTTTCCCGTCTCAGTGGGGTCGCATTATAGGGAGATCCGAAAACAGATCAACCCTTTTTTTAGATCTTTTTACTGTTCGAACAAAATTAGAACAAAACCACAAAAAACCATGTTAAAACACGCTTAAATTGATGTTTTTTTACACTGCTTTTTATAATTTCATATAAATATCATTGCTAAGTTCGTTTAAGACGTTAAGATAGCAAGTTCACAATGTTAAATTAATGTTTATTTCCTGTTTATTGGTAGATCTAAAATGAAATTACCCGATCAAAAATCTTTTATCTTTTCTGTTGTTATTGCTGTAGTTGGTTTTGTTATTGTTAAGTTCGCCCTTGGAAGCTTAGAACTTGACCCTGCAATTGTATTTGCTGTTGGCTTATTAATAGGTGGGCTAGTTATTGCTGCTATGTCTTCTGACGTTTTAGAAGAGGCCGAAGTAAAAACTAAAACACTTTACGTTGGTAACCTTCCTTACCGTGCAAACGAAGGTGTTGTTCGTGCTTTGTTTGAAGAGCAAGGTAAAGTATTCAACGTTCGTCTATTAAAGGATAAAAATACAGGCAAACGTCGTGGCTTTGGTTTTGTTGAAATGGCGCAAGCTGATGCAGACAATGCTATTGCAAACTTGAACGATAGTGAGTTCCAACAACGCACTTTAAAAGTTCGTGAAGCAAAACAAAAACAAGAAGATGATTCTAATACGCTTCGAACTCAGGCGGATCAATCAGTTTAACTAGCTTAACCGCAAGTTTATCGCTGATCACATTAGCCGTTGCATAGTATTGCAGCGGCTTTTTTATGCCAGGTATATTTTGTGCTAATAAACCTGACTCGGTTAGTAGATAAATAACTCTATTTGCTATTGCTGCACCAGAATCCACCAGCTGAATGCTATTTTTAAAGTGCTCACTAATCTGCTTTGTAAGTATTGGAAAGTGTGTACACCCCAATACAAGCACATCCGTTTGCTTTTCAATATTCAAACCTTCAAGTACAGCATGTAATTTATTTGTATCTAAATAGCCATTAAAGAAAAGTAATTCAGCAACGTTTACCAACTCAACACTGCTATATAAGTTAACAGTTACATTACTAGCGTGCTGCGCTATTAACTTATTTGTATATGAGCTCGCTATTGTTGCAGGTGTTGCCAGTAAAGCAATGTGATTTGAACGTGTTAATTCTGCGGCGGGCTTGATTGCTGGTACAACACCAACTATGGGTATATCTGTAATTTTGCGTACAGCACTTAATGCCGATGTGGATGCCGTGTTGCATGCTATTACAATTAAATCGACGTTTAGCTTGTTTAACTTAATGAAATGAATGAGCGAACACAAACGATTAATAATTGTTTGTTGTGTTTGAGCTCCATAAGGTAAGAAAGCATTATCCATAAAATAGCTATATTGAGCATTCGGGATACGTTGCTTTATATGATCAAGTACTGTTGTGCCACCAATCCCTGAATCAAAAACCATTATATGCGCTGACAAACGACCGTTCCTATTATTAGATTAGAACGGCAGTTTGCCATGTGATTTTTGCAAAAGAAAGTAGTTTAATGTTGAGGTTAAACTTCCTCTGCTGTTTGCTTTGTCGCGCTATTTAACTTATTAAGGTTTTCAAACATAGCTTTTGTGTAATCAACCAGTTTATCGATCTCACTTTGATCTTCATTAAGCCACTGCATAATGCCTGATAACTGATTTTGAATACCTAGCTCGGTTGCTTTAGAAAATGCCTCTCGGAGGTCATCATTAAAAGGCGCTACTTTATCTGCAATTACTTTTTCTGGAGCCGGTTTATTTTCTTCGTAACCCTTTATTGCAGCAACTGTTTTGGTTTGGCGTAAATCCATTGAAAATGCAACAAGTTGTTCATTGCCTAAACTAAGCTCTTGCGCTTCTTCGAATGCCTGCTCTAAATCGCCGCTAAAAAAGGTCTTACTTACGTTTTGTAGGTTTTCCATTAACTCATTAATTGCTTCTTGCTCTTTATCATTAAGGTCGCCGTTAACTGACATTGAAAATGAAAGCTCTCTCGATTGTGATGATTCACTTACGAATGCCTCCCCTCCCTCACCACGCTGATAACTACTAGCAGACTGAGATTTAAATGCATCGGCAAAACTTATTGTTACTTCATCACCTTCTGCTGTGGTGAAACTGTACTGAGCATTATTACTTAAACTTGCGTATTGTGCTTGGGTTACCCCCACACTAGCTGGCATTGGGTTGAACAAATTATCTTCAAACTTATCAAGGCCATCAAAAATACCTTCTTTTGATTTGTTAATTCCCTCTTGGGTTTCATCGTTCAGAACGCCGGATTCTTTTAACTCATCAACGGCGTCATCAATACCTATTTGAACCCCCTTACGGGCATCACTTAGCATACCTTTTAATTTATCGTCATCGGCACCATCAGCTTTTGCTTTATTAACGGCGCCGGTGACAAAGTCGAGTACATTTTTAACTATTGCTTCAAAATCAAAAAGGGGCTTATCTGCTTTTTTTTCTTGAACTGGCAAACCAAGCTGCTCTGCCATTTTATCACCTAAAACTTTAGCAGCTAATTCTTTACCTCGTTGCTGATAGCTGTCTTGCGGAGACGCGATGGTAGGTTGTTGTACGTCAGCTTTGTTGTTGAATTTGTTTATGTTCTGGCTTGGTACAAAGCCATAGTTGCCTATTTTCATGAATCGTCTCCTGAGCGTGCGTAGTTTATTATCGGCCAGGGCATAAAAAACTAAAGTAAACCGTGCAAAAAAACATCATTTATTCTAGCCAAAACTAGACAAATGCGAACCGCTCCCTACAATAGCGCCGATAAACAGATCTTAGATAAGGTAGTAACGCGAATGGCAGTTATTAAAATAGATACCACACAGTACCAAGCGCAGTTAAGTGAAAAAGAACAGCGTATAACTTCACAGTTTCAACGTTTTGGTGTGGAGCAGCTAGAAGTATTTAGCTCAGAGCCAATTAACTACCGCCAACGTGCCGAATTTAGAGTATGGCATGATGGAGACGATCTGTTTCATATAATGTTTGATCAGCAAACTAAAGAAAAAATACGTGTTGATACGTTTGACCCTGCGGCACCGCTTGTTGGTGAAATCATGCAGGTGATGATTGAAAACCTTAAACCATGCGAGGTTTTACGCCGAAAGCTATTTCAAATAGATTACCTGTCTACACTCAGTGGTGAAATTTTAGTGAGCTTGCTTTATCACAAGCCGCTTGATGATGAATGGCTACGTGAAATTAAGTCACTAAAGGCAAAACTGAGTGAAAAATATAAAATAGATTTTATTGGCCGAGCACGTAAGCAGAAAGAAGTGCTAGGTGATGACTTTGTAACAGAGCAATTAACTGTAAATGGCCAAGAACTAATTTACCAACAAGTAGAAAATAGCTTTACGCAACCTAATGCAAAAGTAAATATAAGTATGCTTGAGTGGGCACAAGATTTATGTAAACCACTTAAAAATGATTTACTAGAGCTTTACTGCGGTAATGGTAACTTTTCTATTGCGCTAGCGGGATCTTTTAATAAAGTACTCGCAACTGAAATATCTAAATCGTCTGTTCACTCTGCTCAATATAACATTGCCAAAAACAATGTAGACAACCTAGATATTATTCGTATGTCGAGCGAAGAGTTTACTCAAGCAATGAATGGCGAACGTACTTTTTCTCGTCTAAATGGCATTGATTTAAAAAGTTACAATTGCCAAACCATCTTAGTCGACCCGCCACGCGCTGGTATGGATGAGTTAACCTGTGATTTAGTGGCTAATTACGAAAACATAATTTATATATCGTGTAATCCTGACACACTGGAACGCGATTTAGATCATTTAACGCGTTCGCATAATGTTAAGCGCTTTGCGATATTTGATCAGTTCCCTTATACACATCACATAGAGTCGGGTGTTTTCTTACAGCGTAAATAACCAACCAAAATTAAAGTGCCAGTGCTTTTATAAGCGCTGGTATTTGCTCTTCACTAAATACTTGAACTCCATTCTTTATTAATAATGCTGCAGTTAAACCTAGACCTTCGATTTTTATTCCGCGATGCTTTCCATCATATATTGTATTTCGTCCGCAAGAAGGGCTCGATTCTTTAAGTAAAGCAAAACGAACTTTATTTTTTTTACAAAGTTCTAGCGCTATATTAGCCCCAGTTTGAAATTGCTCTGTTACATCTTCGCCTGAATTAGTAATTACTTTCCCCTGTATTATTTCAGCAGGAGCTCTAGGAGTAGATAGCCCACCAGCCACTTCAGGACAAAAGGATATTATTTTCTTATTACTTTGCCATACCCGTAATTGTGGATGCTGTAATGTTTGTCCTTTCCCATCATAACGAACAGGCTGCCCTAGCAAGCAACTCGATACTAATATTTTTTTCATTGCTACATCCTTATAAAGCAAAAAAGCTCCTTAAGGAGCTTTTTTGGTTTTAGCTAAACTTACTTGTTAGCTAAGTAATTAATTAATTTACTAATATCTTCAGGTGCTGTAACACCTGATTCACGGCCTAAGTTTAATTTATACTTACCGTTTACGATAAATGTGGGTACACCACGAAGAGCACCTTTTTCTTTAAAGTATTCTTGATCGCGCTTCATCTTAGAACTTAATGTACGAACCGAAAAGCTTTTAAATAACTTATCAAACTTATCGCCATCAACACCTTGCGCAACAAACACATCTTTCACGTCAGCTAACTCGTTAAATTTAGCGCGCTTAGTGTGAATATGATTAAAAATAGCTGCGATAAGTTTCTCTTTTTGAGGAAGTACTTCAGCAGTTGCAAGTGCTTGGCTCATCATTTGTTGGTTTTCTGGATTACGAACACCCACAAAGTCAACGTGACTCTTTTTAAACTTAACATTTTTATCTAGTTTAGGCTTAAATTCGCTGATCAGTGACTCGTAGTTATTACACGCCGGGCAGTAAAAAGAGAAAAACTCTTTTACTTCTGGCTTTTTAGTGGCACGTTCAGCAATAACATCGTAATGAACGCCTTCTTCGTAGGTCGCCGCAAAGCTTGTTGCTGCCATCGGTAATACTAATGCAAGTAACCCTGCTTTAAGTAGTTTAATCATTCTTATGCTCCAAAATTTATAATGCTAATAAAAACGCAATTAACTCATCAAGTTCTTGTTGGTTTTTTATGGTGTTAATATTGATTTTGTATTTATCGTTAACAATAAAAGTAGGTACACCAGTTAACGCACCTAACTTTGAATATTTGTTTTGCTTATCTTGCATTGCTTGCTCTTCGGCAATAATTGGCATGCTTGCAATCGCTTGGTCAAATGTGTCGCTATCAATTCCATTTACTTCCAATAGCTTTTTAAGGTCTTTAACTTCTGTTAAAGGCGCACCTTGAATATGGATACTTCTAAAAATTTGGTCAGCTATATTTTGTGCTTGCCCTTGTTGTTTTGCGATTAAGTAAGCAAAGCTTAAATTACTTTGTGCCTGTGGAGACACACCACCTAAAAAGTTGACGTGACTTTTAACAAAATCAGTGCCTTCAGGCAGTTTTTTTTCAATTGCTTTAGCCACTGGTTCAAATTTAAAACAGTGCGGACAATAAAATGAAAAGAACTCTGTTACCTGTGGTGTTGTGCTTTTTTCAGTTTTAATAATCGTGTATTGGTTATTTGCCTCAAACTGTGCAGCAAAGGCTGCAAAAGGTAAACATAAAAGAAGTAGGCTCAGTTTTAGTTTTTTAAGCATTAGTATCTCGTTGTACTTGTCATTAAATAATAATTTACGGCAATAACTTTAACGGCGGTTCTTGCAGTGCAGCAAGTTGTTCTTTAAGCGCTAAAATTTGTTGCTCCCAGTATTTGTCATCAGCAAACCATGAAAAGTTCCGCACAAAAGCTGGATCGCTCCACCTTTTTGCCACCCATCCCATGTAGTGAATAATACGCATTGCTCGCAGCGGTTCAATTAATTTGAGTTGAGCGTGGTCAAAATCACAAAACTCTTCATACGCTCCCACCAAAGTGTCTAACTGTAACAGTTGCGTTGGTCTGTCGCCACTGAGCATCATCCATAGATCTTGAATAGCAGGCCCTTGACGACTATCGTCTAAATCCACGAACATTAGCGCATCGCCAGCCCATAATATATTGCCTGCGTGGCAATCGCCATGTAAGCGAATACTATTTGTATCTTGATACTGCTTTTGTGTCTGCTCAATTACCAAATCTAAAATAGTATAAAAAGCAGTGCTTAATCCCATTGGCACCAAGTTACTTTTTTGAAGATGAACTTTAGCTGTATGCAAATATTCTTCACAGCTTATTGTTGGTCTGTAAGTAAAGGGTTTGGTTTTAGCTACTTGGTGCATTCGACCAATTAAACGTCCCATAACATCAAGCTGATCTAAATTATCTACTTCAAATAATCGCCCACCCACACTTGGGAATACCACAAACATATAGCCCTGGTGTTCAAACAAGCTTTGTCCATTATGTAAAACAGGGGCTACAACGGGTACTTCAGCGTCAGCAAGCTCAAAAGCAAAATCGTGCTCCTCTTGAATTTGTGCTTTACTCCAACGCTCGGGACGATAAAACTTTACTACGTAACGCAGACCGTCTTCGGCTTTAAATTGATAAACTCTATTTTCATAACTGTTAAGCGCTAGTAACCCAGACTCGGGATAAATACCTATGGTTTCTATCGCATCAAGTATTAAATCTGGGGTTAAATCTATAAAGCTAAATTTGCTCATGCTCTTCTTATATAAATGAAAAGCGGGTTAAACCCGCTTTTGTTATTGCTATATTTACCGAATTAGAAAGTACGGCTATCGCGCTCTAAAAAAGTTGCTCGATTGCGAAATTGTCTCATCCGGTTCATTAACTGGCGACAATACAAAATTAAACTCTGTTATAGGCGCTTTTAAGTCATAAGGGTCCATAACGAGTGATAATGGCACATTATGCGATTGACCCGCTTGAACAGTAAATACTTGTTTACCTATGTATTTAAAGTTTTCTAGCCCTGCCACTTTAATGTTAAAGGTTTGCTCATATTGCGCCTTATTGATGACCTTTAAGGTATATGTGTTTTCAACCAAGCCATTAAAGTCGACACGATATAGCTGATTTCGATCACGAATAATATCAAAGTCCATTGGTTTACGCAGTGCAATATTTGTAACAAGCGCGCCTGTTAGCAACACTAGTATGACCGTATACCCAATAATTTTGGCTCGTAGAGGGTTGGTTTTATTTTCTGGCGTCTCAAGATTACGTTCTGTGGTATACGAAATTAACCCTCGCGGGTACTCCATTTTATCCATTACGCCGTCACATGCATCAATACACGCACCACAATTTATACACTCAGCCTGCAAACCGTTTCTTATATCAATGCCTGTTGGGCAGACTTGTACACATAGGTTACAGTCAATACAGTCACCTATTTCTAAATCAGCGTGGGCAACCTTACGTGAGCGAGGGCCCCGGCTTTCACCTCGGCTTTCATCATAGGTTACTGTGTAGGTATCTTTGTCAAACATTGCCGACTGAAAACGTGAGTAGGGACAGATATGCAAACACATAATTTCACGCATCCAGCCTGCGTTGCCATATGTACACACAGCAAATACTAAAATGCTCACTAGTGCATAACCGCCAACATTAAAGGTTATAAAATCAGGGAGTAGCTCTCTTATCGGTGTGAAGTAACCAACAAACGAAATAGAAGTATACAAAGAAAACAACACCCAGCTGGAATGCTTAGCTGCTTTTCGCCAGAACTTGTCAAAGTCCATAGGCCGTTGATCGAGCTTTTTACGTTGATTTGCTGTCCCTTCAAGTTTTTCTTCAAACCAGATGAAAATGAAGGTCCATACCGTTTGAGGACAGGTATATCCGCACCAGACTCGTCCATAAAATGTAGTTACCAAAAACAGCGCAAAAGCCGCCAGCATGAATATAAATGCCAGTATGGTGAAGTCTTGAGGCCATAAAGTTAGACCAAAAATATTGTATTTTTGTGCTATTAAATCAAATAGCACTGCTTGCTGGCCGTTAAAGTTTATCCATGGCAAAACCATAAATGCGAGCATGCCTAAAAAGCCAATGCGCTGTCTTAGTAATTGGTGAAGACCTTTTACGGCTCTCACATAAATGCGGTTACGGGGGTTAAATCTATCATCTTGACGGCTTAAATCCGGCTTTTGAATTTTTACCTCAACAGGAATGTTTTTTACTTTAATCTGTTTGTCCATCGAAGTTCCTCAACACCGCTTGGAAAATAAAAGCTGAGCACTAATCAAATGCTCTATACTCATAGTGTAGCAAGTAACTTGCTAAGTAAGACTAGTTTAATGAATCATAAATTAAATACTTTCAGATATTTCAGAAATATCTAACTTTTGTTAGTTATTATATCAATATTGGCTAAAATTACTGGTATAGATTGCGACTAATTTATTCATCTCAGTTACTTGCTTTTAAAAGGCAGTTTATTACACTGCTTGATAATTCAACCCTATTTAGATCAAGGTTTACGTATCCATGAAGAAGTTTATTATTTTGATAATTGTGATCCTTGCGTTTTTTACCATTGATCATCCACTTGTAAAAGAACCACGCGAAAAGCTATTAGGCGAAGGTATTGGCTTTTTAAGTGATGCAAGTAAAGTAAATAGAAGCCCTGCTGCTAATTTAGCAAAAAACAGAATTAGTCATGAGCTGACACTCTCAAGCTCAGAAAAAGAATACGTAGAAAAAACATTCACCACTGATGACGCAGTTCAGCTATTTAATTTGCGCTACTGTCGTGAACGCGACTTAAACCTTTACTTCTACGCTGAACGCTTAAATAAAGTGTGTAAAATAGTGTCTGAATCACTCGAGCAAAAACGGACTAAATAATGGACTTTTCTAATTTAAACAAAAAAACCAGTGATTCGTTTCACAAGCAACGTAATATGCTTAAACAGTTAGCACAAGGTAAAACGCTAAAATGCGAAAAATGTAATACGGTACTCACACTCGATTTAGCCACCAGCGAAGTGGGAAAAGGCGTAGTGAAGTGCAAGCAAGGCTGCACAGATATTATTTTAGATCTTGGCGCTTGATATTAATTAAAGCGCCATTATTAAAAAGTTTAACGCTAACTACCCGTCCCAGCCATCATCGTTATACAAACCACTATTGAGCGCCACTATTTCTACTAGCTCTGCAAAACCAAGTGCAAAATCCCCCATAAGGTCATATTGTTGCTCACACAACTGCAATGTATTTATTGAATTTTGTGATGCTATTTGAGAGATAAGCTGTGTATCTAATGCAAAAAAGCTGAGGGTTGCTTGTGCGGTTTCTAAGGCCTCTTTGTACTGTGCATCTAACTTCGTTGCTGCTAATAGCTTTTGCGTGTAAGCATTACTTGCTGTTAAAAAGCCTTGGCTCCACTGCGAGCAAAATGCACTGTCGTACTGTGGTGGCAGTTTATAACCTACTTCAAAAACCTGTTCACTTATTTGATGGTAAAACGCCATAAATAAAAATAGCGTTTCTTCATCTAATTCGTTTACTGAATTATTGAGTATCACATCAACCCATTCGTGCACATCAAGGGGGTCGGGTGAACATATAACACCAAACAAATAACCTTTGCTTTGTTCAAAGGTCATAGCTTGAGGTTGGGTATTTAAAAATGTGCTGAGCTGCTTAGCATGCAGCTCAGTGAATTGCGGTAGTTGCATTAAAACTCTTTATATCAAAACATTAAAAATTGAGCGGGTAACGGCCTTGGCTATCTGGTCGGCCTAAAAACTTAACCGCATCGTGAACATCTTTTGGTAAGCTAGCATCTGGTTTTACATACCCTGCCACGCTAAAGTCAAAGTTAGCTTTAAGAGTGGCATCGGCTTCAAGCCCAAGGGTGTTATCAGGGTCGATTAATATTGCCACATCGCCCGACTTACAGCTTAACTTGCCAGCCAGAGGTCCTATATTAAACCAACCATTTAAGCCTTGCACGTCGATATTTGGGCTCGCTATTTCACCCTTTAATGACTCACAGTAAGGAGCACCTGAGGTGTATTCATCTAGCTCAAGTATTACACGCCCCTTTGCTGTAACAGGCAATGGTAACTGAACTCGTTGCATAGCTCGCTCTACCGTTGAGCGAACTAAACCATCTGTTACTTTTAAAGTATGATTAAACAATCCATAACTGACGGTTGCATATCCCGATATATCAGTGCGTTCGCGAGCATTTCCAAACTTTATATTAGTATTTAAATTGCCAGTAAATAATGCCCAACCGGCGATATCCCAGCGCACATTGTTTAACTGCTCGCCATCAAAACGAACTTGCATTAATTGGCCTTGCCATACAGTGCCTACAGCCTGCCCTACTTCTAACTGCTTAGGAAAATGAGGTTTTGCTAAATCAAGCGCGATAGCAGCGGGTAATTTAATAATACAAAACACAATAAAACTAATTAAAAAGACAGCCGATAATATAATTATTCTTTTCATTTATTAATTCTCTAATACCAAACGGCTTACTCTTACATAACCCGATTTATCGTCGCGACTTAAATCTAAGTTTTCGATTTTTAAACCATGCTGATTCACTAATTCATCGAGCCATTCTACTAGTTTATTAAACTCTACTGAGTCGAGCGTTAAACGCAGCGAACCATCACTAGGCTGCATTTTACTAATATTGATTTGATAGCGACTGCGGGTAGAGTTAACCACTTGGCTTAGATTTTGACTACTCGCAACACGCGTATTACCCGCTGCTTTTAGCTTTACTATGCTTTCGTCAACCCACACGAGCAAAGCCTGTTGCTTAATTTTCGATTGTTCTGCTTTTGTTATAGCGTTATTTAACGGCCTGAATATCCCCATCACAAGAACAAAAATAACAAATATACCACTAGCAACCATAATAAGTTGCTGCTCTTGTTCTTTTAAAGAACGCCAGTATTTTATCGCTTGTGCTTTCATGCAGCACCTCGTAATTTAATCTCACCTACCACAAAATCACCATCGTTATTTAAAGACCCTTGCTCTACCGTTAAGCCTTGCTTTTCGAGTATGGTTTTTACTTTACCAAAGGTTTGAAAGTCTTTAGCACGGGCGCGAATACGTAATTCGTTTCTTCGTTTGTCGTAACGTAACGTTTCTGGTGTGAACTCATTCACTTGTGAAAATACATCAACCAAATTAGTCGTCAGCTCTAAAAAACCGGATTCATCAGAGCCTTCTATTCTATCTAATGCGCCTTTAATCTGATTTTTTATCAAATTAGGATGCACTTTAGATCCGGGGAATGCTGTCTGGTATCGCTCAACTACTTGGTTTTTTACTATATCGACCTGAGAATTAAGCTGTTGCAACTCAATTGCCTTTATAACTAAAGTAGAGCCCAATGCGACGGCTGTAAAAATTGCCGCGCCTTTCCAGTAACCCCACCAGAGCGCGCTCTTCTTTTTAAGCTGGTAAACACCTTGGCGAAGGTTGAATTTAACGTTATTTAATTGCTTAGCAAATAAAGCTAACGGGAGATCGTACTGACTTGTTTGCGCTTGTAAATTAGCCCCCTCAGGGAAGTCTTCCGCTGGGCTAAAGTGTTTAACCTCAGGGTTACCTAACGCAGTCAAGTAACCTGACAACCAGCTTAATTCAACCGCACTAATATGCCATGCCCCTTGCTTAAACAGCCACTGCTGATTGAGCTCTATAGCACTAGCCTCTCCCTCACCTACAGAGGGTAACAACAGTGCATCAGGTAATACTTTATAAACAGGCAGCTCATGTTCCACAAACAACGCGAGCCATTGCTCAAACCATTCGCGGTCAGTCATAGCAACCTGAATAGCATGCTGCTCACCAACCATAGTTGCTTCGCCTATAGCTATATACAAATCGTCTACATCGCAGGCTATATCTTCTTCAAGCATGTAAGGGAGTGCTTGCTCTAATTTGCGATTCCACTTTGTGGGTAGTGTTACCGTTTTTAATTGCACTTGATCGCTTGGCAATAAAACAACCACTTCCCTGTTGGCTGCTTTTTCACTTAATTCATTCAAATTGCCTGCGCTTGATAGCTCACCACTGGCTATTATTTCTTGTTCTTGTGGTGAATATACAAGCCAATTTAATCGTTCTTGTTGGGTTTGACCCGTACGGATCAACAATATTTCTGTCACTGTACGCCTCCAAATTTTCGCGCCAGTATCGTTACTTCGCCGTCTTTGGCGTGCAGTAAGGTGGTCATCGAAAAACGCAGATCTACAAAGTTTGCCTGCGTTTGTAATTTAAAATATTCGCTTTTAATACTAAATAAGTCTTTCACTGATTCAGTGTTTGTACCGCCTTGTTGCTGTACCTGTTCAAAAAATTCTTCTAAAGAATCAAAACCTGTTTGTGGCCTTGCAGCAATGACAGCCTCTGCAGCTGACAAACTTAAATTATCCATCAGCGCGCTTAGTAGTAAAGCCTGTTCTGGTGCTATTGTATTAATGTTAATTAAAAGCTGAGTGCTCCCCGGTATAACACACACATAAGGCAGCACTTTTTCCATTACTAGCGGGTTAAAGCCTTTTACCAAGCGAAGTTCCGATGGAGATGCAAATAAACTATTAGCAGTCATATACGGAAATTTACGAGATAAGTACTCTCCCTCTTCAGCACCTGAGCGATAGGTTATGCTATTTTCATCCAGCCAGTCGAACACGCTATCAGCCATTGCTTCTTCCGATTCATCCGCTGGTAAATCTTCTATATTTTCAAGTAAGGCAAACAGTGCTTTGTGTGCAGGGTTTGTTTTATCAGCGCTATTTGTATCGGGTTCAATCGCTATGGCGTTTAAATTTAAACATGATTGCAAGTCAGTAATTGAACCACTTAATGTGCCGTTATCAACTGGGTATGCTGCGTTACCTTGTGTTGCCCATACTTGATCAAGCGTTGTTTTATCTGGGTCATCTTTTTTGCTTTGAATGAGCCCTTTAATGGCCAACTCTTCTGCACCGTAGGCATACCATTTTGCTTGTTGGTGACCTTGTAAATTAGTACTTTTTTGCACTTGCACCATTAAATTAGCACTCATTTCTACGGCTAAAATAGCAGCTAATGCAACAATAAATAGCACAATAACCAGCGCTGCTCCGCGCGAAGACTGCCTACCCATTACTTCTACTTCCTTGCCCAGGAACTAAAAATACACGGCGAATAGGTTCGGCCTCTATTTGTTGTAAAGTAACCGCAACCGCTTTAGGCAATGCTTTTACTTCCCATTGTTCTTGCCACTTATTATCACTGTCTAAAAATTCAAACTTAAGCTCTTCGACGTTTTCTAATACCTGCTGTACACGTGGCTCCATATTATCAAGCTGATCAACGTACACGCGATACACACGCTCAAGATTATCATCTATGACCCTATATCCAACAGCCTGCAGCTCTGACCGAGGCAATAAATTTATTGGGTTTATCCAACCGTCTCTTACAAATGCAATGCCGTCATATTGGCTTTCAAGCACATAACGCCCTGCTAATAAATAATATTCTTGTACGTCACCAGACTCGTTTCTAACTGCACGTTTAGTCATTTGGCTAAAGTCTTGGTCCATAAGTCTAAACGTTGTTTGTAAGCCATTAAGTTCCGCTATTTTTTCGTCCGATGCGTCTTTTGCTTTAGTTGTGCTGTCTAGTATTTGGTGCGTAGAAATAACAACAAAAGCTAAAATCCCCAAAGCAACCATTACTTCAAGTAATGTAAATCCGCGCTGCTTCACTTACTTTTTACCTTTATTTAAATACGTTGAAAGCTCATAGACTGACTGTTCGTACTTTTCATCGATAAATACATTTATGGTTAATTTAACAAAGCTTTTATCTGCAGTGGGCACAACCTCTTGCTGCCAAAACCATTCAACACCCCCCATAACCTCACTACCACGTAAGTTATTTTTACCTTGCCATTGTTCGCCTTTTACCCGTTGTTCGATAATGACATTTTCAGCAACCCAGGAGGCATATGTTTGTTCTTCAATTGTTGTTAGGTGATGAATATGCTCGCCAGTGGCTTGCATTGCTGCAATACCTGCCATTGCACAAATACTCAAAGCAACAAGTACTTCTAACAAGGTAAAGCCTTTACTTAATGTCATTACTCTGGCTCTCTTCTTAAATTTACTGGTGCTGTAAATTCACCCTCAATAAAGTAAACAGGGTCACTTTGATCTTTTAGCTCAAGAATTAACTGAAATGCGCTTACTTCGCCCGACGATAAAATAAGTACTTGAGGTATTTTAAGCTTTTTAAGTTCGAGTAAGCTATCGTCTTCACCACCACTCATAAGCTCTCGCCAATTAGACTGTTCAAGTAGATTATCTTGAGCCCATGCAAGGTCTTCTAAGTTGAGGGTAAGCTTTAGGCGTGGCTCCAACTCTATGGGTTTAAATAACTCTTCTCTGTCAAAGGTTACCCATTTTTCTCCATCAAATACTAAGTATTCTAGGGTATTTTTTTCAACGAGTAAGCCAAGCTCTACCTGATTTAAAATTGCAAATTCTGACGCCATATTAATGGTGGTATGCAACCTAAGCGCTTGAGCATCTAACTCATCTTCAGCGCCGCCATCTAAGCTGTATACCACCATTTTTGTTGCAAAAGCGATAACCACTAATACAACTAAAATCTCGATTAAGCTAAAGCCCTTTTTCTTGTGCATTGATTGAAGACCTACGTTCATAGTAAGTCTTCAAAAAGTACATTTAGGTTAAGCTCAGTAGACTGACTCATTACTGCTTTTCTTCATCCCAGTTACCAATGTCGTCGTCGGTACCGACTTCACCGTCTGGTCCCATAGAGAAAATATCAAATTTACCAATTTCACCTGGGCTTATTAATAAGTATGTATTACCCCATGGATCTTCTGGTAATTCGCTGATAAAGCCGCCATCAGGAAAACGCTTTGGAACAGGCTCAATAGACGTTTTAGTCACTAACGCTTCAAGACCTTGCTCTGTGCTTGGGTAACTTTTATTTTTAAGCTTGTATAAGCTCATCGCATCTTCAAGCTGCTGAATATCTAAATGCGCTTTATCAATAGCGGCCTCTTCTTGTTGGCCCATAATATTTGGCGCAACAATAGACATAATCATCCCGATGATAACCAGTACCACCATTACTTCTAGTAAAGAAAAACCTGATTGTTTGTTCACGTAATTACCTCATTATTCTAAAAACACTAAGCAAAAATGGTTTAGGTAAAACCATTAATATATAAAAACTATTTAAATTTAGAGCCCAACTGCTTTGTTCATTGCCATAATAGGCTGCAAAATGGCCATAACAATAAATAAAACGATAACAGCCATAGATGCAATCATTGCAGGCTCTAATAACTTAAGCGATACGTTTACCATGCTTTCAAATTCACGGTCTTGGTTATTCGCTGCACGCTCTAGCATTTGCTCTAGCTCACCTGATTTTTCACCACTGGCGATCATATGTAGCATCATCGGCGGGAATAACTTAGTTTGCTGCAAAGCCGCTCTAAGGCTTGCACCTTCGCTTACTCTGTCAGCTGCGTCGGCTACCGACTTCTTGATTTTTTCGTTTACGAGTACATCGCCAGAAATCCGCATTCCTTCAAGTAGTGGCACAGAGCTTGAAGATAAAATACTTAACGTACGAGCAAAGCGAGCGGTATTAATACCACGAGCCACCTTACCAATACCCGGCATATGCAGCACACGGTCGTCCCACCAAAAGCGCACTTGTGGTTTTTTTAATGCGTACTTAATGCCAATCGCAATGCCGGTGATGGCTAGTAGGCTAATAAACCAGTAATTTTGTACAAAATGACTCCCAGCCATTACCCACTCGGTGGTCCAAGGTAATACTTGTTTAGTTTTTTCAAAGGTTTTTAGTATTTTAGGAACAACAGTACCTAATAAAACCGACACTATACCAATGGCAAAAATAACTAGAATAGTTGGGTAAACCATAGCCTGTGTTATTTGACTACGCATATGCTGACGCTGCTCGGTGTAATCGGCTAAGCGATTAAGTACTTGGTCAAGATGCCCAGACTTTTCACCCGCAGCCACCATTGAACGATATAAGTCGTCAAACACATGGGGAAACTCACTCATACCATCAGCAAGGGTATAGCCTTCAACAACTTTTGAACGAACCGACATTAACATACGTTTTAAACGTGGTTTTTCACACTGCTCAGCCACCGCCATTACCGCACCTTCAACTGGTAATGCTGACTGAATTAACGTTGCTAACTGGCGTGTGATGAGCGCAAGTTCAGATGTAGAAATACTTGGTTTAAAAAGGCTACCAAATAAAGGTGCTTTCTCCCCCTTTACCTGTTTATCACTCTGAGCCGCAGGCACAACCTCTAAAGGGGTTAAGCTTTTATCGCGCAGAAGCTGACGAACTTGCTTGGCGGTGTCGGCCTCTAAAATACCTTTTTTTTCTTTGCCGCGGCCATCTAATGCCCGATATTCAAACGCAGCCATTATTAGCCTTCCTCACGGGTAACACGCAGCACTTCTTCAAGCGTGGTTTTTCCTGCAAGCACACGGCTGCAACCATCTTGGCGAATACTTGGGCTATGAGTGCGGATGTATTTTTCTACACTTTGCTCACCTTTACCGTTGTGGATCATTTCTCGAATTGTTTCATCTACAACAAGTAACTCGTGTATACCAGTACGACCTTTGTAACCATTAAAGTTACATTCTTCACAGCCTATTGCACGGTATATCGTTGGCTTGCTCTCAAATGGTACACCTAAAAGCTGACATTCACGTTCGTCTGCCACATGCCCTTCTTTACAGCTGTTGCACAACGTACGCACTAAGCGCTGAGATAAAACACCTAATAGCGATGAAGAAAGCAAAAACGGTTCAACGCCCATGTCTTCCATTCGAGTAATAGCACCAGACGCCGTATTTGTATGCAGTGTAGACATAACTAAGTGACCAGTAAGTGATGCTTGAACCCCTATTTGGGCAGTTTCAAGATCACGTATTTCACCCACCATTACAACATCGGGATCTTGACGTAAAATAGCACGCAACCCTCTTGCAAACGTCATATCTACTTTTGTATTTACTTGCGTTTGACCAATACCTGGGATCTCATATTCAATAGGATCTTCTACAGTCAGAATATTACGATCGCGAGAATTTATTTGGCTCATACCTGCATACAAGGTGGTACTTTTACCAGAACCCGTTGGTCCTGTTACCAAAATAATCCCGTGCGGCTTACTAATTAAGTCAGCAAACAACTCACGGTTTTTTGGAGTCATACCTAAATCTTCTAGGTTTAGGCGAGCATTGTTCTTATCAAGTAAACGTAATACTACTCGCTCACCAAAGCTCGACGGCATGGTTGATACACGCACATCTACTGCACGTCCTGCAATACGCAAGCTAATACGACCATCTTGCGGAATACGTTTTTCAGCTATATCGAGTTTTGCCATTACCTTAATACGCGATACAAGCAATGAGGCAAGTTTACGATTTGGTTTTAATACTTCTTTTAAAACTCCATCAACCCTGAAACGAATAACAAGTTCTTGCTCGAACGTTTCAATATGAATATCTGACGCCCCCTCTTTAATAGCCTCGCTAAGCATCGCATTAATGAGTTTTATAATGGGCGCATCGTCATCACCAGCTAATAAATCTTCAGTTTGCGGGAGCTCATCAGCTAAAGAAAACAGATCAACTTCGTTGCCAATATCTTCCATCATTTGCTGCGTTTCAGAGCTATCACGTTGGTAAGATGACTCTAGTAACAATTCAAACTTGTCATCATCAAGCTGCTCTAATTTAAAGCCATGACCTGCGATTCGGCGCACTTCAAGTAATACATCTAAATCAAGCTCACCACGAAAGTACACGGTAGTTTGGCCTTGATATTCACTGAGCAAAACACCCGCACGTCGCGCGTACGAAAATGGTAAACGTTTTGCTGGTAACTCAACGAGTACGTCATCAGCTAAGGGCTCATCTGCACTATGCGTATTAGGATGAACCACGTCTTGGTTTATCTCTTGTATCGCATTAGTCATCTTTACGCTCTTGTGCATTTTGTTTACGTAAATGCTCTTCATAAGTTGGTGGAAGCACTAGCTCATCATTCCACTCTGGTAGTACAGGGGTATCGGTCATTGGCATTAAATCAATACCATCTTCTTGCTGCTTAGTTTGCTCACCACGAATAAAGTTATACTTGTTAAAACTTAACTTATTCATGCTCACCCCATCACGGATGATCGTTGGGCGGATAAATACAATTAAGTTACGCTTACGGCGAGTCGTGTTTGTTGACCTAAATAGGTGCCCTAAAACAGGAATATCACCTAATAATGGAACTTTAGATACACTTTCTTGAACGTCTTCGTCTATTAAGCCACCTAAAACAACCATACCGCCATCATCGGCAATAACCGTTGTCTTAATAGCGCGTTTGTTCACTGAAATATCAACCGCAGTTGCACCACTTACACTCGATACCTCTTGCTCAATAGTCAGCTGCACCGCTGAGCCATCGTTAATTTGTGGCGTTACAATAAGTTTAATACCCACTTCTTGACGCTCAACCGTTTGAAATGGATTGCTATTGTTAGTGCCCGTTTGAGATCCGGTAATAATAGGTACTTCTTGACCCACTAAAATAGAGGCTTCTTCGTTATCCATGGTGGTAATTGAAGGCGTTGCCAAAATATTTGAGTTAGTGTCGGTTGCAACAGCCTGAATAATTGCGCCCCAGTCGTTTTTTACAACGCCCAGTGCTAAGCCATTAATACCGCTTAGTAATGATGCAAGCGGCCCGTAGTCACCTTCGGTGGTTTCTGTGTAAGGTGTAACATTACCTGACTCTGTACCAATAATATTTTGGGTAACTGTTGTATCTTGCGCTTGCTCTGCTGCAACAGCTAATGAGCCAACAGGTACTGTTGTACCATTATTAAACTGCAGCATGCCACCTTGCTCTGAAATCCACTGCAAGCCTAAATTAACGCCATCACCTTCCATTACTTCAATAATAATTGCTTCAACTAATACTTGTGCACGACGAATATCTAACCGTTCAATAACTGACTCTAATGAACGCATAGTATCGGGCTGTGCAGTAATTATTAGTGAATTTGACTCTGGGTGTGCCTCAATGCTGGTTTCGTTGTTACTACGCGAACGCGTTTTAGTTGCGCTACCTTGAGCTTCCTCGGTTAACGTTTTACTTACACCCTGAAGAACCTTAACTAAGTCTTCCGATTTGGCATAGTTTAAATAAAACACCTTAGTGTTGCCTTGGCTTTCAAGCTCACCATCAAGGCGCTTAATCAATTCAATTGCACGTGTGCGGGCTTGCCCTTCACCACTTACAATTACGCTATTGGTACGGCCGTCGGCTACGACTTTAGGAATCAAAAATTCTGGTACGCTTCCTTTGCCACTATCTTTATAAATATTTTCTACTACAGAAACAACATCATCAGCCGTTGCGTATTTAAGCTTTACAATATCAACACGCTTATCACCGGCTTGGTCAACTGAACGAATAATTTCCACTAAGCGGTTTACTGATGCAGCATGGCCAGTCAACATCATTACGTTTGCAGCATTAAAGTTAGCAACATGGCCACCATCTTTTTGATCGCTAAATTGACGAACTAATGGTCCTAGTTCTTGCACACTTACATTTTTTACGCGCACCACGCGGGTGATCATCATATCGCCCGATGCAGAACTGTTTTCAGTAATTAGTGGCACATTCGATTTTTTAGCATCAGAACTTTTTTCTACTTTAATAATGCCATTATCCATTTCAACAGCTGAGTAGCCGTAAACTTCTAATACATTTAAAAAGAATTGATAGTAAAGATCTTCATCCATTAACTCATAGCTACGTACATTCACTTTGCCACGTACGTTAGGATCTATAATCACCGTTTTATTAAGGTTTTTACCAACAATATTAATAAACTCGTTGATATCAGTTCCCTTAAAGTTTGCTGCATATTCAACTGCAGAAACAGACAAAGATATACTTGCCGCCAAAAAAAGTGCTGCGTACTTAGCTAACCCTTTTTTAATTTTTGTGAGGTGTAGCACCTGAACCATTATGTTAAAACTCCAAAGCTAAGTTATTGCAGGCTAAATTGCACATCTATTTGCTCACCATCACGCTCAATGGTGATAGTAGCATCGGTGCTATTGCGCAGCTCGTTTATGGCTGACATAGCCTGTTTTAAATCCGTTAATTGATAGCCGTTAATAGAAACAGCTAAATCGTTATTTTTTAATCCCATTTGCTTAAATAGTGCGGGTTCTTTTCCCGGACTTAAGCGGTAACCAATTAGCTCACCTTCACTCATTGCTTGAGATACACGTATGTAATCAAAAAGCTTACCGGGTTCTTCTAATAATTCTTCGCGTGTTTCTATAATGGCTTCTTTTACTTCTGGGTCTGCAGTCGCATTTATTTGTTCTTCACTGCCATCTAATCGTTGCGGTCCCATTTCTTGCTCATCTTTTGCAGCGAGCACCGGCATAGAGACTGTTTTGGTAAAATCGAGTCCATCAAGCATAAGCGTTTCAAAACGGGCATTTACACTTAAAATGACACGGTCAGGAAGGATTTGCGCTACTTTTGCACGGGTCCCAGATACAACTTCATCGACAAGGTAGCTAACCTGCTTGCCCTGCGACTCAATAATTGCAACGCCTGCTTTATCATCATTACTTACAGCTACTATGCCTGTTAAGTTAATACTTAAACGTGTTTCAGGGGCGTCATTAATAATTTGTGATTGTTTTGCAGTATTAGCGCTGTTTGTTACCGTTTTTTTACCAAACAAAAACTGCTCAACAATGCGTTGTGCCGAATTATTACTTGTTCCCGATGACTGTGTGGCAAACTGAGTAGGACTAAGTAAAGATACCTGAGGTTGAGGCCATAAAAGCCAAACCAATTTTGATAATAAAAATGCAAGGTAAACAACAACTAATAGCGTGACTAACGCACTTAATTTAGCATGCGGTAATCGAGTTAAAATGTGTTTTAGCTGTTGGATTTGCTGTTCCATAAATAGTGTTCTTTTTTTAATTTACTGCGTAAGCGCGACCCCATAGTACCCTTTCATTTTTCATTCAACAAGCACACTAATATTAAACTTTGTAAACAGAATGAATAACTTCTATTTACTTGAACAAAAAACAAACGCCCACTGTAATACCTTCATCCTAGATAGATTTCGTGGTAAATTTTAGATAATAAATTACTGCAGGTACAAACACGTTATGAGTAAAAAAAGTAATAGTAATAAAGACTCTGACCTCATAGATAACCTAAAAGTTCGATTAGATAAATGGTTATGGGCAGCACGCTTTTATAAAACACGTGCGATAGCAAGGGAAATGGTACAAGGCGGTAAAGTGCATTATAATGGACAGCGAACAAAGGCGAGTAAAATAGTCGAGGTTGGTGCGGTAGTGAAACTCGCTCAAGGCGTAGATGAAAAAATCGTAACCATAACTAAGGTGCTTGAAAAACGACAAAGCGCCCCCATTGCTCAGACCTTGTACCAAGAATCTGATGCTAGTATCGCCAAACGCGAAGAAAACAGCATCGCACGTAAAAATAATAGCTTTTTTGCTCCTCATCCGGATAAAAAACCCGATAAAAAGCAAAGACGCGAACTTTTAAAAATGAAATCAAGTTAGGTATAGCCGCTCATGCAACAAGATTTACTTCACCGTTATTTATTCAACGAACTAGATGTTCGTGGCGAACTCGTTCAAATTGAGAGTGCCTACAATGAAATGATTGCAAACCATAATTACCCTGCACCTGTAAAAGCATTACTAGGTGAGCTATTGGTCGCTACTTGCTTACTTACCGCTACATTAAAATTTGAAGGTGAAATAGCCGTGCAACTGCAAGGTGACGGACCCGTTAAATATGCAGTAATAAATGGTGATGATAAGCAAAATATGCGTGGTATTGCTCGTCTACAAAATGAAGTGACAGGCAGCACTGTCAAAGAACTAATCGGTAATGGCTATATGGTTATTACTATTACGCCAGATAAAGGTGAGCGCTACCAAGGTATAGTCCCTCTAGAGCATGACACTCTAAGTGAGTGTATTGAAAGTTACTTTGAGCAATCAGAGCAGTTAAAAACTCGTTTATGGTTTGCAACCAATACAACCGAAGGCAGTGCAAAGGCATGTGGTTTATTTTTGCAGGTACTACCTGTTGATAAACAGAAGTCAATTGAAGACTTCACCCACCTAGAAGCACTCAGCAATACGATAAAAGATGAAGAGTTATTAAATCTTGATGCAAATACAATCTTAACTCGTTTGTACCATGAAGATAATCCACGTGTTTTTGAACCACAAAGCATACGTTTCAAATGTGGCTGTAGTCGCGACAAAACAATCACCGCATTAGTTAATGTAGGACAACAAGAACTACTCGATGATGTAGCAGAAAACGGCAGTGTTAATATCAACTGTCATTACTGCTTAAAAGAATATACGTTTAATGAGCAAGACATTAAGAGTATTTTCAACTAAAAACTCCATCTCAGCTCATCTTCCTATATAAAGCCGCAAAATAGGCGGTTTTATATTATAAAAAGATGATACCGGTGTCATAAAAAGTGACATTTAATGACACCGGTATCATTGAAATTATTCATGTTTTTTTGCAAATATATATGTTTTTAAGGGCTTTACAGGCTCGAATATCTGAAAACCTTCTGTTACTATCATTACAGCTGAAGGGCACTATTTACCCAGAGCTATCCCGTTCAAACTCTCATACATAGTTAGGTATAAACATGATTACAAGCGCTACACGTTTTGTCGATTTAACCGCAGCTGAACTTGTCGAGCATGCGATCCGCCGTGGCGAAGGAACTTTAGCCGCAAATGGTGCTTTCGTAGCCATTACAGGAAAACGAACAGGCCGTTCACCTCGAGATCGTTTTATTGTACAAGAAGCTACAACACAAAATGAAATTCAATGGGGCAATGTAAACCGTCCTTTCGATGCTGACAAATTTGATGCTTTATGGGCACGCGTAGAAGCACATGTGCAAAGTAATGACCACTTCACCTCTCACCTAGAAGTTGGCGCTGACCCAGAGCATTATTTACCTGTAGTTGTCACAACAGAAACTGCATGGCATCACATTTTTGCCAAAAACATGTTTATTGAACCTAAAAACTATAACGCTTCAAACTTACCACAATGGCAAGTGATGAACGTACCATCGTTTGTATGTGAACCAGAACGTGATGGCACTAACAGCGATGGCACCGTAATTATTAACTTTGCACAACGTAAAGTATTACTGGCGGGAATGCGCTACGCTGGTGAAATGAAAAAATCGATGTTCTCAGTTCAAAACTTCTTATTACCAGCTAAGGGTGTATTACCAATGCACTGTTCGGCTAACGTTGGTGAAGCTGGCGACACAGCATTATTCTTCGGTTTATCTGGCACTGGTAAAACAACGTTATCAGCTGACCCAACTCGCTTCCTAATCGGCGATGACGAACATGGCTGGGCACCTGGTAGTGTATTTAACATCGAAGGCGGCTGTTACGCAAAATGTATCGACCTTTCACAAAAGAATGAGCCTGTTATTTGGGATGCTATCCGCTTTGGCACTATCTTAGAAAATGTTGTGCTTGATGATAGAGGTGTGCCAGATTTTAACGATACAAGCCTGACCCAAAATAGCAGAGCTGCGTATCCATTAGAACATGTTGAAAAGCGTAAAGTAGAAAACCGCGCAGGTGAGCCTAAAGCTGTTGTATTCTTAACATGTGATGTGAGTGGCGTATTACCTCCTGTATCTGTACTGAGTGAAGAAGCCGCTGCGTACCACTTCCTAAGCGGATATACTGCTAAAGTAGGTTCAACCGAAATTGGTTCAACAAGCGATATAGAATCTACATTCTCAACCTGTTTTGGCGCACCGTTCTTCCCACGTCCTGCAGGTGTTTATGCTGAGCTTCTAATGAAACGTGTACGTGAGTTTGGCGCTAAAGTTTACCTAGTGAATACTGGCTGGACTGGCGGTCCTTACGGTATCGGCAAGCGTTTTGATATACCAACTACACGTGCTGTAATTGACGCTATAGTGTCAGGTAAATTAGCCGGTGTTGAAACTCAACATATTGATGCATTGAACTTAAACGTACCAGTTGCAGTACCAGGTGTTGATAGCAACCTTCTTAACCCTATTAACACGTGGGAAGATAAGGCTAAATATAATGAATATGCAGCTAAATTGGCTGCTGACTTTACAGAAAACTTTGCTAAATACGACGTATCTGACGATATTAAAAATGCAGGCCCTAAAGCTTAAAAATAACCTTTAGCCTCATAATTAAAACGCCAACCTTGAGTTGGCGTTTTTGATTCTAATTTTTACCCCTGCAACTAAGTTTCTTTAATAAATAACCGAATGCATAAGATAGAACACTCCAACACCACAAGCCAAACTGTTAAAGGTTTACAGCCATATAAAAGTCTACTCTTTCGAGTCGGACTTTCTTTCATTTAGAGTAGGATAACAGCTTCATAGCAGTGGCGCTGTACCCTGCGCTAAAGAGCCAAAGAGCTAATTCTGCGTCATCATCTGGTAATGTATTAGATAACCAAAAAACTCTTCACAATGAGGCGCTTCGTTTGGGAGACGCTTCGCTTTAGAGAAGGGAATACTGAAGATTACTTTCCTGCAGACGTAAAAAACCGACTATCGCTAGTCGGGCTTTCTCCAATTTGAAGTCGATGCGCTACGCAGTAGAATGTCATGGTGCCCACAGCGGTAGAGAATCACAGTGAAATGTTACCTACCATAGGCCAGTGGATTGAATAACCAAAACACTTTTCACAAAGAGACGCTTTGCTCAACAGACGCGGTGCTTTAGAGAAGGGAATGTGAATATTACTTTTCTGCAGACGTAAAAAAGCCCGACTATCGCTAGTCGGGCTTTCTACAATTTGAAGCCTGCGTAATGTCGTGGTGCCCACAGCGGTAAAAAGTCACATAGCAAATGGGATGCTACGTTGTGCCTGTTTGCCTTGTGCGGCGCTCGCCTTCGCGCTGTTTTGTCTCACTACTAAGTTCG